>JADCGR010000038.1 GCA_020248905.1 Curvibacter sp. | reverse complement strand
GGATCGTTGAAGTCCCGTGCCGACATGGAATCTGCGTCACCGCTGCGCCAATCAATACAAGCGGCTGCTGTAGAGCCGGAAGAGTTATCGGCGTCTTGCGGTGTGGGAGGAACCCGGTTGGCCATGATGGTCGATCAACTCGAAAGCAAAGGCAGATTGGGAAGCTTCAAATCTTTCGTCTGTGCTCAAGCCGGCATCACAAAGGCTTGGCGGTGTACCTTCCTGCTGAGCCGGCTGTTTTCATCGAAGGTCGTCTTGTCGCGCAACGTGGCGTAGCAGATGCGTGCCAGCTTGTTGGCCAGCGCGCAGGCGGCCTTGTTGTGGTTCGCTCTCCCTTGAACCTCCAGCGCCCAGCGGCGCACGCCGCAGACCTCTTTGCCCGACGCTGTAGCCACCTTGGCCGCGCGCAGCACGCTCCTGGCGCCGTGCGTGAGCAGCATGCGCAGGTAGCGATCCCCCTTCTTGGAGATACGCCCTAGGTAGCGGGAGTTGCCCGAGCTGAACTCGCGTGGCGTCAGCCCGAACCAGCTGGCAAAGTGTCGCGCATCCTGGAAGTGGCTCACGTCGCCCGAAGTGGCCGCCACCAGCGCAGTGGCCGTCAGCAGGCCGATACCAGGAATGCTCATCAGCGTGATGCAGGCTGGGCTCAGTTTGGCCGCAGCTGCCAGTTCCCGCTCCACCTGGGCGATGCGTGCCTCCAGCAGACGGATCTCCTCCACCAGCAGCTTGGCCGAACCACGGATCAGTTCCGGCACTGCCGTGTTGGGGTCAACCAGTACCCGGCTGATCGCCTCAATCCCGGTGGACAGCACGATGCCGACCAGGATGGCGCCGATCAGCACGTGATTGGTACGCGCACCCACTTTGGAGAGAATGAAGAGCGCGGTGCGTTTGTCCAGCCCCGTGATGGTCATCCCCGCTTACAGGAAGCAGGCCGCGGCGACGAGTGCGAGCGCCGTGTTGGCAAAGCCGCCCATGGCCAGCGTGAGCGCGGGCCCGGTGCCCAGCACGGTTTCGGGCTTGGCGGCATTGGGCGCCATGCCCAGAAGGAAGGTCATTAGCGCAGTGATGAGGGCAGCGCTGATGGCGTAGTCCACGGCCTCAATCACCCAGAGAATGACGGAGAACAGCAGCAGGCCCAGCATGATCTGCCCGGCCACCGGCAGGCCGGCGGGCTGTGGCAGCAGCATAACGATGAGGAGGCCGGCGAGGGCAGCCAGCAGGCCGCAGATGTTGACGGCTTCGCGCGCTGCGGCGCTGTTGGCAGTTTCACTCGATGCCATGGCGTCTCTAACTGGAGTGAACTTGTGGCGCCATGCTAAGCCCGCACCGTCGCGGTAATTGGACCGATATCAAACCTGGGCGAGTTTTGGGCGCCTCACCGCCCGGGCCAGAGCGCCTTTCGCTTTTCCTTGAAGGCGGCCTGGCCTTCCCGGGCGTCTTCCGTCAGCGCGAAGAGCGCAATCTGGCTTTCGGTGAAGGACATGCTCTCCTCAAAGCTCATGGCCTCGATTTTCTTCATGGTGTACAAGCCGCGGCGGATGGCAGCCGGGGACTTGTCCAGCAGGCGATCCAGCAGCCAATGCAGCTTGCCGTCCAGGTCGTCATCCACGTAATTGACCAGACCGTATTCCAGAGCCTCGGCCGAGTTAAGCGGCTCGCCCGTGAGGCAGAGCTCGGCCAGCTTGCGCCGGGGCACCAGATGCTGCAGCACGCTGAGCACCTGCGCCGGGAACACACCCACCTTCACCTCGGGCAGGCCAAAGACGGCATGGCGCGCAGCCACGGCCAGGTCGCACATGGCCAGCAGGCCCATGCCGCCGGCCATGCAGGCGCCGTTGACGCGCGCGATCAGCGGCACGTTGCTGGCTTTCGCGGCGCGCAGCACGCGCGCCACATGGCCCTGGGGCTCGGAGTAATCGGTGGTGAAGGCCTGGTCGGCCTGCAGGTCAGCGCCGGCGCAGAAGGCTTTGTCGCCGGCGCCCGTGATGACGATGGCACGAGTCTCGCGCTGGCCTTGGGCGTCGCCAATGGCGTGCGCCATGGCGGCCAGAACGCCATGGCTCACCGCATTGCGGCGCGCCTCACGGGCGATGGTGAGCCAGAGCACGGAGCCGCGGGTTTCGATGCGCAGTTCGTCGGTGGCGGGGGTGGGGCTCATGCAGTCTCCTGTGGCGCGGATGCCATGGACCCGTATTGTGGCGGCGAATTCGGGCTTACCATAGGCTGCACCCCGTAGGGAACAGGCCCGTATCCATGGACAACACCTTGCCCCGCATCCACCGGCAGCCGCAGCCGGGGGGGCAGGCCGCAGTGCTGCAGGGCCATTGGACGGCGGCGCGGCTGGCCGATCCTGCGTCCTGGGCCGACTTGGCGCCAGCCCTGCGCGAGCCCGCGTCGGCCTGGGACCTGCGGCCGATTACCCGCCTGGACCACCTGGGCGCACAACTGCTCTGGAACAGCTGGGGCCGCCACTGGCCGCAGGCTCTCGAAGCCCTGCCTGCCCAGCGTGCTGTGCTGGAGCGCGTGGCGCGCTACACGGTGCCCCTGCCGCCGGCCCGGCGGCGCGGGCTGGCCCAGGCCTGGTGGATGCTGGGCGAGCAGATCTTGCGCCTGCTGGGGCACCTCATTGGCATGTTGCGCCTCGTGGGCCAGCTCGCGCTGGACATGGGCCAGCTGTTGCGTCGGCCCCTGCAGGGGCCCTGGCGCGACTTCTCCGGCCACCTCTACCACTTCGGCGTGACGGCGCTGCCCATCACTGCGCTGGTCGGCTTTCTGATCGGGGTGGTGCTGGCCTACCTCATGGCGCAGCAGTTGCGACTCTTTGGCGCCGATCCCTTCATTGTCAACATCATGGGCATCGCGGTCATCCGCGAGCTGGGGCCGGTGCTGGCGGCCATTCTGATCGCGGGGCGCTCGGGCTCCACGATCACGGCGCAGCTGGGCGTGATGCGCGTGACCGAGGAGATCGACGCCATGCGGGTGATGGGCATCGCGCGCAACTTTCGCCTCGTGCTGCCGCGGGTGCTGGCGATGACGCTGGCCATGCCCCTGGTCGCCGTCTGGACCACGGTGGCGGCTTTGCTGGGCGGCATGCTTGCGGCGGACGTGACGCTGGATGTGTCGCCCACCTACTTCGTCACGGCGCTGCCCGACGCGGTGATGGCCTCCAACCTCACGCTCGCGTGTGCCAAGTCGGCCGTCTTCGGGCTGCTGATCGCGGTGGTGGGTTGCCATTTCGGTTTGCGCGTCAAGCCCAACACCGAGAGCCTGGGCCAAGGGACCACGGCCTCGGTGGTCGTGTCCATCACCTTGGTGATCCTGGTGGACGCGCTGTTCGCGGTGGTGTTCAGGGATGTTGGGATATGAGTCACGAGCCGCCGGCCCAAGGCTCTGGCACAAGGATTCGGCGGGGCGGGGGTGCCTGCATGAGCGGCCGCGCGCTGGTGGAAATCGAAAACCTGACTACGGTGTTTCGCACCCCGGGCCGGCAGGCGGTGGTGCATCGCAACCTGGACCTGCGGGTGGAGGAGGGGGAGGTGCTGGCGATTGCCGGGGCCTCGGGCAGCGGCAAGACCGTGTTGTTGCGCCAGATCCTGGGGCTGGAGCGGCCCAGCAGCGGCCGCGTCACGGTGCTGGGCCAGCCGGCCGAGCGCATGACCGGGCCCGGGGCCAGCAGCCGGGTGGGCATGCTGTTCCAGCATGGCGCGCTGTTCCTCGCCTTCAATGTGGTGGAGAACATCGCCTTTCCGCTGACGGAGCTGGACACACTGCCGCCGGACCTGGTGCGCGATGCGGCGCTGGTCAAGCTGCAGATGGTGGGGCTGGAGCCGGTTCAGGCGCTGAAGATGCCGTCGGACTTGTCCGGGGGCATGATCAAGCGGGTGGCGCTGGCGCGCGCCCTCATCATGGACCCGCCCCTGTTGCTGCTCGACGAACCCACGGCCGGTCTGGACCCGGACAGCGCAGACGGCCTGTGCCGCCTGTTGCGCAGCCTGCACCGCGAGTTAGGGCTGACGGTGGTGATGGTGACTCATGACCTGGACACCATCTTCGACCTGAGCACGCGGGTGGCGGTGCTGGCCGATCAGAAGGTGGTGGTCACGGCGCCGCCGCGCGAGGTGGCCCACTTTGACCATCCTTTTGTACGCGATTTTTTCCAGGGTGAACGCGGGCGGCGCGCGCAGACCCTGTCGGCGGCCATGGAACAGAAAGGCTAGGGGGCAGCTATGGAGAACAAGGCACACGCGATCGCGGCCGGCGTTTTCGTTGTCGGGGTGACGGCGCTGCTCATTGCGCTGGCGGTCTGGCTCACGCGCGAGACGGGCACAACGCAGCGCTACGAGATTGCCACGCGCAGCACCATCACCGGCCTGCTGCCCCAGGCGGCCGTGCGCTACCGGGGCGTCAAGGTGGGCAAGGTGGCGCAGATCGACCTCGACCCCAGGCTGCCGGGCCAGGTGCTGGTGCTCATGGACATCGAGCCCGGCACACCGGTGACGCGCTCGACCTATGCCACCCTGGGCTACCAGGGCCTCACGGGCATTGCCTTCGTGCAGCTCGACGACAGCGACGAGTCTCGCGAGCCCTTGCAGGCTGCGGGAGGCGAGCCGCTGCGGATTCCCATGCGGGCCGGTTTCATGGAACAGTGGTCGCAAAGGGGCGAGCGCCTGCTGGGCGAACTGGAGGAAACGGCACGCCGTGCCAACCAGCTGCTGGCTCCCGAGAACCAACGCGCATTGCGCCAGAGCATTGATGCGTTGGGCCAGGCTGCGGCCTCAGTGCCGCCGGCCCTGCGCGATGCGCAGCAGTCTTTTGCGGCCCTGCGCGAGTCGGCGGACACGGTCAGTGCCAGCGCCGAGCGGGTCCGTTCGGCGGCCGACGACTATGCCGGCATAGCCCGCCGCCTGCAGCAGCCCGGCGGCGCGCTAGACCAGATGCAGCAGGGCGCGGGGGCGATCTCCGGCGCCAGCCAGTCCGTGCAGCAGACCAGTCTGCCGCGCCTGCACCGCACCCTGGACGAGGCGCAGCGCGCGGCGCGCCAGCTCGGGCGCAGCGCCGCGACGCTCGACGAAAACCCGCAAGCCCTGATCTATGGTCCGCCGCTGGCCCTCCCCGGTCCGGGCGAGACCGGCTTTGTTGTGCCGCAAGGCGCGCGATGAGGAGTTGTGACGTGAAAGACCTGGTGTTTTTGCGACGACCGGTCCTGGCCGCCTTCGCCGTGCTGGTGACACTGCTGAGCGCCTGTGCCGGCCTGCCCGAAAGGGCGGTCGCCACCGCGCGCTATGACTTCGGGCCGCCGGTGGCAACGCCCCAGCGAGACGCGGTGCGTCCGCCGCTGGCCCTGCAGGTGCAGGCGAGCCCGGCGCTGGACAGCCCCGCCATGCTCTATCGCCTGGCCTACGCGGATCCGCGCCAACTGCGCGCCTACGCCCAGTCGCGCTGGGCCATGCTGCCGGCCGATCTGCTGCAGCAGCGCCTGCGTGCCGGCCTGGGCGACGCCTACACGCTGGCCCTGGGCCCCGACGGTGCTGCGCGCGTGCTCTATGTGGAGCTGGAGGAGTTCAGCCAGGTCCATGTGACGCCTGAACAAAGCCACGGCCTCTTGCGTCTGCGCGTCAGCCTTTTGCAGCGCACAGCGACGGGTGAACAGGTTCTGGCCCAGCGCGAGTTGCAACTGCAGCAGCCGGCCGAACGGGCGGACGCGGCGGCGGGCGTGCGAGCGCTTGGTGCGGCGGCCGACATGGCGGTGGCTGAACTAGTGCGCTGGCTGCAGCAAGCTCGCTGATTTCAGACCAATTAAGACCAAAGGGCGCCGAACTAGTGCGCTGGCTTGCTTCTTGAGTGTCCTGAATCAGGCATGCATGTTGCTACCATGCAAGCATCCTTCAACCCAACAGGAGCTTCGTCATGAAACTGGATCGCCGTTCGTTTGTGTCCAAGAGCGTGGCCGGCAGCGCCGCTGTGGGCGCCCTCGCCTTCCCCATGGTTGCCAAGGCCCAGCAGACCTTCAACTGGAAGATGACCAGCGCGTATGGCAAGGGTGCCCCCTTCTATATGGAAGGCCCGGGCAGCGCGACCGACCTGGCCAAGCGCATCCGCGAGATGTCCAACGGCCGTCTGAACATCCAAGTGTTCGGCGCCGGTGAACTGATTCCCGCCTTCGAGGGCTTCGACGCCGTGCGCGCGGGCACCGTGGAGATGAACCACGCCAACAGCTACTTCTGGACCGGCAAGACCTTTGCAGCGCAGTACTTCACGGCCGTACCCTTCGGACTGAACTTCCAGGGCATGAACGGCTGGCTTTATGACGGCGGCGGCCAGGAACTCTGGAACGAGGTCTACGCGCCCTTCGGCATGGTGGCCATGCCCTGCGGCAACACCGGCGTGCAGATGACGGGCTGGTTCAAGAAGGAAATCAAGACCGTGGCCGACCTCAAGGGCCTGAAGATGCGCATCCCGGGCCTGGCCGGCAAGGTCTACGCTAACCTGGGCGTGGATGTGAAGGTGCTGCCCGGTGGCGAGATATTCCCCGCGCTGGAGCGCGGCGTGATCGACGCGGCCGAGTTCGTGGGTCCCTTCCAGGACCGTCGCCTGGGCCTGCACAAGGCGGCCAAGTACTACTACACCACGGGCTGGCACGAGTCGGCCACGGTGTCGGAGCTGCTGATCAACAAGGCCGCCTGGGACAAGCTGCCCAAGGATCTGCAGGCCATCGTTCAAAACGCCTCGGCCGCCTGCAACGTCATCAGCGAGGGCTGGTGCCAGCGCAACAACTCGGAGGCCATGGAAGACCTGATCAAGAATCAGAAGGTCATCGCCAAGCCGCTGCCGGATGAGGTGGTGAAAGCCTTGCGCGCCGAGACTGAGAAGGTGCTGGCCGAGGCCGTGGCCAAGGACCCGCTGGTCAAGAAGGTGCACGATTCTTATTTCGCTTTCAAGGCCAAATACGACCGCTGGGTCGAGGTCAGCGAAGAGCAGTACCACACCAAGGTCCGCGGCTGACGCTGTTGAGCGCCCGCCCCCGGGCGCTGTGTTGAGCTGTCTGCGCCTCGCCCCGGGGCGCAAACAGCCGTGAAAGGGTTTTCATGTCCCACAAGCATCCCTCCCCGCTAGAGGCGGGGATCCACCGTTTCATCGACCTCATGGGCAAGGCCACGGTCTGGATAGGCCTGACCATGATTGCGCTCGTGGCAATCAATGTGCTGCTGCGCTACGCGTTCAGCTTCGGCTCGGTCTGGGCGCAGGAGCTGGAATGGCACCTGCTGGCCGCGCTCATCCTGCTGGGCATGAGCTATGCGCTGCAGCGCGGCGACAACGTGCGGGTCGACCTCTTCTATGCCAACTTCTCGGCGCGCAAGAAGTTCATCGTCGACGTGGTGTCGGTGGTGCTGATGCTGGTCATCTCGGTGTACTTCATCAAGCTGTCCCTGGCCTATGTGGGCCAGTCCTATTCGATCCTTGAGGCCTCCCCGGACCCGGGCGGCATTCCCTACCGCTGGGTGGTCAAGGCGCTGATTCCCCTGGGCTACAGCCTTGTCGCCCTGCAGTCCGTGGGCGAGCTGCTGCGCCTGTTCCGGGAGCGCGCCAACGCCGTGGAGGCTCGCCATGTTTGACACCCAGACCTATGCCATCCTGATGCTGGTGGGCTTCTTTGCCCTGTTGATGATCGGCATCCCCGTGGCCACCACTTTGGCCACGGTGGGCCTGATCTTCGGCTACTTGGGCTTTGGCGACACGTTGTTCAGCCTGCTGCCGGCTCGCTTCTACGGCATCGTCGCCGGCTACCAGTGGATGGCGATCCCTCTCTTTGTCTTCATGGGCGTGATGCTCGAGAAGTCACGCCTGGCCGACGACCTGCTCGATGTGATGGGACACATCGCCGGGGGCGTGCGCGGCGGCATGGGCGTGGGCATCATCCTCTTTGGCGTGCTCATGGGCGCGACCACCGGTATTGTGGGTGCCACCGTCATCACCCTGGGTCTGCTCACGCTGCCCACGCTGATCAAACGCGGCTATAGCAAGAGCATCGCCTGTGGCGCTATCTGCGCCTCGGGCACGCTGGGGCAGATCATTCCACCCAGTCTGATCCTGATCCTGCTGTCGGACATCATGCAGCTATCTGTGGGTACCCTGTTCGCAGCCGCCGTGGGCCCGGGCCTGCTGCTTTCGGCCGTGTACATCATCTTCCTGCTCATTTTGGGCTGGCTCAAGCCCGACCTGATGCCCGCGCTTCCGCAGGACGAGCGTGACAGCGTTTCGCGCCGCGAGCTTTGGATTCGTTTCTGGAAGGTGGTGGTGCCGCCCATTATGTTGGTGGTGGCGGTGCTGGGTTCCATCGTCGGCGGGGTTGCCGCGCCGACTGAAGCCGCCTCCATGGGCGCGGTCGGGTCGGTGTTGATCACGGTCTTCTCGCGCCGTTTCACGATCAAGATTCTCAAAGACGTAGCCCTGGAGACGGCCAAGATCACTGCCATCATGATGCTGATCCTCATGCTTGCACAGGTCTTCGCGCTGGCCTTTCGCGGCCTGCACGGCGAGGACCTGATCACCAAGATGTTCGACCTGCTGCCCGGTGGTGTGAATAGCGACATCTGGTTCATGATGGCCCTGATCTTCGTGCTGGGCTTTTTTATCGAGTGGATCGAGATCAGCTACATCGCGGTGCCGCTCTTCCTGCCGGTGCTGATCAACCAGGGCGTGGACGCGGTCTGGCTGGCCATGCTGATCACGGTGAACTTGCAGTCGTCCTTTCTCACGCCGCCCTTTGGCTGGGCATTGTTCTATCTCAAGGGCGTGG
Organism: Curvibacter sp.; assembly: GCA_020248905.1. Classification (GTDB taxonomy): domain Bacteria; phylum Pseudomonadota; class Gammaproteobacteria; order Burkholderiales; family Burkholderiaceae_C; genus Hylemonella. The sequence continues at coordinate 16,427 of JADCGR010000038.1, read as the reverse complement.
CGCCGCCGGAGGTCACGATCAAGGATATCTACAGGGGCGTGGTGCCGTTCATCATCATGCAGGGCATAACGCTGATGTTGGTGTTCTTCTACCCGCAGATCGCCCTGTGGCTGCCCAAGGCCATTGGCTGGTAGCATGTCCGAAGCCAAAGGCGCCCGATGGCGCATTGCCTTCGCTGAGGAAACCCCATGACCCAGTCCGTCTATGGCCGCCGCGGCATCGCGGTGGCCCCCCACTCCCTTGCGGCCGAGTCAGCCGTTGCGGTGCTGCGCGAAGGCGGTAACGCACTGGAGGCCATGATTGCGGCGGCCGCCACCATCGCCGTGGTTTACCCGCACATGAACTCGATTGGCGGCGACGGCTTCTGGGTCATCAATGGGCCGGGCAACCGTCCTGGCGGCATTGATGCCAGCGGCCGCAGCGCTGCCTCCGCCAGCCGCGAGGCCTACGCCGCGCGAGGTGTCAAGGACAGCATTCCGTTCCGCGGCGGCATGGCTGCGCTCACGGTGGCAGGCACCCTTTCGGGTTGGGGCGCGGCACACCGGCTGTCGTCGCAGTCCCTGGGTGGCCGCCTACCGCTGTCGCGTCTGCTCGACGACGCGATCTTCCTCGCGCGCGGAGGCATCCCTGTTACGCGCAGCCAGGCCAACATCACGCAGGCCAAGCTGTCCGAGCTCAAGGACCAGCCCGGCTTTGCTCAGACCTTCCTCGCTAACGGCGCGGTGCCGCAGGCCGGCGCCCTGTTCCGGCAGGGCCGTCTGGCCGACACGCTGGCGCTGATCGCCCGCAAGGGTACGGATGAGTTCTATCGCGGCACACTGGCCCGGCAGATGGCCGCAGAACTGGCCGCCGTGGGCAGCCCGCTGACGCTGGCCGACCTGCAGGCGCACCAGGCCAAGCTGGTCGACCCGCTCACCGTGCCGGTAGCCGGCGCGAGGCTGCACAACATGGTGCCGCCCTCGCAGGGGTTGGTGTCACTGCTCATCCTCGCGCTCATGGAGCGCTTTCTCGGCTGGAAGCAGGCCGACCCCGAGAGCGCAGCCTTCGTGCACGCGCAGGTCGAGGCGACCAAGCTGGCGTTCCGCGTGCGCGACCGTTACCTCACGGACCCCGACTTCATGGTCCTGCCGCCCGCCGCATTGCTGGAGTCCGCTCGCATTGACGCGCTGGCGCGGGAGTTCAAGCCGGACGCGGCCCTGCCCTGGGGCCGCAAGGCCGAGCCGGGCGACACGATCTGGATGGGCGTGATCGACAAGGACGGCATCGCCGTCTCCTTCATCCAGAGCATCTACCATGAGTTCGGCGCTGGCGTGGTGCTGCCCACCAGCGGCGTGAACTGGCAGAACCGCGGCTGCAGCTTCTCGCTCAACCCCGGCCATGTGAACACGCTGGAGCCGCGCAAGAAGCCCTTCCACACGCTGAACGCGGGCCTGGCCCAGATCAACGATGGAGGCTCGATGGTCTACGGCGCCATGGGTGGCGACGGCCAACCCCAGACGCAGGCGACGATCTTCAACCGCGTGATGCGCCACGGCGACCATCCGCAGCTGGCCATCGAGCGGCCGCGCTGGCTGCTGGGCCGCACCTGGGGCCAGAGCAGCGACACGCTCAAGCTCGAAAGCCGCTTCGACCCCGCCGTGCTCACCGAGCTGCGCGCACTGGGCCACGAGGTGGAGACCATCGGCGCCTGGGATGAGGGCGTGGGCCACGCCGGGATGCTGATCCGCCACGCCAATGGCGTGCTCGAGGGCGGATTCGACCCGCGCTCCAACGGAGCCGTGGCGTCGTTCTGAGCGTCAGTTCCCGCCCGCGAGGGCGGGGAAGAGCTTGGTGAGCCCGTCCGACATCACCTCCACCGCCAGGGCGGCCAGGATCAGGCCCATGAGCCGGGTCATGACGTTGATGCCGGTCTTGCCGAGCACGCGCGCAATGGGTTCGGCTAGGGCAAAGCACAGCGCCGTGGCCAGCGCCACCACAACCCCGTAGCCCACCAGGGTTCCAAGCTGTATCAGGGTCTGCGCCTTGTCGGCGTAGATCACCACGGTGGACATGGTGGCCGGCCCCGTGAGCAAGGGGATGGTCAACGGCACCACGGCAATGCTGGCGCGCGCGGCCGCGTCCTGCATTTCCTCCGCGTTCGACTTGGCCTCGGCCGGCTGGGCGTTGATCATGGCCAGGGCGGAGGTCAGCAGCAGCATGCCGCCGCCGACTTGGAAGCTCGCGAGCGAAATGCCAAAGAAGGCCAGCAGCTGCAGGCCCAGCAGGGCGCTGATGGCGATCACCGCGAAGGCGCTAAATGACGAGATCCAGATGGTGCGGCGGCGTTGCTCGCGCGTGAAGTCCTGCGTGTAGTGAAAAAAGAAGGGCACGATGGCCAGCGGATTGACAATGGCCAGCAGGGTGATGAGCGGCTTGAAGTCCATGCTCAGTCTTCGTTTCTTTGGGTTGTTGCGGGGGTGCGGCGGCGGAACATGCCCCAGCCCTCCATGTGCAGCACCTGATCCCCGTGCTGGTTGTGCATCTCCCAAACCGTGCGCACCAGGCCCACGTGCGGTCGACTGGCCATCGGACGCCGGTCCAGGACCCGGTGGCGCAGGCTCAACGTGTCGCCGGGGTAGACCGGCTTGGTCCACTTGAGGCTTTCCAGCCCGGGCGAGCCGAGGCTGGCGGACTGCGAAAGAAAGTTGTCCACCATGAGCCGCATCGCCATGGCGCAGGTGTGCCAGCCGCTGGCGCACAGGCTGCCGAAGACTGAGGTCGCGGCAGCGGCATCGTCAAGGTGGAAAGGCTGGGGGTCGAACTGGCGCGCGAAGTCCAGGATCTGCTCGCGCGTTGGGCTCACGCTGCCGAGTTCACGGCTGCTGCCCACTTCAAGGTCTTCCCAGTAGTATTTGGGCGTTGCCATCAGCGTCCTCCGGTGATGTCCATGATGCCGCCGGTGGCATAGCTGGCCTCGTCCGACAAGAGCCAGATGATGGCGTTGGCGATCTCCTGCGCCGTGCCCGGGCGCCGCATCGGAATCTGCGGCGCCAGCATTTGCGCGCGACCGGGCTGCCCGCCGCTAGCGTGGATCTCGGTGTCAGTGATGCCAGGCCGCACGGCATTGACCCGGATGGCTTCGGACGCCACCTCGCGCGCCAGGCCCAGGGTGAAGGTATCGATGGCAGCCTTGGCGGCAGCGTAGTCCACGTACTGCCCGGCGGCCCCGAGCACCGAGGCGACGCTGCCGACATTGACAATAGCGCCACCGTGACCGCCGTGGCGTGTGCTCATGCGGCGCACCGCTTCGCGTGCGCACAACATGGTGCCGTGGACATTGATGGCAAACATGCGCTGCCAGCGCGCCAGACTTTGTTCGTCCACGCGCTGGGCCGTGTCGACAACCCCGGCATTGTTGACCAGCGCTGTCAGCCGACCGAACTTTGCGTCGACCTGATCGAACATCGACAGCACCTGGGCCTCGTCGGAGACATCGGCGCGTACGGTCATGGCCTGGCCGCCCAGTGCACGGATCTGGCGCACGACTTCGTCGGCAGCCAGTGAGTTGGCGGTGTAGTTCACGGCCACGGTATAGCCGCGCCGCGCGGCCAGCAGTGCGGTGGCCGCCCCGATGCCGCGGCCGCCGCCAGTGACGAGGAGCACCTTATCCAAAAGCCTTCTCCTGCAGGTGTGGGACCGACAAGATACCATTGCCGCCAACCCGAGGAGACGTACATGGGTCGTGTGATCGACTATTACCTCGCGCCGCAGAGCCCCTGGACCTATCTGGGACACGCGCGTTTTGCGACCATGGCCAGGGCGGCCGGTGCCACCGTTCGCGTCTTGCCCGTCGACTTGGGCGGCAAGGTGTTTCCCGTCTCCGGCGGTCTGCCACTGCCCAAGCGTGCGCCGCAACGGCAGGCCTACCGCCTGGTCGAACTCCGCCGCTACAGCGAGCACCTCAAGATTGCGCTGCATCCGCAGCCCAGGTACTTCCCGGTCGGGGGTGACGACGCAGCCTGCCTAATCATCGCCGTAGACCTGCATGACGCAAGCGAGGCGGCCATGCGGCTGACCGGCGCCATCCTGGCGGCGGTCTGGGCGCAGGAGCGCAATATCGGCGACGACAAGGTGCTGGCCGAACTGCTGGTCGAGAACGGCCTGGCGCAGCAGCGACTGCAGCAGGCGCACAGCCAGGAGGTGCGCGAGCGTTACGAGGCCTACACCCAGCAGGCCATCGACGCTGGCGTGTTTGGCGCGCCTAGCTACGTCATCGACGGCGAGATCTTCTGGGGGCAGGACCGGCTCGATTTCCTCGCCCGCAAACTCGGCGTATCCGTTTGACGACCGAATCGACAAAGGAGAAACAAACCATGGGACAGTTCATCAACCTCAAGGCGGCTGACGGTTTCAGCTATCCCGCCTACGCCGCGCAGCCTGCGGGCAAGCTGCGCGGCGGCGTGGTCGTGCTGCAGGAAATTTTCGGTGTCAACTCGCACATTCGCGCTGTGGCCGATGGCTACGCGGCGGCGGGCTACCTGGCGGTAGCGCCGTCCAACTTCCATCGCGTCAAGCCCGGCGTCGAGCTGGGCTATGCGCCGGATGACATGACTGCCGGCATGGCCCTGAAGGCCGCTGTCGAGGCTTTGCCGGCGCCGGGCGTGCTGCAGGATATCCAGGCGGCTGTGGACCATGCGGCGCAGGCGGGCAAGGTGGGTGTGGTCGGCTACTGCTGGGGTGGCCTGCTGACCTGGCGCAGCGCCTGCCTGCTCAAAGGGCTCAGCGCCGCCGTTGCCTATTACGGCGGCGGTATCACGTCCGAGACCGAGATCGCGCGCATGCCGAAATGTCCGGTGCTGGCCCACTTTGGCGAGAAGGATCACTGGATTGCGCTTGATGGGGTTGAGGCCTTCAAGCGTGCGCACCCCGAGGTTGAGGCGCACATTTACCCGGCCAACCACGGTTTCAACTGTGAGCAGCGCGGCGCCTGGGATGCTGCGGCCGCACAGCTTGCACGCGAGCGCACCCTGGCGTTCTTTGCCCGGCACGTGGGCTAAACATGAAGTCCCTGGCCGCCCTTTGCCTGCTGCTCCTGTCGGCGTGGGCGCGGGGCGCTGACTACAGTGGGCCGCTTTTCGACGCGCACCTGCACTACAACGAGGACGCGTACGAAGGACCGCATCCACTGGACGATGTGCTGGCCCGCATGCAGCGCAACGGCGTGCGCGCTATCGTTGCCAACAGCCGGCCCAATGATGGCACCAAGGCGCTGGCCGACGCCGCGGTCCAGACCCGCGCCGCTGGTGTCACAGTGGTGCCCTTTATCCGCCTCTATCGCAACCGGGCCGATTACGGGAGCTGGTTTCGCGACGAGAGCATCTACTCCATGGTGGAGCAGGAGTACGCCCGCGGCACGGCGGCCGGACCGTACCGGGGTATCGGCGAATTCCATCTCTACGACAGCGCCAATGCCAGCGGGCCGGTGGCTCGCAAACTCATGCAGTTCGCCGAGCAGAAGCGGCTGGCCGTGCTGGCCCATGTGGATGACGTGGCCATCGATCTGCTGATGGCCCACGCTCCGGGCGCGCGCCTGATCTGGGCGCACACTGGCATCGGCGGCCCATCGGCTGCGCGGGTGCAGGCCCTCATGGAGAGGTACCCCTGGCTCATGGGCGAACTGTCCTACCGCCCCGGGCTCAGCTGTACCGACGACCGCGGGCGTACCCAACTCTGCCCCGACTGGCGCGCGCTCATGCTGAAGTTTCCTGATCGCTTCCTGATCGGCTCGGACACTTGGATCAACCAGCGCTGGCTGTACTATGACGGCCTGATGCAGGACTACCGTCGCTGGCTAGGTGAGCTGCCGCCCCAGGTGGCACGTCGCATCGCCTGGGACAACGGGGCCATGCTTTTCCAGCTGGTGTCTCCCTGATGCCCGACACCTTCCATCTGCCCCTGTTTCCTCTGCACACGGTGCTTTTCCCTGGCGGGGTCTTGCCCTTGCGCATTTTCGAGGTGCGCTATCTGGACCTGATCCAGCGCTGCCAGAAGGAAGGCGCCCCTTTTGGCGTCGTTTGTCTCAGCCGCGGCAGCGAGGTGCGACAGGCGCCGCGCCGGGGGGCGGTCGACGATGCCCCGGCCGAGGTTTTCCATGACACGGGGACCCTCGCCCACGTCGAAGCACTGGCGCGACCGCAACCTGGCCTGATGCTCATCCGCTGCCGCGGGGGACAGCGCTTTCGCCTGCTGCGTCGTGAGCGGATGAAGCATGGTCTGTGGGCGGGCGAGGCGCAGCTGCTCGAGCCCGATGCTTCGGTGTCTGTGCCCGCAGATCAGGCCCCCTTGCGTGCCGGGCTGCAGCGCCTGGTGCAGCACATGCAGGCCCAGGCCCGGCCCGATGACGAGCTGCCGATCCAGCCCCCGCTGCAATGGGACGACTGCGGCTGGGTGGCCAACCGCTGGTGCGACATCCTGCCCGTGAGCCCGCAGCTCAAGCAGCAGTTCCTGGCCGTCGAAAGCCCCCTACTGCGGCTGGAGCTGGTGGGTGACCTGCTGCAGCGGCTAAAGATCGGCACCGGCCCCGAACAGGACGCGGTTTAGGACAGAGTCTGGGCTAGCGGCCGCTACGCGCAAGGTAGCGCTTGCGCCAGAACAGCAGGGCGAGACCAACCGCGGTCAAGCCCATTGCGCCCATGGCCCACCAGAAACCGCTGGCTTCATGGATCAGCGGGATGAACTCGAAGTTCATGCCGAAGATGCCAGCGATCAAGTTGAGGGGCAGGAAAATCGCGGTGAGCACCGTGAGCGTGCGCATGATGTCGTTTGTGCGGTTGCTCTGAGCATTGAAGTGGATCTGCACCGCTGTTTCGACGCTCTGTTCCAGCCGGCGTACGTGATGGACGACCCGCTCGATGTGCTCAAGCACATCACGGCTGCGCACAAGGAGCAGGTCGCGCTCGCGCTCGGCCGCTGGCGAGCCGGCCTCGGGCCAGGTCTTGACGGTCTCTATCCAGTCCTGCATCGCGGCGCGCTGGTCCTCGCATACCTCATCTAGCTGGTGCAGCGCCAGCCGCGCATCCAGCAGCGCAGCCCAGTTTGAAAAGCGCGCCCGTGGGTTGAGCAGTTCGGTCTGCCAGTGGTCAAGCTGGCGCGTGAGCTCGCGCCGCAGATCGAGAAATCCATCAACCATCTGGTTGATCAGCCGCAGCATGAGGTCCGCAGGGGACTCCGGCAGCCGGCTGCTGGCGATACGGACCTCGTTGCCGGCAGATTGCAGCAGTCTTGCCGCATAGGAGTCGCGCGCCGCACAGTCGGCCGGATGCACGGAGAGGAGCACCCGCTCAAAAATCGCAAAGCCTACCGGGCTCGTGTCAATATGCCTGAGGATCGGCGGGCCGCTGCGGCGCTTGCCGTCCTGACGCGAAGGCCCCGAGCGTTCGGGGCGGACCACTGCAGTGGCCAGCCGGCGGAAGATCAGCAGGTCATAGTCGGAGGTGTAGTCGAAATGGGAGGGCAGCTGCGCGTTGAGCAGATCTGAAACGTGAAGGTCCACCAGCTGCAACCCGCAGAGCGATTGCAGGGTTTGCTGCAGCGGCGGCCAGCCAGCCTCGAACTCCGGTTGGCTGCAGGCGATCCAGACCAGTCCCTGCGCGGGTAGCTGGGCTGGTGCGCGGTCGGACTCGCTGACGCTGGCCGGGCCGATGCTGAAGACGCGCATGCCCGGGGCCGATCGTTCAACGCTTGAGCATACCCGCCGCAGCGACAGCGAAGTAGGTCAGCACGCCATCGGCTCCGGCGCGCTTGAAGCCAAGCAGGCTCTCCAGCATGACCGCGTCGTGGTCGAGCCAGCCGTTCTGGGCGGCGGCCTTGAGCATGGCGTACTCGCCGCTGACCTGATAGGCGAAGGTGGGCACGCGGAATTCGTCCTTCACGCGACGCACCACATCCAGGTAGGGCATGCCCGGTTTGACCATCACCATATCGGCGCCTTCGGCAATGTCTAGGGCGACCTCGCGCAACGCCTCGTCAGTGTTGCCGGGGTCCATCTGGTACACCTTCTTGTTGCTTTTGCCCAGGTTGGCCGAGGATCCGACCGCGTCGCGAAAGGGGCCGTAGAAGGCGCTTGCGTACTTGGCGCTATAAGCCATGATGCGCGTGTGCACCAGGCGGTTGGCTTCCAGCACGCTGCGGATGGCGCCGATGCGGCCATCCATCATGTCGCTGGGGGCCACAATGTCCACGCCCGCCTGTGCCTGAGTCAGCGCCTGCTTTTCAAGGATTTCCACCGTCTCGTCATTGAGGATGTAGCCTGTGTCGTCGAGCACGCCATCCTGGCCGTGGCTGGTGTAGGGGTCCAGCGCCACATCGGTCATGACGCCCAGCTCCGGGAAGCGCTGCTTGAGGCTGAGCACGACTCTCGGGACAAGGCCCTCGGGGTTGTGGGCCTCACGGCCGTCCGGGGTCTTCAGCTTGCTATCGATGACCGGGAAGAGCGCTATGACCGGGATACCCAACGCCACGCATTCCTCAGCGACCGGCAGCAAATAGTCGAGGCTCAGGCGCTCGACCCCCGGCATGGAGGCAACCGCTTCGCGTCGCTTCTCGCCATCCAGCACAAAGACCGGGTAGATCAGATCGTTGATACTCAGTGTGTGTTCACGTACCAGATCGCGTGTGTAGCTGTCGCGACGCAGACGGCGTGGCCTGCCAATAGGATAGGGTGCGTAGGGTGTCATATAGAAAATTGTGCCTGATTCTTTGACCGTGCGGACCAGCATTCGGGCGCCGTACTTTCGTGACGTTTTCCCGGAGCCGCGTACTGGTGCTTGCAAGTGGTGCACGTTTTTGCTACATTTAATCCCGGGTGGTTCGCCACCCCCCGCTTTTCCTCCCTGAGCGGGGCCTTGATGTGTGACAGCAAAAAAGGCTTCTAACCCCGGCTTCTGGTCGGGGTTTTTTTTGCGTGCGCTGCGCTTGACTTTGTCCTTTGGGAAAAGTTAGTCTGCGGCGCAGTCTGCGCCGCGGGTTGTAGCCCATGATTTCCAGCGCGACTACACTCAGACCATGCTCTGGGTTAAAGCCTTCCACATCGTCTTTGTGGTCAGCTGGTTTGCTGGCCTCTTCTACCTCCCGCGCATCTTCGTCAACCTGACCATGGTGCCGGCGGACTCGATTGCAGAGCGCGAGCGTCTTTTGCTCATGGCGGGAAAGCTCATGCGCTTCACCACTTTGCTCGCCGTGCCGGCGCTGGCGCTGGGTTTCTGGCTATGGCTGGGCTATGGCATTGGCCGCGGTCCAGGCAACGGCTGGATGCACACCAAGCTCACCGTAGTGGCTCTAGCAGTCGGCTATCACCACGCCTGCGGTCTGATGCTGGCCAGGTTCCGTCGGGGCGAGAACCGGCGCGGCCATGTCTGGTACCGCTGGTTCAATGAGGCGCCCGTGCTGCTGTTGCTGGCGGCGGTGGTGCTCGTGGTGGTCAAGCCCTTCTGAGTTCTGGCAGTGGGCCATGCCGCACAAGACCTCGGCCTGGCCCCTGAGCGCGCTGTATGCGGTCCTGATCGTTTATGCCAGCCTCTACCCCTTCGACGGCTGGCGTGACCAGGGCCCCTTGCCCTGGGGTTTCCTGATTGCGCCGTGGCCGCACTACTGGACGGCTTTTGATCTGTGGTCCAACGTGCTGGGCTATGCGCCGCTCGGTTTCCTGCTGGCGCTGGGCGCGCTGCGTACGGGCCGTGGCGCCCGTGCCGTGCTGCGGGCGCTCCTTGCCGCCGGGACGCTGTCGCTGCTGATGGAAACCCTGCAGGGTTATCTGACAGCGCGCGTGCCATCCAATGTGGATCTCGGCCTGAACATGGCCGGTGCCTGGGCCGGTGCCATGACCGCGACCCTGATGGAGAGGATGGGTGCCATCGATCGCTGGATCCGCTTCCGGGCCCGCTGGTTCGTGCCGGATGCGCGCGGCGCGTTGGTGCTGCTGGCGCTGTGGCCGCCGGCATTACTGTTTCCCGCCGCCGTACCCCTTGGTGTGGGCCAGGTCTTTGAGCGTGCCGAGGCAGCGCTGGCCGACCTGCTGCTGGAGACGCCTTTCCTTGAATGGCTGCCCGTGCGGGCGCTGGAGTTGCAGCCCCTGATGCCCGCCACCGAGCTCGCCTGCGTCATGCTCGGCGCGCTGATCCCCTGCCTGCTGGGTTTTTCGGTCATCCCGGCGGTAGGGCGACGTGCAGTGTTCGTGCTCGCGGTGTTCGCGGCGGCGGTGGGCGCGAGCCTTCTGTCGGCAGTGCTGAGCTACGGGCCTGTCCACGCCTGGGCGTGGTTCAGTCGTCCGGTCCAGGCGGGCCTGCTGCTGGCGGCCGTGTTCGCGCTATTGTTACTTCGCGTGCCAGTGCCTACGGGTGCGGCGCTTCTCTTGCTGGGACTGGGTGTCTATCTCAGTCTGATCAACCAGGCGCCAGCCAGTCCCTATTTCGCGCACAACCTGCAAATCTGGGAGCAGGGCCGTTTTATCCGCTTCCATGGCCTAGCGCAGTGGCTGGGCTGGTTGTGGCCCTATGCCGTGCTTTTGTATGTCCTGACCCGGGTCTGGGGCCAGGGTCGGCAGGACGGTGCCCCGTCCTAGAATCCGGGCTATGACGCAAGCTGAAAAGTCCGGGGTTCAGACCCCTTCCTACTACCAGCACCACGTTTTCTTCTGTCTGAACCAGCGCGCTGGCGGGGAGGCCTGTTGCGCCAACCAGCACGCCGAAGCCGCTTTCGACCGCTGTAAGTCGCTGGTGAAGGCGGCTGGATTGGCCGGACCGGGACAGGTCCGGGTCAACCGCGCCGGTTGCCTCGACCGCTGTGCCGGAGGGCCGGTGATGGTGGTTTATCCTGAAGGCGTCTGGTACTCCTACGTCGATGTCAGCGACATTGACGAGATTGTCGAATCCCATCTGAAGCGCGGCCGGGTGGTTGAGCGGCTGCGCACGCCCCCGGAGCTGGGTCGATGAACGCGCAGACCGAGCGGCTCGAGGTGCAGGGGCCGGTCGGCCGGATCGAGGTGCTGCGGGACGCGCCCGCCATCGGCGTCGAGCCCCGCGGCACCGCTGTGATCGCGCATCCCCATCCGCTCTTTGGCGGAACGATGGACAACAAGGTCGTGCAGACGCTAGCCCGCGCCTTCGTGCAATGCGGCTGGCAAGCCGTCCGCTTCAACTTCCGCGGAGTCGGCGCCACGCAGGGCGTCCATGACGAGGGCAGGGGCGAAACTGACGATTTCCTGGCCGTGGTGGCCGAGTGCGCCCCCGCAGGGGCGCTGGCGCTGGCGGGCTTTTCTTTTGGGTCCTTCGTGATGAGCCGCGCTCTCGGGTACTTGTGGCCAGCGCGGCAGATCGAGAAGTTGGCCTTTATTGGCGCGGCAGCCAGCCGTTTCGAGCTGGCTCGCGTCTCGTCCGACCTGCATGGGCGCACCTTGGTCGTTCATGGTGAGCACGACGATACCGTACCGCTGGCGGCAGTCATGGACTGGGCCCGACCACAGGTCTTGCCAGTCACCGTGGTGCCGGGTGGAGGGCACTTCTTTCACGGCCAGCTACCCTTGCTGCGTAGCCTGGTGCAGCGCCATCTCACGGCGGTGGTTTGATGGGGGGTCGTTTCGCGTCTCTGTGGGTACTTGCCATTGCCTGGTCGCTGGCCGGTTCCGCATGGTCCCAGCCACAGCCCGAGGCCCCGGAGCTTGCTGCGCGGGCCTATTTGTTGCTCGACCTGACCAGCGGCCAGGAACTCGCTGCGCGTGAGCCCGACATGCCGGTGCCGCCGGCATCGCTGACCAAGCTGATGACCGCCTATCTGGTGTTCGACGCCCTGCGTGTGGGCAAGCTCGCCTTGAACCAGAAGCTGCCGGTCAGCGAGCGCGCCCAGCGTCAGTCCGGCTCACGCATGTTCCTGCAAGCCGGCATGAAGGTGCCGGTGGAGGATCTGATCAAGGGCTTGTTGGTGCAGTCGGGTAACGATGCGGCCACTGTGCTGGCTGAGGGCGCCGCTGGCAGCGAGGAAAGGTTCGTGCAGCTGATGAACGAACAGGCTCAGGCCCTTGGTCTGAAGGCAACGCGCTTCGTCAATCCGACCGGCTTGACCGCTTCGGGGCAACAGAGTTCGGCCCGTGACCTAGCCTTGCTGGCCACCCGCCTCCTGCTTGATTTTCCGGACCGGGCCCATTTCCATGCTATTCGCAAGTACCGCTACGAGGGGACCCCGCCGGCCAATGACAGCAATCGTAATTTGCTGCTGTTTCGCGACCCATCGGTCGATGGTCTCAAGACGGGGCATACCGAGGCTGCGGGTTACTGTCTGATCGCCACCGCCCGGCGGGAGTTTCCGTCTCTTGGCCCCGGTGGCGCGCGCGGCCAGCGGCGGCTGCTGGTGGTTTTGCTGGGTGCGCAGAGCGAGCAGGCCCGCGCCACCGAGGCGCAGAAGCTGTTGAACTGGGGCTACGCCGCCTTTGAAACGATTAAGTTGTTTGAAGCGGGTCAGGCGGTTCTGACCCCGGTGGTCTGGAAGGGTAGTGCGCCGCACGTCCGGCTGGGGCGACCCCAAGCCGTGGTCGTGACCGTACCTACTGGCCAAGCCAAGCAGGTCCGCGCCCAGGCGCTTCGCCCCGATCCGCTGGTTGCTCCCTTGCGCAAGGGGCAGGTTGCCGGCACCCTGAAGGTTCAAAATGGCGAGCGCACACTCCTTGAAATTCCATTACTGGCTCTTGATTCCGTTGAAGAGGCGGGTTTGATGGGCCGAGCCTGGGACGCCTTTCGGCTCTGGATTCAGTGATGCTGTCGCGTCTTGATCGAGGCTGCACTGCGCGCGCGTTATCGCACAGTTACATTGCGGCGCAACAGGCTTGCTGCTACACTAGAAAGCTTTTCGGAATTTCCGGAGGGTTCACGTTTTCGTTTTTTCAAACGTTGAGGGACGTTTTTCAATGCCAACCATTAACCAGCTCGTGCGTCAGGGGCGTGAGGTCGAAACGACCAAGTCCAAGAGCCCTGCGATGCAAAACTCGCCGCAGCGCCGCGGTGTGTGCACCCGTGTGTACACCACGACGCCCAAGAAGCCGAACTCCGCTCTGCGTAAGGTCGCCAAGGTGCGACTGACCAACGGTTTCGAGGTCATCTCCTACATCGGTGGTGAAGGCCACAACCTGCAGGAACACTCGGTCGTGCTCGTGCGCGGCGGTCGTGTGAAGGATTTGCCGGGTGTGCGTTACCACATCGTCCGCGGTTCACTGGACCTGCAGGGCGTGAAGGATCGCAAGCAAGCCCGTTCCAAGTACGGCGCCAAGCGTCCCAAGAAAGCCTGATTTTCAGGTTTGAGCTTTCCGGTGCTCTTTCCGTCCGGCAGACGGTCTGGGCGTAGTGACCCGAAGCTCGGAATTGTCCGGGTGGGTCGAGTAAGTGAGAGTTCTATATGGCTCTCGCGGTGTCCGAAAGGGCGCCAACTGAAGCAATTTGAGGTGAAACATGCCACGTCGTCGCGAAGTCCCTAAACGTGAAATCCTGCCGGACCCGAAATTCGGCAATGTTGAGCTTTCCAAGTTCATGAACGTGATCATGGAAGGCGGCAAGAAAGCGGTCGCCGAGCGCATTATTTATGGTGCCCTCGCTACCATCAGCCAGAAGACCGGCAAAGACCCCCTGGAGCTCTTCACTGTTGCCATCAACAACGTGAAGCCCATGGTGGAAGTGAAGTCCCGCCGCGTCGGCGGCGCCAACTACCAGGTTCCAGTTGAGGTGCGCCCGGTGCGTCGCCTGGCCTTGTCGATGCGCTGGATCAAGGAAGCTGCCCGCAAGCGCGGCGAGAAGTCCATGGCCCTGCGCCTGGCCAACGAAATCATCGAGGCCACCGAGGGCCGCGGCGGCGCCATGAAGCGCCGCGACGAAGTGCACCGCATGGCAGAGGCCAACAAGGCCTTCAGCCACTTCCGCTTCTAAGAAAAGGGTTGGGTGTCGGGCGTCGGGTATTGAGCGTGTGGCTCAGTGCCCCTCGCTCTGGCAATGCCCAACGCGACACACTCAACGCTTAACGGAATCTCCATCATGGCACGCAAAACGCCCATCGAGCGCTACCGCAATATCGGTATCTCCGCTCACATTGACGCCGGCAAGACCACTACGACCGAGCGCATTCTTTTCTACACCGGTGTGAACCACAAGATCGGTGAAGTGCACGACGGCGCCGCGACCATGGACTGGATGGAGCAGGAGCAGGAGCGCGGCATCACCATCACCTCGGCAGCCACCACCTGCTTCTGGAAAGGCATGGACCTGTCCCTGCCCGAGCACCGCTTCAACATCATTGACACCCCTGGCCACGTGGATTTCACCATCGAGGTGGAGCGTTCCATGCGCGTGCTCGACGGCGCCTGCATGGTTTACTGCGCCGTGGGTGGCGTTCAGCCCCAGTCTGAAACCGTCTGGCGCCAGGCAAACAAGTACAAGGTGCCGCGGCTGGCCTTCGTGAACAAGATGGACCGCACCGGCGCCAACTTCTTCAAGGTCTACGACCAGATGAAGCAGCGCCTGAAGGCCAACCCGGTGGCGATCGTGATCCCGATCGGCGCCGAGGAAAGCTTCACCGGCGTGGTGGATCTGATCAAGATGAAGGCGATCATCTGGGACGAGGCCTCCCAGGGCATGAAGTTCGAATACAAGGACATCCCAGCCGAGCTGCAGGCGCAGGCCAAGGAATGGCGCGAGAAGATGGTCGAGGCCGCCGCCGAAGCCAGTGAAGAGCTGATGAACAAGTACCTTGAGGAAGGCGCCCTGAGCGAAGCCGAAATCAAGCTGGGCATCCGCACCCGCACGCTGGCCACCGAAATCCAGCCCATGCTGTGCGGTACCGCTTTCAAGAACAAGGGCGTTCAGCGCATGTTGGACGCCGTGATCGATTTCCTGCCTTCTCCGGTGGACATCCCCCCGGTGGCTGGCGAGGACGAGGATGAGAAGCCCGCCTCCCGCAAGGCCGACGACGGTGAGAAGTTCTCGGCCCTGGCTTTCAAGCTGATGACCGACCCCTTCGTCGGCCAGTTGACTTTCGTGCGCGTGTATTCCGGCGTGCTGACCAAGGGCGACACGGTGTTCAACCCCGTCAAGGGCAAGAAAGAGCGGATCGGCCGCATTGTGCAGATGCATGCGAACAACCGCCAGGAAATCGAAGAGATTCGCGCCGGCGATATCGCCGCCTGCGTGGGTCTGAAGGAAGTGACCACGGGTGAAACCCTGTGCGATCCCGATGCAGTGATCACCCTGGAGCGCATGGTGTTCCCGGAGCCCGTGATCTCGCAGGCCGTGGAACCCAAGACCAAGGCGGACCAGGAAAAGATGGGCCTTGCCCTGCAGCGCCTGGCTGCCGAAGACCCGTCGTTTCGCGTACGTACGGACGAAGAGTCGGGCCAGACCATCATTTCCGGCATGGGCGAGTTGCACCTCGAAATCATCGTCGACCGCATGAAGCGCGAGTTCGGCGTGGAAGCCAACGTAGGCAAACCCCAGGTAGCCTACCGCGAAACCATCCGCAAGAAGGTCACCGACGTCGAGGGCAAGTTCGTGCGTCAGTCTGGCGGCAAGGGGCAGTATGGTCACGTGGTGTTCACGGTCGAGCCGAATGAAGCCGGCAAGGGCTTCGAGTTCGTCGACGCCATCAAGGGCGGTGTGGTTCCGCGTGAATTCATCCCTGCGGTTGAAAAGGGCACGATTGAGGCCATCAACTCCGGCGTGCTGGCTGGCTTCCCGGTGGTGGACGTCAAGGTTACGCTGACCTTTGGGTCCTACCACGACGTGGACTCGAACGAAAACGCCTTCAAGATGGCCGCCATCTTCGGCTTCAAGGAAGGCTGTAAGAAGGCCAACCCCGTCATCCTCGAGCCCATGATGGCCGTGGAAGTCGAGACGCCCGAAGACTACGCCGGCAACGTGATGGGCGACCTGTCGTCCCGCCGCGGCATGGTGCAGGGAATGGACGACATGCCTGGCGGCGGCAAGGCCATCAAGGCTGAGGTTCCGCTGTCCGAGATGTTCGGCTACTCGACCACGCTGCGTTCCATGTCGCAGGGCCGTGCGACCTACACGATGGAGTTCAAGCACTACAGCGAAGCACCGCGTAACGTGTCGGAAGCCATCGTCGCAGCCCGAGCCAAGTAAAAGCGGCATTCCCCGCCACGGGGCGGGGAATGTTCTTTCTTGTCTGCGATCCAGTGCCGCCCTGTTCCCGTGCGGGGCGAACCAGCAACCGGATGCAGACATAAAACCAGTACACGGGTTATGTTCTTTGGAGAATTGAAATGGCAAAAGAGAAATTTGAGCGGACCAAGCCGCACGTCAACGTGGGCACGATTGGCCACGTGGACCATGGCAAGACCACGCTGACGGCGGCCATCACCACCGTGCTGGCGGCCAAGTTTGGTGGCCAGGCCAAGGCCT
>JADCGR010000037.1 GCA_020248905.1 Curvibacter sp. | reverse complement strand
TTTGCCCATCGGCGCCTCCGAACGCCGCGCAAGATGCGGCTCGGGGCGCTAGTTTACTATTTACGGATAAGTTCTTAGTCTGGGCAGATGCCACGGATTCGTGGGCCTGCAAACGGCGTGTGCGCATGACCGCGCGCAGGGCCTCAACACGCCAGAGCTCCTCCATGGCGCCGCGAAAGATGCGGCCACTTTCACCGTAGATCGAGAACATGATGCCCTCCTCCCCGCAGACTATAGCGGGCAGCGCCGCTGCGGGCCTCAGGTGGATTCGGGCAGAAAGAGCGCTTGCAGATCGCTGAGAAAGTCAAAACCGCGCGGGGTAGGCAGCACCCGCTGCAGGTCGCGCGTGACCCAGCCAAGGCGTTCAGCCTCCTCTAACGCAGACCCGATGGCCGTGATGGCCAAGCCCGTGCGCTCGGTGAAATCGCTGAGCAGAAAACCCTGGCGCAGGCGCAGCGCGTTGAGCATGAATTCAAAGGGCAGGTCGGCACGCGCCACGTCGTGCTCCTGCGCAATCGCGTCGCCTGAAAGCGCACGCTCCATGTACAAGCGCGGCTCGCGGGCGCGCACCTGCCGCACGACGCGATGCGCGAAGCTGAGCTTGCCGTGCGCGCCCGCGCCAATGCCTAGGTAGTCACCGAACTGCCAGTAGTTGAGGTTGTGCCGGCAGTGATGCGCGCTGCGCGCGTAGGCCGAGACCTCGTAGCGGTTCAGGCCTGCCCGGGCCGTGCGCTCGGTGATCAGGTCGAGCATGGCGTAGGCGGTGTCGTCCTCGGGCAGTGCGGGGGGGTGCTTGGCGAAGTAGGTATTGGGCTCGATGGTCAGGTGGTAGATCGAGAGGTGTGGCGGCTGGAAAGCCAGCGCCTCGTCGACTTCCGAGCGCAATCCCTCCAGTGTCTGACCTGGCAGGGCGTACATGAGGTCCAGGTTCCAGGTGTCGAAGCTGCGCGCGGCTTCTTCCAGCGCAGCCAGGGCCTGGGCGCGGTCGTGCACACGGCCGATGCGTTTCAGGTGCTCATCATCAAAGCTCTGTACGCCAACAGACAGTCGCGTGACGCCAGCCTGGCGAAACTCACGGAAGCGGTCTTTCTCAAAGGTACCGGGGTTGGCCTCCAACGTGATCTCGCAGTCGGCAGGCAACTTGATGCGGGCGCGAATGTCGGCAAGCAGCCGGTCGATGGACTCCGGACTGAACAGGCTGGGCGTGCCGCCTCCCAGGAAAATGCTTTGCACGCTGCGCCCCCAGATCAGGGGCAGGGTTGCCTCCAGATCGGCCACCAGCGCCTTCAGGTAGCGCTGCTCGGGCATGTCCTCGCGCTGCATCTCATGCGAGTTGAAATCGCAGTAAGGGCACTTCTTCAGGCACCAGGGCAGGTGCACGTAGAGCGAGAGCGGCGGCAGGCTCGTGAGTTGAAGTGTGCCAGGCCTCAGGTAGTGCTGGATGTCGCGCATGACGACAGGCTCACATCCAGTAACGGCGGATCAGTTCAACCATCTGCTGCGCAGCGCGACCGCGGTGGCTGTGCGCGTTCTTGACCTCGGTGGGCAACTCGGCAAAGGTCTGGCCGAACTCCGGTATGAACATCACCGGGTCGAAGCCAAAGCCGTTCGTGCCGCGCCGCTCGAGCGCGATCTCGCCCACCACGCGCCCGACGGCTACCAGAGGCTCCGGATCCTGCGCCGAGCGCAGGGCGACCAGCGTGCTGACCATAGCCGCGCGCCGGTTGGCCACGCCCTGCATCTGTTCCAGCAGGGCCGTGACGTTGTTGTCGTCACCCTTGGCGTAGCCATGCTGCGTGGCGTAGTAGGCGGTGTCCACGCCCGGCAGACCACCGAAGGCGTCCACGCACAGGCCCGCGTCGTCGGCAATCGCCGGCAGGCCGCTGAGCCGCGCTGCATGGCGCGCCTTGGCGAGTGCGTTTTCCAGGAAGGTGCGGTGCGGCTCCTCGGCTTCGGGGATACCGAGTTCACCCTGCCGTATCAGCTCCAGGCCCAGCGGCGCAAGCATGACCTGCAGTTCGCGCAGCTTGCCGGCGTTATTGGAAGCAAGAACGATCTTCTTCATGCCCTCAGCGCTTCGCCCTGCAGACGCACCAGCTCCTGCACGCCCTGCTCGGCCAGGGCCAGCAGGGCGTTCATCTCCCTGCGGGTGAAAGCCGCACCCTCCGCCGTGCCCTGGACCTCGATGAAATGGCCCTCCGCCGTCATTACCACATTCATGTCGGTGTCGCAGGCCGAGTCCTCGCTGTACTCCAGGTCCAGCAGGGGCGTGCCTTCGACGATCCCTACCGAGATGGCCGCCACGTGGCCGTTGATGGGTGAATCTGGGATCTTCCCCGCTGCCAGCAGGGCGTTCACCGCGTCCTGCGCGGCCACGAAGGCGCCGGTAATGGCCGCTGTGCGCGTACCGCCGTCGGCCTGTAGCACGTCGCAATCCAGCGTGATGGTGCGCTCGCCGAGCTTCTTGAGATCAAACACCGCGCGCAGGGATCGGCCGATGAGACGCTGAATCTCCTGGGTGCGGCCGGTCTGCTTGCCACGCGCCGCCTCGCGGTCGCTGCGCGTATGCGTGGCGCGCGGCAGCATGCCGTACTCGGCCGTGACCCAGCCTTCGCCGCTGCCCTTCTTGTGCGGGGGCACACGCTCCTCCACCGACGCGGTGCAGAGCACCCTGGTGTTGCCGAACTCGATGAGCACCGAACCCTCGGCGTGCATGGTGTAGTGACGGGTGATGCGCACGCAGCGCAACTGATCGGCGGCGCGGCCGCCCTGGCGAACGTAGTCGGTCATGAGGATATGGGTTGGTAAGGGCACGCGGCCCGCAATCAGCCGTTGCGGCGTGCAGCCATGCGACGGATGGCCTCGTTGATCTCGGCAATGGAGCGCTCGATGGCCTCATCATCCAGATCCTCGACGCCCGCATCCACACCGCTGGCCTGGACGGTGGACGCAAACACGCCGTCATTGATGCTGTCGGTGGAGACGCTGGCGCGGGTTTCCTCGAAGCTGTCAGGCGTCTCCCACTCCATGGCGATCACCGTCACGTTGTCGCTGGCCGAGCCTGCCCTTTCGAGGGCCCTCTCGACCAGATCCGGCACGGCATGCGCGACCTGCTTGAGCCCGAGGTCATAGGTGATCTCCGCTTCGGACAGCGCACTCCACAGACCATCCGAGCAAAGCAGGATGCGGTCGCCCTGCTGCAGGTTGATGGGCCCCATGACATCGAACACAGGGTCGGCCGGCGAGCCGAGGCAGGTGAAGAGCACGTTGCGATTGGTCTTGTCACCCGTCTTGGCGCCCAGGGGCACCTCGTCCTGGCGCTGCTCCATATAAGAGTGATCACGCGTGCGCGCAAGCATCTCGCCGTCACGCACCATGTACAGGCGCGAGTCGCCGCAGTGCGCCCAGCTGACGTTGTCACCCTGGACCAGGGCCGCGACAAAGGTTGTCCTCGGGGTGTCGAGCATGTTCCTGGAGGCTGCGTAAGCCAGGATCTGCCGGTGCGCCAGAAGCACAGCGGACGCCAGGAAGGCGCGCGGGTCCTTGATGCCGGTCTTGGTCTCCTGCTGGAACGCGGCCGATGCCACCTGCAGGGCGAGCTGGGCGGCCACCTCGCCTTGCGGGTGCCCGCCCATGCCATCGGCAAGCAGGAAGAGGGCCGCATCCCGCGTGTAGCAGTAGCCCATGCGGTCTTCGTTGGTGCTACGGCCACCCTTGCGGCTGACCTGGAAGACGGAGAACTTCATTTACTTCTTGATCCCCACCACACCCGTGACGTTCTTCTTGGTGTCGGACACCATGGTGTCGAACTGCATGCGTATCTTCTCGGCCATGCTGAGCTTGGTGTAGCGACGCTCGCCCTCGCGGCTGAGCTCTTTCTGCAGGGCAAACACAGACTGCGGACGCGATAGCGGATCCAGCGCCATGGTCCACTCGACGACCTCGATCAGGTTGTCGGAGTAGACGCCACGAAGGCGCGCCAGCGCCGTGGTGAGCCGGTCTTTCTCCAGCCGTTGCGGCGCCTCGTTGGGCGAGTAGCCCTGCATGCAGGCGTATACGCACGCGCCGATGGCGTAAATGTCGGTCCAGGGGCCCATGGCGGCATCGCGCCGGTACATCTCGGGAGCAGCAAAACCGGGGGTGTACATGGGCCGGCTGAAGTTGCCTTCCTTGCTCAGCACCTCGCGGGCGGCGCCGAAGTCGATCAGTACGGAGCGGTTGTCGTCAGTGATGAAGATGTTGGCCGGCTTGATGTCCAGGTGCAGCATCTTGTGCTGGTGCACAATGCGCAAGCCGCGCAGGATCTCGTCGAACAGGGAGCGTATCGTGGACTCGCGAAACACCTTCTGCTGCTTCTGTTCGCGGGCTGTGATGATGAAGTCCTGAAGGGACGCGCCCTTCAGATAATTCATCACCATGTACACGGTCTCGTTCTCGCGGAAGAAGTTGAGCACGCTCACCACGGACGGATGCGAGATCTGCGCGAGCGAGCGACCTTCTTCGAAGAAGCTCTTGAGGCCAAGCCGGTAGAGCGAAAGCTTCTCGGTGGCAACCTGCGGAAGCAGTTCCCCGGGCGCACGGCTCACCAGAGAAGCGGGGAGATACTCCTTGATGGCGACCTGCTGGCCCTCGGGGTCGATGGCCAGGTACACCACGCCAAAGCCGCCGGCCGCCACCTTGTGCACGATGCGGTAGCCACCAATGACGGTTTCCGGGGACAGTGGTGCGGGTTTGACCTTCGACATATTTCTGGATGCGCAGCCCGATGCGCAGGCCGCGTCCGGTTATTCTCGGGGACCTTCACAGACTTAGACGTTGCCATGGCAGTTTACAGCATGACCGGTTACGCGAGCGCCCAGCGG
Organism: Curvibacter sp.; assembly: GCA_020248905.1. Lineage (GTDB taxonomy): Bacteria > Pseudomonadota > Gammaproteobacteria > Burkholderiales > Burkholderiaceae_C > Hylemonella. The sequence goes on along the minus strand of JADCGR010000037.1, from coordinate 11,748 downwards.
GACGCCGCCGCACCGGCCGAATCCGGAAATCCTGCACGCCTGGGGCTGGAGATACGCGCGGTCAACGGCCGCTTCCTTGACCTCAACCTGCGTCTGTCCGAGGAGTTGCGTACCCACGAGCCTTTGCTGCGCGAGCTTGTACAGGCGCGCATCAAGCGCGGCAAAGTGGAACTGCGGGCCTATCTGGAATCGGCCACGGCCAGTACGGTGGCCGAACCAAGCGCGCGCATGCTGCAGCGCTTGGGCGCGCTGCAGGACAGCGTCCAGGCGTGGCTGCCCGACGCCCGCGCGCTGAGCGTGGCCGATATCCTGAAGCTCGCTGCCAGTGAACAGGGAGGTACCCGAGACTGGGGACCCGCGCTGCAGGCACTTGCCAGCCAGGCCCTCGATGCGCTGGTGGAATCGCGCCAGCGCGAGGGGGAACGGCTCGCTGCCATGCTGCAGGGGCACATCGCGCAGCTACGGCAGCTGGCCCGTCAGGCTGGACCGCTGGTGCCCCAGATGGTTGAGCAGCATAGGCAGCGCTTTCTGGAGCGCTGGAAAGAAGCCATGGCCTTGACCGATGGTGCCATTGCCCCGCAGACAGCGCAGGAGCGTGCACTTACCGAGGCCACCGCTTACGCCATCCGCATCGATGTGGCCGAGGAGCTCACCCGTCTGGCCTCGCATCTGGACGAGATCGAGCGCCTGCTGAAGAAAGGCGGCGAAGTCGGCAAACGGCTGGATTTCCTGATCCAGGAACTCCACCGAGAGGCCAATACACTGGGCTCGAAATCCGCAACCCTCGAGCTGACCCGAGTCTCGGTAGACATGAAGGTTCTGGTCGAGCAGATGCGCGAGCAGGTCCAGAACCTAGAATAGTGTGGAACCTTACCCGCCATGGACTACCCCGGCAACCTCTTCGTCATCGCCGCCCCCAGCGGGGCCGGCAAATCCAGCCTGGTCAAGGCCCTGCTGGCACAGGACGCGCGGCTGCAGCTGTCGGTATCGCACACCACCCGCGCACCCCGCGGACAAGAGCAGAACGGCCGGGAGTATTACTTCATCTCCCCGGCCGCCTTCGACGCCATGGTACAGGCCGACGCCTTCGTTGAGTGGGCCCATGTGCACAACCATCGCTACGGCACCTCGCGTCAAGCCATTGCGGACAAGATCCTCGCGGGCGCCGATATCGTGCTGGAAATCGACTACCAGGGCGCCATGCAGATCAAGAAGCTGTTTCCGGCTGCGGTCACCATCTTCATCCTGCCCCCGAGCTGGGACGAACTGAAGGCGCGGCTGGAAAAGCGCGGCGAAGACAGCGGTGAGGTGATCGCGCTGCGCCTGAAAAACGCCGCGCAGGAAGTGGCCCAGGCCCCGAACTTCGACTTCGTTATAATCAATGACTTGTTCGAGCGCGCCCTGGCGGACCTGCAGTTGGTCACCAACGTCCAGCGGCTGCGGTACCCGGCCCAGCGCCGGGTTCGACCCGACACTTTCCAGGCGCTGCGCCTGCCCTGACGCCGGTCACCCGGCCCACTGGAGTTCTTATATGGCCCGTATCACCGTTGAAGACTGCCTAGAAAAAATCCCCAACCGCTTTCAGCTCGTGCTGGCAGCCACCTACCGTGCCCGTATGCTCAGCCAGGGCCACGTACCCAAGATCGAAAGCAAGAACAAGCCGGGCGTGACCGCCCTGCGCGAGATTGCCGATGGCAAGGTGGGCCTGGAGATGCTCAAGAAGGTCCCGGTCTGAGCGCGACCATACACTCCGCCTGAAAAAGCACCGCATGCGGTGCTTTTTTTGTCTGCTCCCGCTGCGCTGCGCGGCGCTATATATTTGGGGGGGTGAGCAACGTTCTTTCCGCCCCTGCCCCCACGGCTGCTGGAGGTCCGCCCGAGCCGGCTGGACCGGCTGCGGCCAATGCGGCTGCGGCCAGCTTTGCCAGCCTTACCGCGCGACTCGACTACCTCAGCCCGAGCGACTTGGAGCAGGTGCGTCAGGCCTACCGCTTTGCGGACGAGGCGCATCTGGGGCAGTTGCGCAACAGCGGCGAACCCTACATCACCCACCCCATCGCGGTGGCCGCGCAATGCGCGGAATGGAAACTCGACGCGCAGGCACTGATGGCAGCCCTGATGCACGACGCGCTCGAGGACTGTGGCATCAGCAAGTCGGAACTTATTGAGCGCTTCGGCTCGCCGGTGGCTGAACTCGTTGATGGCCTGACCAAGCTGGACAAGCTGCAGTTCGACACCCGTGAGGAAAGCCAGGCGGAGTCCTTTCGCAAGATGCTGCTGGCCATGGCGCGTGATGTACGCGTCATCCTCATCAAGCTGGCGGACCGCAGCCACAATATGCGCACGCTGGCCGATGTGCCACGCAGCAAATGGGCTCGCATCGCCTCGGAAACGCTGGAAATCTACGCCCCGATCGCCTACCGGCTAGGCCTCAATCAGACCTACCGGGAATTGCAGGAGCTTTCATTTCAGCACCTGCGTCCCTGGCGCCACGCGGTGCTGATCAAGGCCCTGGAGCGAGCCCGCAGCCGGCGCCGCGACCTCATCGGCAAGGTCCAGCGGGAGGTTGAAACAGCGTTCCAGGGCACGGGCATGCCTGTGCGGATCGCGGGTCGGGAAAAGACGCTGTACTCGATCTACCGCAAGATGGACGAGAAGCACCTGAGCTTCGCTCAGATCACGGACATGTACGGCTTTCGCATCATCGTCCCCGCGCTGGCTGACTGCTACACCGCGCTGGGCACCTTGCACCAGCTATACAAACCGGTACCGGGCAGGTTCAAGGACCATATTGCCATCCCCAAGGTCAACGGCTACCAGTCCCTGCACACCACACTGGTCGGCCCCTCTGGCGTCAACGTGGAGTTCCAGATCCGCACCGAGGCCATGCATATCGTTGCCGAATCGGGCGTCGCAGCACACTGGCTGTACAAGGCGAATGAGCCCGACAGCCCCATGACAGCGCGTCTGGGCGCGCAATGGCTGCAATCCCTGCTCGATATCCAGAACGAAACGCGCGACGCCGCCGAGTTCTGGGACCATGTCAAGGTGGACCTTTTTCCTGAGGCCGTGTATGTCTTCACGCCCAAGAGCAAGATCATCTCTATGCCGCGTGGCGCCACCGTGGTGGACTTTGCCTACGCCATCCACAGTGACATCGGCGACCGCACCATGGCCGCGCGCATCAACGGCGAGCAGGTGCCCCTGCGGACCGAGCTCAAGAACGGTGATGTGGTCGAGGTAGTGACGTCCACGGTCTCGGCCCCCAACCCGGCCTGGCTGAGTTTTGTGCGCACCGGTCGCGCCCGCTCCAAGATCCGCCACCACCTGAAGACCCTGGCCCACGCCGAATCGGAAGGACTGGGCGAGAAATTGCTGTTGCAGGCCCTGCGCGCCGAGGGAATTGAACGCTTCCCGGCCGATGACGACGGCGCGCGCCCTGGCATCTGGGACAAGCTGCTGCGCTTCACCGGTAGCCGCAGCCGGTCGGATCTGCTCTTGGATATCGGTCTGGGCAAACGCATTGCGGGCATCGTTGCCAAGCGCATGGCGAGTCTGCTAACCGAGAGCGGGCAAAAGCCAGATGCCGTTCTGCTGAGCCAGGAACGCTTCATTTTGCAGGAGTCCGGGAGCCATGCGCCTGTCATCGTCGACGGCAGCGAAAACGCCTCGGTCCATTACGCCACCTGCTGTCGCCCTATCCCGGGGGATACGATCGTGGGCTACCTCGGGCGCGGGGAGGGTCTGGTGGTTCACGCTGCAGATTGCGCAGTGGCCCGAAAGCTGCATCACAAGGATCGGGAGCGATTCATCGGCGTCGAGTGGACTGATGATCCCATGCGCCCCTTCGAGACGACCGTCGTGGTGACAGTCAGTAATGGTAAAGGTGTTCTGGCGCGCGTCGCCTCTGCCCTGGCCAGTTCTGAAGCCGACATCACCCACATCGACATGGGCCAGGAGGCCGCCCAGGAAACCACCGATCTGCGCTTCATCATCGCCGTGCGCGACCGCATGCACCTGGCCGATGTATTGCGTACGCTCAAGCGCACATCCTCCGTGCTGCGTGCCCGCCGGGGTAACGCAAGTGGCGACTAGGCTTTGAAGGCCGGCGCCGGATAGGCCACGGACAATACCTCGATGTCCTCGGCCCCGGCAGGGGTCACAAGCCTGAGCACATCACCCACCCGCGACTTGAGCAGGGTGCGCGCCACCGGCGACACCCAGCTAACCTGCCCGTCCAGGCTGTCGGCCTCGTCGATGCCCAGGATCGTGATCGTGCGTTCGGCACCTGTCGCGTCGATGTACATGACGGTGGCACCAAAGAAAACCTGATCGCTGCCATGGTGCACGCTCGGGTCCGTTACCTCGGCAATCTCGAGCCGCCGGGTGAGAAAGCGGATACGACGATCTATTTCGCGCAGGCGCTTTTTGCCGTAGAGGTAATCACCATTTTCCGAGCGGTCCCCATTGCTGGCGGCCCAGTGCACCACCTCCACCACCTTGGGACGCTCGTGGTCGATCAGGTCCATCAATTCCCCGCGCAGGCGGGCGTAACCACCCGGGGTGATGTAATTGCGCCTGCCGGCGGGCAGCGCGGACAACTGGGCTTCGTCATCGTCCGCGCTGTCGGTTTCGCGGGTGAATGCCTTGTTCATAAACGATGACCCCAGGACATGCATATTCTGGACAACAGGAAAAAAGCCTGCAACTTTGCAGTTGCAGGCTTTCCAGTTTGGCGCGGCTGGCAGGATTCGAACCCACGACCCCTTGGTTCGTAGCCAAGTACTCTATCCAACTGAGCTACAGCCGCGAGCGTGTAATTATAGCAGAGGATCTGGAGCCCTCCGATCCGAGGTTCTCGTCCAGGCCACGGGCGACCGCCGGCATCGCCGACCAGTTCGATTCTTGCCTACCAGATCACATCGCAGCAGCCACAACGATTTCGACGCGCCAGGCTGAATTGGCGAGTTTGGCCTGGGCAGTCGCCCGGGCCGGGGCGTGCCCTACCAGCGCAGTGCTACGGTACGTACTGGAGCGTCCCACAACCCAAGCAATTCATCGTCAAGGGTGCAGACGGACAATGACGCTCCGGCGCTTTCGAGAGAGGTAGCGTAGTTGCCCACAAGCGATCGCTTCACCTCGACACCGCGGCGCATCAATTCTGCTCTCGCTGCTGCATGCAGCAGATAAAGTTCGCCGAGCGGCGTGCCACCCAAACCATTCGTGAATAGCAGGACTGCACCACCTTGGCGGAATTGGAGATCCTCGGAAATTTGCTCCACGAGGGCTGAAGCGATCTCGTTGGCGCTCATTGTCGGTATACGCGTGCGGCCAGGCTCGCCATGCAGTCCTACGCCCATCTCCATTTCATGCGCGCCGATCTCAAAGGTCGCAGCGGCTCCGGGGACTGAGCAGCTTGTCAGTGCAACGCTCATCGTCGCAGTGGCTTGGTTGGCTTTGTCGCCTACGCGCTTGCAATCAGTCAAAGACATACCACGTTCCGCAGCGGCGCCGACGATTTTCTCGACGATCACGGTGCCTGCGATGCCTCGGCGTCCCGCAGGATGGTCGGGGCCAACACCTGCGACGTCATCATTCACCAGCACCCAACTGACCGGCAAATCCAGCATATCTCTAGCCAATTCAAAGCTCTTTAGGTCGCCCACGTAGTTCTTCACAATGAGGACCACGCCGTCCGCTCGTGCCACGCTTTCGGCCGCTGCCACAACCTGCCCGGGTGTTGGTGCTGTGAAAACGGCGCCTGGACAGGCGGCATCGAGCATTCCTGTACCCACATAGCCGATGTCCAGCGGCTCATGACCCGAACCACCGCCCGAAATAACTGCGACACCCTTGCGTTTGGGTGATCGCCGCCGCAAGTAAAGAGGCGCGGGGTTCATCGCGACGAAGTCAGCGTGCGACTCGGCGAAACCGGACACGCTCTCCAGCACGAAATTTTCGGGGCGGTTGAGGAATTTCTTCATGCCAATCGGAACTGGGCCGTCGTGTCTCGGCGCCCCACGGGAAGGTAAATGACTGCTTTGAAGCGCCACGGTGTCATGCGAGGTTCTCCTGGGTGATGATCTCGACCCGTGGGTTTCTGAATGTTGTCAACGCGCCCCGCACACCATCCTGCAGCGCACGCAGGGTTTTCGCCGCACCAGAAACTGACAGGTACACGTCTTGGTGCAGCACATAGTCTGCCGCGCCAGAAGCCAGCATGGAACGATGTACTTCAACGAGATCGTGAACGGCGAAAAGTCCTTTGCCAGCATACCCGCGCTCTGCGAGTGCTCGCCCGATGCCGAAGCTCCCTCCTGCGACGCTGTAAACCGAGGTGATGGCATCGGCCGAGTCAGCAGGGGGAATACAGTCCAGGGCATAACGGTACGCTCCCTCTTCGGTATCCGGAACTTCGAGAAAGCGCACTACCTCCACATGGGCGAAACGCTCCTCCATCAGTTGGGAGTAGCCAATGCGCCGGTCAATCTCCGCAGCAAACCGGGTCGGAGGCGAAAAGAGTGCGGTCCGTGCTTTCGCCTTGCCCGGCATACCGTGGCCCAACAACAGTCCTGCTGTGCGGCCGGCAGCGCGATTGTCCGTGCCAATGAAGGCGGAACGCATTGAGCCTGCGACATCAGAGAACAGCGTGATGACTTGAACTCCAGCCTGCACGAGTTCATTGATCGCGAGCTTGACCTGGGGGACGTCGGGCGCCAGCAGCGCCAGCCCGCTGTAATCGGACAGCTTGGCGAGCTCTTCAGCAAAAGCATTCGGGTCGTGCGATGGCAGTCGAAGCGTCAGTTCGGTGATGTGCTGGTGGCGGAACTCGCCTGCGCTTTGCGCAATGACGCGATCCACCCCGTCGAAGAACGCGGTGCGTGCATTCGGCAATACGAAAGCGAAGCGATAACTGGGCGCCGTCTTAGGGCGTCCGGGTTGCGGTATCGCACCACCGAGTTCGGCCAGCACTTCTTTGACGCGGATGGCTGTGGCCGGGTTGACTCCCGCACGGTCGTTTAACACGCGATCCACCGTAGCTGTGCTAACTCCCGCAGCCTTTGCGATCCGCGGAATGGTGACGGATGAGGGTGATGGCACGACGCGCTCAGGATAGAAAAATAAGTCAATCGATATTGTCGCTCACTTTAGTTGTCAAGGCCGTAGGTGCTGGCCCCTTGGGGGCATCCCTCATGAGAAGAGCCGTTGTGATTAGGGTTGTCACCAATTGGTTTATCTGTTGATGTATTTAGAGTCTGATTCTGATGTGGTTTTTGATGTGTTTTCATAAACTACATCACCGGTAAGGTGGCGTTACCACTTCTTGATTTACAGACTCATGGAGACGACAGAATGAAGACGATTCGATCAAAGCTGATCGTGGCCGCCCTCGCCGCAACGGCGGGACTGCTTGCAACCTCTGCGCAGGCACAACAGAAGCAACTGACGTTGTGTTGGGCAGCCTGGGATCCAGCCAATGCCTTGGTCGAGCTTTCCAAGGACTTCACGGCCAAGAGCGGTGTGCGAATGAAGTTTGAGTTCGTGCCCTGGCCGAACTTTGCCCAGCGCATGCTGAACGAGTTGAACTCCAAGGGTAAGCTGTGCGACCTGCTAATCGGCGACAGCCAGTGGATCGGCTCCGCGGCTACCGAGGGCCACTATGTCAAGCTGAACGACTTTTTTGACAAGAACGGCATCAAGATGTCGGACTTCGCGCCCGCGACGGTTGACGGTTACTCGACCTGGCCCAAGGGTTCGAAGAACTACTACGCGTTGCCAGCAATGGGCGATGCTGTCGCATTCACCTACCGCAAGGACTGGTTCGCGCGTCCCGATCTGCGGGCCGAGTTCAAGCAAAAGACTGGCCGGGAACTTGATCCTCCGAAGACTTGGGATGATTTCAAAGCCATCGCCCAGTTCTTCCAGAACCGAGTCATCGACGGCAAAAAGGTCTATGGCGCTGCTCTGTACACAGAGCGTGGCTCCGAAGGCATCACCATGGGTGTGGCCAACACGATGTATGCCTACGGCATGGAGTACGACAACCCGAAAAAGCCGTATGACATGAAAGGCTTCATCAACGGACCCGGCTCCGTAAGAGGCCTGAAGTTCTACAAGGAACTCTACGACTGCTGCACGCCACCGGGTCACTCCAATGCATACATGACCGAAAACCTCGATGCCTACAAGTCGGGGCAGGTCGCGATGCAAATGAACTTCATCGCGTTCTTCCCAGGGATTTCAAAGGATCCGCAGGTCGGAGGCGAGAAATCCGGCTTCTTCCCAATGCCCAAGGGCGACAAACAGTTTGCGCAGCTGGGCGGACAAGGCATTTCCGTGGTGAAGTATTCCGACAAGCAGGAAGCGGCGCTGGAATACATCAAGTGGTTCGCCCAGCCCAGCATCCAGCAGCGCTGGTGGGATGCCGGCGGGGCGACGACGCACTTGTCCGTGCTGAACAAGCCCGGTTTCGAAAAGAGTGCGCCGTATGCGCCCGTCTACCTCGATTCGATGAAGATCGTCAAAGACTTCTGGGCCGAGCCGAGCTACGCGCAACTTCTACTGGCTATGCAGAACCGCGTCCACAACTATGTCGTCGCGGGTAAGGGCTCCCCTCAAGAAGCGCTGGACGGGCTGCTCAAGGACTGGACCGAAATCTTCAAGGAAGACGGCAAGTTGAAGTGAGGTCTTTCTGACCGCGGTAACGAATAACCGTTGCCGCGAACGGCGGAGGCTTTCAAACGAAAGCCTCTCTCAAATCCATCTGATCCTGCTGCCCATGAAGACCTCGCTCACAGCCCGTCACGGCCTATCGGACCGGGCGCTCGCATGGCTGTTTGTCCTGCCGACCGTCATTCTCTTGCTGGCCTTCAACATTTTTCCACTGCTCTGGACCATCTATCTGTCGTTCACCAATTTCCGCGCAAATCGGCCTAACCGGGAGGTGGACTGGGTGGGGCTTTCCAACTACCGCCGAGTGTTGAATGACGAGGCTGTTTGGGGGAACATGCAGGCCACCGCGCATTTCCTGTGCTGGTCAATCACGCTGCAGATTCTCATCGGGTTCGGTCTTGCGCTGCTGCTGAACCGACGCTTTCGTTCGCACAGTTTCTGGAGCACTGCGATCCTGCTACCGATGATGCTGGCGCCAGCTGTCGTTGGCACTTTTTGGAAATACTTCTTCGAACCGCAGTACGGCATTTTCAACTACATCGTCGGACTACTCGGTGGCCCGCGAAACTTCACGATGCTGGGTGATGGTGACCTATCGCCCTGGGCAATTGTTCTCGTGGACACGTGGATGTGGGCACCCTACGTGATGCTTTTGCTGCTGGCAGGGTTGCGCTCCATACCCCCTTACCTGTATGAGGCAGCCGAAATTGATCGCGCGTCGGAGTGGACGAAATTCTGGCGGGTAACTCTACCGATGGTCATGCCATTCATCGTTCTCGCCGTGCTCTTTCGTGTCATCGAGAACTTCAAGATGTTTGATCTTGTGGATCAACTCACCAACGGTGGGCCGGGATCAATTACCGAGTTGGCGTCTATCAGTCTCAAGCGCGAAGCTTTTGAAAAGTGGCGCACTGGCTATGCGTCTGCCTTTGCCATCATTCTCTTTGTGTCGATCTACGGCATGTCTATGGTGGCTGTCAGATTTCTTGACCGAGTGAAACAGCGATGAGCACGACTATCGAAAATCCGCTGGAACCCAGCGTTGCCTCGAAATGGGTGGCCGCGCTGGCCGTGATCGGGTACGCCGTCGTGTCAATGATTCCGCTGGTCTGGATTGTCATGACCAGCCTGCGTACGCCCCAGGATGCGATTGCCTACCCACCGAAGATGGTAGCCGAGGTGTCGGCTGTCGGGTACGTCAATCTGTTCACGACCCGCTCGCGGGTGGGCGCCGAGGAGATGGCGAAGCTGCCGCCGCCGACGACCTGGTACGAGAAGCTGGTGCGCGAGCAGCAGATGATCCTGGCAGGGCCGTCGCGGTTCACCGACCGCTACGCCAACTCGCTTCTCATTGGCTTCGGCTCGACCTTCCTTTCGGTAGTGCTGGGCACGCTCGCCGCCTACGCGTTCTCACGCTTCCGCGTGCCGGCGAAGGACGATCTGCTGTTCTTCATTCTGTCCACGCGGATGATGCCGCCAATCGCGGTGGCAATCCCGATCTACCTGATGTTCAGGGCGGTTGACCTGACCGACACACATGTGGGTCTGATGTTGCTCTACACCGTGGTGAATCTTTCGCTATCGGTGTGGTTACTTAAGGGGTTCATGGATGAGATTCCACGCGAGTACGAAGAGGCGGCTATGGTGGACGGCTACACGCGGCTGCAGGCCTTCTTCAAGGTCGTGCTGCCCCAGGCCAGCACTGGAATAGCCACCACGGCCATCTTTTGCCTGATCTTCGCGTGGAACGAATATGCGTTTGCGCTGTTGCTGACCAGTGGCAAGGCGCAAACCTCGCCGCCGTTCATCCCCACCATCATCGGAGAGGGCGGACTCGATTGGCCTGCGATGGCCGCCGGGACTACGCTTTTCCTGCTCCCGGTTCTATTTTTCACCATTCTTTTGCGCAAGCATCTCTTGCGCGGAGTTACCTTCGGCGCGGTTCGCAAATGACCACATCCAACTCTTCCCGTTCATGGTGGCAGCGGGGTCCACTCTGGGAGCGCATCAGTGCGAGCCTTCTCGGTGCTGGCCTTGTGATGCTAATGCAGCCTTGGTCACTGACCTTGTTCTCGTACTCCTTCACCGTTGTGCTGACTGGCGTGGTCCTGTTCTCCATCGCCGTGAAGCTACCTCAGGACTGACCGTGGCTGAAATACAGATCAAGAATCTTCACAAGCGCTTCACGGATTTCACCGCCGTGCATGACTCGTCGCTGGTACTCGAGGACGGAAAGTTCATCGTACTCCTGGGACCCTCAGGCTGCGGGAAAACCACCACCTTGCGCATGATCGCAGGCTTGGAGTACCCGACGTCCGGTCAGATTCTGCTCGACGGCGAGGACGTCACCTACAAACGCCCTCGCGAACGCGACATTGCGATGGTGTTCCAGCTATTTGCCCTGTACCCGCACATGAACGTAAGGGCGAACCTTGAGTTTCCGCTTCGCAACGAAGGCCTGAAGCGAATTGAAATCGATCGTCGCATCACCGAGGTCGCAGGCATCCTGCGGATTGAACATCTGCTCAATCAGCGAGTCAGCGGACTTGCCGGCGGAGATCGCCAACGGGTCGCGCTGGGTCGTGCCATTGTTCGGGAACCGAAAGCCTTCCTGATGGACGAACCCCTCGGAACGCTTGACGCGGAGTTTCGTGAAGTGATGTGCGTCGAACTGCGAAAGCTGCACGACAGGCTGGCCACCACCACGGTGTTGGTGACTCACGATCAAAACGAGGCGATGGCGTTGGCCGATCACATCATCGTCATGAGCAAAGGCAAGATCCTCCAGGCCGACAATACGGAGGGGATCTACAACTTCCCAAGTTGCATGTTCGTCGCCAGCTTCATCGGTCGACCGGCAATGAACTTACTGCCATTGACTGGCAGCGTGGCAGAAGGTGATACCACCGTACGGATTGGAACCACAACGACCGCAATACCAGCGATGCGAGCCACTGCGGAGCGTCCAGTGTTAGGTGTGCGGCCTGAACACATCGACTTAGAACTTATCCGTAAATAGTAAACTAGCGCCCCGAGCCGCATCTTGCGCGGCGTTCGGAGGCGCCGATGGGCAAA
>JADCGR010000036.1 GCA_020248905.1 Curvibacter sp. | reverse complement strand
GTGGCCGATGCCAACGGCCTCTCCAGCGACCGCGAGCTGCGCGTGGGCCAGACCCTCAACGTGCCCAGCCGCGTGACGGGCGGCGCCAACAACAGCAACACCTTCAAGCCCTACAACCCGGGCGAAGTGGTGGGCGACACCACGCCCAACCTGCCCAGCCCGCCCGTGGGTGGCGGTGGCGGTGGGCGCGGGCGTGGGCCACGGCATGAACCAGGCGCTGGGCCTTACGGATGCGGCGGGCAAGGCCACCAGCAACTACCAGGGCTACCAGGGCATGGACCGGATCGCACGCGCGGCCCTGAGCGGCTTTGCCGCGGGCACGGCCACCACGCTGGCGCGCGGCGGGCGGGTGGCGGTCACGCAGATCGCCACCGATGCGTTTGGCAATGCTTTGGGCAACACCTTCGGTGGGGAGCTGGCGGCCCAAGCCGAGTTCGACCGCATCAGCACACAGTTTGATGCCATGCAGGCGGCGGCGCGCAAGGGCTTGGCCTTCCGTACAGACATGAACGGCAACGTCAGCACCTTGCCTGCGAGGTCGCTTGCGAAGACCGGCCAGCCATCCGGATCATTCGCAGAGCCGGACGCACAGGCCGCCCAGCAGTCCATGCGCGATGGGGCTGCGCGCATTCGGGGCATGCAGGCGTATGGGCAGGGGGTGCAGCTGGCCAGCGCGGGGGCCTACGCCGGCATGGAAGTGCTGAGCGACTCGGCTCCGTCACCCTTCAACGCCGAGTGGGCCATGATGACCGGAGGAGATGATCGGGTTGATCGAACGGTTGTCGCGAATCAGACACCCGTAGCGGCCAAGCCTGGCGATCGTACAGATCCACTCGGTCGAGTGGTCAGGATTGGCGATGGCCAGTACACGGAGCGTGAGATCCTTCAGATCGCTCGCGGCTTGCAGGTCGGCGACGCCGCCGGCACACCGTTTCTGGACCAGGCCCGTACTATTCTGCGCGAGCACGGCTTCCGCACAGGCGTGACGGGGACGGAAGAAAGTATGCGTGCTGTGACCGACGTGGACCGTCGTGTCGCCCTGATTCGTGGCGATTCCAATACCGAGATCGCGCAGTTGCAGAGGTCGGCCGATGTGGCGCTGGAGACAGGCGGCCAAGAGCTGAACGAAAGACGCGCAGTTTTCAGCGGCGATGGAAAAGTGACCCGCATCATGGAAGACGGCTCCACGCGTACAGTCAAGATTTCGTTTGCAAGCAACACCACGGGGCTGGCAGAATCAATCGGCGTGTCAGCGCAGGAGGCCAAGGCCAAGACGGATTGGCGTGTGGTTGACACGGCAATATCCGCTGCTATTGCGACGGGATCTGATATGCGACTGGAGTTGTCAGGTCTGTGGCGGCCAGACTTTGCTACATTCCAAGACTACTTCCGCAACAGTCAAGACGCCAAGTTTGCCAACGCCACCACACAGGCCCAGCGAGACGAAATGGCAAAAACAACGCTTATCGATGCTGGCGTGCGCAGGGAGAGTCAACGAGCGTCGATCAATCTGGACGGCAAGCCCATCTGGTCTCCGGCGCACTCCACGGGCAATGGCGTTGATGTGACTAGAATCAATGGCATATTGATCAATCGGAGTGTTGGGGAACAGCAGCCCGCAATCGTTGATCAATTCTCGCGGCAGCTAGCAGTGGCTGGTGCAAGCCAGGTGATACAGCCCTGGATGACTTATGGGGTGAGTAATTTGCCGGTGGCGAATCCCCCAAGGATTTCAATGGACGATGGATTTCTCAGCAATGCAAACAAGGGTATCGAGGCGTCTCATCGAAACCACTTGCATTTTGGCGTGAGGTAAGGCCATGCGAGAGCACGGGCTAAAACGACTTATCTTTGCGTTGTCGTGTGCTTTGACGACGCTTCATGTTTGCGCTCAGCTCATTCCTTTGTCGAGGCAGACCATCAAGATTCAGGAGGATCTTGCGAAGTGTCGAGTAAGTCACAGTGAGGATGCGTGCTCGGGTTTTCCTGCGAGAGCTCGGGCACCGATCTACAAAGAGCCAAGCACATCAAGCCAAGTGGTTTACTACGTTTCATTCGACTCCTACATTGCATTGTTCGAGCCGAGGGAGAGTGCGGCGTATCCTGGCTGGGTATCTGTCGCAAGCGGTTCAAACAATGAGTTGTACAAGAGCTGGATGCGCCAAGAAGACATCGTGTTGGCAAGCGACCTGCGCCGCGTGGTCGACTGCTGGCCGGTGCAAGCGATCAACTGGGACGAAGACGATGTGGGCGACTACGCGGGCGGCAAGTATCGCCTGAGGTTCGACAAGGCAGGCAAGATTCTTCCCAGAGTCGTCGATGGCCGTGTTGTGGACTTTGACACTAGGAACTTCGCCATCTACTACGACCGGGGCGTCTTTCTTATTGCCCCGCACAGCGATCTGAACATCGAGCGGTTCACGCCGTTCTTTGTGATGGATTACCCGAACAAAAAGCTCATCGTCACCAACCCCGTCAAAAAACCGTCCGCGCGTTTCTTCCCCCAAGAAAAGCTCCAGGGCTGCAAGGACATTCCAACCGTCGATGCAAGCGCGGGCATGAAGTTTCGCTGACACCGGCGCGACTTGCTCAGACCTTCCTTAAGGCACGCCACGTGCCATGGGCGCTCCGAGGTTCGTGCGCTGTCAGGCCTTACGTTTGACATTCCCCTCCTGCCCTACGACGCTTTCCCCTCCTGACCAACTATGGCCTCAACCAAAGTCAGGCGCTCATGCTGCTCGGCCAGCCGCCCGGGAGCGTCGTGCTTCGCAGCCCTTCAACCCGTCATCGCGGCCAGCGCCTCGGCGGCTCTCATCACCGGCACATCAATGAGCCCGTTCAGCCTGAGCAAGTGCTGATCGCCCGACACGATGCAATCGACTCGGGCAGCCCAGGCAGGGGTGAGCCTGACCGGAGGCGCATAGCTCAATTTGCCCTGTGCCTCCGTCAGCAAAGCCAGGCTGCTCAACAAAAGCACTTGCCCGTCTCCTACTAAACGCCAAGCTCGCTGGACGAGCTCAGCCACACCACTGCCGCTGACACCCTGACGATCTCGATGTCCTCAAAGTTTGCCAGGCGCAGCAGATGCCTGTCGCCCGAGACGATGAACCGCGCTTGGGCGGATTTGGCGGTCGCCAGCACCAGGTCGTCATCCGGATCGTCATGAATGGTGGGCGCGACAGGGGCGGGGCGCACCATGCTCGTCAGTGCTGCATACCCGTCTACCAGTTGATCAACCGTGAGGCCCGAGGCGGCCACCTTCCGCGCGAACTTCGCGCGCGCGAGGATGTCGGTCAACTCCTCCAGCAGCGGCAAGCTGACATAGAGTTGTACGCGCTTGGAGCGCGCCGCCTGTAGCAGGGCCAAGGGAGCGCCGCCCCATAGCATGGCTGAGGCCACGACGTTTGTATCGAGCACCAAGCGGGTGTTCGGCTGGTCCGGTGGCATCGCCCGTGCTGTGCGTACGAGGGGGAAGTCGCACTTGGCGCTAAGTGTTCGCGCGTCGCTCGGTTCGCATGGCTTCGATCTCGGCGGCCATTTCTTCCGCAGACATGGCCGAAGGTTCGTTAACAGCCTCCATGCGTTCTATTGCCCCAAACAGCTCATCGATCCGCTGAGACTGCAACTGCTCGCGCAGCCATTTCTCCAGCCTTTGGGACGACAACAGCCCCGCGCGCTGCGCTTCCAACGCCAACTTGTCTGGCAAGGTGATCTGAAGGGTGGTCATACCTGGTCCTCCTGGGCGGCGGTCGATAAACGCAGAAACTGCTAATTTGCATTCTAGGGGCAGAACCCCGCGTAGGCAGCTACCTCAACCCCGATCGGCCCGCCGACAGCAGCGGCAACCCGCAGTTTGCCAGCGGCGCGAAGCCTTGCCGGGGGCCAACCCCGGCGGCGTTTCGCGCCTTGCGCACAGCCTTTTTTGATCCGCAACGCATCTCAAGAAAATAGTGTGAACAGGCCCTAAGCGCGGCACGCGCACCGTGGGCGCGGGCGAGACGCTGCAGTCCATCGCCCGCTCGGTCTATGGCGACTCCAGCCTGTGGTACCTGGTGGCCGATGCCAACGGCCTCTCCAGCGACCGCGAGC
>JADCGR010000035.1 GCA_020248905.1 Curvibacter sp. | reverse complement strand
TCAACCGCTTCCGTAAACTGCTGGTTCGCTACGAGAAGCTAGATCGAAGCTTTACCGCTCTGAACCATCTTGCCGCCGCCATCATCGCCTTCCGCAAAGTTCCGCTCTCAGTGAACCTTATTTACGGATAAGTTCTTAGTTTCTTGGGTTGGTGAGCCGGGGCCTGCACGGGTCCCTTGCGGCTTGGCGTCGGCTCTGCTCTGAGCCAATAGCGGCGACTCTCATGCGCGCAAGCGCCTATTTCGTGGTCAGACGCGCAATCTCGCGCCCGCAGTGCTCGGTCGCCTGAGCCAGCGCCGCGACGAAGAGGTGACCGGTGTTCAGGGCGTCAGCCAGTACGACGGGGTCTTCGATGTATTCGTGCACCATCTGGTTGCGCAGGCGTCGCATTTCCATCCAGTGGTCTGCGGATGCGATCCAGCCAAATCGCTCCGCTCGATCGAGATTGTCCATGGCTGTGCCTGGCGCCTCGCCCACGGCATCCAGCAAGGCGGGCAGCAGCTTGTCGCCCAGGGTGTCCTGAAGCCGGCTGAAGCGGGCGACGAAGGCATCCAGGCGCTCGGCCAGCATCGCATCTTTGGCAATCTGGCGAGCACTTTCAGGGGTGAACGGCGCAACGAACAGCCGGGCATCGGTGTCCTGCAGATGACGCGATTCTCTGCCGGTCACGCGGGCCAGGAAGACCAGCCGCGCCACGAGCGTGGCCGACAGCTTC
Organism: Curvibacter sp.; assembly: GCA_020248905.1. Taxonomy (GTDB): domain Bacteria; phylum Pseudomonadota; class Gammaproteobacteria; order Burkholderiales; family Burkholderiaceae_C; genus Hylemonella. The sequence goes on along the minus strand of JADCGR010000035.1, from coordinate 35,687 downwards.
ACAGACGGACTCCCTCGGTTTGTGCGATGTGATGGATCGGCAGCGAGGCCAGATTCGGCGCCTTGATCAGCACGTCCACCTTGCGCCCGTTCATCAGGCGCGACACACGGTTGGCCAGGCGCGCCGCCAGCCGGGCGGGCTGCGGTACGGGTTCGTCCAGCTCCAGCAACAGATCCACGTCGCCACCCCGGCGCTCGTCATGCACGCGTGAACCGAACAGCCAGACACGCGCAGAAGCCCCGGCGCATTGCGCGGCGCTGAGGCGTATGTCGGCGATCTGCTGGGGGCTAAGGCGCATGCGACGATTCTATGCGCGAGGCCATGCGGCTGGGTCTATTCCAGACAGTTGCGCGCGTCCACGCGTATCAATTCCTCCACCACACCCGCCTGTAGCCCGCCGCGAACGCCGATCATCCAGTCGTGCAGATTGACCGTGGGGTCGCAGTGGCCAGGGATGAGCCACAGCGTGCTGCCAAGGGCGGGGAGCGGCGCACCGCCCGTGGCGCGCAGCGTGGTGTGTTCGTCGTTGCAGCCCGTGGCTTCCAGGGGCTCGCCGTGCACGCGCGGCAGGCCGGATTCGATGGCGTGGCTCTTGTGGCCGGCGTCGACCACCACGTGGCCGGTACTCACGCTCATGACCTGGGTCTTGACGAAGAGCGCGTGCTCGAAGGCGGGCTGGGCCGGATCGGCTTCGTTGCGCGCATAGTCGGCGTCCATGAACAGGTAAGAGCCCACCTGCAGTTCGCCGAACACGCCGCTCCTTGCTTCCAGTCCGAAGGTGCCACTGCCCGCACCAGTGACCAGTGGCAAGGACAGACCGGCGGCCTCGACAAGGCGGCGCGCTTCGCGCACGCGGGCCACCACGGCGTCCAGCGCGGCGCGGCGCTCGGCGAGGGTGCGCAGGTGCTGGGCACGGCCGTTGTAGGCCTGCAGGCCCGCAAGGCGCAGGGCGGGGTGGCGCGCGACCGCCTGCGCCAAGGGCAGTACGTCCGCGGGCTCGGCCACGCCGCAGCGTTTCTGTCCCACATCCAGCTCGATGAACACGTCGATCAGATCAGGCGTAGCTTCGACAGGCTCAGCTCGAGCGGCGGACTGCAGGGCACGTGCCAGGGCCTCGATGCCCTGCAGGTGATCCACCGCGATGGCCAGGCGACCGCCACGCGCTTTCAGGATGCGTGCCAGCGTGGCCACGCGTTGCAGCTTGCCCGGCGCGATAACTTCATTGCTGATGTATAGGTTGTGCACACCGGCCGCAGCCAGGGCCTCCGCCTCAGATGTCTTCTGCACGCACAGGCCTACGGCCCCGGCCTGCATCTGGCGCAGGCCCAGCACGGCGCTCTTGTGCATCTTGGCGTGGGGACGCAGCTTCATGCCGTGCGCCTTGGCGTAATCGGCCATGCGCTGCAGGTTGCGCTCCATGGCGTCGAGGTCCACCACCAGCGCGGGTGTATCGATGGCGGCCACGCCGTAGCCGACGAGCTGTTGCAGCCGGTACGGCGCGGATTCAGGTGCTGGTTTCATCGAGCGTGTCGTCTTCCAGGTGCGAGGTGTCGGACCAGCCCACAAGAGACAGGCCCTCCGCCGTCCAGAGCAGGCGATTGACTGCAGTATTGCCCAGCTGCCAGGTACGCGGGGCCTGCAGGTCCTGGCCGCTGGCCAGGCGGTAGAGCTGGTCCATGACGCCGCCATGCGCCACCAGCACGATCTGCTGCCCCGCATGCGGCGCTGTCAGCTCGCGCAGGGTGTGCAGGATGCGTTCGCGCACCTGCAGCAGCGACTCACCTCCGGCGGGTGCCCAGTCCGGGGTGCGACGGCGCCATTGCGCGGACTCTTCAGGCCAGGTTTGTTCGATCTCGCTGTAGGTCTTGCCCTCGAACATGCCGAAACCGCGTTCGCGCAGGCCGGTGTGTAAGGCCATAGGCGCCCCCGCAGCCTGGGCGATGGCCCGTGCGGTGTCGCGGGCGCGCTGCAGGTCGCTGCTGTAAACGGCGTCAATCGGGTCACGCGCTGCAAGCGCGCGCGCCAGCCGCTTGGCCTGCCAGCGGCCAGTGTCGTTGAGCGGGATGTCCAGATGGCCCTGGATGCGGGTATCCACGTTCCAGGCCGTCTCGCCGTGGCGGATGGCGAGGATGCGGGTGGCCTGGTTCATGGGCATGGCCAGGCCCTCAGCGCGGGATCTCGACCTTCACACGGCGCGGCCCGGCCGGTGGCGTGGGAAAGTCCTTGAGGGCAGCGGCCAGCACGGCACGCAGGATGTTGTACCGATCGTTCCAGGGCCCCTCGTGTATGGCGCGGGTCTCGTAGACCACCTGGTTGCGGGCGAGGTCACGGATCAGCAGCGTGGCCTCGTGCCGGAACTGGGTGGAGGGCGGAAAGCGCGTGCCCATGCCGATCATGCCGCCCGTACCGAAGCCGATATTGCCGGTCCCGATGAATATCGAGCTGCCCATACGGCCGCTGTAGGGACGCCCCAGATCGTCGACGAGATAGGACTCCATCCGGGCCGTGACCTGCACGCTGTATTGCGCGCCTGTCTCGTCGCGCACCAGGCCCACTTCGGTGAGCTCGGCCTCGGCAATGGCCTCAATGCTGTCGGTCTCGGCCTGGTCCAGCTGCGAGGGGAGCCGCTCGAAGCGGTAGCGCGCGCCGGCCTCGATGCCGCTGCCGCCAGTGGGGATGGCGGCCGTGGAGCGAACGTTCGATTCGACCAGGCGCATGCCGGAGCAGCCGGCCAGCAGCAGGGCTGCGGTGAGCAGGGTGGCCAGGCGCATCATGGCTATGCCTTTCAGAGTTGCACCACCTGCACGCCGGGCAGGGCCGGGGTGGCGGGCAGTTCTTCCCCGTCAAAGGCCAGGTCGCCGTTCGCGTCCGGCTGGCCTGTGGCCCGGAGGTGCTTGAAGTCGTGCAGGCTCGCGTCCATCAGATGCGAGGGCACCACGTTCTGCAGCGAGGTGAACAGCGTCTCCAGCCGGCCTGGAAACTTCTTGTCCCAGTCGCGCAGCATGTTGCCGATCTGCTTGCGTTGCAGGTTTTCCTGGCTGCCGCAGAGGGTGCAGGGGATGATGGGGAACTGCCGGTGCTCGGCCCAGCGGATCAGGTCCTTCTCGACCACATAGGCCATCGGGCGGATCACGATGAACTCGCCGTTGTCGCTGGTGAGCTTGGGCGGCATGCCCTTGAGCTTGCCGCCGAAGAACATGTTGAGGAAGAAGGTCTGCAGCATGTCGTCGCGGTGATGGCCCAGCGCGAGCTTGTTGCACTTGAGCTCCCGTGCCACGCGGTAGAGGATGCCGCGGCGCAGCCGGCTGCACAGGCTGCACATGGTCTTGCCTTCGGGGATGTTCTTCTTGACGATGGAGTAGGTGTCCTGCGTCTCGATGTGGAACTCGATGCCAAGCTTGCCCAGGTACTCGGGCAGGATGTGCTCGGGGAAACCCGGCTGCTTCTGGTCGAGGTTGACGGCAACGAGCGTGAAGTCGATGGGCGCGCGGGCCCTGAGCTTCATGAGGATATCGAGCATGCCGTAGCTGTCCTTGCCGCCGGACATGCAGACCATCACGCGGTCACCCTCCTCGATCATGTTGTAGTCGATGATGGCCTGCCCCACGTTACGGCACAGGCGTTTCTCGAGCTTGTGCGTTTCGCGCTCGATCTTCAGGGCCTTGTCATTGCTGACGGCAGCTTCGTTGTCTATCCACACGGCATTCATCGCCGCTATTGTCGCATCGGCTCCCGTCGCGCAAAGCGCACCACCGTGACCCCGGCACGGGCCTGCCGCACCGACGGCATGACCAGCACGCAATCATCGTAGGGCGTCGAGACTGTCTCGCCGTCGTTGTCGCCGATCGGCGTGCCGGCTTTCGCTATCAGCTCCAGCCCGCGATAGGTGTCCAGAAAGCGGAACCCCTGGCTGCGTGCCACCACGCCACCCGTGACACGCAGCACCCATTGGCGGGGTGCGTCTCGCTGCCGCCAGCCGGGCAGCACCGTGGCCGCCGTGGCTGCATCCAGCGCTCCGGATTCCACCAAGAAGCGGGCGCAGAGATCCTGCGCGACGACGCGGCTGGCGGCATCGCCGTGAAACCCGCATTCCACCAGCACGGATCGCTTGTCGCCAGCTTGCGCGTCAGGCTGGCCAAAGTGCCCGAAATCGCGCATCCGTGTGCCGTCACGATGGCCGGCGTCGACGACCACGTGCTCGGGCGCGCGCAGGCGCCGGGCGAGATCGAGGTTGCGGTCATGCGGCCCGGTGAGCAGCAGGGCTGCGCCCTGCTCGTGCATCGAGTGGAGATCGAGCATCCAGTCCGCCCGCTGCACGAAGGGCAGCAGTTCTGCGGCGCGGCGGCGCTCCTGCGTGGATGGGTTGGCGATACGCCCGGGAGCCCACTGCCGGTTCAGGTCTTCATCGACGAAGCGGGAGGTGTCGAACGCGGCTGCATCGAAACGGTCAAACGCGACCAGGTTGCAGAACGCCAGCGTGAGGCTGCCTTGTCGCGGCCGCACGCCCGTCTCCAACAGGCCCCGCAACGCCCAGGCGCCGCATAACTCGTTGCCGTGAACCAGGGCGGTCACCAGCACATGGCGGCCAGGCGTCTCTGCGTCGAAATGCCACACACCCTCCGTGCCGGTATTGCCCGCGCGCCAGGCGCCGAGTTCAGGCACCGCGAGTTCAAAACGCAGCTTACTCATTCTTTGATGTTCGCGAACTCTACGATCTTCTGGTACTTGGCGGTCTCCGCAGCTAGAAAGCGGTGCATGTCGATGTTGGGCTGGGCAGTGGTCGAGCCGGCGTCCTCAAGTTTCTTGCGGAACTCGGGCATTTGCAGGATGTCGTGCAAGGCCGTGCGCAGCTTGGCGAGCACGGGCGCGGGCAGCCTGGGCGGTGCCATCAGCGCGAACCAGACGCCGATGTCCATGTTCTTCATCTGTGGAAGTTCCGCGAGCGCGGGGATGTCCGGCGCCGCAGCCGAGCGGGTCTTCTCGGTCACGCCGAGCGCCACCACCTTGCCGCTGCGAATATGGGGCAGTCCGCTGGACAGTACGAACACGCCGTACTCGATGGTGCCGCCGACGAGGTCGATGGTAAGCGGCGCCACGCCGCGGTAGGGGATGTGCGTCATGAACAGCCCGCCCTGCTCCTTGACCATCTCGCCGGCAAGGTGCAAGGCGGTGCCAATGCCGCTGCTGCCGTAGCTGAAGCGCCCGGGCTTGGACTTCACCGTGCTCAGGAATTGCTGTGCATCTTTCACGCCGGTGCTGGCTGCGGCCACGAGCACCATGGGCTGGGAGGCAACCAGGCCGACCGGCGTGAAATCCTTGTAGCTGTACTTGACGGTACCGGGCGTGATCAGCCGGTTGATGGCGATCTCGTTGTTGGCGCCGAGCAGAAGCGTGTAGCCATCGGGCGCCGCCTTGGATACCCGGGCCGCACCAATGGCACCGCCAGCGCCGCCCACGTTCTCCACCACCACGGCCACGCCCAGCCTCTTGGCCAGCTGGTCGGCCACGGCGCGGCCGGTCAGGTCGGTGCTGCCGCCTGGCGGATAGCCCACCACCACAGTGATCGGTTTGTTCGGATAGGCGGCGTCCTGGGCGAGCGCCGGGCCGGTGAGCGTGGACAGTATCAGAAGGGCGGCGGTGCTTCGGGAAAGAGACTTGGTCATAAGGACTCCGTTCGTTCCCCGCATTCTGGGTTTCGGTGAGCCGGCCGTTGTGCTTTTTCAGCACAATTCATTGCCAGAACAGCTCGGCTGGGGCCTGTCACCAAGCCGTTCGAACGCATGACAATCGTGTGGACAGGCCTTAACCCGGGTCCACGGTCTGCCAAAACGACTCTGCTGCGGCCGAGAGGCGGCGCTTGGCGCGCACCATGCGGACTTCAAAGCCGATTTCCAGCGCTTTGCTGCCAACCGGGGCCAGTTGCCGCGCCTTGCAGGCCCCGGCGGCCAACGACCACGGCAGCCACGCCACACCCAGGCCCTTGAGCGCGTACTCGAGCAAGGCGTCTGCCGAGTCGCAGTCCATGGTCTCGCGCATGCGCGGTGCCTTGGCATGGTTGCTCAGGTGGTCGCGCACGAGCCGACCCAGGGCTAGCGTCTCGGCATAGGCCAGATACGGCGTGCCCTCGGCCGTATCAAAGCTGAAGCTCGCCTGGCCCTGCGCGTTGACCTTGCCCACCGGCACCAGGCGGTCGGTGGCCACCTTGCGCTGCAGATACTGATGTGAGCTGAGCCGCACCGCGATTTGCGGGTGGTGGTAGGTGAGCATGAAGTCGGCCTCGCCGCGCTCGAAACGCTGCAGCGTTTCGGCCATGGAGCCGGTGCGCACCACCACGCACACGCCCTTGCGCTGCCGCTGAACCCGCGCCAGCCAGTCGGCAGCCACGGTGCGCGCCAGCGTGCGCCCCGTCGCCAGCGTCACCTTGGTGGCCAGCCCTGGCGCGCCTTTGCCGCCGATCTCGCCGCGGGCCTGCGCCATCGCTGGCACGATCTGCAAGGCCAGGCCCAGTAGCTTTTCACCCTGGGGGGTAAGCTTCACGGAGGCGCCGCGCCGCTCGATGAGCGGCGCGCCGGCCCAGACCTCCAGCGCGCGGATGCGCCGGCCGAACGCGGGGTGCGTGACGTGGCGTTGCTCCGCAGCCCGACTCAGGCTCTGGGTGTGCGACAGGGCGATCAGATCTTCGAGCCACTTGGTCTGCATCGCGCCTCCGGTCCGCGCTCTACCACTGGCCGGTCTCGGCCCTGATGGCGACTTCGCAGTCGTCGAAGATTTCCAGCTTGACGATCGTCACGCGCACGCCGATCACGCCGGGCAGCTGCAAAAGGCGGTTGGCCAGCTTGCCGATCATGCTCTCCAGCAGGTTCAGGTGCTCGGAGCGGCATTCGTCGATGATGATCTGGCGCACCTTACGGTAGTCCAGCACGTGGTTGATGTCGTCGTCGTGTGGCTGCAGGGGCTGCGGGCCGAGATTGAGCTCGGCGTCGACCTGTATGGGCTGGGGCGCGCTTCGCTCGTGGTCCAGTATGCCCAGGCTGGCGTCAAAGCGCAGGCCGGTGAGCGTGAGGATCTGGGTGCCGATGGATTTGGTCATGCGGGTCCGGGGCAGGCGCCTGCCTCACATCATCGAGAAATCGCGCGTGAAGCGCTGCAGATGCTGGCCGCCATCAACCAGCAGCGTGGTGCCGGTGATGGAGCGGTTCTCCAGAGCGAAGGCCACGGCCGCGCAGATGTCCTGCGGTGTGGACGAGCGGCCCAGGGGCGACAGCCGATGAAGGGCCTCGAACTTCTCGGGGGTGAGGTAGTCGCTCGTGAGCGTGAGACCTGGCGCCACGCCCACCACGCGCACCGTGGGGGCCAGCGCCAGCGCGAGCATGGTGTTGGCGGCTTCCAGCGCGGCCTTGGACAGCGTATAGCTCAGGAAGTCCGGGTTCTGGTTCCAGAGCTTCTGGTCCAGCAGGTTGACTACGGCGCCCGTGCTCGCGGCGCGCGACTGCAGATGCGCACACAGGGCCTGCGCCAGCACGATGGGCGCCCCCGTGTTGATACGCAGGTGCCTTTCCATGGCGGCGTAGCCAAAGCTGGCCGCCTGGTCGTGTTCGAAGATGGCGGCGCTGTTGACCACGGCATCGAGCTCGCCGAAGTGCGCGACCACGCGCGCAAGCAGGGCGTGCGTGGCGGCCTCGTCGGCCAGGTCGGCCTCGAAGGCGGCGGCTTGCACGCCGTGCTGCTCGCAGTCGGCCACGGTGCGCAGGGCCTCGTTGCGCGAGCCGCCGTAATGCACGGCCACCCGCCAGCGGGCCTGGGCGAGCGCCAGCGCAATCTCGCGACCCAGGCGCTTGGCCGAGCCGGTGACCAGTACCGTGCGATGGGGGAGGGACATAATTCAGGGGTGAGCCGTGCAGCACAGAGTTTAACGACCCCCCTTTGCACCCGCATCGCGCAGGCCATCGCGGCTGCCGGTGGCTGGATGGGTTTTGACGACTTCATGTCGCAAGCCCTGTACACACCGGGCCTGGGCTATTACGCCAACGACTTGCGCAAACTTGGGCTCATGCCCGGCTCGGGCAGTGACTTCGTGACCGCGCCCGAGCTGTCCCCCCTGTTCGGCCGCGCCCTGGCGGCTCAGGTAGGCGAAGCGCTGGACCATACGCAGACGGACGAGATCTGGGAGTTCGGCGCCGGCTCGGGCGCGCTCGCGCAACAGTTGCTGGAGGCGCTGGGCACGCGCGTGCGCCATTACACGATTGTCGACGTGTCGGGCGCCCTGCGCGCACGCCAGCAGCAGATCCTGCAGCGTTTTGGCGACCGTGTGCGCTGGGCCAGCAAGCTGCCCGACATCCTGCGTGGCGTGGTGGTGGGCAACGAGGTTCTGGACGCCATGCCCGTGCAGCTGCTGACGCGCGGCGCGGGCCGGTGGCACGAGCGTGGCGTGGCGCTCGCATCCGATGGTAGCGAGCGCCTCGTCTGGTCCGACCGGCCCACGCACCTGCGTCCGCCGCTGGACGTGGAAGGCATGCACGACTACCTCACCGAAATCCATGTCCAGCCTGAGGCCTTCGTGCGCACGCTCGGCGAGCGGCTCACGCATGGCGCGGCATTTTTCATCGATTACGGCTTTCCCGAGGCCGAGTACTACCACCCCCAGCGCCATATGGGTACGGTCATGTGCCACCGTGCCCACCAGTCCGACACCGATCCGCTGTCCGAAGTGGGCCTCAAGGACATCACGGCGCACGTCAACTTCACGGGCATTGCGATGGCTGCGCAGGAGGCCGGGCTGGAGGTGCTGGGTTACACCTCGCAGGGGCGCTTCCTGCTCAACTGCGGACTGGCCGGCTTGATGGAGAGCGCTGAGCTGCCCGCGCGCGCGCAGGCGCACAAGCTCATCATGGAGCACGAGATGGGCGAGATCTTCAAGGTCATCGGCCTTTGTGCGGGCGATCCCTGGCCCGCGCGAGGCTTTGCGGCGGGCAACCGCATCCACACGCTCTGAAAGCCACCACCATGTTCCGCTGGCTGCTCGTCATCTTCTTCGTGCTGATGCTGGTCAATGCTTTTACTTCGTGGTTCAAGCGCATCGGCTTCGGGCGGCTCCCGGGTGACCTGAACTTCACGCTCTTCGGGCGCCAGTTCAACCTGCCATTCACGACCACCATCATCCTGAGCCTGGTGGCTGCGGGGATCGCGCGCTTACTCTAGGCGCGTCCTGGTCTGGGCGTGCTGACCGCATTTGCCTCGATCGCGGTCTGGGTCAGGGCCCGGCTGAGCTGATCAGCCTTCAATATGCCACTGGCTCTGACAGCTGCGGCAGCAGACGCCGGTGCGCCCGCCCTTGGGGTCTTCGGCCAGGACGGTGAAGCGGCCGTAGGTGCCGCAGTCCGGGCAATTGGCCTGGTTGGCTACCTCCTCGGCGTGCATGAGCAGGTAGAGGTAGCGGCGCAGTGACCAAAGCCCGATGGCGCCGACGGCAAGGAACATGACCACATCGAGCAGCCTTTCGCTCAGGCTGCCCCCACGGAACACCTCCAGCGTACCAACCAATGCGACCGCGCATAGGATGGTGAGCAGCAGGTGTGCGTGGCTCGACAGCAGCTCGCGCTCGTACCACTTGCGAAAGCCGAAGCGCCGCACGCCCTCGGCCAGCGGAGGATTGAAGAAATTGTGGGGAGAGGAGTCCATGGGCACATGATGCGCCGCTGCGGCGGTGTCGCCAAGCCACATGGCTAAGTCTACTAGCGCGCCGGGTTATTCGGCTGCCAGGCCCAGGTGTCGGGCCGCCGCCTGCACACGGGCGGCATGGATGAGCTCGCCTACCTTGCCGCCTCGGTGACCCTGCGCCAGCGCGTGCTCGGCAATCGCTTGCGTGGGCTCGGCCAGCACGGCGTCCAGCACGCCCTGCAGGCGCGCCGCCTGCGGGTAGGGCTCCTCTTCCTTGCCCAGGCGGCCGCGCGCATCACATTCGCAGGCGATAAGGATATCGGCAAAGCGTTTGGGCCTGCGGATCGCGTCGCAGCGCTCCAGCAGGCGCAGCAGCGCGGCCGGACCCAGCGTCGCGCTGCGGTGGATGTTGCCGTGCTCGCGTGCCACCACGTCGGCCAGCTCGCGGCAGTCCAGCGGCGCGCGCAAGCGCTCGCCCAGGCCCTTGAGCAGGCGCGCGCTGCGCTCCTCGTGCCCGATGTGACGCGGCAGCACGTCCGGCGCCGTCGTGCCCTTGCCCAGGTCGTGGCCCAGGCAGGCGTAACGCACGGTCAGTGGCGCCTGCAGCCGCGCGGCCATGTCCAGCACCATCATCAGGTGCACGCCGGTGTCCACTTCGGGGTGATGCTCGGGGCGCTGGGGCACGCCCCAGAGGCGATCTACCTCGGGCAGCAGGCGCCGCAGGGCGCCGCATTCGCGCAGCAACTCGAACATGCGCGAAGGACGGGCCTCCATCAGGCCGCGGCTGATTTCCTGCCAGACGCGCTCGGCCACGAGGTGGTCCACCTCGCCGTCGTCGACCATGTGGCGCATCAGTTCCATCGTCTCAGGCGCTACGGTGAAAGCGGTGAAGCGCGCCGAGAGCCGGGCCACGCGCAGGATACGCACCGGGTCTTCGCGAAAGGCGGGGGTGACATGACGAAAGACCCGCTGCGCGATGTCGCGCCGGCCGTGGAAGGGGTCGACCAGGTGTGCGGCATCAAAGCTGCCGTTGGGGTGGCAGTGCGCCGCCGGCACGGCGATGGCGTTGAGCGTCAGGTCGCGCCGGGCCAGGTCTTCTTCCAGCGTAACGTCGGGCGAGGTGTGGATGGCGAAGCCCTTGTAGCCACGGGCCGTCTTGCGCTCGGTACGCGCCAGCGCGTACTCTTCCTTGCTCTTCGGGTGCAGGAAGACCGGGAAGTCCGTGCCCACGGGCACATAGCCCTGTGCGGCCATTTCTTCCGGTGTCGCACCCACGACCACCCAGTCGTGGTCGCTCACCGGCAAGCCAAGCAGGGCGTCGCGCACCGCGCCGCCCACCATGTAGATCTGCATGGGCTGCAGTCTAGCGCCGCAGCCGGTAGGGCTCCTCAAAGGCGAGGAAGTCCTGCTCGGCTCGCGCCCCGGCAAGCCATGCGGCCACGCCCGGCAGCGCAGCCACACGCTCCACATAGGCCGCGATGGGCGCGGGGACCGGCAGCCCGTAGGTCTTAAGGCGCATGCAGACCGGTGCGTAGTAGGCGTCGGCAATGCTGAAGTTGCCAAAGAGCATGGGCCCGCCATACTGCGCCAGCAGCTCGCTCCACATGCCGATCACGCGTTGCACATCGGCGCGTACGGCCGGCTGGTCGCGCCAGATGAGCGCGCCGATCTCGGGCAGCGAGGCCTCGATGTTCTGCGGGCAGTGGCTGCGCAGCGCCGAGAAGCCCGCGTGCATCTCCGCACAGATGCTGCGGGCGCGTGCACGGGCGGTGCGCTCCGCTGGCCAGAGCGCTTTGTCGGCGTGCTGCTCGGCCACGTACTCGGCAATGGCCAGTGTGTCCCAGATGACCAGATCACCGGCTTGCAACACCGGCACCTTGCCGGCGGGGTTGAGGCCGGCAAGCTTGCGTTTGAACTGCGAATCCGCTTCAAAGCTGTCGAAGCGCACCAGCACTTCCTCAAATGCAATCCCCGCTTGACGCAGCATCACCCAGGGCCGCATGGACCACGATGAATAGTTCTTGTTGCCGATGTAGAGCTTGAGCATGGTTGGCGTTGTTGCGATCACAGTGGTTTCAGCGCCGCCGGTAGCGGCTGCGCAGTCCGAGCAGGGCATCGCGGCCCGACAGGTAGGTCGGTGCAATGCTGCCCGGCCCTGCGGGCGTGATACCCAGGGCCGACAGACCGGGCAGACGACCCGTGGCCACGTTGTCGATCTTCATCGAGTCGAGGTTGTCTCGACTCATGAGCGGCTCGCCGGGGGCGAACTCCATCAGCAGCGCCTGCAGCTTGCCCACGATCATCGGCAGCGAAAGCACAGGGCGCCCGCGCCCGTGGTTGATACCAGCAGCGCGGCCGGCCAGCTGCACGAGTTCGCACAGCGTCAGCACTTGTGGCCCGCAAAGCTCGTAGGTCTGTCCGATGGTGGCATCGTCCTGCAGGCAGCGCTGAACTGCGCGCGCCACATCTTCCACCCAGACGGGTTGAAAGCGGGCCGAGGCCCCCGCCAGCGGCATGAAGGGGACGACCCTTTGCAGCCGCGCGAAGAGGTTGAGGAAGCGGTCGTCAGCGCCGAAGATCACGCTCGGGCGCAGCACCGTGAGTTGCAGGCCCTCGCTCGCGGCGCGCTGCAGCACGGCCTCGCCACGGCTCTTGCTGCGCAGGTACGCCGACGGGGCGGTGTCGGCTGTGGCCGGGTCTGCGCCCATGGCGCTGATGTGTACCAACCGCCGCACGCCAGCGGCCAGAGCGGTACGCGCGAGCTTCTCGGGCAACTCGACATGTATGCGCGCAAAAGCGGCCTCGCTGCCGTGCAGGATGGCCACCAGATTCACGACCGCGTCGTGCCCGGGCAGCAACCGGCGCAGAGCGCCTTCGTCGTGGATATCCGCCTCAAGCACCGTCAGTCCCGGCAGGTGTTGCACGTGACGGGCGTTGCTGGCGCGGCGCGTGGCCACGGTCAGGGCCCAGCCCTGGCGGATCAGGTGTTCACAGATGTGGCGGCCGACAAAACCGGTGCCGCCGAGCAGCAGGACACGCTTCATGCAGGAACTCCCCTATGGATTTACGGAATTTCTTCGGTCGGCTCGGGCTTATCCGCGCCCGGCGGGCCCACAAAGCCGAGCCGCGCCTTGAGCGACTGTGGTTCGCCCGTGATCACCGCCGCGTAGTTAACGGTGTTGGCCAGTACCTTTTTCACGTAGTCGCGTGTCTCCCCGAAGGGGATGTTCTCGGCCCAGATCGCGGCCTCCAGCACCGGTGCGCCGGCCTGGCCGCGCCAGAGCCTGGATCGGCTCGGGCCTGCGTTGTAGGCGGCCGCAGCCAGGGGCATGGAGCCATCAAAGGCATCCATCACCACCTTGAGGTAGCCGGTACCGATGGCGATGTTGGTGTCGCGCTCGGTGATCTGGCGGGGCTTGAAGTCCTTCATCCCGATCTTGCGCGCGGTCCAGCGCGCGGTGGCGGGCATGACCTGCATGAGGCCGGCCGCGCCCACACCGGATCTGGCCTCCAGGATGAAGCGGCTTTCCTGCCGGATCAGGCCATACACAAAGGCGGTCTCCAGGCCGGTGAGCTCCGCACGCTGCTGAACTTCCCGGCGGAAGGGCAAGGGGAAGCGCTGGGCGTAGTCCATGACCGAGCGCGTGCGCTCGCTGGCATTGATGCAGCGATCCCAGATCTGCTGTTCGCAGGCGATGGCCGCAGCGGCCAGCAACTCGCGGTCGGACATGCCACCGCGCTGGTGCAGGTTGGTGCTGTAGTTCCACTCGCGCACCCCCTCGGTCCGCAGGCCCAGGCGGATGGCGTGCAGCGCGCGCTGCAGCCCGGCGTTGTCGCGCGCGGCCTGCAGTTCTTCATCGTTCAGCGCTGCTGGCGCTGCTGGCACGCTGATGCGCTGGCCCAGTTCTTCCAGCGCCAGCTGCTCATAGAAGCCGCGCGGCGAGGCGATGGACTGCAGCAGGGTGCGCACGCGCGGTTCCGCATTCGGAGCCTGCAGCGCCATCAGGGCACGGGCGCGCCAGTAGATCCAGGTTGGGTCGCGCAGCTGCGATTCACCCAGCGCAGCAATGCCGTCGTAGACCTGCTGCCAGTCCCCGGCGCGCAACGCAGCGCGCACCCTCCAGGTCAGATGGTCGCTGTGCATGTGGCGGTCTTCGCCCTGCGCGTAATAACCCAGGGCCTTGTCTGACAGGGTGCGTGCGGCGCGCTTGCCGATCACGCCCCACACCCAGGCGCGTTCCTCCTGCGTGAGCTGGGCGCGCCAGCGCAGCTTGTTGAGCTCCTCGGCGGCGGCTTCAGGGTCGCCGGACGCCAGGCGGATGATGGCCAGGGTCACCCATTCGCGCGTCTTGGGCCGAAACGCCGTGAGCTTTTCGTCGAGGTAACGCTTAGGGTTGGCGTAGAGGCTGCTAAGCCCGGTGGCCCAATCGGCGCTCAGCAGGCCGACCGCCTGCTGGGCGATGCGAGGCTTGTCGAACTCGAAACCGAGGCGCGCGCGCCGCCAGGCCACCATGGCGTCGAGCTTGTCGTCTCGGATCAGGCGCTCGGCTGCGGCGGAACAACCCTCATCGGCCTCACGCTGCGCCAGCCAGAGTTCCTGCACCTGCGCGGCCACGTCCTCGCCCTGCGTGGCGTAGGCGGCGTGCAGGGCATGGCAGCGCACTTCGGGGTCGTCGTTCATGCGAAAGCGCGCGTGCTCGGCCATGAAACGGCCCCAGTCCTTGCGCTTGCCCAGCAGCAGCAGCCAGTCGTTGCGCAGTCGGTCTTCCTGGTAGGTGCCCGCGTAGCGCGCGAGGAAGGCCTCAATCTCGGCAGGCTTGGCATCATCGAGCCGGGCGCTGAGTTCCCAGTAGGCGGCCCACGGTTCGAGCCGGTGTCCCTGCGCCTGCGGCAGCATCGCGGACAGCCGGCGGCTGTCCGTCTTCTTGTAGGCTTCTGCCATGTCGACGATCAAGGCATCCTGATCGGGTTTGGTCTTCGCCTTGGGCGGCCCGGCCGCAACGGGGAGGGCGAGACACAGGCCCAGACAGAACGATGTCAGAATGGCTTGAAAACGCATGGCGAAATTATGGACACTCCAGAGGCAAAAAGGGCGCAAGAGAAGAAAAACCTGCGCCAGCGGCTGATTTCTGAACGCCTGAACCTGCCCGACCGCCTACAGCGTGCGGCGCTTTTGCAACAGGTCATGCGCATCTGGCTCGTGGGGCGTTCGGACCTGGTGATCGGTGCCTACTGGCCCATCAAGGGCGAATTCGATCCCCTGCCGGCGCTGCACCGCTGGAAGGAAGATGGCGAATTGCTGGACAACCCGCAGCCGCGCCGCATCGGCCTGCCTGTGATCGACAAGGTACACAAGACCCTCACCTTTCATGCCTGGTATCCTGGCTGCCCCATGGAGGAAGATGCCTATGGCATCCCCAAGCCCAAGGACACCGAGGTCATCGTTCCCACGCTGCTCTTTGTGCCCTGCGTGGGCTATGGCCCCGGTGGCTACCGCCTGGGCTATGGCGGCGGCTTCTACGACCGTACCCTCGCTACCCTGCAGCCCAAACCTTTCACAGTGGGCCTGGGCTATACCCAGGGCTATCTCGACGATTTCGAGCCCGAGCCGCACGATGTGCCGCTGGAGGCTATCCTCAACGACAACGGCGTGGTCTGGCCGGTGTGATCGGGCGGCCGTACCTGCTGCGGTGTCTGCCCGCCCTGCCTGCCGACCCGGCATTTTCAAGGAGACCCAATGAGCAAAGCCTTTGCCTCGCAAGCCGATCTGGCCGACAAGAAAACCACCTTCGAGCAACTCAGCCCGCATTGCTGGGCTTACACCACCGAGGGCGATCCGAACTCGGGCGTCATCATCGGCGATCGCTTCATCATGGTCAGCGACGCCACGGCCACACCCGCCATGGCGCAGGATCTGATCCGCAAGATCCGCACCGTCAGCGACCTGCCCATCAAGTACGTGCTGCTCACGCACTACCACGCGGTACGCGTGCTGGGGGCCTATGCCTACGCTGCGCAAGGCGCCACCGAGATCATCGCCAGCCAGGGCACGCTGGAACTCATCAGGGAGCGCGGCGCGCAGGACATGAAAAGCGAGATGGAGCGGTTCCCGCGTCTGTTCCGCAACGCCGAGACCGTACCCGGCCTGACCTGGCCCACCCTGGTCATCGGCGGGGGCGACCCCACGCGCCAGGTCACTGGCGCCAACGGGCAAACCCAGGGCGAGGTGCCGGGCAAGCTCAGCATCAACCTTGGTGGCGTGGTCGTGCAGATCTGGAGCCCGGGGCCCGGGCATACCCGTGGCGACACCATCGCCTGGGTCGAGGAGGAAAAGGTGCTGTACTCGGGGGATCTGGTCGAGTACGAGGCTGGCGTCTACACGGGTGACGCCCAGCTGGCCGAATGGCCGGCCACACTGGAGGCCCTGCGCGCGCTGCGGGCCGAGGCTCTGGTGCCCGGCCGCGGCGAGGCCATGAAGGGCAGCGTCAATGTCAACAAGGCGCTGGACTACACCCAGCGCTGGGTTCAGACCCTCTACAAGGCCGGGCAGGAGGCGGTGGCCCAGGGCATGGACCTCAAGGCCGCCATGGCGCACACCCGCAAAGCCATGGACCCCATTTTCGGCCACGTTTTCATCTACGAGCACTGCCTGCCCTTTGATGTGAGCCGGGCCTACGACGAGGCCAGCGGCATCAAGCACCCCCGCATCTGGACAGCCGAGCGTGACAAGGAGATGTGGGCTGCGCTGCAGGGCTGATCTTTTGCAAAGCTAGCGCTTTTCCGCGTTGTAGCTCCCTCTCTCACCCGTATCGCTACAACCAGTCACGCATTGCAAGAGTGTGCGTCGAATCGGACGCATGCCCGGCGGCCATCCGCGCGTTTTCCCGACGATTGCGCACTGGCTTGCGCGCACCCTCGAACGATCCACCGCCTGCCGATGTTGCGCTCGCGTGAGACGTTGGGCCTGCGTCAGCCGATGGCACCGGCCCATGCCAAGACTGGGGAAAACCCCGCCCGCTTGCGCACGGCTTCTGCTGGCTGTACCCCGGCCGCCCATGTAGCCGGAAGACCGCTGGTGCGACAACGGGCTTGCGTGTACCGGGCTGGGCAACCGCTCGTTCAAGGCGGCTACCGCTGATTCACCGAAGATTGATGAGCCTTCCCATGCCCCATAAGATTCATGCGCCGTCGTACTTCCGACTGGCATTCGTCCTGTTTTATTGACATGTTTTTTGGAGAATCTCACTTATGTTAAAGCGTGCCCTTTCTCGACTGCTTGGCCCCCTGCTGTGCGTCGGCCTCGTGCCCGCTTCGGCGCTTGCACAGGCTGAGCCCAAAGGTTTTTACGCAACGATTTACGGGCAGTCCAGCCGGATCTCGTCCTCGGACCTGACCGAGTCAGGCGCAAGCGGCGCTGGCACCGGCCTTCGAGCCGAGTTTGGCAATGGCTGGGGCTTTGGTGGCGACTTCGGCTACCGTTACGGCAACGGCTGGGCCGCAGAAGTCGAGTGGAATTACCGCCGCCACTCTCTCAAAAGCCTGAAAAGCGGCGGCGCCACCATCGCCAGCGATGGCGACTATGCATCCAACACCCTTCTGATAAACGGTTTGCGACGTTTCCCCTCCGGCGGCGCGTGGACACCGTATCTGGGTGCCGGCATCGGCTGGGTGCAGGAGATCGATATCGATCTGAAGCCCAGCGCAGGGGGGGGCGAGCGCAGCTATTCCACCAACAAGTTCGCCTACCAGCTGATTGCCGGCACGGAATACGCGATCACGCCCCAGTGGCGACTGACCGCCGATGCGCGCTGGCTGCATGTGGGCTCGGTTAACCTGGACAACGAGGCCGGCAACTCCGGCGGCACCATCGGTCCGCTGAAGTACAACCCGGTCTCAGTTCAGGTTGGTGTGCGCTACAGTTTCTGACCGCCTTTCGACGCGAAACTGGGCACCGTCGCCGAAGCGCGCAAGTACCTCGGCGCTTCGGCGGCGGCTGACGGGCACCTTGCGACCGTCGCTCATCACGCACACTGTCCCTGCCGCAGTGCGCCGTACGCTGACGACATGTTCGCGGCAAACCCACCATGACCGGTGAACCCGCAGACCGCTGTCAGCGCCCTCGGACTCGACATCCGCGAGGGCGCCGAGAATCAGCGCGCAGCCGCGCGGCGTCCAGACCCGCAGGTACTGAAGTTCCGAGGCGACCGCGATGACGTCCGAGCCGAGTTCCAACGGGAGGCGATCGCGCCACGATCCACGCGGCGGGAAAATACTCGCCGCAGCACCGGGCGGTCCGAGATTGTCGGATGCGACAGGTAAAGCGTCGTCCGCGTCACTGGCGTCGGGAGGCTGGCCGGGAACTGGCGGCGCAGGCTGGGAGGTCGACTCCGCCGAGCGCACCCCTTCCTGCGATGTCGCAGGCGCGCGACGCGGCTCCTGCACTTGGGAGTCGACTGGCGCGCGCAACAGCGGAGGCACCAGCCAGTGCAGACGCGACAAACAGATCAGCGCCCACGATGCCGTTACTGGGCCGACGATCTCTAGGTATTCCTTGAGGATCGGGATGTCCGACAAGAAGCCCAGCGGATCATCGCCACTCTCGTCGGGACGGGCCGGGTAGCCAAACCAGCCCTGCATCAGCCCTTCACCGATCAACCAGTAAATCGGCGCGAGCACGACGGCCCCTAGCACTCCCGAAAACAGCACAAGAAACCAGCTGGGCAGCCGGCTTGCGCCCAGGCGCCGAGTCAGCAGATACAGCGCCGCCTGCAGAGTGATCAAGCCTGAGGCAATCTGGAGTACCCAGAACAACAGACGGGCGGCCGGCGGGGCGGCGAAGCCCACATCGGTTTCCAGCATCATCAAGAGCGCCAGAAACGCCACGCCGACGACAGCCAGATAGCGAACGATCCCGCCCGCATTCGCGCCGCGCGCCTGTGGCGTGCGAGGCGGACGCAGATTGACATCGGTGCTTGTCACTTTCGGCTAGGTTTCTGCGGCGTAAAAGGATGAGGTATGCAGCGGCGCGATCTTACTACCGGATGTCGAGCGGTCGGGAAGTACGCCGGCGGCAGCGCGGCGCGGTGCGACAACACCCGCACCGCAGCGGATCGCAGTCACCAGAACATCATGGCCACGGCACGGAGGTCCAACGCAGCCGAACGTGATCGTCCGCTGGTGTCACTGCAGGCGGTGTCCGACAACACCGGCGTGCCGCCGAAGCGCAGGTTGGCGGCTGCGGTACGTCGCAACGAAGCGACGTTGGCTGCGATGATCGTCCTGCGCTGCCTGGTGACCTACGCTTTTTTTCGTCGCCTTCGGCTTTGGGCTACTCGGCCTTTCTGGACCAGTGGAAACCCCGATGCTTACAAAGGTGATAAAGCACTCGCGCCCATTCGGTCCGTGTTAGCAGGCGGTCCAGCCCCGCTCTTCGGAGCGCCCAGCTTGTGTCGGTGATAGAAGGTTGCGATCTGAAAAAAATCGTATCCTGGATCAGGCCCTCTCGGCGTAGCAGGCGCGCGAGCTTGGTCAGCCGCCACGCGCGGCGGTACAGCCGTCGTCGCAAAAGTCTGGCGTTGCGCCGCTGCAGATTCAGGGATTCGCCCTTGTCGGCTGTTTTCTGGGGTGAGAGCCGTTGCTGCAATAAGAATCGAAAGATTCGTACCCGCCCGGTGGGGAAACCCACCGGGCTTTCTATTTTGCACAGCAGATTCCGAGAGGCAAGAGGGTGTTTGGCCCTCACCTCGGGGCCATCAGGGCCTGCACGTCCGCCTCGTAGCCGCGCAGCCTGCCGGCCAGGCGGCGGCGTTGCTCGGCGCTGGCGCTGTTGTGCAGCAGCACCAGCGTCTGGCAGCCGTGTTGCAACACCTGCTCAAGCTGCTGGCGAGCCGCGAGATCCGGGGGTTCGAGGCTGCGCTGCACCAGGGCGAGCATCTCCGCCTTGACGTGGGCGGGGCGATCGGCGCCGCGGTGCTGCTGCAGCGCAGCCAGCAGGTCCTGCTGGCGTCGCAGTCGCTCGCGCCAGGCGAGCCGCGCGTCAAAGCCCGATTCCGACAGCCGCTGGCGCAACAGGCCCAGCTGTGCGTCACTGAGCCGGCCGTAGAAATCGCTGTAGCGATCGGCCGTGCGGTTGAGCCGGCGCTCCAGCAACTCGTCGGGGGAGCCGACCAGCCAATCCTCGCGCCAGGTCTTGTTGTGCTTCTCGAACTGGCGAGCCAGGTGGCGCAGCTGCTCGGGCTGGAGCGTCGGCGCCAGGCGTGCCAAGCCTTCGGCGGCTTGCAGACTGGCCCGCGTGAGGTGGCCGCGCGCGCGCTCGAACTGCGGGCAGACCTGCGCGGGCGTGACCGGCCCGGCCGCGAGCAGCTGGACCTCGCGCAGCTGGCTGGCATAGACCGGCAGCTCCTCGCGGCGATGCCAGGCCTGCAGTTCTTCAAGGCTCTGCCGCAAGAGGCCCGTCTGCGCGTCATTGAAGTCGACGTAGCCGTCGAGCCACCAGTACAGCAGGCTGGGCGCGTTGTTGTAGCCCGTCTTCACCGCGCTGCAGCCCGCCAGCAATGCCAGCAGCAGCGCGCCGATAATGCGGGCCAAGGTGTTTTTCTCGGGCAGACGCATGAATCAAGTACAGGCAGTGGATGTGGTGGTGATGGCGGCGGGCAAGGGCACGCGCATGAAGAGCCGTTTGCCCAAAGTATTGCACCGTCTGGCCGGGCGCGCGCTGCTGCAGCATGTGGTTGATACGGCCGCAGGGTTGAACGCGCGGCGCGTGGTCGTCATCACCGGCCATGGCGCGGCCGAGGTCGAGGCGGGCGTGGTGCATCCCGGCGGCGGCTTGCTGCAGTTCGTGCGGCAGGAGCCACAGCTGGGCACGGGGCACGCCGTGCAGCAGGCGGTGCCCGCCCTGCCGGATGACGGCATGGTGGTTGTGCTCTCGGGTGACGTGCCGCTCACGCACACCGACACGCTGCGTGTCCTGATCGAGGCCTGCGGCGGCGACAAGCTCGCCTTGCTCACCATTGCCTTTGACGATCCCACGGGTTACGGCCGCATCGTGCGCGACGGCGCGGGCGCGGTGCAGGCCATCGTTGAGCACAAGGACGCTTGCGAGGCACAGCGCCAGATCCGCGAGGTGTACAGCGGCATCATGGCCGCGCCCGCACGCCTGCTCAAGCCCTGGCTGGGCCAGCTCAACAACCGCAATGCCCAGGGCGAGTACTACCTGACCGATGTAGTGAAGCTTGCAGTGGCGCAGGGCGTGCCCGTGGTGGGCCACCGTATCAGCGATGCGCTGCAGGTGGCCGGGGTCAACAGCCCCGTGCAGCTCGCCGAGCTGGAGCGCGCGTACCAGCAGCGCGTGGCGCGAGGCCTCATGGAGCAGGGCGTGCGGCTGGCCGATCCGGCGCGCTTCGATTTGCGCGGCGAGCTGCGCTGCGGCCAGGACGTGGAGATCGACGTCAACTGCATCTTCGCTGGCGAGGTCGAGCTGGGCGAGGGTGTGCGCATCGGCGCGCACTGCTTCATCAGCAACGCCCGTATTGCGGCCGGTGCGGTCATCCATGCCTACACGCATATCGAGGGCGGCATTAGCGCCAAAGACCGGATTGAGGTCGGCGCCGGCGCGCTGATTGGTCCGTACGCTCGACTGCGCCCCGGCGCCCGGCTGGGCGATGAGGTGCACATCGGCAACTTCGTCGAGATCAAGGCCTCCACGCTGGCCAGGGGCGCCAAGGCCAATCACCTCGCCTACATCGGCGACTCGAAGGTGGGCGAGCGCGTGAACTATGGCGCGGGCAGCATCACGGCCAATTACGACGGAGCCAACAAGCACACCACTGTGATCGAGGCCGATGTACACATCGGCAGCAATTGCGTGCTCATCGCGCCTGTGACCATTGGCGCTGGCGGCACGGTGGGCGGTGGCTCCACCATCACCAAGGACACGGCGCCCGGCGTGCTCACGGTGGCGCGGGCCACGCAGGTAAGCCTGAGCAACTGGAAGCGGCCGGAAAAGAAGAAGTGAATCCGCCATGAGTGAACGCCTGCGCGAAACGGAGATCGAGCAGCTGCGGGCCGAGCTGCAAGCCGCGCGCGCGGCACTGGGTGAGTTTGCCTACGTGGTCTCGCACGACCTGCGCGCGCCCTTGCGCCACATCCTGGCCTACAGCCAGCTGCTGCGCGAGGAACTGGGCGACCGGCTGGCAGCCGAGCCCGCGCAGTTTCTTGACACCCTCACCCAGGCGGCGCAGCTCATGGGCCGCCAGATCGACGGGCTCAAGGAATGGTCTCAGCTGGACCGCGTGGACCTGCAGCGCACCACGGTGGACAGCGCGGCCCTGTTGGCGGAGCTGCGCCTGTGCTTGGCGGCAGAGCCCGGGTCGCGCCAGATCGACTGGCGCTTTCATGAGGCCCTGCCCGCGCTGGATGGCGACTCCGCGCTGCTGCGCCAGCTTTTCTCGCAGCTGCTGTCCAATGCGCTCAAGTTCACGCGGCCGCGCGCCACTGCAGTCATTGAGGTGGCCTGGGCAGCGGCGGCGCCCGGGCAGGTCGAGATCTCTGTGCGTGACAACGGTGTGGGCTACAACCCCGCGCAGCAGGACCAGCTCCTGCGCGTGTTTCAGCGCCTGCACCCCGCGAGCCAGTTTGAAGGCCTGGGGCTGGGTCTGGCGCTGGCGCACAAGATCGCACAGCGCCATGGTGGCACGCTTCGCATCGAGGGCGCGCCAGATGCCGGCTGCTGTGTGCGTGTGACGCTGCCGCTGGCGGCCTAGCCCCGTGCCGGCAGCGGCACCCGCGTACCGAACTTGCTGCGCTTGACGCTGAAGAAACTCTTCACGTTGCGCACATTGGCGTCTGCGGTGAACAGGCGCTGTGCGAGAGCCAGGTAGTCCGGCATGTCGCGCGCATGCACCACCAGCACAAAGTCTGGCCCCGGCGATACGCGGTAGCACTGCTGCACGGCCTCGTCCCGGCTGACGCGCTGCTCAAAAGCTGCTTGTGCTTCTTCGCTCTGGCGCTCCAGGGTGATCTCCACAATGGCCGTGAGCCCGTGCCCCACCAGCGGCGCGAGACGGTCCGGGCTCAGCAGGGCGACCTGGCGTTCCACCAGCCCGCTGTCTGTCAGTCGCTTGACGCGCCGCAGGCAGGTGGGCGGCGAGATATGGGCCAGCGCCGCCAGTGCCTGATTGCTCAGGCTCGCGTCCTTTTGCAGGGCGTCGAGCAGAAGCAGGTCTGTTGCATCCAGAGATTTATATTCCATAAATTGCGTTTTTTGAAATATTTTTACTATACCAATAGTAAGTGAAATTTAACTTCAAAACATATTGAATATCGATCAGATATTTTTCACCAAGTTCTCTACGATCGCTGCACTCGCAAAGGAGTGCAGTTTCATGTGTGGCATCGTCGGCGCCGTTTCGCGGCAAAACATCGTTCCCGTTCTGGTTCAGGGCCTGCAGCGCCTGGAGTACCGGGGCTATGACTCCTGCGGCGTTGCCGTGCACACAACAGCAGGGCCCCAGCGTGCGCGCAGCACCTCGCGCGTGGCCGAACTCGCCGAGCAGGTGGTGCGTGATGGGGTCACCGGCTACACCGGCATCGCCCACACCCGCTGGGCCACGCACGGCGCGCCCGCGGTACACAACGCCCATCCCCACTTCAGCCACGGCGCAGGGCCCGACAGCACACAACGCGCTGCCCGCGTGGCCCTGGTGCACAACGGCATCATCGAAAACCACGAGGAGCTGCGCGCCGCTCTGCAGAAGAAGGGCTATGTCTTCGCCAGCCAGACGGACACCGAGGTCATCGCCCATCTGGTCGACTCCTTGTACGAGGGAGACCTGTTCGAGGCAGTCAAGGCCGCAACGCTGCAGTTGCATGGCGCTTACGCCATCGCGGTTTTTCACAAGGACGAGCCGCACCGCGTGATCGGCGCGCGCGCGGGCTCGCCGCTGATCCTGGGCGTGGGGGCCGACGGCGCGCACTACCTCGCCAGCGACGCCATGGCCCTGGCCGGCGTGACCGACCAGATCGTCTACCTGGAAGAAGGCGATGTGGTGGACCTGCAGCTCGGCCGGTTCTGGGTGATCGGTCGTGACCACAAGCCCGTGCAGCGCGCCGTCAAGACGGTGCTCGCGCACAGCGGAGCCGCCGAGCTCGGCCCGTATCGGCATTACATGCAGAAGGAAATCTTCGAGCAGCCGCGCGCCATCGCCGACACGCTAGAGGGCGTGGAAGGCATCGTCCCCGAGCTCTTTGGCGATGGGGCTTACAGAGTCTTCAGGGATATCGACAGCGTGCTCATCCTCGCCTGCGGCACCAGTTACTACAGCGGCTGTGCCACCAAGTACTGGCTGGAGAGCATCGCGAAGATCCCCACCCAGGTGGAAGTGGCCAGTGAGTACCGCTACCGCGACACGGTGCCCAACCCGAAGACGCTGGTGGTCACCATCAGCCAGTCCGGTGAAACGGCCGACACCCTGGCTGCGCTGCGCCACGCGCAAAGCCTGGGCATGCCGCACACCCTGACCATCTGCAATGTGGCGACCTCTGCCATGGTGCGCGAGTGCAAGCTGGCTTACATCACGCGCGCGGGTGTGGAAATCGGCGTCGCCTCCACCAAGGCCTTCACCACCCAGCTCGCCGGGCTGTTCCTGCTCACCCTGGCCCTGGCCCAGGTGCGCGGCCACCTGAGCGACGCCGACGAGGCGCAGCACCTCAAGGCCATGCGCCATCTACCCGTGGCCCTGCAGGCCGTGCTGGCCCTGGAGCCGCAAGTTATGAGCTGGGCCGAGGACTTCGCCCGCATGGAAAACGCGCTCTTCCTCGGCCGCGGCCTGCATTACCCCATTGCTCTGGAAGGCGCGCTCAAGCTCAAGGAAATCAGCTATATCCACGCCGAGGCCTACCCGGCGGGCGAACTCAAGCATGGCCCGCTGGCCCTGGTGACCAGCGCCATGCCCGTGGTGACCGTGGCCCCCAACGACGCCCTGCTGGAGAAGCTCAAGAGCAATCTGCACGAGGTGCGCGCGCGCGGTGGCGTGCTTTACGTGCTGGCGGATGCGGACACAAGAATCGAAAGCGGCGAAGGCCTGCATGTCATCCGCATGCCCGAGCACTACGGCGCCTTGTCGCCCCTGCTGCACGTGGTACCCCTGCAGCTGCTGGCGTATCACACGGCCTGCGCCCGAGGCACGGATGTGGACAAGCCGCGCAATCTGGCCAAGAGTGTCACAGTCGAGTGACCGTGACAATCTTGGCACGTGTTTATTCCGTGCAATTAAAGTCGAAAACAGGTCATTAAAGTCGTAAACGCGTAGATAGATTCCATGCGAGTAAGCGATGGGATGGCGCATCGGTCTCTACCGTCCGTTGAGCCCGACTGCGCCGAGCTCGTCAATGGGTTGATCGGCGTGCTAGAGAAGCTGTACCCGGCAGCTGAAGCAATCCCTCGAGTTGCGCTGTTGGGCGCAAAGCAAACCGCGGAACCAAGTTAGCCGCCAGCAACTTCAAGGTTTAGGATGAAGCACCGCTAGCATCTTCCTTTGAGGCTGACCGTCGGGTATACGAGGTTAAGCAGGCAGTCGCGCTCGCGCGCCCAAGGACCGTTGACGCTGCACAGCGGTCAACCGAACGCTCTCTCCAGAGTGGCGGAAACAGGGTGGAAAGACGATTCTCCTGCGATGCCAACTCTCTCGAGCAGACTCAAAGAATTTCAGCCCAACCCAGAGGGTAATGCCGCATAGGCGCCTTTGTAGAAGTTCAACCCGCGCGTAGCCACCGCTACAGGATGCCTGTAGACCAAGCGGTTTCCCAAGTGCAGCCCGGGTGGCTCGTAAGTCTTACCCCTGTTCACGATAGTCTGTAGGTAGGGATCGCCCGGCTCTAGGTTCCCTGTCCAGTCGATTCCAATGTCATGGCTAGTGACGTCGATCGTTAGAGTCCTGGGGTTTGAGCAATTGGGCTCTCAGCCAGTCCTAGAGGGTTAACATGCCGAAGACGCTGGATGCTGGGCTTGTCGTCGTTTAGTCGCCAGCGTTCCCGGTTTGCCCGTGACGTGGATTTTTATTCGTCAGCGGATCGAGTTGCCGTGGCCGAGAGGGGCGAGGACAACCAACCTGGACAAATTTGGGGGTGTGGAGTAACCTCATTTCGTTCTCTCTACCCTACCGATGTTCCATCTTGGAGACGAGGAGGAGCCGTGTCGGAAGTTTTGATTTATGGTGCAGCGGGCTATACGGGCCGGATTTGCGCCGAGGGGTTTGTTGAGGCCGGGATGCGGCCCGTCCTCGGCGGGCGTGAGGAGGCTGTGCGCGGCTTAGCGGACCGGCTGGACCTCAAGGCGTCGGTTTTCGATTTGAGCGACCCACGCGAGATCGAGCGACGCCTTGAGGGGGTGCGGCTTCTACTGAACCTTTCTGGCCAGTTTCTAATCACCCAAAAGCTTCTCATTGAGGCCTGCCTGGCTTCAGGTGTCCACTATGTCGATCTCGCCGGCGAGGTGGCTGACACTTCCCATGCGTTTACCTTTGACGAAAGGGCGCGCCGCGCGAACATCATGATCATGCCCGGCGCCGGCTTCAACGTCGCGCCCTCAGACATCGCTGCAGGAATCGCAAAGGCAAGATTGCCGCACGCCACCGAACTGGTGATCGCCTTGGCTACCGAGGGCGGGGTGTCGCGCGGCACCCTCAAGGGAATGCTGGCACACATTGAAAAGACTGGGTATCGTCGAGTCGGCGGTGCCCTGGTCCCCGCCAGGCCGGCGGAATCGGAACTGAAGTTTCAGGTCGCGGGAAAGAAGTTCCGTGCGGTCTACGACCCTTGGGTCGGAGACCTTTTTACTGCGGGGATCTCAACCGGCATCCCCAACATCTCGACTTACTCCGTCCTTCCGTGGCTTGCCGTCGCGATGATGCGGGGGCGCCTGCTTTGGCTACGGGATCTGATACAGAATTATTTGATGCCGCTTCTGCCGGAGGGATCGTCTGCGCGGCAGTTACGCGACGGCAGAATCTATGTGCTCGCAATCGCGTCGAATGCAAAGGCGCAGGCTCGCGTCGCCCTGACGGGCCCCGAAGCTTACCGGTTCACTGCGCTCTGTCTCCGGGAGATCACCCGTGCGGTTCTGGCGGGTAGGTGGTCCCCCGGCTTCCAAACGCCCGCGTTGTACGGGCGGGCGCTTCTCGATGGAATTGAGGGAGTGAAATGGTACGAAGAATAGTTGGCGAGGGGAAGGACGCAGTGGGTTCAGCGGACTGCATCTCCACGCGCGGGGGTCACCTGTACGTTGAGGAACTCGATACGGTTGATCTGGCAGCGCGGTTTGGAACGCCCTTGTTCGTGCTGTCTGAGAGTCAGCTGCGGGGCAACGTGCGCCGATTCCGCGCCGCATTCGCCGCCGAGTGGGAAGGTCCGGTGGACGTGATGCCGGCGTTCAAGGCCAACACCACCCTGGCCAGCCGGCGAATCCTCACAGACGAAGGCGCCGGAGCCGACGTATATTCACCGAACGAGTTGGAGGGTGTCCTCAGCACGCCGGTAGACCGGGCGCTCGTGTCAGTTAATGGCGGGGGCAAAAGCCGGGACTATCTGGCGCGCTGCGTGCATGCAGGGGTGAGGATTACTGTCGAAGACGTCGATGAGATTGATCTCATTCAGGCGGTGGCGGCCGAGCAGGGACGGACGGCGAAGATCCGCCTCCGCGTAAAACCGACCGTCCCCAATCTATGGCGACCGACTGACTTCTCTCAGTTGACCGTCCCAATCGATCTTGCGATCCAGGTCTATAAATCCGGCATCCCTCCAGAGTTCCTGGTCGCCATGGGTCGCCGTGCGATTGCTTCCCCCAACATCGATTTGGTCGGACTACACGTTCATCAAGGTCGCCATCACGCCAGCCTTTGGTTCTGGGAAGGTTTGATGTCTCGTTTCGGCAAGCTCGCGGGGGAATTGATCGCCGCCTGGGATGGTTGGCAACCCCAGGAGATAGATATTGGTGGCGGCTGGCCAAGTCCACGCGATCCGCTGAATGAAGAGACGCCGCGATCTGAATTCACCTTGACCGCCCTGGGCTTCCCCTTTCTGGCGGCCCTGCGTGGGCTGGGAGCCAGCGTTTACCACCAGGCATTAAGCCGTTTGGTGCCCGTGCTCTCGTCGCATCGGTTCCGTGCGCCTCCCCCAACAATTGAGCAATATGCGGCCGTCGCAGTGCGGACTCTTCGCCGGGAACTTCAGGCGGCGCGCGTCTCGACGGAGGGAGTGCGGCTACAGATCGAACCCGGAAGGTCAATGTATGGCGATGCGGGCATCCATCTTGCCCGCGTAAAGGCCATCAAAAGGCAGACCCGTCCATTTCCTTATTCCTGGGTTCTGACAGACACCACGACATTCTTTCTTGCAGGTGGGCATTTCGAACGCAGCCGCTTCCGCCATGTTGTCGCGAACAAGGCGGATTGGCCGAACTCAATGACCGCCGATCTTGTCGGTCATTCTTGCTTTGCGGACCAAATCGCAATCGGCGCCAGACTCCCAGAAGTTGCGCAGGGCGATCTGATCGCCCTCCTAGACACGGGCGCTTATCAGGAATCGAGTGCATCGAATTTCAATGCGCTAGCCCGGCCGGCGACGGTTTTGATCTGCGGCGATCAGGCCGATGTGGTGCGGCGGGCCGAGACTGTGGAGGATGTCTACAGGCGCGATACTGTGCCCTCGCGACTAATCGAGTCTCCGCATCCTCGACGCGATGTGGGCGGCGCCTAGAGTGACCCATGAACCTCCAGCTAATTGACCTTTTGCTCATTGGGCTTCAGCTGGCGACGGCGCTTGGAATTGTTGTCTTTTGGAGCTGGTGGTTTCGGGCCAAGCACGACGAGTCTTTCTGGCCCCAAGGATACCGGCAGCATGAACAAGCTTTCGTTGTTCCAGATCTTGTGCTGGCGCTTCTGCTTGTCGTTTCTTCTTTAATGAGTATGGGCGGCATTGTTCAGGGCTCAAAACTTGCACTGGTTGCGGCGGGCATGATGCTCTTCCTCGCGATCATTGATGCGACCTACTTCGTCCAGCAGGGCATGTTCTCGCGTGAGCGCGGAGGCGTTGGAAACGCCCTTTTGGTCGGCGGCTTACTGATACTGTCTCTGGTGATGATCCTGCACCACTCGTGATC
Organism: Curvibacter sp.; assembly: GCA_020248905.1. Classification (GTDB taxonomy): domain Bacteria; phylum Pseudomonadota; class Gammaproteobacteria; order Burkholderiales; family Burkholderiaceae_C; genus Hylemonella. The sequence goes on along the minus strand of JADCGR010000035.1, from coordinate 6,874 downwards.
TCTGGGCAGTGATCCGGTGAGCTGAAATTTGAAGTTTCTGGGTTCGTATCCTTCAAGCCCAGCGGGGTAGTTTCGTCCCATGCAGCAGACGTGCGGCGATTGAGGGACATTGCTTGGAGCCACACAGCCCAGACTGGCGCGGTGGTGTCTGCGGATCAACTGAAGATGGCTGCGGACGATACGCTTGAGTCTGCGTTCAAGGTTGCGGGTATGGACTTTGGCGTACCGCCAGTGATCTTTGCCCGGCCAGATTGAGTGAGCGGCATGAAATCCTGCGACGTGATTGGCGAGCCGGTCGCTCCAACAACAAAGAGCTTCAGTGGATGAAGCTTTCAGGTAAGCACTTGTCTACTGCTGCTCGCTAATGTGCTATTCGGATGGGTCCATTGCGAAGATCACCACTTTTCGACCCACGGTCTCAGATCAAGTTCGAAACTCCACGCATCCCGCGGTTGCTGATGCAGCCACCAGTACGACTCGGCGATGTGTTCAGGGTCGAGGATGCCCTGTGGCCCAACGGAGGCGACATGCTCGGCGAACTGTGTGCGGGTGAATGTGGTGTCGATCATTCCATCAACGATGACATGGGCCACATGCAGACCCTTGGGCCCCAGTTCACGCGCCATGGACTGCGCCAGTGCTCGCAAAGCGGCCTTGCCGCCGGCAAAGGCGGCAAAGCCTGCAGCGCCCCGCGTGCTGGCGGTGGCGCCGGTGAACAGGATGCTGCCCCGCCTGCGGGGCAGCATGACGCGCGCGGCTTCGCGCCCGGCCAGGAACCCGGCCATGGCACACATTTCCCAGACCTTGAAATATTTCTTGGAGGTGGTCTCCAGGATTGGAAACCGCACGTTGCCGCCTACGTTGAACACCATCACCTCGATCGGGCCAATGGTGGACTCCACGCGATCAACGAAGGTGGTGACCGCGTCCTCGCGTCGGGCGTCGAGTCCGAAGGCATGTGCGCGGCCGCCGGCGGCCTGGATGGATTCGACGAGCGGCGCCAAGGCCGATTCGGTGCGCCGGGCCACGCAGACTTCATAGCCCTCGCGCGCAAAGCGCCGGGCAATGGCCCCGCCGGTGGCGTCACCCGCGCCGATGACGCAGCAGACCTTGGTGGTGTTCATGCGCTAACCTGTTCAGGCGCGGGCCGTGGGGCGGGCGGTGACCTCAGCGAACCAGCGCGTGAGGTTTGTCTGCTCGGAGGGGATACGTATCCCCTCCGCCTTGCCCAGCACGAAGGCACACTGGGCTACGATGTCGGCCATGGTGTAGGCCTGACCGGCGATGAAGGGCCGTGAGGCCAGTTCGCCATCGAGCCAGGCCAGCGTGGACATGATCTTCACCCGCGACCACTCCGCATAGGCCGGCACCTGGGTCAGGCGGGTGCGGTAGTACTCGCTGGCGTGCACGAAGATGTCGGCGATGGTGTTGGAGACCTGCTGCTCCATGCGCCGCGTCCACATGTCCACCATCGCGGCCTGCTGGGCGCCCTCGCCGAACAGGGCCGGCTGCGGATAAAGGGCCTCGAGGTAGCGACAGATGGCCAGTGACTCGGCCAGGGCCGTGCCGTCATCGAGTTGCAGCACCGGTAGCCGGCCCATCGGATTGAGCTGCAGGAATTCGGGGAGCTGGTTCTCGCCCTTGGACGAGTCCACCACCTTCGTGGGGATCGTCACGCCCTTCTCGGCCAGGAAGATGCGTACGCGGCGCGGGTGCATGCCCGAAGGCAGGTCATACAGGATCATGGTGTTACCTCGTGATCAATATTGTGAGCCTGACATCAGGTCCACCCAAAGTGCCGGAGTGCACGGCGCGCAATAGGCTCACCCCACTCCTGCACGAAGTGCCCGGCCTCGGGGATCAGCAGGGGCTCGGGGCAGCCCTGGATGGTCGCAGCCAGGCGCCGCATCACCGGCTCGCCCAGCACCGGGTCGCGTTGGCCGATGGCCAGCAGGCTCTGGCCCGACCACTCTTCCTTCAGGTCTTGCAGCTCGCCGACCGATGTCGGCGCCGTCGGCCTCGGGCGAGTCGGGCACCATGTTGGCGAAGGCGGCCAGGGCCGCCTTATGGCGTGCATCGGGGAAAGGTGCGTCATAGGCCGCCTGTTCAGCCGCAGTCAACTCCGGGCGACCCCGCGCCAGCAGCCGCCCGACGGCCATGTCCGGCGTGCTGTTGCAGTAGTTGCGCCACTGCAGGAAGCCTTCGGACACCTCACCCAGAGGCAGCATCGTGTTCATCGCCAGGATGCGCGTGACGCGCTGGGACATCGCCATGGGCAGCGTGAGCCCCAGGATGCCGCCCCAGTCCTGCACGACCAGCATCACGTTGCTCAGGTCGAGGCGCTCGATCAGGCTCATCAGGAAGTGCCGGTGTGTCGCGAAGCGATGAAACGATGCGTCGGCGGGCTTGTCGGATCGGCCGAAGCCGATCAGGTCGGGCGCCACAACGCGCAGGCCGGCGTCCAGAAACACCGGGATCATCGTGCGGTAAAGGTAGCTCCAGGTTGGGTTGCCGTGCAGCAGCAGGGCGGTTGGCGCCCCCGGGCGGCCTGGCTCATCGACCCGATGGACACGGATTCCCTCGAACCCCGGCAGATCGTCCAGATAGCGAGGAGCCCAGGGCCATTGGGGCAGATCCTGGAATCGTTCGTCAGGCGTGCGAAGCAGCGTCATGCGATCGTCGGATGAATCATAAGGTTCTGGCGTGGCTTATCTACCGTCCCAGTCAGTGAGCCCCAGGTTCCCCGCTGCCAAACGCGGCAACGACTGATTCCCGGGTAACCGGTCCGCCATGCCCCAGGAAGAACAGCTTGCCGGGGCCCTTCAGCAGGGTGTGGATGTTCTCGAAGTTGCGGTGTCGATCGGCATGAAAGTAGTGCTCGCCTGCGCGCTGCGGCATCAAGGCCCCGCCCAGATAGCCGCCCAGCATCATGTCGCCAACGAAGCTGCGGCCGTCGTCGAGCTCGACCACCAGCGAGCCCGGGGTGTGGCCTGGCAGCTGGTACACCCGGCCGGCGATGCCCCACTCACCGAGCCTCAGCTCGCGCTCAACCACTCGGTCGGGCTTGAAGGCCTCGTAGGTGGGGTCGATGGCGAACTTCTTGAGGAGCGTGGCCATGAAGTTGGTGGGCTTGAGCTCATCGTTATGGCCGGTGCCAGCCATCTCCACATCGCCGCTACCCAGAATAAGGGCGGCACCGCTGCGCCTGCGAATCTCAGCGGCAAGGGCCGCGTGATCGGAGTGGCCGTGGGTGACGATCACCGCCGCGATGTCTCTCCAGCCAATACCCGCACGCCCCATCTCTGCCTCGAGCTTGGGCAAATCTCCCTTGCTGCCGGCATCCACTAGAACGATGCGTGCGCCCCTGATGGCATGGATATTCGACATGGACAACTTGAATGTCAGAACCTCGGGCGTCGTGGGCTGTGCCTCTGCGCCCACAAGCAAAGCCGCAGCCAGCATGGCGAGGAGTGATCGAAGTACATTGCGCATGCAGACTCCAAGATATATGCAGCTTTACTTTACAGACTGATGTGAATGATGTCAACATACAGGCATGAACACCACCGCACAGAAAACTCATCGGCAATCCAGAGTTGGCTCTGCTTCACGAGCTCCCGTTCGTGAGAGCTATCACCACGGCGACCTGCCCGCCGCGCTCAAGCGTGCGGCGGTAAGCTTGATCGCCAGGAATGGCCTGGAGGAGTTTTCACTGCGTGAGGCCGCTCTGGCCGTGGGCGTTTCACCGAGCGCAGCCTATCGTCATTTCGAGGACAAGTCAGCGCTCCTCAGAGTCATCGCCCAAGATGCATATGCCGAAATGGGGCAGCGTTTTCAGGCGGCTAAGGACAGCGTGCGCGGCAAGGGCGCCCGCGCGGCGAGGGCTCGTTTCATCGCGCAAGGGCACGCCTACGTGGGCTTTGCCCTCGAGCAGCCGGAGCGGTTTGCCGTGATGTTCGGACCCTATGGGGCCGGGAGATCTCTCGGGACTCAGCCAGGTGACCCAAGTGAGGCGGCAACTGTTGACCTCTGTGACAACCAGCCTGGCGCAGTGAGCCCCTACGCCGCCCTGAGCCGCACTCTGGATGAGTTGATGAAGGCAGGGCTCATCGATCCGGCTCGGCGCGAAGGCGCCGAGTTGCTGGTCTGGTCAGCGATCCATGGGCTGTCGACCTTGCTTGTCAGCGGTGCGCTTAAGTCGAGTGCGACCTCAGTCGAGATGATGGTCAATCGTATCGGCGAAGACTGCCTTCGGGCCCTGATGCACCCTATGGCTAGGGGCCGATAAGTTGTCGGGCAGGGATTGGGGCGACGACATCTGGATGATTGAGGTGAAGATGATGATTGAAGTTTCTGACACGTCCACGAAGGATCATGTGGTCCTAGAACCAACTTGCCTCGGTGCGGTTTTGCCTGAAGCAGCGCAGCGTTTTGGGGATGCACCTGCGCTGTTTTTTGAGGGAGCGTGGTCCAGTTTTCGGGAGCTGGACCGAGACAGCAATCGATTTGCAGCCGCCCTTGTGTCCGAGGGCGTATGCCCCGCCACCCGGGTTGTTTTGCATGTGCCCAATTCACGAGACTGGCTCGTTGCTTACTATGGGGTGGCCAAGACCGGCGCCGTCATCGTTCCAGTGGACGCCATGCTGACGCCCGATGAGGTTACCTACATCATCAAGGATTGCGGCGCGACGGCTCTGATCACCGGATTGGCCGATCCTGCTGCCATTGGACAGATTCAGATTGACACATCCCTGTCCATCGTCGTGTTGTCCTTTGAGGCTGTGACCGTCACGGGCGGGTTACGCCAGTCGGATTTGATTGCAAGCGGCTGCGAGGACTTTCATTTCGTTGACATCCCGCCCGATCATCTATCGAGCATCAGCTATACCTCGGGCAGTACGGGAAAGCCCAAGGGTGCCATGCTGTCGCACCGAAACATCCTGTTGAGTGCATCGCTGACGGCAAAGACCCACGGTCGTACCCGCCACGATGTATTTCTATCGGCCCTGCCCTGTACCCACGTCTATGGCAACGCCATCATTCACGCAAGCATGCTCGTTGGGGGACGCTTTGTGTTGCTGCGCCGCTTCGATGCCGAAACCACCTTGGAAGCCATCGCAACCCACAAGGTCACGATGTTCGAGGGCGTGCCGACCATGTACTTTCGCCTGCTGTCGCACTCGCGTTTGTCAGTTCATGACGTCCGTTCGCTGACGCTGTGCACCGTCGGGGGGCAGTCGATCCCTGAAGAGACGATCACGGAGGTGGAGCGCGTCTTTGGATGTCCGCTGCTCGAGTTGTGGGGGATGACCGAACTCGCCGGCCCGGCCGTGACTCATGACCGACATCGCAGAGGCCCAGTGGGCTCCATCGGCAGACCGCTGCCGGGCGTGGAGGCGCGCGTCATGCCCGCTCAGGAGAGTGGCGACGACGAATCCGTCCGGCTCGGTGAACTACTAATCCGAGGTCCCCTCGTGATGCAGGGCTATCTCAATCGTCCCGAAGCCACCCAAGAGACGATCGATGCCGATGGATGGCTGCACACCGGGGACCTTGCATCCCAAGACCAGGAAGGCAATCTGTACATCGTCGGCCGCACCAAGGACATCATCATCAGTGCTGGCTACAACATCTACCCGGCTGAAGTGGAGCGTGCGATTTCCCAGCACCCGGCCGTCGCGATGGTGGCGGTGGGTAAGGTTGACGATGTGGACAAAGGCGAGATCGCCGTGGCCTACGTTGTGCTCAAGCCTGATTGCACTGCCTTGGCGGGTGAGGTCGAGCAGGCGGCGCGCGACAGGCTCGCGCCATACAAGGCGCCCAGGCGCGTCGTTTTCGTTGAAGATCTGCCGAAAACAGGTTCAGGCAAAGTGATGCGGCACCGTCTCAGTGAAGCCAAACCGGTCGAGCTGCCGGCACCTGTTGCGCCGCCACCGCCGAACTATCAGTTCGTCCGAGCTGAGGTCAAGGACGGGATCGGGGTGGTGACCATGCACGGCCCCAAGGGGATCAATGCGCTCAATGAAGCCTTCATCTCGGAGATCGCCGATGCGCTGCACCGAATGGACCAGGACAGAGGCGTTCGCTGCATGATCCTGCGGGCCGGAACCCCAAAGTACTTCTCGGTTGGGGCAGACATCAACGAAATGGCCGCGCGGACGTTTGTCAAGGCGCTGGACGACGACTTCTTCACCATTGGATGGTCCCGCATCGCCCAGTGCAGGAAACCGTTGATTGCGGCGGTCAGTGGCTTGGCGTTGGGTGGTGGATGTGAGCTCGCCTTGATGTGCGACATCATCGTGGCGAGCGACACTGCTGAATTTGGGCTTCCTGAAGTCCGGCTCGGGATCTTTCCGGGTGCCGGCGGCACTCAACGTCTTGTGCGGCAGATCGGAAAGTCAAGGGCCATGGAGATCATCCTCACTGGTGATGTTCAGTTGAATGCCAACGATGCTCTGGCGCTGGGTTTGGTCTCCCGGGTGGTTCCTGAGGGCGAGATCATGCCTACCGCCTTAGCGCTAGCCAAGAGGATCGCAGCGAACTCCACGATGACGGTGCGCATGGCCAAGGAAGCGATCAACAGGGCGTACGAAACCTCTCTGGCGGAGGGGCTTGTGTTCGAGCGGCGCTTGTTTTACTCCTCGCTCGCGACCGAAGACAAGCTGGAGGGCACCCGTGCCTTCTTGGAGCGCAGGCAACCCTTCTTTGTCGATCGGTAGCGCTGGATTTCTAAGGAAGGTCTGAACAAGTCCCGCCATGCGCGTTCGAGTCAAAAAAGGGATGATTTGACCGCCCGCATCGCGCGTCGTGTGCCCGTAGGCACACGCAAGCGATTGGGTGGGCAAAGGGCCCGTCGGCGCATCCGGCCGGATGT
>JADCGR010000034.1 GCA_020248905.1 Curvibacter sp. | reverse complement strand
GGCTCGCGATTACGCTCCACGCTTCCTTCCCACGCTCGGTCACCCTCACGCAGTTGCGCTTCGCTTTGCTCACTGTGACCAGTTCGCAGCGGGACTTGCACCCGCAAGAGTGCGCCCATGCTGGGCGCACAAAACAAAAAGGCGAACACGCTGTTCGCCTTTGCCTGGGTGGTGGGTGCTGACGGGATCGAACCGCCGACCTACGCCTTGTAAGGGCGCCGCTCTACCAGCTGAGCTAAGCACCCCACCGGAACAGGTCAGTTCAGTGCATCCTTCAGGGCCTTGCCCGGACGGAACTTGGGGACCTTGGCAGCCTTGATTTTAATCGCAGCGCCGGTGCGGGGATTACGACCCGTCCGGGCCGCGCGCTTGCTTACGGCGAACGTGCCAAAACCGACCAGAGAGACAGAGCCACCTTTGCGCAACGTGATCTTGACAGCACCGATGGTGGATTCAAGGGCACGAGTGGCGGCCGCTTTGGAAATGTCGGCATGCTTGGCGATATGTTCGATCAGTTCAGTCTTGTTCATAAGAATCCCCTTGTTTGGATGAGACGTTAGTCGGCCTTCTTGGCAACAAAATCTGGTTGCGCACCCCGTCAGGCGATACCGCTAACGGTCGTTTTGCCAGCGAGCTGCACGGCTGCTAGGCATTAGAGCCACGGACTTGAACCGTGTCAACAAGGCATAGCAGTGCCGCTGGACGCGTTCGAATTCTAGACGTATTTGCAGTGGGGCACATCCCGCCCCGATACAAAAAAAATTTATTGAGAACAACCCGACTTCACGAGCGAACGAAAATGGTTTAAGCACCCAACGACGCACCCCATCATCGCGCGGTGCGTACCACCAGACTCACACCCAGGGCGGTAAGGACCGTGCCAGCCACCGTCAACAGCGTGATTGGTTCATCGAAGAGCAGCCAAGCCATAAGGGCCGTGGTCGGCGGCACCAGGTAGAGCAGAGTGGTTACGCTGGTGGCCGCACCCCGCTGGATCAGCAGATATAGCAGCGAGCTGCCACCCAAGGTCAGGCCCAGCACCGACCAGGCCATGGCGGCTGCCAGTTCCACATTGACGGCACCATTGGCCAGAGTCCAGCGCATGTCCTCCGACTCCAGCAGCGCCAGGGGTAGTGTCACCATCAAGGCGGCCATGAGTTGCACGGCATTGGCGCTGCGGACATCGCACGGCGCCACGAACTGTTTCTGGTACAGCGTTCCGACCGTAATGCTCAACAGCGCCAGCACCGCCAGGCTCAGGTTGAGAACCGTGGCCTCCCCGCCGGATCCGAACTTTCGCGCGACCACCAGGACCAGCCCGGTGAACCCCAGCGCCAGGCCCAGCCACTGCCGTCGGGTCACCGAAGACCCCTGGGCTGACAGCCAGACCGCCGTCATTACCGGCTGCAGCCCCACGACGAGGGCCACGAGCCCCGAGCCCATGCCCGCCTTGACTGCTGCCCAGACGCCACCAAGGTAACCTACATGCATGAGCACGCCCGTCACACCCAGATGCCACCACTGCGTCCGCGTCGCCGGCCAGACCACACGCGCCAGTACGATCCAGGGCAGAAAACAGAGGATGGAGAAAACATAGCGCCAGGCCAGAAACGACAATGGCGGCGCGTGGGGCATGCCGTAGCGCGCCACGATGAAACCCGTGCTCCAGATGAGCACGAACACCAGGGGCATGGCTCGAATCAGGGACACGTTGTCGCCACTCGCAGGACTCATGGACACAGGGCGGCGTTCATTTCACGCGAGCGCGAATCTCGGGCAAGGCCTTCTGCAGGTAATACACCATGGACCAGACGGTCAGCACTGCGGCGATCCAGATCAGCGCCGTGCCCCATCGTCGTGTGTCGATCAGGTCTAACAGGTCACCGTCGAAAAGCAGGAAGGGGATCGCCACCATCTGCACGGTCGTCTTGACCTTGCCCAGCATGTGCACCGCAACACTGCGACTGGCTCCGATTTGGGCCATCCACTCGCGCAGGGCTGAAATGGCAATCTCTCGGCCGATGATGATCAGCGCCACAAAGACGTCTGCGCGATCCAGGTGCACCAGCACCAGAAGACTGGCGCAGACCAGGAACTTGTCAGCGACTGGGTCGAGGAAGGCGCCGAAGGAGGAGATCTGGTTGAGCTTGCGCGCGAGATAGCCATCGAGCCAGTCGGTCAGCGCAAACAGCACGAACATGACAGTGGCCACCAGGTTGCGCGTGGACGGCTCCAGTGGCAGATAGAACACCCCGACGATGAGAGGGATCGCGACGATACGCGTCCAGGTCATGAGGGTGGGGATAGTGAAAAACATGGGGAGGATTGTGGCATGCCCGTGCCAAGTCACGGGCACGCGGGCGCGTCAGTGCAATGCGCGGTAGATGGCGTCGGCAAGTTCGTGCGAAATGCCATCGACACCCATCAGATCCTCGACGCTCGCTGCCGCCACGCCCCGCACGCCGCCAAAGCGCTGTAGCAGCCGCGCGCGGCGCTTGGGCCCCACCCCGGGAATATCCTCCAGCCGGCTGCCGCCCGTACGCACCTTGGCACGCGCGGCTCGCATGCCCGTGATGGCAAATCGATGGGCCTCGTCGCGGATCTGGGCCACCAGCATTAGCGCCGCCGAGTCCTTGCCCAGATACACCTTCTCGCGCCCGTCGGCAAACACCAGCTCCTCAAGGCCGACCTTGCGGCCCTCGCCCTTCTCCACGCCAACAATCAGGGCCAAGTCCAGCCCGAGCTGCTCGAAGACCCCGCGCGCCATCGCCACCTGTCCCCTGCCGCCATCGACCACCACCAGGTCGGGCAGGCGATCCGTGCCCTCGGTGGTCATGCCGCCCTCACCTCCCTCGCCGTTCTCACGCCCTTCGCGCAGGGCCTGCGCCAGCCGGGCATACCGGCGCGTGAGCACCTGGCGCATTGCCGCGTAATCGTCGCCCGGCGTGATGCCCTCGATCTTGTAACGCCGATACTCGCTACTCTGCATCTGGTGGTGATGAAACACCACGCAGGAGGCCTGGGTCGCCTCCCCTGCGGTGTGGGAGACATCGAAGCACTCGATGCGCAGCTCGTCAAGCCGGTCCTGCGGCAGCGCTAAGGCCTCGGCCAGTGCACGGGTGCGCGCCTGCTGCGAACCTTCCTCGCAAAGCAGGCGCGCCAGCTGCAGGCCTGCATTGGTCTGCGCCATCTCCAGCCAGACGCGGCGCTGCTCACGTGGCTGATGCACAGCACGGATCCTGAAACCCGTTTGCTCGGACAAGGCTTCAACCAGACGCTTGCCTATCGGCACGCTGGTGATCAGCGTGGGCACAGCCGGGACCTCGACGTAATGCTGGGCAATGAATGCCTCAAGCACCTGGACCTCCACTGGCACCATCACGTCCCCCTCCTCGGCAACCTGCAAGGCTGCGGCGTCGTCGACATGCGTCGGGAAATAAGCGCGGTCGCCCAGATGCCGGCCACCACGCACCATGGCGAGATTCACGCACGCCCGTCCGCCTTGCACCTGAACGGCGAGGATGTCGACATCGCGGTCGTCCGTGCTCGCCACCGCCTGCTGATGCAGCACGCTGGACAGCGCGGAAATCTGGTCTCGCAGCAAAGCCGCCTGCTCGAACTCCAACAGCTGGGAATGGCCCAGCATGCGCTGCTCCAGATCCTGGAGGACTTGCTGTGTCTCGCCCCGCAGAAAGGCCTCGGCATGGGCGAGATCGCGCGCATAGTCCTCGGGGCTGACCTCACCGACGCAGGGCCCCGAGCAACGCTTGATCTGGTACAGCAGACAGGGCCGCGTGCGGTTGGCAAACACCGTGTCCTCGCAGGTGCGTAGGCGAAAGACCTTCTGCAAGAGCAGGATGCCCTCCTTAACCGCCCAGGCGCTCGGATAGGGCCCAAAGTAGTGGTGCTTCTTCTCGACCGCACCGCGGTAATAGGCCACGCGCGGCCAGGCCGAGGCCGACCGGGCATCTCCCGGCTGGGCTACGGTAATCTTGAGGTAGGGATAACTCTTGTCGTCGCGAAACAGGATGTTGTAGCGCGGGTGCTGGGTCTTGATCAGGTTGTTTTCCAGCAGCAGCGCCTCGGCCTCGGAGCGCACCACCGTGGTCTCCAGCCGCACGATCTTGCCCACCATGTGGCCGATGCGTGTGCCGTCGTGGCTCTTCTGGAAATAGCTGGAGACGCGCTTGCGGAGGTTGCGTGCCTTGCCCACGTAGAGCAGGCCACCCTCGGCATCAAAGTAGCGGTACACGCCGGGTAGGCCGGGCAACGCTGCCACCTGCGCCAGCAGACCCGCACAGTGGGCGGCCGCACTCCGCTGCTCCTTTTCCCCGACTTCCGGCTTCTCCATGGACCGTATTGTGGACAATTCCGGCATGCAATCCACGCTGCGCTGGGACATTTTCTGCAGGGTTATCGACAACTATGGAGACATCGGGGTCTGTTGGCGCCTGGCTCGCCAGCTCGCGACGCGGGGGCAGACCGTGCGTCTGTGGGTCGATGACGCGACCGCGCTCCGTTGGATGGCGCCCACGGCATGCCCGGGCGTCGAGGTTCGGCCCTGGGCCACACCACTGGCGCTGCCGCACGAGCCAGACGCGGGGGATGTCCTGCTCGAAGCCTTCGGCTGCGAGATCCCGCCGGAGTTCGTACAACGCTACGTGGACTGGCGAGCTGCTGATGGCAAACCCCCTCACTGGATCAACCTCGAGTACCTATCGGCCGAGCGCTATGTGGAACGCAGCCACGGCCTCCCCTCCCCGGTGATGCAGGGGCCGGGCAAGGGCCTGAGCAAGCGTTTTTTCTTTCCCGGCTTCACTGCGGGCACTGGCGGCCTGCTGCGCGAGAGCGACTTGGCGCAGCGCCGGGCGCAATTCGACCGTGGCGCCTGGCTGGCCAAGCAAGGCCTGGGCCGGAGGGCGAGCCGGCCCCTGGTCTCGCTGTTCTGCTACGAGCCGGTTGCACTGCCCGCGCTGATGGACCAGCTCGCAGCGGCAGGCGCGGTGCTGCTCGTAACCGCCGGGCGCGCCGCGTCGGCACTTCAGTCACGACGCGTGCCCGCGGGGCTCGAGATACACCACCTGCCCTGGCTCAGCCAGGACGACTACGATCACCTGCTCTGGGCCTGCGACCTGAACTTCGTGCGTGGCGAGGATTCTCTCGTCCGTGCCCTCTGGGCGGGCGCACCCTTCGTATGGCAGATTTACCCGCAGCACGATGACGCCCATCGCGACAAACTGGAGGCCTTCCTAAGCCGTACCGGAGCGCCAGATTCGCTTCGGAAATGGCACCGGATCTGGAATGGTCTGGACGCTGGCGCCCTGCCCCCGCTGGACCTGCCGGCTTGGCGCGTCGCGGTTCAGGGTGCCCAGCGGCGCCTGCTGGCGCAGGCCGACCTGGTGAGCCAACTGCTGAAATTTGTCTGCGTTGGGCCCGGCGGTCAGGAGACGCCCTGAAAAACGTTAAAATTCAAGGCTTTGTATCAACCACTCCGGGCTGGCCCGTCGCGGCCCCCTCACCTGCTGCACGAAGACCGGTCACCACGGGACATGGCGCGGCCTCATCAATGGAAACATCATGAAAATCGCTCAGGAAATTCGCGCCGGCAACGTGATCATGCACGGCAAGGACCCGATGGTCGTGCTCAAGACCGAATACAGCCGCGGTGGCCGCAACGCTGCCACCGTGCGCATGAAGCTCAAGAGCCTGATCGCCAACTTCGGTACCGAAGTCGTGTTCAAGGCCGACGACAAGATGGACCAGATCGTCCTGGACAAGAAGGAGTGCACCTACTCGTACTTCGCGGACCCAATGTACGTGTGCATGGACGCTGAGTACAACCAGTACGAGGTCGAGGCCGAGAACATGGGCGACGCCCTGAACTACCTGGAAGACGGCATGCCGGTTGAGGTGGTGTTCTACGATGGCAAGGCCATTTCGGTCGAACTGCCCACCAGCGTGGTACGCGAGATCACCTGGACCGAACCTGCCGTCAAGGGCGATACCTCGGGCAAGGTGCTCAAGCCGGCCAAGATCGCTACGGGTTTTGAAGTGGCCGTTCCGCTGTTCGTGGATCAGGGCGACAAGATCGAGATCGACACCCGTACCGGCGAGTACCGCAAGCGCGTCTGAGCGCAGGCGCCGCTGCTTCGGTGCAAGCTCCTACGGGAGCCCTTTTTTGTTCCTGTGCCACGGTTTCGGTGTAGGCTATCCGCATGAGTCAAGACAAGGCTACGCCGCCGCAGGTCGCTGCCTCCGAACCCGGCGGCCGTCTTTCACGCCTGTCCTTGAGGCGTGTGCTGATCGACACCTACCACGAGAACGTAGCGTACCTTCACCGTGACTGCGAGGTCTATCGGGCCGAGGGCTTCAAGGCGCTGTCCAAGGTCGAGGTGCGCACCAACGGCCAAAGCGTGCTGGCCACCCTTAATGTGGTGGACGATGCCGGCATCGTGGCCTGCGGCGAGCTGGGCCTGTCGCAAGCCGCCTTCTGCCAACTGGGCAGCGACGAGAGGCAGACCGTGACCATCGCACAGGCCGAGCCACCAGCGTCCATCGGTGCGCTGCGGCGCAAACTTGGCGGTGAGCGACTGGCGCTGGACGACCTGCGTGCCATCGTTCGCGACATCACAGACCATCACTACTCCAAAATCGAGCTCACAGCCTTTGTGGTGGCTACGCACCGCGACGAACTCGACCGCGAAGAGGTGCTCTTCCTGACCCAGGCCATGGTCGAGGCCGGGCAAAGGCTGGACTGGCAGGAGCCACGCGTCGTGGACAAGCATTGCATCGGCGGCATCCCTGGCAACCGAACCTCCATGCTGGTCGTGCCCATCGTGGCGGCACACGGCATGCTCTGCCCCAAGACGTCTTCGCGCGCCATCACCTCCCCGGCGGGTACCGCCGACACCATGGAGGTGCTGGCCGAGGTAGAGCTGCCGATTGAGCGCCTGCAGCAGATCGTCCAGCAGCATCGGGGTTGCCTGGCGTGGGGCGGTACGGCGCAGTTGTCGCCAGCCGACGATGTGCTGATCTCGGTCGAACGCCCGCTGGCCCTGGACGCACCCGGGCAGATGGTGGCCTCCATCCTGTCCAAGAAGATCGCCGCAGGCTCCAGCCACCTGGTGCTGGACATCCCCATCGGCCCCACAGCCAAAGTGCGCTCTATGCCCGAGGCACAGCGCCTGCGCCGGCTCTTTGAGTACGTCGCCCGGCGCATGAAGCTCTCACTTGACGTGGTCATCACCGATGGCCGGCAGCCCATCGGCCAGGGCATCGGTCCAGTGCTGGAGGCGCGCGACGTCATGCGTGTGCTGGAGAACGACCCGCACGCGCCCATGGACCTGCGCCAGAAGGCGCTGCGCCTGGCCGGCCGCATGCTGGAGGCCGACCCGGATGTACGCGGCGGCGACGGCTTTGCCATCGCGCGTGACATCCTGGACTCGGGCCGCGCGCTCAAGAAGATGAATGACCTGATCGACGCGCAGGGTCGTCGCCCATTTGATCATCACCATCCGGAGCTGGGCCGGCTGAGCTTTGACGTCCACGCCCGTGGCAACGGTGTGGTGTGCGGCATCGACAACCTGCAGCTGGCCCGCATCGCGCGGTTCGCGGGTGCCCCCAAGGTCCGGGGAGCCGGTGTCGATCTGCGTGCCAAGCTGGGCGAGGAGGTCCGCGACGGCGATGCGCTCTACCGCGTGTACGCCAACTACCCGGCCGATCTGGAATTCGCGCGCCAGGCCTGTACCCGCAGCAGCGGGTACTCGATCGGCCGCGCAGAGGACATGCCGCACGTGTACGTCGAGTTCTGAAGATGCACCCGGTCCTGCTGCATTTCGAGGACGAGGTGGACCTCGCCTCACGCATCGCCGCAGCCGCTGGCCTGCGAACCGCCTATGTTCGTCGACATCGCTTCCCTGACGGGGAGCTCAAGCTGCGCCTGCCCGGGCAGCTACCGCCGCGCGTCGCACTGCTGCGCAGCCTGGCCCACCCCAATGAAAAGCTCGTGGAGATCCTGCTGGCTGCGCGCACCGCGCGGACCCTGGGCGCAACTACGCTGACGCTGGTCGCACCCTACCTGGCCTATATGCGGCAGGATATGGCCTTCGCCCCGGGCGAAGCCGTGAGCCAGCGCGTCGTGGGCGCCTTCCTGGCCGATCTCTTTGACGCAGTGATCACGGTGGACCCGCATCTGCACCGCATCGAGCGCCTGAACCAGGTCATCCCGGTGCAGCGTACTGCGGTCCTAAGCGCGGCCCCGCTGCTTGCAGATCTGATCGTGCAGCGTAGACCCCGGGCGCTGCTGGTCGGGCCCGATATGGAATCGGCGCAGTGGGTGGCCCAGGCGGCAGCACGTCACGGCCTTGATCATGCGGTCTGCCGCAAGCTAAGGCATGGGGATCGCCACGTCGAGATCGCCATGCCCGACGTCGCCGTGCGCGGCCGCGCGGTGGTGCTGCTCGACGACGTCGCCAGCAGCGGACACACGCTGGCGCGGGCCGCGCGCGAACTGCTCGCTGCTGGTGCCGCCAGCGTGGACGTCGCCGTGACCCATGCTCTCTTCGCCGACGATGCCGGGCAGCTGCTTTGGAATGCCGGCATCCGCCAGGTCTGGAGCGCGGACTGCATCGCTCATCCCAGCAATGCGGTAAGCGTGGCACCTGCCATCGCCGCCGCCTTAAGGTGAGTCCCATGAAGTCTTCACACGATCTCAGCAACCGCACCCTCGCCGATGCCTGGGCCGATCTCAAGGCCCACGCCGATGCCGGCATCCCCCTACAGGCCGATGCCTACCGCCTTGCCTTTGCCGATCCCGAATTCCTGCTGCGTCGCGAGACCCGAGGCATCCGCTTCCAGCTGGAGATGCTCAAACCCGACCTGGAGCAGCAGGCCCAGGGCGTGACCAACACCATCGTGGTTTTTGGCAGCGCACGCTTCGCATCGCCCGAAGAAGCCCAGCGCCGGCTCGCCGCCGCGCGCCAGGGCAATGACCCGCACGCCCTGGCAAAGGCCGAACGCGACGTCTGCAATTCGCAGCACTACGAACTCGCCCGGCAGTTTGGCCGCATCATTGCCGAGCACAGCGCGCGGCTGCCACAGGAAGAAAGGCTGTATGTCTGCACCGGCGGTGGCCCCGGCATCATGGAGGCGGCGAATCGCGGCGCGCATGAGGCGGGCGCACTCAATGTCGGCCTGAACATCGCGTTGCCGCATGAACAGTCCGGCAATCCCTACATTTCTCCCAGCCTGTGCTTCAAGTTCCACTACTTCGCGTTACGGAAGATGCACTTCATGATGCGCGCCAAGGCTTTGGTAGCCTTTCCTGGCGGTTTCGGAACGCTGGACGAGCTGTTCGAGATCCTGACCCTCGTACAGACCGGCAAGTCTGAACCCGTGCCCGTGGTACTGCACGGCAGCGTCTTCTGGAAGCGGCTGATCGACTTTAACCTGCTCGTCGAGGAGGGCATGATTGCCTCCGAGGATCTCGCGCTCTTCTCCTTCGTCGACACGCCGCAGGAGGCCTGGGAGACTATCCAGAGGTTCTATCAACTGGAGGAAGGGGCGACCTGAGCGACCACGCAAGGCGGCTGCCCCCCGCGACTGCGGCGCCGACCATCCAGAACACGAGGGACACGCCGACGACGGCCCCCATGCTGCCAAAGATCAGGGGCATCACCACGCTGGAGCCGTTGAGCGACATGAGGCGCAGGCCCAGCGCCTCGCCGTGCCGGTCCGCTGGCGTGATCTGGTGCAGGGTACTCATGATCATGGGCTGCACCGAACCCAGCGCCAACCCGAGCACCACCGAGCAAAATCCCATGGACAGCGCGTTAGGCATGAAGGGGTAGAGCCCGAAGACCAAACCCGCGCAAAGCATCGCAGCGCTGATGACCACCCGCTCGCGCAGTTGGGCCGCCAACCCAGGCATCGTCAGACGCACCAGCGTTGCCGCGATGGCAAACACCCCGAGCAAGGTGCCGATGGTGGACGCGCCGTAACCGCGCTCGTGGCCGAGCACGGGCAGCACGAAGGTATGGACGTCCCAGCAGGACGAGATGAACCAGTTGACGATCAGCAAGCGCCGCATCATCGGCTCGCGCAGCAGGTCCCAAGCGCGCCGCAGACCCTGCTCTGCAGGCGCGGGTGTCGAGGGCAGGTCTGGCGTTCGCCGCACCAGCCACCAGGTCAGCAGCGGCAGCAGCGCCATCAACAGGAAGGCGCTGCGGTAGCCGTTGAGATCGCCCGCCTCGCCGCCCAGCCAGACGCCCGCATGATCGATGAGCAGACCGGCCGCGAGCGGGCCCAGGAAGTTCGACGTCGCGGGCCCAATCGACAGCCAGCTGAAAATCCGCTTTAGCTCCGTGGCATCGCGTGCGGCGCGACCCACGTGACGCTGCAGGGCGATGGCTGCTGCGCCGGTGGCCCCGCCGGAGAGAAGAGCCGCCAGACACAGAACTGGAAACACCGGAAAGAGAACGGCCAGCCCTGTCCCCGTCACCGACGCGACGACGCTGAACGCCAGGGGCCGGCGCAGCCCGTGGCGATCCGCGTAACGCCCGGCCGGCAGCGCCAGAAAGACCTGGGTGAGTGCGAACAGCGCCATCAGCACCCCCACCGCCAGCGGGCTGTAGCCCTGCGTGAGCGCGAGCAGTGGTGCTGCCATGCGCGTGCCTGCCATGCAGGCGTGCAGGCAGATGTGTCCGCCGATGAGTCGCGCCAGCCGTGGCCGGGCGGCGTGAGCAGTAGCGGTCACCCCTCGTCGGCCTCTTTGTCCGTCGGCAGCAATGCCTGCGCCTGCGCGTCGGGCAGACCCTCGACCTGGCGCAGCGCGCGGCCCATGGCGCGGCTGCGCACCTCGGCATTACTCAGGGTATTGAGCACCGTCTCGGTCTGAGACTTGACCTTGGAGAGCACGTCGCCGAACTTGCCGAACTCGGTCTTGACCGCCCCGAGCACCTGCCAGACTTCGCTGGAGCGTTTCTCCAGTGCCAGCGTGCGAAAACCCATCTGCAGCGAGCTGAGCATGGCGAGCAAGGTGGTGGGGCCGGCCAGGGTGACACGGTGCTCGCGCTGCAGTGCCTCCATGAGCCCGGGACGACGTAGCACCTCGGCATACAGGCCCTCCGTGGGCAGGAACAGGATGGCGAAGTCAGTCGTGTAGGGCGGCTCCACGTATTTCTCGGTGATCGATTTCGCCTCGAGCCGTATACGCGCCTCCAGCGCGCGGGCGGCCGCCTCGGCGGCCGAAGCGTCAGCACGCTGCTGGGCATCGAGCAGGCGTTCGTAATCCTCGTTCGGGAACTTGGCATCGATGGGCAACCACAGCGGTGTGCCATCTTGCGCCTTGCCAGGCAGCTTGATAGCAAAGTCCACCACGTTCCGGCTGCCCGGCCGGGTGGCCACCTGCGCCGCGTACTGGTCGGGTACAAAGACCTGCTCCAGCAAGGCGGCGAGCTGTGCCTCCCCGAACATGCCCCGGGTCTTGACGTTGCTCAGCAGGTGCTTGAGGTCACCGACACCAGCGGCCAGAGTCTGCATCTCGCCCAGGCCCTTGTGTACCTGCTCCAGGCGCTCGGCCACCTGCTTGAAACTTTCCCCCAGTCGGGTCTGCAAGGTGGCTTGCAGCTTCTCATCCACCGTGGCTCGCATCTCATCAAGCTTGGCCGCGTTGGTCTGCTGCAGCTGCGCCAGCTGGGACTCCAGGGTCTGGCGCACCTCGGCCATACGCCGCGCGTTGGACTCGCTGAGGGAGGTCAGTTGCAGCGTCAGGGTGTCGGAAAGCGTCTTCTGCAGCAGAGCTAGCTGCTGGCCAAAGGCGTCGATCTGCGTGTTCTGGGTCCGCGTGGCCTCGGCGGACTGCTGCACGAGGCTCTGCTGGAAGGTGGCCAGGTTCTGGGACAGTTCGAGCCGCGTGCTGCGTGCCGAGTCCGCGATCTCCTGCCTGAGCTCCCGCGCCAGGCGCTCATGGCCCGCCTGCAGCTCTGCTCGCAACTGCTGGGCCGAGCCCGAGTCCTCCCGACGCAACAGCAAGGCCAGCAGCAGCAACAGATTGACGCCAGCCAGAGCCGCCAGCACCCAGAACGTGATCGAGTTCAAAAAACGGTCCTCCGTCACTCATTGTGAATCAAGGCTGGCGCCGCACCCGGACCATGGGTGACGCGCCGCACGCCAGGCTCAGGCCTTGATCACTTGCGGATTCAGCGGGGTCAGCCCACGGCCCTTGCTGAAAAACTCGATCAGGTTGTCGGCCGCCAGTCTGGCCATGGCCTTGCGGGTGGGCACGCTGGAGCTCGCAATATGGGGCGTCAGCACGACGTTGGACAGCGTCAGCAAGCCCGGGTTCACCTTGGGCTCGCCCTCAAAGACGTCCAGCCCCGCGGCAGCGATACGCCCATCGCGCAAGGCCTGTACCAGCGCGTTCTCGTCCACGATGCCGCCGCGCGCGATGTTCACCAGCGTTGCCGTGGGCTTCATCAGCGCGATCTCGGCCGATCCAACAACATGATGCGACGCTGCCGAGTACGGGAGGACCAGCACCAGATGATCGGCGGTCCGGAACAATTCTTCCTTAGCGACATAGTGGGCCTTGCAGTCGGCTTCAGTCGCGGCATTAAGGCGTGAGCGGTTGTGATAGACCACCTTCATACCAAAGCCGAGGGCACCGCGCCGCGCAATGCCCTGGCCGATGCGGCCCATGCCGAGGATCCCCAGCGTAGAGCCGTGGACATCGGTACCGGCAAACATATCGTAACGCCACTTGGTCCACTTGCCTGCGCGCAGGTAATGCTCGCTCTCGCAGATGCGCCGGGCCGTGGCCATGAGAAGCGCAAAGCCGAAATCTGCCGTGGTATCGGTGAGCACGTCAGGTGTGTTGGTGCCGAGCACGCCGCGCGCCGTCATCGCATCGAGATCAAAGTTGTTATAACCGACGGCCATGTTCGCACAGATCTTCAAGCGCGGACAGGCGGCCAGCACTGCGGCGTCAATGCGCACGCTGCCGGTCGTGAAGGCCCCATCCTTGTCGCGCAGTCTTTCGATCAGCTCCGCGCCGTTCCAGTCCTGATCGTCCTGGTTGGACTCCACCTCGAAGTGTTGCGAAAGATGCGCAATCGTCTCTGGAAACACGCAACGGGCGACGAGGATGCGGGGTTTGTTCATTTCGGCCTCTTTGCTTAACGAAACCAGATCAGGGTCATGATGACGAACAGCGGGATCAGGATCGCCCCCGACCAGAGCATGTAGCCGAAAAAGCTCGGCATCTTGACGCCACGGTCTTCGGCAATCGCCTTCACCATGAGATTGGGTGCATTGCCGATGTAGGTGTTGGCGCCCATGAAGACGGCGCCCGCCGAGATGGCCGCCAGCGTCGGCGCCAGCGTGGTCATCAGCACCGCCGGATCACCGCCCGCCGTGTTAAAAAAGACGAGGTAGGTAGGTGCGTTGTCCAGGAAAGAACTCAGTGCGCCGGCGGCCCAGAAGTACATGGCCGGGTCCGGCAAACCATCGGAACGCGTGACCGCCGCGACGACCGCAGAGAACGGCCCGTTGACGCCAGCCTTGAGCATCGCGATCACCGGAATGATGGTCAGGAAGATGCCGGCAAAGAGCTTGGCCACTTCCTGCATGGGAGCCCAGGAGAACTGGTTGTCCCCGTGCACGTCGGGCGGGGTAATCTTCAGGGACACCAGAGTCACGGCAATCAGCCCAACATCACGCAGCAGGCCGGGCAAGCCCACCTCGGTGCCGAGGATGTCGAAGACCACCAAGGACTTCCAGAAGCCACTCATCAGCACCAGCGCCACGATGGCGCCAAGCAGCCAGAAATTGGCGGCGCCATCAAAACCGATGCGCCTGCTGTCGGGGGTCGGGTCCACCGGGAGGACCTCCTCACGCCGGTGATAGTACCAAGTGTCCATGGCGTAGAAAAGAACCAGCAGCGTGCCGACCAGGAACAGGGTCTCGGGGAAAATGTGGCTCAGGGTCCAGAAAAAGTCCACGCCCTTGAGGAAGCCCAGAAAAAGCGGGGGGTCTCCCAGCGGCGTCAGCGAGCCCCCGGCATTGGAGACGATGAAGATGAAGAAAATGATGACATGTGCTTTGTGGCGACGGTTGTCATTGGCGCGGATCAGGGGGCGGATCAGCAGCATCGAGGCGCCAGTGGTCCCCATGAAGCTAGCGAGCACAGCACCGACGCCAAGGATCGACGTATTGAGCCCGGGGCTGCCATGGATGTTGCCGCGGATGTAGATCCCTCCGGCCACCGTGAAGAGCGCCGTGAGCAGGATGATGAAGGGAATGTACTCAGCCAGCAGCGCGTGCACGAGGCTCACCGCCGCAAGACCTGGCCCGAACAGCAGCGCAAAGGGCAGCAAAAAGGCCAGGGCCCACGCCGCAGCCACCTTGCCGAAGTGGTGGTGCCAGAAGTTCGGAGCCAGCAAAGGCAGCAAGGCGATCGAGAGCAGGATGCCCGCAAAAGGTACGCCCCACAGCACGGAAAGCTGGCTGCCATCCAGATCGGCTGCCATGGCCAAGCAGGGACAAGCCGCAAGCAGGGCCAGGCCCCAACGCATTGGTTTCATGATGATTCCTTGTTGTGGTCAGTCGAGCCAGCGCGTGAACTCCCTTGCGGGGACGCGCGGCGTGTGGAAAGTGTTGACGATGGCCGAGGTATCGGCATAGCCAAGGGCCATGCCGCAGACCAGCATTTCATCGGGCCCGGCGCCGATGTGGGGTAGGATGATCTTCGCAAAGCCGTTCCAGGCTGCCTGGGGACAGGTGTGTAAGCCACGCGCGCGCGCCGCGAGCATGATGTTCTCCAGGAACATGCCGTAGTCGACTAGCGAACCCCGGCCCATCACCCGGTCGATCGTGAACATCAGACCGACCGGCGCGTCAAAGAAGCGGAAGTTGCGCTGGTGCTGCGCATGCATCTTGTCCTTGTCAGACTTGCCGATCCCGAGCAGGCCGTAGAGGCCCCAGCCGTTCTCTCGCCGACGGTCAATGTAGGGACTAACCCACTGCTGAGGGTAGTAGTCATACTCCTCGCGGTACTCCGATGCCAGTGAAGGATCCGCCCGCAGGGCTTCGTGGGCGGCACAGACCTTTTCCACCAGGCTGTCGCGGCTGCCCCCCCGCAGCACGTAGACCTTCCAGGGCTGGGTGTTGGTCCCCGACGGTGCACGACTGGCCAGTTGCAGGATGTCCAGGATGGTTTCAGGCGCCACGGCCTGCGGCGTATAGGCGCGCACGGACATGCGCGTCTGGATGGCTTCATCAACGGTCATAGATTTCAGGTCAGGGTTTCAAGAGCGGCCCGCAGGGTCGCGGGCAGGGCAACAGGACGGCGCGTCTTCCGGTCCACATAGACATGAACGAAATGGCCCTGCGCAGCAGCCCATTCTTCACCCTGCGCATACAGGCCCACCTCATAACGCACGCTGGAGTTGCCCAGCCGGGCGACCCGGATGCCGGCCTCGATGGTTTGCGGAAAAGACAGCGATGCAAAATAGTTGCACTGGGTCTCAATCACAAGGCCTATGGTCTGGCCGTCATGCACGTCCAGCACCCCCCGCTCTATCAACCAGGCGTTGACTGCCGTGTCAAACCAACTGTAGTAAACGACATTGTTGACATGCCCATATATATCATTGTCCATCCACCGCGTGGAGATGGTGCGAAAGGTGGCGTAGGCGCCCCGGGCCTCGGGGACAGATTTTTGGCGGTCAGATTTCATGCGAAGCCCGGATTCTGCCAGCCTGCGTGAGCAGTCCCCGCTGCTAAACGAGCGGTCGACGCAACGCCTCGGCGGTCTGCAGGCTTTCTAGGGGCTCAGCCCTAAAATGCTGCAAAGCAACAAAAAAGGCTTTCCTTTAGTACTCAGCGCAATAGAATTAATCGCATGCTGCATTGCAGCATTCATGGAACGTCAACTTTCTTTCTTCAGGAGAATCGTATGCTGACCGCTGAACAAATTCTGGCTACCAACAAGGCCAACATCGAGACCCTCTTCGGCCTGACCGGCAAGGCTTTCGAAGGCGTCGAGAAACTCGTCGAACTGAACCTGGCTGCTTCCAAGGCCCTGTTGGCCGAAACCGCTAGCCAGTCGCAAACCGTGCTGGCCGTGAAGGACCCGCAGGAACTGTTTGCCCTGCAAACCACCCTGCTCCAGCCCGTTGGCGAGAAGGCTGTAAGCTACGGTCGCGAAGTCTACGAGATCGCGACCGCGACCGGCGCCGAGTTTGGCAAGGCTTTCGAGGCACAGTTTGCCGACGCCCAGAAGAAGTTCCTGGATGTGATCGACAGCACCGCCCAGAACGCTCCCGCAGGCTCCGAAACGGCGGTTGCCTTGATGAAGAGCGCCGTCGCTGCTGCAAACAACGTGCTCGAAACCGCCCAGAAGTCCGCCAAGCAGGCGGCAGCGCTCGCCGAATCCAACTTCAAGGCCGCGACCGCCACGACCGTCGAGGCTGGCAAGGCAGCGTCGAAGAAGCGTTAATCTTTTGCTCAGGGTTGGCCCCGACCACGTATACGCGTGTCAAACAGACTTTACAGCAAGGGAAAACCCCGACACAATCAAAACTCTCGAAAGACCAAAACATTTTGTCTTTCTCCGGTTGTCTCCTCGGGTCCTTTCGTAACCAACAGGTTCAAGGATCCCTTCAAAGCCCCGTCCCTGACGGGGCTTTTTTTTACCTTTTCGCGGGCGGCACGGTAGCAGGCTTCATGCCCGCGTCGATGGCTTGCCTGAGCTGCGGCAGAGCTTGTTGCATGGCCTCGCGACCGGCGGCAATGGCGCGGGAACGGGCCGCGAAATCAGTTCCGGAAACCCCGTCAAGAGCCGGTCGCAGCACGACCATGTCCTGGCCGCGCAATTCCAGCGCATTGATGCTGCGGCCCATGATAGCGAAGGTCTGCAACAGGATCTGGAACATGTCGCCAGGCAGGTTCGATTCCGGCGCCTGGGAGATGTCCACGGCAATAACCAACTCGGCGCCCATCTGTCTTGCCTGACGGACTGGCACCGGCGCAACTAGGCCACCATCGACATACTCCCGATCCAGTATGCGCACGGGATGGAACAGCCCCGGCACTGCGCTCGACGCACGCACGGCGGTGGCAATGTCGCCCCGCTGGAAGAGGATGCCCTTGCCGGTCTGAAGATCGGTAGCGAGTATGCCCAGCGGCATGGGCAGGTCCTCGATCCGCCGGCCACCCACCTGCTGATAGACATAACGCGCAAGCGCCTCTCCGCGCAACATGCCGCGGTTGAAGAGGGGCAAAGTCCAGTCCGTGAAGGTTGCCTCGTCCATGGTTTCGGCGATGCGCTGTAGCTGGCGGCCATTCCGACCGCTGGCATACAGGGCGGCTACCAAACTACCGGCCGAAGTGCCTGCCACCAGGTCCGGCCTCAGACCCGCCTCCTCCAGCACCTGGATCACGCCCACATGGGCGAATCCTCTCGCGGCACCGCCACCAAGTGCGAGACCGAGGCGGGGCGGGCGTTGCTCTGGCAGGGCCTCCGGAGGGATTGGCGAGACGCCGGGAGGCGCTGATGCGCAACCTGCCAGAAGGATGAAGACAAGGGCGAAGAGCGCCAAAGGACTGCGTGCGATCATATATTGCTGCATATTTTTATTGCGAATCATTATTGTTTGGTATATCATCCATATTCCCATCGATTACCTGGTCTTCACCATGCTGAAACAAATCTTCTCCTTGTCACTGTTCACGCTGCTGGCTTCAACACCTGCACTGGCCCAGGAGCAGGTGCTCAACATCTACTCGGCCCGGCACTACCCGAGCGACGAAGCACTGTACAGCCAGTTCTCTCGCAACACAGGCATCCGCATCAACCGCGTCGACGCCGATGACGCAGGGATCCTGTCGCGCCTGCGCGCCGAGGGCTCGGCCTCTGCCGCCGACGTGATCCTGCTTGTTGATGCAGCGAGGCTCTGGCGTGGCGAAGCAGAGGGACTGTTCCAGCCCGTCAGGTCAGCCACTCTGGAGTCCGCCATTGCGCCCCAGCTGCGAGGCGCAGCAAACGCAGACGGTACCTCGGCCTGGTACGGCTTCTCGACGCGAGCGCGTGTCATCGTCTACGACAAGACCAAGGTCAATCGCGCGGACGTGGACACCTACGAGGAACTAGGTGAAGCCAAGAACAAGGGCCGCATCTGCATACGTTCCGGCTCACACCCGTATAACCTGTCGCTGTTCGGATCCATGCTCAATCACCTGGGCGAAGCCCGCACCGAGGCCTGGCTCAAGGGCGTGGTCGACAACCTGGCAAGAGCACCGAAGGGGGGCGACACGGACCAGGTCCGCGCGGTGGCCTCCGGGGAATGCAGTGTTGCGGTCAGCAACAGCTATTACCTGGCCCGTCTCATGCGATCAGACAAACCGGAGGACAAGGCAGTGATGGAAAAGGTCGGAGTGGTCTTTCCCAATCAGTCGAGTTGGGGCACGCACGTGAACATTGCCGGGGGCGCTGTCGCCAGACACGCCAAGAACCCGGGCAACGCCATCAAGTTCCTGGAGTATCTGGCGAGTCCTGCTGCACAGGAGCACTTCGCGAATGGCAACAATGAATGGCCCGCCGTGCGCGACGTGAAGCTCGACAACCCTGCGCTCCAAGCCATGAGTGGCGGAGGTTTCAAGAGCGAAACCATCCCGATCAGTATCGTCGGTAAGAACTCGGTAGCCGTACAGCAGATGCTGGACCGCGTAGGCTTTCGCTGATCGGGCAGAGCGCCAGTAAAAAACAACGGCCTGTGCAAGACAGGCCGGTTTTCTTATGGGGAATCCGAAACGGGCTCAGTCTGCGGTGGCCTCTTCCGGCTTGGCCTTGCCTTCCTTTTTCGGCAGGGGCTGGATGTCGAGCATGACCTCATCCTTGTCATCGAGGTTCACCGTCAGACGCCCCCCCTCGGTGAGTCGACCGAAAAGTAGCTCGTCGGCCAGGGCTCGGCGTATGGTGTCCTGGATAAGGCGCTGCATGGGACGCGCGCCCATGAGCGGGTCAAAGCCCTTCTTGGCCAGATGCTTGCGTAGCTTGTCAGTGAAGGTGACTTCGACCTTCTTCTCCGCCAACTGGGTTTCGAGCTGGAGCAGAAACTTGTCAACCACCCGCAAGATGATATTCTCGTCCAACGCCTTGAAGCTTACCATGGCGTCCAGGCGATTTCGGAATTCCGGCGTGAACAGGCGCTTGATATCGCCCATCTCGTCGCCAGCCTGGCGCGGATTGGTAAAGCCGATAGCGGACTTGTTCATAGTCTCGGCGCCCGCATTCGTCGTCATGATGATGATGATGTTGCGGAAGTCGGCCTTGCGTCCGTTATTGTCGGTAAGCGTCCCGTGGTCCATCACCTGCAGCAGCACGTTGAAGATGTCCGGATGCGCCTTCTCGATTTCGTCGAGCAGAAGCACTGCATGCGGCTTCTTCGTGACGGCTTCGGTCAGCAGGCCTCCCTGGTCGAAACCCACGTAACCGGGGGGCGCACCGATAAGGCGACTCACGGCGTGGCGCTCCATGTATTCCGACATGTCGAAGCGGATCAACTCGATGCCCATGATGTAGGCGAGCTGCTTGGCGGCCTCCGTCTTACCCACACCGGTAGGGCCGCTAAAAAGGAAGGATCCGATCGGCTTGTCCGCCCGGCCCAGGCCGGAGCGCGCCATCTTGACCGCCGCAGCCAGCACCTCGATCGCCTTGTCCTGACCAAACACCACACTCTTGAGGTCACGTTCGATGGTCTGTAGCTTGCTGCGGTCATCGTTGGAGACGTTGGCAGGCGGAATACGGGCGATCTTGGCGACGATTTCCTCCACCTCTGTCTTGCCGATGGTCTTCTTGCGCTTCGATGGCGTCAGGATGCGTTGCGCGGCGCCGGCCTCATCGATCACGTCGATGGCCTTGTCAGGCAGATGCCGGTCGTTGATGTACTTGGCCGAGAGCTCGGCCGCAGCCTGCAACGCTGCGTTGGCGTACTTGACGTTGTGATGCTCCTCGAAGCGGGACTTCAGTCCCTTGAGAATGTCGATGGTTTCAGCGACGCTGGGCTCGACCACGTCGACCTTCTGGAATCGACGGCTCAGCGCCGCGTCCTTCTCGAAGATGCCGCGGTACTCGGTGAAGGTTGTCGCGCCGATGCATTTGAGCTGCCCGCTGGACAGCGCCGGCTTGAGCAGGTTGGACGCGTCCAGGGTGCCGCCCGACGCCGCCCCGGCCCCGATCAGTGTGTGGATCTCGTCGATGAACAGTATTGCGCTGGGCTTGTCCTTGAGCGACTTGAGCACGCCCTTGAGGCGCTGCTCGAAGTCGCCGCGATACTTGGTCCCTGCCAGGAGCGCTCCCATATCAAGAGAGTACACGCTTGAATCAGCCAGGATCTCAGGCACATCACCCTGCGTGATGCGCCATGCCAGGCCCTCGGCGATGGCCGTCTTGCCCACACCAGCCTCTCCGACCAGCAGCGGGTTGTTTTTTCGGCGGCGGCAGAGGATTTGGATCACACGCTCAACCTCGTACTCACGACCGATCAAGGGGTCGATCTTGCCGTCCTTGGCCGCCTGGTTGAGGTTCTGGGTGTACTGCTCCAGCGGGGAGGCCTTGCTCTCTCCCTTCTCCGCCGCCGAGCCTTCGTCGGATTCACCCGAGCTATCGCCGGACTTGCTCGCCTCGGGCGGATCACTCTTCTTGATGCCGTGGGCGATGAAATTCACAACGTCGAGGCGCGTGACGCCCTGCTGGTGCAGGTAGTAGACCGCATGGGAGTCTTTCTCGCCGAAGATGGCGACCAGCACGTTCGCACCGGTCACTTCCTTCTTGCCACTACCCGTGGATTGCACGTGCATGATGGCGCGCTGGATGACGCGCTGGAAGCCGAGCGTGGGCTGGGTGTCCACATCCTCGGTACCAGCCACTTGGGGCGTGTTGTCCTTGATGAAGTTGGTCAGGGACTTTCGCAGGTCGTCAATGTTCGCGGCACACGCACGCAGCACCTCGGCGGCGCTGGGGTTATCGAGCAGCGCCAGCAACAAGTGCTCCACTGTGATGAACTCATGGCGCTGCTGACGCGCCTCGACAAAGGCCATGTGAAGGCTGACTTCGAGTTCCTGGGCAATCATGTGACTTCCTTGTGGCTTGTTGACGCGTCTACTTTAATCGGATTCGTTCGGCCGTCCAACGGTTCCGGAGCAGAAAGTAAAGTAACTTTTCACCGACTGCTTATCCCACTCATTCCACCGGCTCGGCCACGCACTGCAGCGGGTGCCCCGCCTTGTGCGCAGCTTCCAGTACCTGGTCCACCTTGGTCGCCGCAACATCCTTGGAGTACACGCCACATACGCCTTTGCCGTCGAGGTGGATCTTGAGCATGATCTGGGTCGCTGTTTCCAAATCCTTGTTGAAAAACTCCTGGATCACGACCACCACAAACTCCATGGGGGTGTAGTCGTCATTGAGCATCACCACCTGGTACATCTGGGGTGGCTGGACTTTCTGGGTTCTGCGCTCCAGGACGACCGACTCGCCGCTGTCCTGCCCGGGTTGTCCTGCGGAAGGCTGGGGCGGTTTGAAGGGAATCTTCGTGGCCATGTGTCCATTCTATCGAGCGTGTGCAAGGCGTGCCTCACACCCGAGTGATCTTGGGTTGTTTGAAGCGGCTTCAAGTCCATAGGACACCGGTCTGCGCAAGAAATTGAGGACCGCTACTAAGGCTCCGGGCACGGCATGGCGCAAAATGTTAACTTGTTCCCGGAGAAACTCCTGCCTTAACCCGCCATTCCTTATGAAGCGCCTCTTGCTGCTCCTGTGCTTGCTCGCACCACTGGCTCATGCACAGCCTGCCCCCCAGCTCCAACTACCCCGAATCACGCTGACAGCCGGTATGCACCTCATCCAAGCCCAGATAGCCTCCAACCACGAGCAGCGGGCTACGGGGCTTATGTTCCGCACGGAAATGCCCACAAATGAGGGCATGCTCTTCATTTTCGAGCAAAGCTCCGTGCAGTGCTTCTGGATGCGCAACACCTACCTTCCCCTGACCGCAGCCTTCATTGCCGACGACGGAAGCATCGTCAACCTGGCGGATATGCAGGCCCGCAGCGACCAGAGCTACTGCTCGGCGCGCCCGGTGCGCTATGTCCTCGAAATGCACCAGGGCTGGTTTGCCAAGCGCGGACTCAAGGCTGGCAGCCGGATTGGAGGCTCGCCCTTTGAGCCTCGCCGCTGAACAGCGTTATGCAGGTACGCACAAGATCGGCATAGGGGGCCTCCATTGTAGGAGGCACCCCTGCCACACCACCCGGCATGCGGGTCCGCATCGGGCGGTTCGAGAGTTTGAGGTCAGGACAGTCTTGGTACCCCCAGCCGGTCAAAGTACGCAATGGGAGTGTCGTC
>JADCGR010000033.1 GCA_020248905.1 Curvibacter sp. | reverse complement strand
GCGCGTTGTCGGCGTTTTGCTTCACGGTGGAGCCGAGCTGCTCCATGGAGGCGGCGGTTTCTTCCAGCGAGCTGGCCTGACTTTCGGTGCGCGCGCTCAGGTCCTGGTTGCCCTGGGCAATCTCGGCGCTGGCTGTCGACACTGTTTCGCTGCCCTGGCGCACCCGGCTCACCACCTGAATCAGGCCGTCCTGCATCCGTGCCAGCGCCTGCAGCAGCTGACCGAGCTCATCGCGGCTGTTGGCCTGGATGGCCTGGTCCAGCCGCCCCTGGGCGACGAGATCCGCCACGGCCGCTGCCCGTGCCACGCCCTGGCCGATGGTGCGACTCAGCGTCCAACCTACTAACAGGCCGATACCGATGACCAGTAGAAGGACCGCGACGAGCAGGACTCGCATTTCAAGGTACAGGGCATCACCATGTTCGCTGGCATCGCGCCCGCCCTTCAGAGCGGTGTCGGCAATCTTCGCCAGTTGCGCGACTACGGACTCATAGGTCTTGAGGGCCGGACCAGTCACTAGTTGATTCGCCGCATCTTCCTGGAGGTTACTGGACAGCTTTACCAGTTCCTTCTGCTGGCTTTGGTAGGTTCTCCAGTCTGTCTCCAAGGCGGCGAGCAGCTGTCGCTCCGTGTCGCTCAGGGGCAGACGGCTGTACTCGGCGATCTGGCCGCTGACCTGCGCCACCAGCTTGTCCATCTCGCTGGCCAGCGTCGTTTTGTCCGCCGGGTTCCGATTGAGCAGATGCTGGAACTGGGTGGAGCGCATGCGCGAGACGTGGTCCGAAGCGCCGGCCATTATCGTCGCCGCAGGGAGCCAGTGATCAGCAATCGTGCTCGACTGCGAGTTGATGCGAGCGGCCTGGATCATCGTGTAGAGGCTTTGCAGCGTGACCAGCGCCAGAACGATGACGAAGCCGCCCAGTAGCTTGGTTCC
Source organism: Curvibacter sp. (assembly GCA_020248905.1). Taxonomy (GTDB): domain Bacteria; phylum Pseudomonadota; class Gammaproteobacteria; order Burkholderiales; family Burkholderiaceae_C; genus Hylemonella. The sequence goes on along the minus strand of JADCGR010000033.1, from coordinate 79,765 downwards.
GATCTTTACGTCCTTGATTCTCATGAACTCTCCATGTTTTGCCTGCCGTGTGCGAGCACTCTAGCGCAAATCGGGCCGGACAACACCGTGGAAAAGGTCCGACAATTCCCCCCATGAAGACGCTTAGACTGAAATCGGGCAAGGAGCGCTCGCTGCAGCGCCGGCACCCATGGCTGTTCGAGTCTGCAATTGCTCAGGGTGGCGGTGACCTGGGTGAAACGGTGCGTATCGAGTCGGCACGGGGTGAGTTCATGGCTTGGGCCGCTTTCAGCCCCGCCTCAAAGATCCGCGCGCGGGTATGGAGTTTCGACCTGAACCAGCGGATTGACGCCCCATTCCTGCGGGCGCTCGTTCGTCGGGCGATTCAGGCGCGGGCCCGCTTTGATATCCGCAGCGATGGCCTGCGACTGGTTCATGGCGAGGCCGACGGCCTGCCCGGGCTGATCGTGGACCGTTATGGCGACACCCTCGTGGCGCAGTTTCTGAGCGCCGGGGCCGAGCGCTGGAAGACCCAACTGGCCGACGCCCTGCTGGCCGAAACGGACTTGAGCCGGCTCTACGAGCGCTCGGATGCCCATGCCCGCAGCCTGGAGGGCTTGCCGGAGTCTACCGGCTGGCTGCGGGGCGATGGTCAGGTCCGCCTCGTGCTTCGGGAGCACGAGTGGAAGCTCGGCCTCGACATCGTCAAGGGCCACAAGACCGGCTTCTATCTGGACCAGCGCGACAGCCGCAAGCGCTTTTCGGACTATGCCCGGCGCCTGCAGTTCCAGCGCGTGCTCAACTGCTATTGCTACACAGGCGGCTTCACGGCGGCCGCGCTGGCGGGAGGGGCCGCGCATGTGACCTCCATCGATTCGTCCGGCCCGGCGCTGGAGCAGGCCCGGGCCAACGTGGCTCTCAATGGTTACGACGTGGCGCGCTGCGAGTTTCTTGAGGCCGATGTCAACGCCAGCCTGCGCCGCTTTCTCGAGCAGGGCCGCACCTTCGACGCCATCGTGCTGGACCCGCCCAAGTTTGCGCCCACCGTGTCCCATGCGGATCGCGCAGCCCGCGCCTACAAGGACATCAACCGACTCGCCTTCAAGCTGCTGGAGCCTGGAGGCGTGCTGTTCACGTATTCCTGCTCGGGCGGTATCAGCGCCGACCTGTTTCACAAGATCGTGGCCTCTGCGGGCATTGATGCGGGGGTGGATGGCTACATCCACGAGCGCCTGAGCGGCGCGCCCGACCACCCCATGACCATCGATTTTCCCGAGGGTGAGTACCTCAAGGGGCTGGTGGTCATGCGCAAGGCCTGAGCGCTGCGGCCTCTTGACAGAGCCGCTAAACTAATATCTTTTTCTAACGGCTGCCGCACTGAGCTGCGCATGTTGGCAGCTTTGTGAGATTCCACATGGCTTTGACCCCAGCAACCATCCTCACAGGATTTCTTGGTTCCGGCAAGACGACCCTGCTCAAGCGCGTTCTTCAGGAGGCGCACGGCCAGAAGATCGCCGTGATCGAGAACGAGTTCGGCGAGGAGAACATCGACAACGACATCCTCGTGGCCGATACCAAGGAGCAGATCATCCAGATGAGCAACGGCTGCATCTGTTGCACCATACGCGAAGACCTGCGAACCACCCTGCAGGACTTGGCGCTGAAGAAGCGCAAGGGCGAACTGGACTTCGAGCGCGTGGTGATCGAGACCACGGGCCTGGCCGATCCCGGCCCGGTGACGCAGACCTTTTTCATGGACGACGAGGTGGCCGAGAGCTTCCTGCTCGACTCCGTCATCACTCTGGTGGATGCCAAGCACGCGGCCCAGCAGCTCAATGACCGACAGGAGGCACGTCGACAGGTGGGCTTTGCCGACCAGATCTTCATCAGCAAGACCGACCTCGTAGAGGCCGCCGAGGTGGACGCCCTGCGGCACCGACTCAAACACATGAACCCGCGCGCGCCGCAGAAGGCCGTGCACTTCGGCGAAGTGCCGCTCAAGGAGGTCTTCGATCTGCGCGGCTTCAACCTCAACGCCAAGCTGGAGATCGACCCCGATTTCCTGAGGGACGACGGTCACAAGCACCACGATCATAATCACGGCGAGCACTGCGACCATCCCTCGCATCAGCACGGGCACGCGCATCGAGGGCATCACCACCACCACGATGACGATGTGAAGAGCTTTGTCTTCCGCTCCGAGCGCGCCTTTGACCCCGCCAAGCTGGAAGACTTCCTGGGCGCCATCATCAACGTCTACGGTCCGCGCATGCTGCGCTACAAAGGCGTGCTGCACATGAAAGGCACTGATCGCAAGGTTATCTTCCAGGGCGTGCACCAACTCATGGGCAGCGACCTGGGCCCTGAATGGGCGCCGCAGGAGCAGCGTCTGAGCAAGATGGTTTTCATTGGCATCGAATTGCCCAAGGACATCCTTCTGCAGGGCCTGGAACAAAGCCTGGTCTGAGATTCGGGTGCGCAATGCCTTGTCTCGGTTTTGCAACCCCGACGCGCGCGGTGTGAACGGCGTTACGCCCGGATATCCTAAATTTTGCTGCCCGGGCGTTGACGCCTCTGCATTGCGGGTATAACAGCAGGCCAGAAGAAATGCGCGCAGGCCCCACCTGCCAGGAGACAAGCAGTGAAAGCCAAATCAGGAAAGGTGTCCGTGTCTTCCAAAGCAAAACCCGCTGTGGCCAAGGCCAAGCCGGTCGCGAAGACTGCAAAATCTGTTGCGGCCAAGAAAGCGGCCGCCAAGCCGCTTGCCAAGAAGGCGCCTGTCAAGCCCGTGGCGAAAAAGGCTGTTGCCACGCCCGCAGCCAGGAAGGCGGCAAAGCCGGTGGCCAAGGCCAAACCCGGCGGTAAAGGCAAGCCCGCTGCGAAGCCGGTCGCCAAGGCGGCGAGCCCTGTCGTCAAGGCGGTACCCAAGGCCCCGATCAAGGCCGCCATGGCTGCCGTGCCCCGGCCCGCACGGGCCGCTGCGCCCGAGGCCCCTGCCCGCACGGCCAAGGCGTCTGCCCGGCTGGCGCAGTTGACCGTTCCATCCATGGCCCAAGCGACCGCATCCAATGCCGCCAAGGCCAGTTACACCTCGACCATGTCCCAGCCCCTGATTGCACCGCCCCTACCCTCGTCGATCAAGAAGGACCCCAAGCTCGCCAACAACTGGAAGACGAAGCCCGGCGACCAGCTCAGCGACGAAGAGCTGATGGCCATGCCCGACGCAGAATACATGAATGACAAGCAGCTCGCCGCCTTCCGCGTGCGGCTGCAGCGGCTCAGGCAGGACATCCTGACCAACGCTGGCGAGACCACGGAGCACCTGCGCGAAGAAACCGTGATCGTGCCCGACCCGGCCGACCGTGCCACCATCGAGGAAGAGCACGCGCTGGAGCTGCGCACCCGTGACCGGGAGCGCAAGCTGCTGAAGAAAATCGAGCAGTCCATCGTCCGCATCGATTCGGGCGACTATGGCTATTGCGACGAGACGGGTGAGCCCATCGGCGTGGGCCGCCTGCTGGCGCGACCCACAGCCACGCTGTCGCTCGAGGCCCAGCAGCGCCGCGAGCTCAAGCAGAAGATGTTCGGCGACTGAGCGGTCACGCGGGTGTGTCACTGACGTCTTGGGTACCTATTGACCATGGCTGAAGAGGTAAACCGGTCCGACTTGCTTTCCAAGGTGGCCAAGTTCGTCCGTAATCCGACCAAGCACTGGTCCGAGCTCGACGAGAAGGATTCGCCTGCCGAAAGCGGCTACAGCAAGGAGGCGCTCAAGGAGATGATTGAGCGCAAACGGCAGAATGACTTCGTGCGCAAGCGTGAATTCGACCATCTGCGCAAGCTGCGCCGCCGCGAGCCCCGGGGTCCGGCCGGCCAGGGCGCAGGCCCCTCGTTCTTCCAGAGCGGTATGACGTCCTATCAAGATGATCGTGCCGAGACTCTCAAGAAAATCGACGAGATCGAGGCGCAGATGTCGCGCCAATGGTGGAAGGGCAAGGAGGCCGCCTCCCGCGCGGGGTCTTTCCCTGTGGCCGACGCCCCGCCTCTCAAGGCCGTGGCCCGGCTCACGCAGCCGCCCTCGGACGGCGGGGAGGGTGAACCCCGTCCCTCCGCCTCGAAAGACGGCCAGTTTGCGCCGACCCTAGCCTCTGTCCTGCGCCCCAGCAGCTCCCAGTGGGGCGAGACGCCGGGCGCTGGCGAATACATCCCGACCCCGCTCCCCGACATGGCGCCCACCCAGCCGGCGCCGATGGCCCTGCGCGATTCGGTGGCGGCTAGCCTGTCGGGTGGTACGGGTGCGCCGCACCCTGCGTCCGATGCCGTTGCGCAGGGCACGTCCCCGCGCGCGCCCATGGGCGCCGGATTTTCGACGCAGCGCCTCTATGCCCAGGCACCCGACGACAACCTGACCGATCCCGATCTGGAGGATGCGGCCATCCGCTTTGCCAACGGTGACGATGCCGGCGCCGAGGAAAGCCTGCTTCTGGCGCTCAACGGCGAGACCTCGCGCCCTGAGCTGGCCGAAACCTGGATGTCGGCGCTCTTCGATCTCTACCGCGCCACCGGGCAGCAGGCTCGCTTTGACAGCGTGGCGCTTGAGTTTGCCGGTCGCTATGGCCGCTCGGCGCCGGCCTGGTTCTCCATGCCCGACATGCTGGGCCGCAGCCGAGCGCCCGCGCCTGTAGCCTCGCGTGCCGGCACCAGTGCGGCCAGTCCGGCCGACTGGGTTGCGCCGGCCCATCTGGGCGCGGCCGGGCTCGAGGAACTGCAGGCCCTGGTGCGTGTGCCCGGCCCCCTGGTTCTGGACTGGCATGCCCTGACGTTCATCGGGCCCGACGCCATGCCCCTGCTGGCGCGGCTGGTGGCCTACTGGTGCACGGCGCCATCCAATCTGGTCTTTCGTGGCCATAGCAGCCTGGAGCGCGCTCTGCTGGCGCTCACGCCGTCGGGCGATCGCACCGTGGATCCGGTGTGCTGGAAGCTGCGCATGGATGCGCTGCGCATCATGCGGCTGCAGGATGCCTTCGAGCTCGTGGCGCTGGACTACTGCGTTACCTACGAAGTCTCGCCGCCCTCCTGGCAGCAGCCGCGTTGTGTCTGCGAGCTGCAGGGCCTGAGTGAGCCAGCCGAGGTCGAGGCGCAAGACATCCGCTCACGCTGGGGTGAGCCGCATTCAGTTTGGGACGATCCTCTGAACCACCTTACCGTGCCCGCCGGCTTGGATGAGCAGCCACCGGCTGTGATCGAGCTCTATGGCGAGATCGTGGGCGACCCCCTGCGGGTGCTTGCCAAGCTTGAACGTGGCATGGGCAATTCGACGCACATGGTGGTGTCCTGCGCTCGTCTGATCCGTGTCGATTTCTCGGCGGCCGGCGGCATCCTGAACTGGACGGCCGAGCAGCAGGGCAAGGGCCACCAGGTGCAGTTCCGCGACGTCAACCGCATGGTTGCGGCATTTTTCAACGTCATCGGCATCTCCGAACACGCACGCGTCGTTCCTCGGGCGGTGTGATGATCTCCCCCCACTCTTGCTGACTGCGTGTAGCTCGCATCCCCACTCAGGGGGCGCACCCAGCGGCCCGGCAAAGCCGGTTTCGCGGGTGCCCGCGTATCAAACCTGTCTTGTAGGATGGCCAGGCGTATGCGGGACAATAGCGTCATGGAACAATTTCACGGTACGACCATCGTCAGCGTAAGGCGTCAGACCGCCGCCGGTCTGCAGGTGGCGATAGGCGGTGACGGTCAGGTCACGCTGGGTCACATCGTCGTCAAGGGCACAGCGCGCAAGGTGCGCAGGCTCTACCACGGCCAGGTGCTGGCGGGCTTTGCCGGCGCCACGGCCGATGCCTTCACGCTCTTCGAGCGTTTCGAGGGCAAGCTCGAAAAACATCAGGGTCATCTGCAGCGCGCCGCCATCGAGCTCACGCGTGACTGGCGCACCGATCGTGTGCTCCGTCGGCTGGAGGCCATGCTGGCCGTGGCCGATCATGAGAGCTCTCTCATCATCAGCGGTAACGGTGATGTGCTCGAACCCGAGCATGGCATCGTCGCCATCGGTTCTGGCGGCGCCTACGCGCAGTCGGCTGCCATCGCCCTGCTCAAGCACACGCAACTGGGTGCGGCCGAGATCGTCAGGCAGTCGCTCGAGATCGCCGGCGAGCTGTGCATCTACACCAATATGAACCACACGATTGAAGTCTTGAGTTGAGCGTTCGGCGTTGTGCGTGGATGCTCACGCTTAACGTGGCCCCTTGCTCAACTCTCAACACATAACGCTCAAGCTCCCTTATGTCTTCCATGACCCCCCAAGAGATCGTCTCCGAGCTCGACCGCCACATCGTAGGCCAGGCGGATGCCAAGCGCGCGGTGGCGATTGCGCTGCGCAACCGCTGGCGGCGCCAGCAGGTCGACGCGGCGCTGCGCCCCGAGATCACGCCCAAGAACATCCTCATGATCGGGCCCACCGGCGTGGGTAAGACCGAAATTGCACGCCGTCTGGCGAAGCTGGCGGATGCGCCCTTCATCAAGGTGGAGGCCACCAAGTTCACCGAGGTGGGCTACGTCGGCAAGGACGTGGACAGTATCATCCGAGACCTGATGGAAGTCGCCGTCAAGCAGACGCGCGAGGCTGAGATCAAAAAGGTGCGCATGCGTGCCGAGGATGCGGCCGAGGACCGCGTGCTTGATGCGCTGGTGCCTCCACCGCGCAATGAGTTCGGCGGTGCAGAGGGCAGTGACAACACCGCCCGCCAGGTGTTTCGCAAGAAGCTGCGCCAGGGCGAACTCGACGAGCGCGAGATCGAGCTGGAACTCAGCGAGCCCCGTGCCCCGCTTGAGATCATGGGCCCCGCCGGCATGGAGGAGATGGCCGAGCAGCTGCGTGGCATGTTCGGCCAGCTGGGTGCCGGCCGGCGCAAGCTGCGCAAGGTCCGCATCCGCGAGGCCATGCACCACCTGATCGAGGAAGAGGCCGCGCGGCTGGTCAACGAGGACGAGATCCGCACCCGGGCGCTGAACAATGCCGAGCAAAACGGCATTGTCTTCATCGATGAGATCGACAAGGTCACGTCGCGCAGCGACGGTGGCAATACCGCCGAGGTTTCGCGCCAGGGCGTGCAGCGCGACCTGTTGCCGCTGGTCGAAGGCACGTCCGTGTCCACCAAGTACGGCGTCATCAAGACGGACCACATCCTCTTCATCGCCTCGGGTGCCTTCCACCTGAGCAAGCCCAGTGACCTGATTCCGGAGCTGCAGGGGCGCCTGCCCATCCGCGTGGAGCTGGCCTCGCTGTCGGTGCAGGACTTCGAGGCCATCCTCACGCAGACGCATGCCTCGCTCGTGAAGCAGTACCAGGCCCTGCTGGCGACCGAGGGCGTGACGATCGAGTTCGCGCCCGAGGGCATCACGCGCCTGGCGCGCATCGCCTACGAGGTCAATGAGCGCACCGAGAACATCGGTGCACGTCGCCTGGCCACCGTCATGGAACGCCTGCTGGACGATGTCAGCTTCAACGCGACGCGGCTGCAAGGCCAGACCGTTCGCATTGACGCCGGCTATGTGGACCAGCGACTGGCCGAACTCAGCCGCAACGAAGACCTGTCGCGTTACATCCTCTGAGTGGCGCCTGGCGGGGGTGGCTGCCTGAGCGGCGTGGCGTTTTCGCGCCTCCCTGCGCCTGCCAACCGGTGGCCGCAGGGCTTCATCCATCACATTCATACCTATTTCTAAGTCCTTCATTCAGAACGACTTTTCGGTTCGATCATTGTGTGAAAGTGTTTCTAAGTCATTGATTTCATTGAAAATTTCTCGTCTTGCCCTTTGTGCGGTGATGTTTTGCTGATACAGTGCAAAAAAGTGGAATTAAGTAGCGAAAAGTGCATGTGCGCTTTTCGTTGCTTCATTTGTGGGCCGAACAAGGGGTTAACGCGTGTTTCAAGGGGCTTCGTCGCTGAGTCTGGATGCCAAGGGGCGGTTGTCTGTGCCGACCCGGCATCGTGACCTGCTCAGCGCCACCGCCGCAGGCCAGCTCACGATCACCAAGCATCCGCACGGCTGCCTGATGGTCTTCCCCCGCCCGGAGTGGGAGAAGTTCCGCGAGCGCATCGCCGCGCTGCCCATGGCAGCCCAGTGGTGGAAGCGCATCTTTTTGGGCAACGCCATGGATGTGGAGATGGACGCCACGGGCCGCGTGCTCGTGTCCCCCGAGCTGCGCGCCGCGGCCGGCATCAGCAAGGACACCATACTGCTGGGCATGGGCAACCACTTCGAGCTTTGGGACAAGGCCACCTACGATGCGCAGGAGGCCGAAGCAATGCGGGGCGAGATGCCCGACGTCTTCAAGGACTTCTCCTTCTGAAGGAAGACGGTGGAACAGGCCCCATGGACACACACCACCGTCTTGTTGAACGAAGCGATCGAAGCCTTGCTCAACAAGCCGCAGGACCTGGCGGACGTACCCGATGCGGACCCCGCCGATGGCGCCTATGTGGACGCCACCTTTGGTCGCGGGGGACACACCCGCCTGCTGCTCTCCAGGCTCTCTTCCCGTGGAAGGGTCATAGCCTTCGACAAGGACCCGGCAGCCCTTGCCGAGGCGCAGACCCTGACCGATCCACGCTTCACCATCCGTCATCAGGGCTTTCGCCATCTTGCCGAACTGCCTCCAGCCAGCGTGGCCGGCGTGCTCATGGACCTGGGCGTGAGCTCGCCCCAGATCGACGACCCGAGTCGCGGTTTCAGCTTCCGTTTCGACGGTCCGCTGGACATGCGCATGGACACCACGCGGGGCCAGAGCGTGGCGCAATGGCTGGCGACGGCCGAAACCCGAGAGATCGCGGAGGTGATACGTGACTACGGAGAAGAACGGTTTGCTGGCCCGATTGCAAAGGCGATTGCTGCGCGCCGACAGGAACGGGGCCCGGTTTCAGGCACCTCAGAACTGGCCCAGATCGTGGCTGACACGGTCAAAACCCGCGAGCCGGGTCAGAACCCTGCAACGCGCACATTTCAGGCTCTTCGGATTTTCATCAACGCCGAGCTTGAGGAGCTGCAAGCAGCGCTAGAGGCCAGCCTCAATGTGCTGCAACCCGGAGGACGACTGGTTGTGATCAGTTTCCATTCGCTGGAAGACCGCATCGTCAAACAGTTCATCGCGCAGCATTCGCGTGCGGTCTACGATCGTCGCGCCCCCTTTGCCAAGCCCAAGCCCATCAAGCTGCGCGCGCTCGACCGCATCAAGCCGGGTGCCGCCGAGGTCGCAGCCAACCCGCGTGCGCGCAGCGCCATCATGCGCGTCGCGTTGAGGACGACGGCATGACCCGCGTCAACCTCGTGCTCCTGCTCGCTGTGCTGACCAGTGCGCTCTATCTGGTGAGCGTGCAGTACGAGTCGCGCCGCCTCTTTGCCGAACTTGATCGCGCCGTGGGCGAATCGCGTCGCATCGAGGCAGAGCGTGAGCAACTTGAACTCGAGCAGCGCCGCCAGGCCACGACCCAGCGTGTTGAGAAGCTCGCGAAGGACAAGCTGGGCATGCGCCCTGCCAGCCCGGCCATCACCGATTACGTGAGCTACCAGCCCTACAGCGGCAGCGTGCCTGAGGGCACGACCGTGCAGCCGCGCGTCTCAGGAGGGCGGTTGCAATGAACCGCCGGGCCGCTCCCAAGGTTCATGGCACCGCAGCCTGTAGGGCGGAGGTGTTGCTGTGAGCAGCCGCAGCATCCAGTACACCTCCAGCCCGCTATTGGCCAGCCGTACACCCGTCTGGCGCAGCAAGTTTGTCGTGGCCGTACTGGCCCTAAGCTTTGTCATGCTGGCCGGGCGCGCCGCCTACATCCAGGTCATCTCCAACGACTTTTTCCAGAGGCAAGGCCAGGTCCGTTTTGCGCGCACGCTGGAGCTACCGGCCAATCGGGGTCGCGTGCTGGATCGCAGCGGCCAGATCCTTGCCACCAGCGTGCTGGCTCCCAGCATCTGGGCCATCCCGGAAGACGTGGACCGAGATCCGAAGCAGTTGCAGCGCCTGGCGCGTCTGCTCGAAATGCCCGTGGCCGATCTGAACCGCAAGCTGGAGGACGAGGACAAGACCTTCGTCTGGCTCAAGCGTCAGGTCGACGAGCCGGTGGCCAAGCAGATTGCGGCGCTGGGTATCCGGGGCGTGTACCAGCGCAAGGAGTACAAGCGCCAGTACCCCGAGGGCGAGGTGGCCGCCCATCTGGTGGGTTTCACCAGCATCGACGACCAGGGGCAGGAGGGGGTGGAGCTGGCCTTCAACAGCACGCTGGCGGGCAAGCCCGGCTTGCGCCGCGTGATCAAGGACCGGCTGGGCAGCGTGGTCGAGGCGGTGGGCGAGCAGGTGCCGCCCGTCGAGGGCCGCGACGTGCAGCTGTCCATCGACAGCAAGATCCAGTTCTACGCCTACCAGCGTCTCAAGCAGGCGGTGCAGGAGCATCAGGCCCAGGCGGGCAGCGTAGTGGTGCTCGACGCCCAGACAGGCGAACTGCTGGCCCTGGCCAACTACCCGAGCTACAACCCGGCGCGTCGCCAGGCGCACAAGAACGCGGCGCTGCGCAATCGCGCCCTGACCGATTCATTCGAGCCCGGCTCCACGGTCAAGCCCTTTGTGGCAGCACTCGCGCTGGAGCAGGGCATCGCGGCACCCAACACGCCGATCCAGCTCAGCGGCAACGGAAAGCTCACGGTGGGTGGCTCCACCATCAGCGACAGCCATGCGCACTCGGTGCTAACGCTCAACGAAGTGGTGCAGAAGTCCAGCAACATCGGCATGGTCAAGCTGGCGCAGCAGATGCCGCCGCGCGAGCTGTGGGAGATGTACAGCCAGGTCGGCTTCGGCCAGCGCCCGCAGCTGCCTTTCCCGGGCGCCGTCAGCGGCCGCCTGCGCCCCTGGAAAACCTGGAAACCGATTGAGCACGCGACCATGAGCTACGGCTACGGCCTGTCGCTGAGCTTGGTGCAGCTTGCGCATGCCTACACCCTGTTCGCGCACGATGGCGAAATGATCCCGATCGCCTTGCAGAAGGTGCAGGGGGCGGTGACGGGCGTGCGCATCGTGGAGGCACGCCACGCGCGCGCGGTGCGCCAGATGCTGCAGCTCGCCGCCGGTCCGGGCGGTACCGCTCCCAAGGCCCAGACGGTGGGCTATTCCGTGGGCGGCAAGACCGGCACGGCGCGCAAGCAGGAAGGGCGGGGCTATGCCGACAAGAAATACCGCAGCTTCTTTGTTGGCCTGGCGCCGGTCGTGCGCCCGCGCATCATCGTCGCGGTCATGATCGACGAGCCCGATGCGGGCAAGTACTACGGCGGCGACGTAGCCGCCCCCGTGTTCAGCGAGACAGTGCAGCAGACGCTGCACCTGCTGGGCGTGCACCCCGATATCGAAGTCAAGCCGGCCATCGTCGCGCAGACGCCCCGGGCGGAGGAGCGGCTGTGATGCGGCAGCTGCACCAACCGGACCAGGCGGCTGCCTGGCTGCGCGCGCGTGTGCGCGGCACGTTGCAGACGGACAGCCGCAAGGTCGGCCCGGGCGACGCCTTCATCGCCTGGCCTGGCGCTGCCCTCGATGGGCGCACCTTTGTGCCTGCGGCCCTGTCGCAAGGTGCGGTGGCCTGCCTCGTTGAGCAGGCCGGAGCCGAAGCGATGGATGTCGGCGACGAACGCGTTGCCGCCTATACGGGCCTGAAGTCCGCCAGCGGCCCGATTGCCGCGGCGTACTATGAGCTGCCCTCACAACACATAGAGGTGCTCGCAGTCACGGGCACCAATGGCAAGACCTCCACCAGCTGGTGGCTCGCGCAGGCCCTGCAGGCCCTGCGGCCACCTGCGCCCTGCGGACTGATCGGCACCCTGGGCATTGGCCGTGTGCCCATTCCGGGTGCCGCTGCCGATACCACCATCGTCCACACGGGCCTGACCACGCCCGACCCCGTCCTGCTGCAGCAGACACTGCGCCGTTTTGTCGACGAAGGTCTGGTGGCCTGCGCCATCGAGGCCTCGTCCATCGGCATTGCCGAGCACCGTCTGGACGGCACGCGCATCCGGACCGCCGTTTTCACCAACTTCACCCAGGACCATCTCGACTACCACGGCAGCATGGAGGCCTACTGGTCGGCCAAGGCCGAGCTGTTTGACTGGCCGGGCCTGCAGGCAGCCGTGGTGAACGTCGATGACCCCAGGGGTGTCGCGCTGGCCGCCACGCTGGCGGGCCGCGCCCTGGATGTCTGGACCGTCTCGCTGCGCAGCGAGACGGGTGCACGCCTCATCGCCCGTGACCTGCACATGGGACCATGGGGTGTGCAGCTGCGCGTCTGCGAGGGCGATCTCTGCGTACCCCTGAGCGCACAGGTGCTGGGCGAATACAACGTCAGCAATCTGCTGGGCGTGCTGGCCACGCTTCGCAGCCTGGGCGTGTCCCTGGTCGACGCCGTGCTTGCCTGCCATGCCCTGCACCCCGTACCCGGCCGCATGGAGTTCCAGGGCGGTGACGGACTTCCGCTGGCGGTCGTCGACTATGCGCACACACCCGATGCCCTGACGCAGGCCTTGCGGACACTGCGCCCGCTGGCCGCTCAGCGTGGCGGTCAGCTCTGGTGCGTGTTTGGCTGCGGTGGCGACCGCGATCCGCACAAGCGTCCGCTCATGGGCGCAGCCGCTGCAGCGCAGGCGGACCGCGTTGTGCTGACCAGTGACAACCCGCGCAGCGAGGAACCAATCCACATTCTCGCGCAGATCCATACCGGCGCGCCGCACGCGGCGCTGCAGGCCGACCGCGCGCTCGCCATAGCCCAGGCGCTGACCCAGGCCGATGCGCGCGACGTTGTGCTGGTAGCCGGTAAGGGGCACGAGGATTACCAGGAGACGGCAGGGGTGCGCACGGCTTTCTCAGATCGAGAGCACGTGGGACTGGCCCTGCGTGCGCGCCGCACGGGAGCGCCTGCATGAGCGGCCACAGCATCATGTTCAACCTGAAGCAGGCCTTGCCATGGCTGGCGGGCGCGCGCCTTTTGGGTGATGGTCTCGTCGGTGTGCAACGCGTTCACAGTGACACTCGCACCCTGCAGCCGGGCGATCTTTTCGTGGCGCTAAAAGGCGAGCGCTTTGACGCCAACAGCTTCCTGGCCCAGGCCCGGCAGGCCGGCGCTGTGGCTGCGCTGTGCAGCGACGAGGGTGCGCTGCGCGCCTCGGGTCTCAGCGGCCTGGTCGTTTCCGACAGCAAGGCCGGCCTCGGCCAGCTGGCCCGTGGGTGGCGCGCGCAGTACAGGCTGTCGCTGATCGCGGTCACCGGCAGCAATGGAAAGACCACGGTCACGCAGATGACGGCGGCCATCCTGCGGGCCTTCAAGCCGCAGGTGACGCTGGCCACCGAGGGAAATTTCAACAACGACATCGGCGTGCCGCTGACCCTGCTGCGCCTGAGGGCCCAGCACGAACTGGCCGTGGTGGAGCTGGGCATGAACCACCCGGGCGAGATCGCACAGCTTGCGGCCATCGCCCAGCCCACTGTGGCGCTGGTCAACAACGCGCAGCGCGAGCACCTGGAGTTCATGGCCACCGTCGAGGCCGTGGCGCGGGAAAACGGCTCGGTTATTGAGGCGCTGGGCGAACGCGGCACGGCAGTCTTCCCGGCTAACGACCCTTACACCACCCTCTGGCGCGAACTGGCCGGCGCCCGCGCCCAGCTCAGTTTCGCTATTGCCGACGATGCCTCGGCCGCCGACGTGACGTGTGCCTCTGCGCTTTGGATGGGCGAGGGCTGGCAGGTCTGCGCCCACACCCCCGCCGGCCCGCTGGCTTACCTGCTGCGCGTGGCAGGATTGCATAACGTCAAGAACTCGCTGGCCGCCACGGCCTGCGCGCTGGCTGTAGGGGTGCCACTGGCCAGCATCGCGCAGGGCCTGGAAGCGTTCGAGCCGGTCAAGGGGCGTTCGCGGGCGCTGGCGCTGCAGCTCGACGGTCGTGCCCTGACCCTGGTGGACGACAGCTACAACGCCAACCCCGATTCCGTGCGCGCGGCGATCGACGTGCTGGCCGGCCTGCCCGGGCCGCGCCTGCTGGTACTCGGTGACATGGGTGAGGTCGGCAACGAAGGCCCGCGTTTCCACTCCGAAGTAGCTGCTTATGCGCGAGAGCGCGGCATCGATGGGCTCTACACGCTGGGCGAGCAGACCGTGCACGGCGCTGCCCAGTTCCCCGGGGCGCGTCACTTCCAGGATATGGATGCGCTCAATACGGCCGTACTGCAAGCCCTGCCAAGCCTGAGCAGCGTGCTGGTCAAAGGCTCGCGTTTCATGCGCATGGAGCGCGTGGTGCGGGCCGTCAGCGCCCAGGCCAAACAGAATAAGGAAGAACACCATGCTGCTTAGCCTGGCCCAGTGGCTCCAGACCCTCTCGCCTGAGTTCGGCTTCTTCCGCGTCTTCCAGTACCTGACCTTCCGCGCCGTCATGGCCGCGCTCACGGCCCTGCTCATCGGCCTGCTCGCGGGACCGTATGTCATCCGCCGGCTGGCCGAGCTCAAGATCGGCCAGCCGATACGCGACCTGGGCATGCAGGCACAACTGTCCAAGAGTGGCACGCCCACCATGGGCGGTGTGCTGATCCTGCTGGCCATCGGTGTCTCAACCCTGCTGTGGTTCGACCTCTCCAACCGCTTCGTGTGGGTGGTGTTGATGGTCACACTCGGATTTGGCGCGATCGGATGGGCCGACGACTGGCGCAAGGTGGTCCGCAAGGACCCGCAGGGCATGCGGTCGCGCGAAAAATATTTCTGGCAGTCGGTGGTCGGGCTGATTGCCGCCTTCTATCTCGTCTTCGCGATTTCGGGCAGCAGCAACCAGGGCGTGTGGGAGCTTTTCATGAACTGGGCTCGGTCGGGGTTCTCGATCGAGTTGCCGGAGAAGTCCGGCCTGCTGCTTCCTTTCTTCAAGGAGGTCAGCTATCCGCTGGGCGTCATTGGCTTCGTGGTGCTGACCTATCTGGTCATCGTCGGATCAAGCAATGCGGTGAACCTGACCGACGGCCTCGACGGCCTAGCCATCATGCCGGTCGTTATGGTGGGCTCGGCGCTTGGCGTGTTCGCCTACGTCAGCGGCAGCGCCGTGTTCTCCAGGTACCTGTTCTTCCCGCACATCCCGGGCGCGGGCGAGGTGCTGATCTTCTGCGCCGCCATGGCCGGCGCGGGCCTGGCCTTCCTCTGGTTCAACACCCATCCTGCCCAGGTCTTCATGGGGGATGTGGGCGCGCTGGCCCTGGGGGGCGCTCTGGGCACGATTGCGGTGATCGTCCGGCAGGAGATCGTGCTGGCCATCATGGGCGGCATCTTCGTGGCCGAGGCGCTCAGCGTGATGCTCCAGGTCACTTGGTTCAAGTACACCAAGCGCAAACACGGGGATGGCCGACGCCTCTTCAAGATGGCCCCGCTGCACCACCACTTCGAGAAGAGCGGCTGGAAGGAGACCCAGGTGGTCGTGCGCTTCTGGATCATCACGATGCTGCTATGCCTCGTTGGCCTGTCGACCCTGAAACTGCGATGAACGAAAACGAGATACCCAACGATCTGCCCCGGCCGCTGCCGTCTCAGGGTCTGGCGGCTCCGGTGTCCTTGCCGGATGCGCGGCCGTCCGATGTGGCGCCCGTAGCCCCCGCCGGCAAGCCGGCCAGGCGGGCGCTGCCCGAGACCCTGACTGCTGCTGAGGACGCCCGGGCCTTCGTCGCCCAACTGTTTGCCGATGTGGCAACGCCAGAGACTGCTCCGGCAGCTGACGCCTTGTCCGAGATGGAGGCCGCCCCGCCCGAGGCCCTGCCTGCCGACACTTCCGCGAGCGTCGAGTCGATGAACGCGGCGCCCGTGTCCCGTCTGCAGGGCCAGCACGTGCTGGTGCTGGGGCTGGGTGCTTCGGGACTGGCCATGGCGCGCTGGTGTGCACGCGAGGGCGCACGCGTGACGGTGGCGGACACGCGCGAGTCGCCGCCCCAGATCGCGACGCTGAAGGCCGAGCTGCCGCAGGTGAGCTTTCGTGCGGGTGTCTTTGAGGCCGGTCTGGTCGAGGGAACTGATATCCGCGCCGTCTTCCGCAGCCCGGGCCTCGCGCCTGCCGTGGTCGCGCCGGTCTGGCAGGCCGCGCAGGCCATGGGCTTGTGGGTGGGCGGCGAGCTGGATCTCTTTGCCGCAGCCCTGCGCGAACTTCAGACCGCGCGCGCTTACGTGCCCAAGGTGCTCGCGGTGACGGGAACCAATGGCAAGACCACGACCACGGCGCTGACCGGCCAGCTCGTCGAGCTGGCGGGTAAGCGCGTCGCCGTGGCTGGCAACATCGGCCCCAATCTGCTGGACGTATTGACGCTGCGGCTGCAGGCCGATGACCTGCCCGAGGTCTGGGTGCTGGAACTGTCGAGCTTCCAGCTCGATGGCGTAAAAGGCTTCGAACCCACGGCGTCGGTGCTGCTCAATCTCACACAAGACCATCTGGACTGGCACGGCGATATGGCGGCCTATGGCGCGGCCAAGGCGCGCATCTTCGGCAGCGAAGGGCTCATCGTCCTCAACCGCGAGGATGCGGCCGTCATGGCCTTGCTGCCCGAGCCCGTACGGGCCAGGCTGCAAAAACCGAGGTACCGCGAGCATGTGACCTTCGGCGCCGACATGCCGCAACGTCCGGGTGACTTTGGTATCGAGATCGTCAATGGCATGGCCTGGCTGGTACGTGCGCAGGAGGCCGACGAAACACAGAAGCGAAAAAAGGGTGAAGACGAGGAACTGTTCATCCAGCGCCTCATGCCGGCCGACGCGCTGCGCATCCGTGGACGCCACAACGCCACCAATGCGCTGGCTGCGCTGGCCCTGGCGCAGGCCGCAGGCTGTCCGCTGGCGCCCATGCTCTACGGACTGCGCGAATACCGGGGTGAGCCGCACCGTGTAGAGCCGGTCGCCATCGTGGACGAGGTGGAGTACTTCGATGACAGCAAGGGCACCAATGTCGGGGCCACCGCCGCTGCTCTTAACGGCCTAGGGGCAGACCGCCGCGTGGTGGTGATCCTGGGCGGCGAAGGCAAGGGCCAGGACTTCACGCCCTTGTTTGGCCCCGTGCAGCGCTACGCACGCGCCGTGTTGCTGATCGGACGCGACGCCCCCGCCATCCGAGCCGTCGTTCAGGGCACGGGCGTGCCTTTACTCGAGGCTACCAGTCTGCCCGAGGCCGTGCACCTGGCGCAAAGCCGAGCCCAGCCAGGAGACGCCGTGCTCCTGTCGCCGGCGTGTGCGAGTTTCGACATGTTCAGGGACTACGAGCACCGCGCGCAGGTCTTCGTGGATACCGTGCAGTCCCTGTCGACGCAGGGGGGGCTGGCATGATTGCGGTCATGCAGCGCATGCGGGGCTGGTTCGGCGGCGTACCGGCGGGCGATGCCCTGCCGGTACGCCTGGGTCCGCATGGCTACGGGCGCAGCGGCAGCCAGCCCGTGCGCCTGTCCGACTTCGATCACGCGCTGCTGTGGGTCGTTTTGGCGCTGCTGGCCTGGGGGCTGGTGATGGTGTACTCGGCGTCCATTGCCTTGCCCGACAATCCCCGCTTCTCCCGCTACGCGCATACGCACTTCCTGACGCGGCACCTGTTCTCGCTGGCGGTGGCTTTCGTCGTGGCGCTGATCGCGTTCCAGATTCCCATGGCCAAGTGGGAAAAGCTCGCTCCCTGGCTGCTGCTGGCCGCGCTGGTGCTGCTGGTGGTGGTGCTCATCCCCGGCGTGGGCAAGGGTGTGAATGGCGCGCGGCGCTGGATCTCGCTGGGGATCACGAACTTCCAGCCCTCGGAGCTGGCCAAGCTGGCGGTGTTGCTCTACGCGGCCGACTACATGGTGCGCAAGATGGATGTGAAGGAGCATTTCTTCCGCGCAGTTGCACCCATGGGCGCGGCGGTAGCCCTCATCGGCGTGCTTCTTTTGGCCGAGCCTGACATGGGCGCCTTTATGGTGATCGCCGTGATCGCCATGGGCATCCTCTTTCTGGGCGGCGTCAACGCGCGCATGTTCCTCCTCATCGCTGCGGTGCTGCTCGTGGCCTTCGTGCTCATGATCGCGCTCAGCGAATGGCGACGCGAACGTATCTTCGCCTACCTCGACCCCTGGGACGAGAAGCACGCGCTGGGCAAGGGATACCAGCTCTCGCACTCGCTGATCGCCTTTGGGCGCGGCCAGATTTTCGGCGTAGGTCTTGGCGGCAGCGTCGAGAAACTCCACTGGCTGCCCGAGGCGCACACCGACTTCCTTCTGGCCGTTATTGGCGAGGAGTTCGGGCTGGTGGGCGTGCTGTGCGTACTCGGTATGTTC
Source organism: Curvibacter sp. (assembly GCA_020248905.1). GTDB lineage: Bacteria > Pseudomonadota > Gammaproteobacteria > Burkholderiales > Burkholderiaceae_C > Hylemonella. The sequence continues at coordinate 61,455 of JADCGR010000033.1, read as the reverse complement.
CTTTGGCTCACCCGTCGCGTCATGCACATCGGCCGCCAGGCCATCGCACTCGACCGCGTCTTTGCCGGCCTGGTGGCCCAGGGCGTGGGCGTGTGGATCGGCCTCCAGGCCTTCATCAACATGGGCGTGAACCTGGGCGCCTTGCCCACCAAGGGCCTGACCCTGCCCTTCATGAGCTATGGCGGCTCGGCAATCCTTATGAATATGGTCGCTGTGGCCATCGTGCTGCGGATTGACTACGAAAACAGACAGCTCATGCACGGAGGTCGGGCATGAGCTGTCTGTTTCACCAAAACTGGCACAGCGCGCAGCGCTGCGTGGTGCGGCACCCGCCATGGCTCATGCACGGAGGTCGGGCATGAGCAAGTGCGCATTGATCATGGCAGGCGGCACGGGGGGGCACATCTTCCCCGGGTTGGCCGTAGCTGAGGCTCTGCGCGAAAAGGGCTGGCGGGTGCACTGGCTAGGCAACGCCTCGAACATGGAGGGTCAGCTGGTGCCACCGCGCGGTTTCGCTTTCGAAAGCATCGACTTTGGCGGCGTGCGTGGCAAGGGCCCGCTCACGCTGGCGCTGCTGCCCTTGCGCCTGCTTAAGGCCTTCGCGCAGAGCATATCGGTGATCCGGCGGGTGCGGCCCGATGTCATCGTAGGCCTGGGCGGCTACATCACCTTCCCGGCCGGCATGATGGGCGTGCTGCTGGGCAAGCCCCTGGTGCTGCACGAGCAGAACTCGGTGGCGGGCATGACCAACAAGGTGCTGGCTGTGGTGGCCGATCGGGTGTTCACCGCATTTCCCGAAGCCATGAAACAGGCGCGCTGGGTCGGTAATCCCCTGCGCGCGGCCTTCCTGCAGCAGGGGGCGCCAGCGCAGCGCTTCGCGGGCCGCAGCGGGCCGCTGAAAATCCTTGTGATCGGCGGCAGCCTCGGAGCTCGCGCGCTCAATGATGCAGTGCCGCGCGCGTTGGCCCTGATCCCGCAGGCACAGCGCCCGCAGGTCACCCACCAAAGCGGCGCGGCACAGATTGACGCTTTGCGCGCCAGCTACGCCGCCGCAGGCGTACAGGCTGAGCTGCTACCCTTCATTGAGGATACGGCCTGCGCGTTTGCCAAGGCCGACCTCGTCGTCTGCCGCGCGGGTGCCAGCACCGTGACCGAAATCGCCGCTGTGGGTGCTGCAGCCGTCTTCGTGCCCTTGCCGGCGGCCGTGGACGACCACCAGACCGCCAACGCCCGCTTCTTGGTGGACCAGGGCGCGGGCCTGCTCCTGCCTCAGAAGAACATGAGCCCGGAGCAACTGGCCGGGCTGCTGCAGACCACAGACCGCGGCACGTTGCTGCGCTGGGCACAACGCGCGCAGCAGCTGGCCAAGACCGATGCCACCGCCGAGGTGGTGGCCGCCTGCGAGGAGCTGGCACGATGAAACACGCCATCAAGAAGATTCATTTTGTAGGCTTGGGTGGTGCGGGCATGTCGGGTATCGCCGAGGTGCTGCACAACCTGGGTTATGCCATCTCGGGCTCCGACCTCGCGGACAGCGCGACGCTCAAGCGTCTGGCGGCGCTGGGCATCCGCACTTGCGTAGGTCATGCGGGCGAGAACATCGCGGGCGCAGACGCCGTGGTCACGTCCACGGCGGTGCAGTCCGACAACCCCGAGGTGCAGGCCGCCCGGGAACGGAAGATCCCCGTTGTGCCGCGTGCGGTGATGCTGGCCGAGCTGATGCGGCTCAAGCGCGGCATCGCGATCGCCGGTACGCATGGCAAGACGACCACGACCAGCCTCGTGGCCAGCGTGCTGGCCGAGGCCGGGCTGGACCCGACTTTCGTGATCGGCGGGCGCCTGAACAGCGCGAACGCGAATGCGCGCCTGGGGCAGGGCGACTACATCGTCGTCGAGGCCGACGAGAGCGATGCCTCCTTCCTCAAGCTCATGCCGGTGATGGCCATCGTGACCAACATCGACGCCGACCATATGGAGACCTACGGCCATGATTTCGCCAAGCTGAAGAGGGCCTTTGTCGACTTCCTGCATCGCATGCCCTTTTACGGCACGGCCGTCCTCTGCACGGACGATCCCGCTGTGCGCGAGATCGTGCCCGAGGTCAATTGCCCGATCACCAGCTATGGCTTCGAGGAGGGCGCCCAGGTCCGCGCCGTCAATGTCCGCGCCGTGGCCGGGCAGATGCACTTCACGGTGCAGCGGCGCAACGGCGTGGTGTTGCCGGACCTGGACGTGGCACTCAACCTGCCGGGACGGCACAACGTGCTCAATGCGCTGTCGGCCATCGCGGTGGCGGCAGAGCTGGACGTGCCCGACGCCGCGCTGCTGGGTGCGCTGGCCGAGTTCAAGGGTGTGGGTCGGCGCTTCCAGCGCTATGGCGAGGTGAAGGCCAGGGACGGTGGCCGATTCACGCTCATCGATGACTACGGTCATCACCCGGTGGAGATGGCGGCCACGCTGGCCGCTGCGCGCGGCGCCTTCCCGGGCCGGCGCCTGGTGCTGGCTTTCCAGCCCCATCGCTACACGCGAACGCGCGACTGCTTCGAGGACTTCGTCAAGGTCATCGGCCAGGCCGACGCTGTGCTGCTGAGCGAGGTCTATGCCGCCGGCGAGCCGCCCATCGTTGCCGCTGACGGCCGCAGTCTGGCGCGCGCGCTGCGCGTGGCGGGCAAGGTGGAGCCCGTTTTTGTCGACGACATCGCAGCCATGCCGCAGGCGATCCTGGACAACACTCGGGACGGCGACGTTGTGATCTGCATGGGCGCGGGCTCCATCGGTGGCGTGCCGGCCAGGGTCGTTGAACGCTCGGCGTCGAGCGTTGAGCAAGGACAAGATCAATGAATGGATACGCCGCAAACTCAACGCTGAACGCTCAACCCGCCCTAGGCAAGGTTGCCGTCCTGATGGGCGGCGCGTCCGCCGAGCGGGAGATCTCGCTGATGTCGGGCACAGGTGTGCTGCAGGCCTTGCGATCGCGTGGTGTGGACGCGCATGCCTTTGATCCGGCGCAGCGTGATCTGACGGAGCTCAGGCGCGACGGATTTGCCCGCTGCTTCATCGCGCTGCACGGCCGCTTTGGCGAGGACGGCACGGTGCAGGGTGCGCTGGAGCTGCTGGGCATACCCTACACGGGCTCTGGCGTGATGGCCTCGGCGATTGCCATCGACAAGGTCATGACCAAGCGCATCTGGCTGGCTGAGGGCCTGCCAACACCGCAGTGGCGCAAGGTGGCCAGCGCGGAGGCAGCGCGGGCTGCGTTTGCGGCCTTGGGGTCCCCCATGATCGTCAAGCCCGCCCGCGAGGGCTCTTCCATTGGCCTGACCAAGGTGATGACGGCCGATGAATGCGAATCCGCCTACGCGCGCGCCGCGCAGGTGGACGAGCAGGTCCTGTGCGAGCAGTTCATCAGCGGCGAGGAAGTCACGGTGCCCGTGCTGGGCAGCGGCTCGCGGGCCCGTGCGCTGCCCGTGATCCGGATCGTGGCGCCTGAGGGCAACTACGATTACCAGAACAAGTACTTCACGGACGACGTGAAGTACCTTGTGCCCTGTGGGCTGCCCACGGGCGAGGAGGAGCAGATCCAGCAGATGGTGCTGCGCGCCTACCAGGTGCTGGGTTGCCGCGGCTGGGCCCGCGCCGATGTGATGATCGATGCGCGCACGCGTAAGCCCTCGCTGCTGGAGATCAATACGGCGCCAGGCATGACCAGCCACTCGCTGGTCCCCATGTCGGCCAAGGCTGCGGGCCTCAGCTATGAAGACCTTTGCGTGCAGCTGCTGCAGGGCGCTGCGCTGGATCATGATGAGCTTGAGGGTCGGGCTTCCGGCGTTCAGCGAGAAAGCAGGCCATGAAGATGCTCAACGCCCGAGGTCCGACGCTCAACCATCCAGCGGCTCTGCCGATGGACGTACGGCTCATGAACCTCACAGCCACGCTGCTGCTGCTGGGCTTCGTGCTGCTGGCGCTGGCCACGGGCGGGCGCTGGCTGGCGCACCATCCCTTCTTCGCTATCCGCGGGCTGACGGTGCTGGGCGACATCAGTCATACCAGCGCGCTCACGCTGCGCGCCCAGGTGGCGCCCCAGCTCAAGGGTACCTTCCTGACAGTGGACCTGAACGCCGTTCGCCTGGCCTTTGAGGGACTGCCCTGGGTGCGGCGCGCCGTGGTGCAGCGCGAGTTTCCGAACCGGCTGCGTGTGATCCTGCAGGAGCACCAGCCGGTGGCCTACTGGGGCGAGGAGGGCGAGTCTACCCTGGTCAACAGCTTTGGCGAAGTCTTCGAAGCGAATCTCGGCGAGGTCGAGCAGGACGAGCTGCCCAAGCTCGACGGGCCGGTCGAGCGCTCGGCCGAGGTGCTGTCCATGCACCGCACCCTGCAGCCGATGTTCGACGCCATCGACTTGCCCATCGAGCGCCTGGTCCTGAGCAGCCGTGGCAACTGGCAGATCACGCTGCAAAGCGGTGCGCGGCTGGAGCTCGGCAGTGGGGGCGAGGCAGACATCACGGCACGTGTTAAGCAGTTCCTGGGCACGGTAGCCCAGGTCGCCGCACACCACGGCCGCAAGCTCGATGCGCTGGAGGGAGCGGACCTGCGCTACGCCCAGGGCTATGCCCTGCGGCTGCGCGGCGTGAGCACCGTTGCGGCAGACGCGGCGGCAAGAAACTAGGAAGCACAGAGACGCGACATGGCAAGAGAGTACAAGGATCTGGTCGTCGGACTCGACATCGGCACCGCGAAGGTGATGGCGGTGGTGGCCGAGGTTCTACCTGGCGGGGAACTCAAACTGGCCGGCCTGGGCGTGGCGCCAAGTAACGGGCTCAAGCGGGGCGTGGTGGTGAACATCGACGCCACGGTGTACAGCATCCAGCAGGCTTTGAAAGAGGCCGAGCTCATGGCCGACTGCAAGATCACGCGCGTCTACACCGGCATCACGGGCAGCCACATCCGCGGCATCAATTCCAGTGGCATGGTGGCGGTGAAGGATCGCGAGGTCAATGCGTCCGACGTGGCGCGCGTTGTGGAGACCGCGAAAGCCATCAACATCTCCTCCGACCAGCGCCTTCTGCTGGTCGAACCGCAGGAGTTCATCATCGACGGCCAAGACGTGCGCGAGCCCATCGGCATGAGCGGCATCCGGCTGGAGGCCAAGGTGCACATCGTGACCGGCGCGCAGAGCGCGGCCGAGAACATCATCAAGTGCGTGCGCCGCTGCGGCCTGGAGGTGGAGCAGCTCATGCTCAATCCACTGGCGTCGAGCTTGTCGGTGCTGACCGATGACGAGAAGGAGCTGGGCGTGGCCTGCGTGGACATCGGCGCGGGCACCACCGACGTGGCCGTGTTCACGGGTGGCGCGATCCGCTACACCTCGGTCATCCCGATTGCCGGCGACCTGATCACCAGCGACATCGCCATGGCGCTGCGTACTCCCACCAAGGACGCCGAGGACATCAAAGTCGAGAGCGGCTACGCCAAGCAGCTGCTGGCCGACCCGGATATCCAGGTCGAGGTGCCGGGCCTTGGCGATCGCGGTCCGCGCATGCTGAGCCGCCAGGCCCTCGCTGGCGTGATCGAGCCGCGCATCGAGGAGATCTTCTCGCTCGTGCAGCAGGTGCTGCGTGATTCGGGATGCGAAGAGGTGCTGTCCTCCGGCATCGTCCTGACAGGCGGCAGCTCCGTCATGCCGGGCATGGTGGAGCTGGGCGAGGACATTTTCCTCAAGCCCGTGCGCCGCGGTCTGCCCAAGTATCGCGGTGGGCTGGCCGAGATGGTGGGACAGCCACGCGCGGCCACGGTCATGGGCCTGCTGGAAGAAGCGCGCCTGGCGCGCCTGCGCGGCTACAAGGTGGCTGCCAAGTACGGGTCGATGAAGACCGCCATGGGGCGCGTAAAGGACTGGTTCATCGGGAATTTCTGAGATGGATACCAAGCTCAACCTATGGCTCGCCCGTGGCAGTCCGCACATCCGGTGGCGTTGCACCGGTCCGCCGGGGAGGCCGCCCTCATGAAACAACCAGAGATCGCATTCTCAAGCAACAAGGCAACTGGATACAAAGGAGTACAGACATGAACATCGACATGATTGAGGACGTCACTTTCAACCTGGGCACCCAGATCAAGGTCATCGGCGTGGGCGGCGGCGGCGGCAACGCCGTTGATCACATGATCGAGCGCAACGTGCAGGGCGTGGAGTTCATCTGCGCCAATACCGACGCGCAGGCACTGAGCCGCAGCCGGGCGCACAAGACCATCCAGCTCGGCGGTACCGGTCTGGGCGCGGGCAGCAAGCCCGAGAAAGGCCGCGAGGCCGCCGAGGACGCCGTGGAGGATATCCGGGCTGCGATTGCTGGCGCACACATGCTCTTCATTACCGCCGGCATGGGTGGCGGCACCGGCACCGGCGCGGCGCCTGTGATCGCGCGCGTCGCCAGGGAGATGAAGATCCTGACCGTGGGCGTGGTGACCAAGCCTTTCGATTTCGAAGGCGGTCGCCGGATGAGTAACGCCGACGCCGGTCTGACCGAGCTGGAAGCCAACGTGGACTCTCTGATCGTGGTGCTCAACGAAAAGCTGATGGACGTGTTGGGCGAGGACGTGAGCCAGGAAGACGCGTTTGCCCATGCCAACGACGTGCTGAAGAACGCGGTGGGCGGCATTGCCGAAATCATCAATGTGCCCGGCGAGATCAACGTGGACTTTGAAGACGTGTGCACCGTGATGGGCGAGCAAGGCAAGGCCATGATGGGTACCGCCGTGGCCAGCGGGCCAGACCGCGCACGCATCGCCGCCGAGCAAGCGGTGGCCTGTCCGCTGCTCGAAGGCATCGACCTCTCGGGCGCGAAAGGGGTGCTGGTGCTGATTTCTACCGCCAGGCGTTCGCTCAAGCTCAAGGAGTCTGCGCTGGCCATGGAGACCATCCGCGCCTACTCCGCGTCGGACGCCCACGTGATCTACGGCACGGCGTATGACGACAGCCTGGGCGAAAACATCCGCATCACCGTGGTGGCCACAGGACTGTCGCGCCATGGCACGCGCCGTACCGCTGCGCCCCTGCAGGTGCTGCGCACGGGGACTGACAACGTGCCCTTCCAGGTGCCAACGCTGAACCAGGCCGTGGCCCCGGGAGCGCTGCCGGGGGCGCCGGCCGTTACCGCGACTGTGCCCGGCGTGCCCCAGCCGGATTACAACGCCATGACCACGCCAAGCGTTTGGCGCACCCGTGACCGCACCCAGGCCGCGGCAAAGGTGGACGCCCTATCCTCCGGCGGCATGGATGACTTCGAGATTCCGGCATTCCTGCGCAAGCAGGCCGACTGACCGCGCCAGTTGGCGCGGCGTCCTGGAGCAAGGGCGCCCGTTCTCGTCTGGGATGGCATCGACGCGCAGCGCACGGTCAGCGGGCGACTGCGGCCTTGCAGATGCCCGAACAAGGAGCCGTTCGAATGGAGTCCGATCCGGACGACGCCATCATCGTTCGTTCGACCATCGACCTCGCGCACAACCTGGGGCTCAGCGTGGTGGCCGAGGGCGTGGAGAACGCGGCCATCACGGAGCAGCTTCGGGTGCTGGGTTGCCACGAGGCGCAGGGCTACCACCTGAGCCGACCCATGCCCGCGTCAGCCTTCATGGAATGGCTGAGCCGCTAAAATTGCACCATGCTGCAGCAACGTACCCTCAAGTCCTTGACCCGCGCTGTGGGCGTGGGACTGCACAGCGGTCAGCGCGTCGAGATGACGCTGCGTCCCGCGCAGCCGGACACGGGCATCGTGTTCCGGCGGGTCGATCTGCCGCAGCCGGTCGACATCCCGGTGTCGGCTCAGGCCGTGAGCGACACCCGCCTGGCCTCCACGCTCAGCCGGGGTGACGCCAAGGTCCATACCGTCGAGCACCTGATGTCGGCCTGCGCCGGCCTGGGCATCGACAATCTCTACATCGACATCACCGCCGAAGAGGTGCCCATCCTCGACGGCTCGGCCGCCTCCTTTGTCTTCCTGCTGCAAAGCGCAGGCATCGAATTGCAGAAAGCGCCCAAGCGCTTCATCCGCATCACCGAAGCGATCGAGGTGCGTGAAGGCGAAGGGGCCGGCCAGAAGTGGGCCCGGCTTGATCCCTACCACGGCTACAAGCTCAACTTCGAGATCGACTTCGACCACCCGGCCGTCGATGGCACGGGGCAGCGCGTGGAGTTTGACATGAGCGTGCACAACTACAGCCGCGACATCGCCCGCGCGCGTACCTTCGGCTTCACGCGCGACGTCGAGATGATGCGGGCCAACGGCCTGGCCCTGGGCGGGGGCCTGGACAACGCCATCGTCATGGACGACTACAAGGTGCTCAATGCCGGCGGCCTGCGGTACGACGACGAGTTCGTCAAGCACAAGATTCTGGACGCCATGGGCGATCTCTACATCCTGGGCAAGCCGCTGTTGGCAGCGTACAGCGCCTTTCGCTCCGGGCACGCCATGAACAACAAGCTGCTGCGCGAACTGCTGCGGCGGAGCGACGCGTGGGAAACCGTGACGTTCGACAACGAGAAGCTTGCGCCCAAGGGTTTCGCGCAGCCGGCCCGCGCCTGGTGATATGGCCCCCACGCTCCAACTTTGCACAGGTCGCTGCTCCCAACGGGGGCTGAACCGCCCTGGGGCGGCCCAGCGTCGAGTTTCCCGGTCGAGGTAAGAGCATGCTGCTGTTTCGCTGGCTGATCTTCGTGCTGCTGATCGGCGCCGCCGTGTGCTTTGCCTTCTATGCCGGCACCGGACAGGTGCGCTATCGTCGCTGGGGCCTGATCACGCTCAAGTGGACGCTGATCGCGGCCTTCGGCTTTTTCGCCGTGCTCATCCTCCAGCGTATCGCGTGAGCGTGTTCACGATCCGCGTTTGCATACGGCGCAGAAGGCATCCGGTGTCGTGTTTTTGACCTTTGAAGGGTCGTCGCGCGTCTTCACTGCGTCCGGCTCACTGAAGACCGAGGGTATCTGGCTGTCCTGAAAGGCCACCGAGTCCTCCTACAGCGGCCAGTTTGATTCCTGGTTATCCTCGCCGACCTCGCGCGGCGGCGGTGGCGCCCCGGGAACCCCGCTGGCCGCAGGCCCCTGCGCGGCGGGTCGCGTTGTGCGCACCTGCTTAGGCTGCGCCGGCCTGGCGCCAGTCTCGGGCGGCTTGGGTTTGGAGTTGCAGAAATTGAGCGAGCGGTCTCCCAGTTGGCATAGGGCTGTTTGTCCAATCTAGCGCGTGTCCGCTGGCGTTACAAGGAGTCCGGGGTCCCCGGGCATAGAGAATCACCGCCCGCCGGCGGCGTGCGGCACAATCGGGAGCGAAGGGGGCCATCACGTATGAAGCAGGCAGGAGTCTTGAGAGGTGGGCTGATCGCCTGCTGGCGCATCATCCGCACGGATCTGCTGCTGTTCCGTCGCTTTCCGCGGCTCATCCTGGCGGGGCTGGCCATCGTGTCGGTGCCCGCCATCTATGCGCTGATCTATCTCTCCAGCGTCTGGGATCCGAACGCCAAGACCAGTGATCTGCCGGTCGGCATCGTGAACCTTGACCAGGGCGCCGTCTACCAGAGGCGCGCCAGCAATGTCGGCACGGAACTGCTCGAGGAGCTTAGTGCCTCCGGGGAGTTCGGCTTCCGCGCCCTGAGCGATGCGGACGCCGCACGCGAGAACGTGCGCCTCGGGCGCCTGGCCTTCGCCGTCATCATCCCGCCCGACTTCAGCGCCAACGCCTTGCCGGGCACCCTGCGTGGCGGCGGCAAGGTGGTGGTGGTGCTGTCGGAGGGCAACAATTATGCGGCCGCCGGGATTGCGCGGCGCTTTGCCGCCGAGCTGGGGCACCGCGTCAACGAGGCCCTGAACGAGCAGCGCTGGGAGCAGGTGCTCAATTCCGCCGACGGCTCAGGCAAGTCGCTGGACAAGCTGCGCACTGGCTTGTCGAGCCTGCGCGCGGGGGCGACTTCCTTTAACGAAGGTATGGCCCGCTACGACGCTGCCGGTGCGCAGCTCGTCGCTGGCGTGCGGCGCTACGGTGCAAGCACTCGGACCATGGCGGCGCGCATGCCACCGGAGGGTGAACTGCGGGCCCTGCGCAGCGGGACCCAGCAACTGACCCAGGGCCACCGCGAGATGGGTACGGGCCTGCAGCAGTTGCAGATTGGCGCCGATCTCCTGACCCGTGGCGCCACGCAGCTGCAGGAAGAGACTGTCGACCTGCTCTTCGTCGGGGAGAAGATCTCGGGGAGCGCGGGCGCATTGGCCGCCGGCGGCAAGCAGCTCTACGATGGTCTGGGCACGGCACAGGATGCGAATACCCAGCTGCTGCGGGGCAGTGCGCGGGTGGAGGAAGGCACGGCGCGCCTCACCGAAGGGGTGGGCCAGCTGGCCGACAACCTGCGGACCCTGGCTGACCGATTGCCCGAGGACGCCCAGCTGGAGACTTATGAGCGCAGCGGCTCCGAACTGCGGCGCGGCGCGAGGCAACTGCTCGACGGCATCGTCCTGGTCGAATCGGCCCTGCCGGCAACGGCCGGCAAGCTTGATGGCAGCGCGCGCGGGCTTGCTGAATCGGTAGAAACCGTGCTGGAGGTCCAGGCGCCGGTGCCCAACAATGGCAGCGCCTTTGTGCCCAATATGATCGCCATGGCTTTGTGGCTGGGCGCCGTGATGTCTGTCTACATGTTCTCCATGCGTCAGCTCAGCGAAGAGCACATGGCCAGCCCAGCCCTGGCCCAGACCCTCGGTCGTTACGCGGTGCCGGCCCTGGTCGTCATGCTGCAGACCGCACTGGTGGTCCTCGTACTCTTGCCCGGTCTGGGGGTCGCGGTGCCGGATCTGCCCAGCTTTCTCCTAATCGTGCTGACCGCTGGCCAAGCCTTCCTGGCCATCGTGCTGCTGATGTTGCGTGCTTTTGGCGAACTGGGCAAGCTCATCGTCATCCTGCTGCTCACGCTGCAGCTGGCCGCTGGCGGCGGCGTGATGCCCATCGAGCTGACCACAGAGTTTTTCCAGGCCGTGCACGACTGGCTGCCTTTCAGCTGGGTCATCAAGGCCTTGCGTGCCAGCCTGTTTGGCGCCCTGGGGGGGGATTGGGTGCGTCCCTGGCTTGATGTGATGGCCGTGGGCCTGGCCGCACTGATCGCTTGCGCGCTCGTCCGACGCTGGATACCGGTGCCAGCCAAAGACTACCGCCCCGCAGTCGATCTCTGAGCAGACGCCGGTGCTAGCGGCTGCGGCCGCCCCGGTACATGCCGCTGGTCCTGCGTGCCAGAGTAGTGGCCGCGCCAATACGGCCCAACGCGGCTCCGGCGTGGGCCTGCGTGATGGCCAGGCCCAGCGCGTCGGCGGCGTCAGGGCCCGGGCGCCCGGGCAGCTGCAGCAATCGCCGGACCATCTCCTGCACCTGCGCCTTTTGTGCGCGGCCGTGTCCCACCACGGCCTGTTTCATCTGCAGCGCGGTGTATTCCGCCACGGGCAGACCCGCGCTCACCAGCGCCGTGAGGCAGGCGCCGCGGGCCTGGCCCAGCAGCAGGGTGGACTGCGGATTGACGTTGACGAAGACGATCTCGACCGCCGCCGCCCCGGGCTGGTAGCGCGCCACCACCTCGCCGATCCCGTCGAAGATCACCTTCAGGCGCGCTGGCAGTTCCCCCTGCTCCACATGCGTCGTACTGATGGTGCCGCTGGCCACGTACGACAGCGTGTGACCCTGCGCATCGATGACGCCAAAGCCGGTGGTGCGCAGTCCGGGGTCGATGCCTAGGATTCTCATGGCAGCTCCGCGCGCCAAAGACGTCCGGCGATCACGCCAGCGCGTTCCTCAAGGTAGGGCGAGCCCGGCGACTTCTCGTAGTGCCGCGGGCGCGGGAGCATCACGGCCAGCCGAGCGGCCTCGGCGGGCGACAGCAGGGCTGCGGGCTTGCGGTAGTAGTGCTGCGCCGCAGCCTCGGCCCCAAAAACGCCTTCGCCCCATTCGACATGATTTAGATAGAGCTCCAGGATGCGCTGCTTGGTCAGCAGTGTCTCCAGCAAATACGTCAGCATGAGCTCCTGGCCCTTACGCAGCAGCGTGCGTTCACCCGACAGCAGCAGGTTCTTGGCCAACTGCTGCGTAATGGTCGAGCCGCCAACGATCTTGGGCGGCCGCACCGCCCGCGCGCCTTTGGCCGCAAGCCTGGCGGCCTGGGCCTCGGCGGCCTGGTTCTTCTGCCATGCTTTTTCGAGTGCGTCCCAGTCCACGCCTTCGTGCAGGGCGAAGCTGTCGTCCTCGGAGGCGATCACGGCCCGTTTGAGATGGTCCGAGATACGCTCGTAGTCCAACCATTGCTGACGCCAGCGCAGCGCGCCCTTGTCCTGGAGGATACGCCAGGCCTCGGAACGCTCGAAGCTGGTCGACTGCGGGTCGACCCGGGCCATGAGCGCAATTCGGGCCACGAAGAACAGCTGCAGGGCCAGCAGGGCCGCGAGCACCAGCGCGACCCACCGCAGCATGGCCTTGAGCAGCGTGCTCACGGTGCGCTTACCCGGGTCTCAAGCGTCTCGTTACGAGAAAAGCGGAAGCGTGAAACCACCACGATCTGGTCGGCCTCCTTGCGCATGCTGGCGCTGAAGTGACCAAACGGACCGGCGGCGCGCGCGATCGCTTCGGCGCGACGGTCCAGCGCGCGGTTGCCCGAGCTCTCCGCGATCTCCGTGGACACCACCTGGCCCTGCCGGTCGACCGTGACCACCATGGTCAGCTCGCCGTAAAGCTTCTTGCCGCTGGATGTGGTGGGAAAGCTCTCGGTGCCCTTGTCTTCGATCGCGCGGCGCAGGCGGTCGTAGTAGGCTGCATAGGCCTCCTCGCGGGTGGAGGGGCCGACGTAGCGCTTGCGTGGCTTGGCGCTGTCCTCGTTGATGCGGCGCTCGATCTCCGCCAGCTGTTTGAGCAGCAGACGACGCCTTTCTTCCTGTGCCGCCTGCTCCGGGCTGAGCCGTAGCTGCTTCGGGTCTGGCAGCGGCAGGCTGGCCAGTTGCTGTCGCACCTGGGCCAGCAGCATGGTCTGCTGCTTTTGCAAATGACGGATTTGCTTGTGGGCTTCGTCTTCCAGGGTGTCGCCCTGATCCGCGATCTGGCTGGAGGGCAGGGGGCTGGTCGCACGGCCGCCCTCGGCCTGCCCGCCGCCGGCGAGGCTGCTCTGGGCGATGGCTTGCGCCTTGTCCGGGGGGGTATTGCTGCGGGCGTTGACTAGGATCACTTCCAGCGGCGTGTCGCGAAAGGCGCGCTCGATGGCTTCGGGGTCGACGAAACGCACCGTCAGCAACACGGCATGCAGCGCGACCGAGATGCCCAGAGCGTATTCCAGGGTGCTGAGCTTGCGCAGTTTCACGGGGGCGGAACTCTCCGTTCGCAGTGGGGCTGGAGCCTGGCTCGGCTGTGTTTCAATTATCGCCGCAAGCTACGGGTGTGGAGGCATCGACCTCGTTGACGTCGACCGCAATCGCGATGGGGCCAGCGGCGAGTTGCTCGGATTCGTCGTCGCCCGCGTTTTCCTCGCCCGCGGCAGACGTGCCGCCATCGATGCGCTCCAGCACCGTGCCCGCCACATCCAGGGCGACTTCGTCAATCGAGCCCAGCTTCACCCGGACCCGTGTGCCACGCGGCAGGCCATCGGCGCCGAGCACCGGCAGGACCAGGGGCAGTTGGTCCGCACGAGCGAGGTTGTCCTTGAACACTGTGGCTTCCAGCTCGGTGATGCCCTGCTGCTGGAGGTACTTAAGCGTCCAGTAACGCTCGATCGTGGCCTGGTAGCCGTTGTAGGCCGAGTAGGCGGCATCGAAGCCGGAAATGATGGCAAAGAGCTCGGCGTCCTTCGGGCGGAAGGGGGCGGCCAGCGCAGCCGTTCTGCCGTGGCGCGCGCAGGCGATGATCTGCCACTGGTTCACGAGATCGGTATAGCGGCGCAGCGGCGAAGTGCTCCATGCATAGCTCTTTACCCCCAGGCCTGCATGCGGAAGCGCCTTGGTGCCCATGCGCACCTTTACGCCGGGCGCCAGGCTGACCTGGCTGCGATAGATCGCGGGTACGCCCAGCTCGGCCAGCCACTGCCCCCAGCTGCTGTTAGCGAGGATCATGGCCTCGGCCACGATCAGGTCCAGCGGTGCGCCGCGACTGCGCGTGCCGATAACGACTTCTTCCTGCCCCTTGGGCTCGCCGTCGTGGCCCAGCAGCCGGAAGGTGTAGTCAGGCCGCGTGAAGGTCTCGGGCTTGCCGCGCGCGATCTCTCGCTGGACCTTGAGATGTCGCGCCAGCCGGTAGAGCCAGCCAAGCTCGGCACGCAAACCGGCGCTCAGCGGCGCCGGATCTGGCGCGGGGTGAGCGAACGAAGGCTCCTCAAGCCATGCGGCTGTGACGATCTGGTCGATCTGGTCATGGCGAAGGTTGTGCGCGATAGGCACGCGCTCCAGCTTTGTCTCATGGCCCAGCAGTTCGAACGTGTCGGCACGGAACGCGACGTAAAGCGAGACCGCCGGGCAGGCCCGGCCCTCCTGCAGGGTGTAGCGTTGCACCACTTCGTCGGGCAGCATGGTGATCTTGTAGCCGGGCATGTAGACCGTGGAGAGGCGGTTGCGGCTGACGTTGTCCACCGGGTCGCCGCGCTGAACCGCCAGGCCCGGCGCCGCGATGTGAATGCCCACGGTGACGACATCCGAGCCCAGGCCCTGAACCGAGAGCGCGTCGTCGATCTCGGTGGTGGCCGAGTCGTCAATGGAGTAGGCCTGGACGGAGGCCACGGGCAGGTCGTCTCTTATTTCGGGCGCCTCCAGCGGGGGGAAGCCGTAGCCCTTGGGAAAATTCTCGAACAGGAAGCGCCGCCAGTGGAACTGGTACGGCGAATCGATGGCGCCAGCCCGCTGCAGCAGGTCCAGCGGTGCGAGCTGGGTGGCGCGCGCGGCTTCAACGACGGCCTTGTACTCCGGCGCGTTCTTGTCGGGCTTGAAAAGTATCCTGTAGAGCTGTTCACGGATGGGGGCCGGGCAGGAGCCAGCGCCGAGCGCCTGCGCCCATTCAGCGATCTGCAGCTGGAGCAGGCGTTTTTTCTCGATCGCGGCCAGGGCCTGCTGCACGATCTCGGCAGCGGCCTTGCGGAAGCGCCCCTTGCTGGCGCGCCGGAAGTAGTGCGGTGCCTCGTGCAGGCGCAGCAGGGCGGCGGCCTGCTGGGTCAGGCTGGGCGGATCCTCGAAGTAGACCGCAGCCAGGTCCGCGAAGCCGAAGTCTTCTTGCGGGGCGAATTCCCAGGCGAGGTCCAGTTCGATGGTCGTGGCCAGCCCCTGCGCCGCCACCAGCAGTTCGGCCGGGGCGGGCTTGTCGAAGCGCAGAAGCACGTTGGCCGTCTTGACCTTGACGCGCTTGCCGCTGTCAAGCTCGACCTGCAGCGATGCCTCGGCCTCAGAGAGAATGCGACCGGCGAGGAACTTGCCGGCTTCGTCGAACATAGCAAACATGGGTCTTATTGTCCCATGGGGTCGCGACGACGATCTATGATGCCGGCGGCTTTCGTGGGTCCTGCCTCATGCCTTTTGCTGACTCTGTCCGGGTTGCGCCGCTGGCCGTGGCACTGCCCTTCCTGTTTCCACTGAGCTCGGCGCCGCTGCCGGCGTTCTGGCAGCTCGGGCTGTCCTGGATGTGCGTGGCTTTGCTGGTCGCGTACGCCTGCTGGCGGCGGGCCTCGATACAGCTTTGGGCGCGGCGTCTGGCCTGGGGGCTGTTGCTGGCGGCTCTGCTCTCGGCCTGTATCGGCTTGCTGCAGTACTTCGGCCTCGGCGAGGCGCTGGCGCCCTGGGTCTGGCCGGCCGAGGCTGGACAGGCTCAGGGCAATCTGCGCCAGCGCAACCAGCAGGCGTCGTTGCTCAACCTGGGGTGCTGGGCCGCCTTATGGCTGTGGAGCGTCAGGCCGGATCAGCCGGGTGCCCGGCACCATGTCTCGCTGGGCGCCGCTCTGGCCCTGCTGGCTGTGGGCAGTGCAGCCACTGCCTCGCGCACCGGCGCACTGCAGTGGCTGCTGGTGCTGGCCCTGCTTGCACTGTGGCGCCGCGGGACGCAAGGGTCCACGCTTGCCTGGGGCTCGCTGGCGGCCCTGGTCTATGCGCTGGCGGCGGCCGTGCTGCCCTGGTTGCTGCAGGGAACGCAGGGAGTCCACAGCCTTGGCGTGTTTGAGCGCATGGTGCAGGAACCTGCTGGCTGCGAGTCGCGCAGTGTACTCTGGGCCAATGTGCTGGAACTGATCGCGCAGCGTCCCTGGACGGGCTGGGGCTGGGGGGAACTGGACTACGCGCACTACATCACGCTCTTCGAAGGCACTCGCTTTTGTGCCATGCTGGACAACGCGCATCATCTGCCGCTGCAGCTGGCTGTGGAGCTGGGCTTGCTGCTGGCCCTGCTGCTGTGCGGCGGGGTGCTTGCATGGCTGTGGCGGGCTCGCCCGTGGCGGGAGGACCTGCCGCATCGCCGCCTGGCCTGGGGGGTGCTCGCCCTGTTGGGTGTGCACAGCCTGCTTGAGTATCCGCTGTGGTACGGGCCTTTCCAGCTGGTCACGCTCTACGCCGTCTGGCTCCTCGTGCCTGCCGAAGTCCCACGCGTGCCGGCGCGCTGGGTCACTGGCACGCTGGGCCTGGTGCTGGCGCTGAGCGGCTACCTGCTTTGGGATTACCAGCGCGTGCGACAGCTGTACCTGGCCCCACAGGCGCGCGATCCCGCCTGGCTCGCCCTCTTGCCCGCCAGGGATGCCTATCACGGTGTGTTCCTCCGGGAGTTTGATTTCGCCATCCTGAGCACAACGCCGCTGACGCCAGACCAGGCGCAACGTCTGAACGTGCTGGCCCGCTCCCTGCTCCATTACTCACCCGAGCCTATCGTCATCGAGACCTTGATCGGTAGCGCCTGCCTGCTCGGTCGCGCCGACGAGGCGGCGTACCACGAAATACGCTACCGGGCAGCCTACGCGCAGGAGCACACGCGCTGGCGACAGCAGCAGACCCACTGTCCCGACGTCATGCAGCGGGCTGCGGGTCCAGCTCCAGAAAGGACAGGATCTCGTCCAGATACGCCGCGAATTCCGTGAGCGCGTGGTCGCTGCCTTCCAGCAGCCGGCCCGCAGTGCCAGGGTAGTGTGCGCTCATCTCCCGCCAGTCCAGTACCTCGTCGCCCTTGGCGATGAGGGTGTAGTAGCGCCGGGGAACGGTGATGGCCGCAACGGCCAGGGCGCGCAGCTCGTCAAGGTAGGCGGCCTTGAATTCAAAGGGTTTCTCGGGCTCGTGCCACCCCGTATGGATGCCGACCCGCGTGGCAAGATCCCGCGCTGCATGGACGGCCGGGTTCAGCAGCACCGCCCGGCACCCTGTCTGCTCCGCCAGCCAGGTCGCGTAGTAGCCGCCGAGCGACGAGCCGACCACCGCCATCGTCGCGCGTGGCCAGCCGGCGATGCCGTGCACGACCTGCTCAATCGCCTGCCGCGGTGAAGGCGGCAGCTGCGGGCACCACAGCCGCACGGCGGGATGGCCCCGCGCCATACGGTCCTGCACCAGGCGTGCCTTGGTGGAGCCGGGTGAGGAACGAAAGCCGTGCAGGTAAAGCAGGTGGGTCGTGGTCATCGGTCGGGCCTGGGCAGGAGTCGCCTATCGTAGCGGCCCCCCATGTTCATGGGAGGGGCAGGTCCGTATCCGGACGATGGGCTGCGGCTATGCTCATGTATTCGCGATCGGCAAGAGATGGATCAGGCAATGCAGGTTTGGCGGGTATTGGTGGTCGAAGACGACTCGACGATGCGGGAGTTTTTTTCGGCCAGCGTATCGCGCTGTGCCGGCCTGCAACTGGTCGGCGCGGTGGGTTCGGTGGCCGAGGCACGCGCCTGGCTTGCCGATGACAGCCATATGGTCGATGTATTGCTCACCGACCTCGGTCTGCCCGACGGCAGCGGGCTGGAAGTGATACGCCTGGTAACGCGCATGCATCCGCGCTGCGAGCCGCTGGTGATCTCCCTCTTTGGCGACGAGGACAACGTGCTGGCCAGCATTGAGGCCGGCGCCCTGGGCTACATCCACAAGGATTCCGCGCCCGACGATATCGCCCAGACCATTCTGGAGATGAAAAACGGCGCTTCGCCGATCTCGCCCATGATCGCGCGCAAGGTGCTGGCCAAGTACACCAGTAGTCGGCGCGGCGCCGGGCCCCCGAGCGAGCTGCCTGCGCCGGCCCGTGCGGTAGACCCCGAAGCACCTCTGCTGTCTCCACGCGAGCATGAAGTGCTGACCCTCATCTCCCGTGGGTTCTCGTATGCGGAAATCGCGCGCCTGCAGTCAGTCAGTGTGCATACGGTACAGACGCACATCAAGAATCTTTATTCCAAGCTGTCGGTGCACTCCAAGAACGAGGCGGTGTTTGAAGCTTCGCGGCTGGGTCTGCTGGCGCCTAGGGGCTGAACATGGCGTTGCGGCATCTCCTGGTCCTGAGCAGCTGTCTGCTGGGCCTGCTGGTGCCGGCACAGGCGGAGCTGCTGGAGCTGCGCCGCGCGCAGGTTGTGACGGAGCTTGAAGGCGAGCTGGCCATCGAGAGGATCAGCCTGCCCTACAACTGGGACCGGCAAAATGCGTGGCGATCGGGGCGCGCGGTGCTTGAGATCCCCCTGCAGATCGACAGCCCCCCGTCCGAGCCCCAGGCAGTTTATTTCGCGCGGGTCGGAAATCGGGCAGAGATTTGGCTCAATGGCGTGTTGCTGTCCCGTTTCGGTGACCTGGAGCGGGACAACGGCGAGGATTACGCCAAGGCGCCGCAGCAGGTCCTCATCCCCGCCCAGCTGCTGCGGCGCGACAACCTCTTTCGGGTCATCCTGCACGCGGATGGTGGGCGCCGCGGGGGCCTGTCCACGCTCCTGGTCGGGCCCGAAATCGAGGTTCGCGAGCACTACCAGGAGGTCTACCGCTGGCGCATCATCGGTTCGATCGCAGTTTCCGTTTTCAGCCTGCTCGTCGGTGTCATCGCCCTGTTGATCTGGGCGACCCAGGTCGAGCGCCTTCCCGGCCAGGCGCCGCAGCGCGACATGCTCTACCTGAGCGCCGGGGTGGCTGAGATCTGCTGGATGCTACGCCTTTCGGACAACGCGCTGGCCGATCCACCGCTGGCTTGGCCGTGGTGGGGCATGTTGCAGACCGTCGCCTACGCGGGCTGGTTCTGCGGATCAGCGCTGTTTTGCCACCACGTCGCCGGCTGGCACCTGCATCCATCAATGCGCTGGGTTCGCAGTGTGATCTTGGCCCTGTTCATCACCTCCCTGCCGGCGGCGTGGCTGGCTCTGAAGCTCCACGATGACCGCTACCTGACGGGCTGGTACGGCTTTGCGACCTTCTTGTTCATCGGCTACGCGATCGTCTACTTCTGGGGTGCCCTGCGCAAACCCACCACAGAGCATGTGCTGGTGGCCACCGCCGGCGTCTTCACGGTGCTGGTGGGCTTTCGCGACTGGATGGTCATCCGCGCGGTCAGCAACTTTTCCGAGATATCCTGGATGCGCTACGCCTCGGTGATGTTCGGTCTGGCGCTGGGCTACATCGTGATCACGCGTTTTCGCGAGGCCAGTGCGCAGGCCCGCGACCTGATGGACAACATGGCGGCCAAGGTCAAGGAGAAAGAGCAGGCGCTAGCCGCCAGCTACCAGCAGCTGGAGCAGCTGGCGCGCGAGCAGGAACGCGCCGCCGAGCGCGCCCGTATCCTGCGTGACATGCACGATGGAGTGGGATCGCATATCAGCACGGCGATCCGCCAGTTGCAGTCGGGCAAGGCCAGCGGGGAGGATCTGCTCCAGACACTGCGCGACTCCCTGGACCAGCTCAAGCTTTCGATTGACGCCATGAACCTGCCGCCCGGTGACGTGACCACGCTGCTGGCCAACCTGCGCTACCGCTTGGAGCCGCGTTTCAAGAGCTCGGACATAACCCTGCACTGGGATGTCGATCTGCTGCCTCCCTTGACCACCCTGGATGACAAGGCCATGCGCCAGCTCCAGTTCATGGTGTTCGAGGCGTTGTCCAATGTGCTCCAGCATGCCCAGGCCAGCGAGCTGCGCATCGAACTGCGTGCCGTAGCGGGCGGGGGGGCGCGCCTGCGCGTGGTGGACAACGGTCGCGGCTTCCATCTGGAGCGCGTGCAGCGCAAGGGCCTGGCCTCTCTGCGCGAGCGTGCCGCCGCCATCGGTGTGGGTCTGGAAGTCAGCAGCGAGCCCGGCCGCACGGTGGTCGAAATCCGCCTCGCCTGAGGCCTGGCATGAAGGGCAATGGCGGGATAATGTCGCCATGCCGGTTGTCTTCGAGCGCCCAACTCTGATGCAGCGTACGCTGCCCTGGTTCCAGGGCTTTGACGGCCCGCTGGCGTTCGCGGTCTTCATGCTCGCGGGCGCCGGACTGCTGACGATGTACTCGTCCGGCTACGACCATGGCACACGATTCATGGACCATGGTCGCAACATGCTGATCGCAGGCTTCATTATGTTCGTCGTAGCCCAGGTCCCGCCCCAGCGGCTCATGAGCCTGGCGGTGCCGCTTTACGTGCTGGGCGTGTCCTTGCTGATCGCCGTGGCCATCTTCGGCATCACCAAGAAGGGCGCCCGGCGCTGGATCAACGTGGGCATCGTCATCCAGCCCAGCGAGATCCTGAAGATCGCCATGCCGCTGATGCTGGCCTGGTGGTTCCAGAAGCGCGAGGGCCAGTTGCGTCCGCTGGACTTTCTGGTCGCCGGCATGCTGCTGGCCCTGCCCGTGGGCTTGATCATGAAGCAGCCGGACCTTGGAACCTCGCTGTTGGTGCTGGCGGCTGGCCTCTCTGTGATTTTCTTCGCCGGACTTAGCTGGAAACTCATACTGCCACCGGTCGCCCTGGGTTTGGTGGGGGTGCTTCTGCTCGTGATTTTCGAACCCGAACTGTGCGCGGCCGGCGTGGACTGGCCGCTGCTGCATGGTTACCAGCAGCAGCGGGTGTGCACCCTGCTCGATCCCTGGCGCGATCCGCTGGGCAAGGGTTTTCACATCATCCAGGGCATGATTGCCATCGGCTCAGGCGGTGTTCTGGGCAAGGGCTTCATGCAAGGCACCCAGACGCATCTGGAGTTCATTCCGGAGCGCACCACTGATTTCATCTTCGCCGCCTATTCAGAGGAATTCGGTCTGCTGGGCAACCTCTTTCTGCTGGGAGCCTTCCTCTTCCTGGTGCTGCGCTGCCTGGCCATCGCGCTGGACGCGCCGACCCTGTTCGCCCGCCTGCTGGCTGGCGCGATCACCATGATCTTCTTTACCTACGCTTTCGTAAACATGGGCATGGTCAGCGGCATCCTGCCCGTGGTCGGCGTGCCCTTGCCCTTCATCAGCTACGGCGGCACCGCCATGGTCACTCTGGGGCTGGCGCTGGGAATGATGATGTCGATTGCCAAGTCCAAGCGTCTGATCCAGACCTGAGCCGTCGCCTGTGCTGGGGCGCGCCGGGCTGCGCAGCAGGCGAGAGCTCCCTCTGCAGCGGGCGCGCCCGAGCCCTACAATGCTTGCATGATTTCACGCGAACCCACCCTGGAGCGTCTGGCCACTGCCCGCGAGTTGCTGCTCACGCCTTTTGGTCTGGACGAATCGCATCTTCTGCGAGCCCTCAGCGAGATCCGCGCCCATCGGGTCGATGACGCCGACCTGTATTTCCAGTACACGCGCAGCGAGGGCTGGAGCCTGGAAGAGGGCATCGTGAAAACCGGTTCCTTCAGCATCGACCAGGGCGTCGGTGTGCGCGCCGTGAGCGGCGAGAAGACGGCGTTTGCCTACTCGGACGACATCTCGCAGGCTTCCCTGCTGGACGCCGCGCGCACGGTGCGCACCATTGCAGGGTCGGGCCAGACGGCGCGGCTCAAGGCAGCCGCTCGCAAGATTGCGGGCTCGCGTACGCTCTACCCGGGCACCGATCCGATCGCCACGCTGGACAGCACCGCCAAGGTGGCCCTGCTTGAAAAGGTGGAAAAGCTCGCTCGTGCCAAGGACCCGCGCGTGGTGCAGGTCATGGCCGGTCTGGCGGGTGAATACGACGTCGTGCTCGTGGTCCGTGCCGACGGTACCCTTGCTGCCGACGTCCGCCCCCTGGTGCGCCTGTCGGTGACCGTGATTGCCGAGCAGACCGTGGCCGGCGCAGTGCGCCGCGAAATGGGCTCCTCCGGTGGTGGTGGCCGCTTTGGCCTCGCCTACTTTGACGACGCCATGATCACCCGCTACGTCGACGAGGCCGTCAATGCGGCGTTGACGAACCTGGAATCCCGTCCAGCGCCGGCAGGCGAGATGACCGTGGTCCTGGGCCCGGGATGGCCTGGCGTGCTGCTTCACGAAGCCATCGGGCATGGTCTGGAAGGTGACTTCAACCGCAAGGGCTCAAGCGCCTTTGCCGGGCGCATCGGTCAGCGGGTAGCGGCCAAGGGCGTCACGGTCCTCGACGACGGCACCATCGCCGACAGGCGCGGCTCGCTCAACGTCGACGACGAGGGTTGCCCCACCCAGCGTAATGTGCTGATCGAGAACGGTATCCTCAAGGGCTATATCCAGGACGCGACGAACGCGCGACTCATGAAGGTACGGCCCACGGGTAACGGCCGGCGCGAGAGCTACGCCCACGTGCCCATGCCCCGCATGACCAACACCTACATGCTAGGCGGGGACAAGACCGCCGAGGAGATCGTCGCGAGCATCGATCGTGGCCTGTACGCAACCAATTTTGGCGGTGGCCAGGTGGACATCACCTCCGGCAAGTTCGTGTTCTCCGCGAGCGAAGCCTGGTGGGTCGAGAACGGCAAGATCCTTTACCCGGTCAAGGGCGCGACCCTCGTGGGTAATGGTCCGGATGCGCTGACACGGGTCACGATGATCGGCAACGACATGCGTCTGGACAGCGGCGTGGGCACCTGTGGCAAGGAAGGACAGAGCGTTCCCGTGGGCGTCGGGCAGCCTACCCTGCGCATCGACGGGCTGACGGTCGGAGGTACGGCCTGAACGCTCACCACCCTCACGGAGCCACGTTTTTTCTGTGCTATATTGATTTCCATGGTTTCCAGCCGTTTCTATTTTCATGGCTACTTTTGGTTCTCACGCGCCGCCGGCGAGAGAGAGTTCTGAACGTACCTTCTAGAAACGTCCGAATTCCAAAACCGCCGGCCCAGCCGGCGGTTTTTTTTTACCGAGTCACAACCCGTCCAAACCGAATTCAAGGAGCAATGCGATGACGACCCAAGCCCAGCCTGCCAGCGCCGACGCCTGGTATGCGCACCCCGGTGACAAGACCAGCCGTACCGACGACCAACGCATCAAGGACATCACCGTGTTGCCCCCGCCCGAGCACCTCATCCGCTTCTTCCCGATCAGCGGCACTCCCGTGGAAAGCCTGATCACCCATACGCGCCACACCATCCACAACATCATGGCGGGCAAGGATGACCGCCTGCTGGTCATCATCGGCCCGTGTTCCATCCACGACCCGGCGGCTGCACTGGAATACGCGCGGCGCCTGAAGCAGCAGCGCGATCTGCACAAGGGGACGCTGGAGATCGTGATGCGCGTCTACTTCGAGAAGCCGCGCACCACGGTGGGGTGGAAGGGTCTGATCAACGATCCCTACCTGGACGAAAGCTACCGCATCGACGAGGGTTTGCGCATCGCACGCCAGCTGCTCATCGAGATCAACCGCCTCGACCTGCCAGCCGGCAGCGAGTTCCTTGACGTGATCTCGCCGCAGTACATCGGTGACCTGATCGCCTGGGGGGCCATTGGCGCGCGCACCACTGAGAGCCAGGTGCACCGCGAGCTGGCCTCGGGCCTGTCTGCACCGATCGGATTCAAGAACGGCACCGACGGAAACATCCGCATCGCCACCGACGCGATTCAGGCGGCCGCCCGCGGCCACCACTTCCTGTCGGTGCACAAGAATGGCAAGGTGGCGATCGTGCAGACCAACGGCAACAAGGACTGCCACGTCATCCTGCGCGGCGGCAAGACGCCCAATTACGACGCCGCCAGCGTGGCTTCGGCCTGCAAGGAGCTGGAGGCCGCGAAGTTGCCGGCCACGCTGATGGTGGACTTCAGTCACGCCAACAGCAGCAAGCAGCACGAGCGGCAGCTCGACGTGGCACGCGACGTTGCGCGTCAGATTGCTAGCGGCTCGCGTGGCGTCTTCGGCGTGATGATCGAGAGCCATCTCCAGGCCGGCGCGCAGAAGTTCACGCCAGGCAAGGATGATCCCGCCCGCCTGGAGCACGGCAAGAGCATCACCGACGCCTGCCTGGGCTGGGATGACTCACTGCAGGCGCTGCAGGTATTGTCCGACGCGGTCAAGGCGCGACGGGGATAAAGCTCCCCCCCGGGCTGCACGCACAGCTCCCGCAAGGTGCGACACCGGTGGCTTGGCGAAGCCGGTTCCGCGGTGTCGCGCGTTTTGAGCGGGTTTGTCTACTTAGGTTTCAATGCATCGAGCAGCTTCTGGTGCACGCCACCGAAGCCACCGTTGCTCATGCACAGGATGTGATCGCCGGGCTTTGCGTGGGCGACCACCTGTTGTACTAGCTGCTCCACCGTGTCGGCCACCTTGGCGCGCGCACCCATGGGCGCCAGCGCCTCGCGCGCATCCCAATCCAGGCCACCCGCATGGCAAAACGCGAGGTCTGCGCCTTCAAGGCTCCAGGGTAGCTGGGCTTTCATAGTGCCCAGCTTCATAGTGTTGCTGCGGGGCTCAAAGACGGCGAGGATGCGCGCCGCAGGTCCTGCCTTGCGCCGCAGGCCGTCGACTGTGGTACGGATGGCCGTAGGATGGTGGGCAAAGTCATCGTAGACGGTCATCTCCCGCACGCGGCCGCGCACCTCCATGCGCCGCCGCACGTTTTCAAAGCAGCCCAGGGCCTGCGCCGCTTCAGCCGGCGCGATACCCACATGGTCCGCTGCAGCGATGGCGGCCAGCGCATTGAGCTGGTTGTGCTGGCCGCTGAGCGACCAGCGCACCCGGCCCACGGGGCGCCCGCCTTGCCGCACTTCAAAGTCGTGAGGCTCTCCGATGGCGCTGAAGTCGCTCACCGCAGCGCCAAAGCTGCGCACCTCGCTCCAGCACCCGGCGTGCAAGACGCGCGCCAGGCTTTCCTCCAGCCCGTTGACCACCACGCGCCCGGAGCCAGGTACGGTGCGCACAAGATGGTGGAACTGGCGTTCGATGGAGGCCAGGTCGTCGAAGATGTCCGCGTGGTCGAACTCCAGGTTATTGAGCACGGCGGTACGTGGCCGGTAATGCACGAACTTGCTGCGCTTGTCGAAAAACGCGGTGTCGTACTCGTCGGCCTCGATCACAAACAGTGGTCGCTGCCCGCTGCCGGCTTGGATCGACGGCCCGCCCAGGCGTGCCGAGATGCCGAAGTTCAGGGGGACGCCGCCGACCAGGAATCCCGGTCGGCGGCCTGTGGCCTCCAGGATCCAGGCCAGCATGGAGGTGGTCGTCGTCTTGCCGTGAGTCCCTGCCACAGCCAGCACGTGCCTCCCTTGCAGCACGTGCTCCGCCAGCCACTGGGGGCCGCTGGTGTAGGCGGCGCCGCTTTCTAGGATGGCTTCCATGAGGGGGAACTTGGCTGCGCCTTGCGGGGTGCGCGCGCGGCTGACCACGTTGCCGATCACATAGAGATCAGGTTGCAGCGACATCTGGTCGGCACCGTAGCCTTCGATCAGGTTGATGCCCAGCGCCCCGAGCTGCTCACTCATGGGTGGGTAGACCCCGGCGTCGCAGCCGGTTACCTGGTGGCCCGCTTCACGCGCCAGCGCGGCCAATCCTCCCATGAACGTGCCGCAGATGCCAAGGACATGGATATGCATCGGGCGATTCTAGGGGTAGGTCGGCACGGCCTGGCGCTTGCGCGCACAATCGGCACCGTGACTGCCACCGAAGAAATTGCCGCTGCTGCTGCGCGGCTGGTTGTCGAGGAGGGGCTGGAGTACGGCCCTGCCAAGCGGCATGCCGTCCGTCAGCTCGGTCTGCCGCAGCGCACGCCCCTGCCAGACAACCAGGCCGTTGAGGATGCCGTGCGCGAGCACATTGACCTCTTCTGCGCTGCTACCCAGCCTGCGGAGCTGCGCGCGCTGCGTCGCCTCGCCCTGTACTGGATGGAGCGGCTTGAGCGATTCAGGCCGCATCTCGGTGGTGCGGTCTGGCACGGGACAGCCACGCGCCTGTCTGATATCTACCTGCAACTTTTCTGCGACGACGAGAAATCGGCCGAGATCGCACTGATCGACCTGGGTGTGAAGTACGAGCCGCGTACCGTGACGGGTTTGCACCAGGAGCCGGTGGAGGCGCTGAGTTTTCATGCCCCGTGTCGCGACTTGGGGGAGACGATTGGGATACATTTGCTGGTGAACGATCTGGATGACCTGCGGGGTGCCTTGCTGCGGGATGCGAGGCAACGCACCCCACGCGGAGATTTGGCTGCAGTTCGCCGCCTTTTGATTCAGGATGAAGAAAATTGAGCGATGCCTCCAAGCCTTTTGGCCTTTCCCGCAGGCGATCTGTGTACGTGCTCAGCGCCACGGCCGCCGGCCTGGCCGGCGTGGGCCTGGCCTGGTGGCGTTACGCGCCAGCTCCGGCGACAACCGGCGCAGAAGACCAACTCTGGTCTCTGGAGTTCGACACGCCGGTTGGTAGCCGTCTGGCTCTAAGCAGCATGCGTGGACGCCCATTGCTGATCAATTTCTGGGCTACCTGGTGTCCACCATGTGTTGAAGAATTGCCTCTTCTGAATACCTTCTATCAAGAAAACAGCCCCAAAGGTTGGCAAGTGCTCGGAATTGCCGTCGACAAGCTCGCGCCGGTGCAGGCTTTCCTGGCGCGCCAGCCGCTGGCTTTTCCCGTGGCGCTGGCTGGCATGGACGGCCTGACCCTGAGCAGGAATCTTGGCAATCAGGCCGGCGGATTGCCCTTCACGGTCCTCTTGGGTGCTGAGGGAACTCTGCTCAATCGCAAGATCGGCAAGCTCACTAAGCAGGACCTGGCGCTTTGGCGCGGCTTGAAGTAGCGTTCCGGGGATCGCTTATGATGGCGTCCCGCCAGAGCCTCGGTCCGGGATTTTCTCGGTAGATGCCCTCAAGATTGCGTCGGTTTGTTATCAGTTCGATGCACATGAAACAAGAACGTTGGAGTTCCCATGGATTTGCGAAAACTCAAGACCCTGATCGACTTGGTGTCTGATTCAAACGTGTCAGAACTCGAGATCACCGAGGCTGAAGGTAAGGTCAGGATCGTCAAGGCGGGTGGCGCAGTGGTCCAAGGCTATGCCATGCCGGCGCCCGTGGCGGCACCCATGGTGTCTGCTGCCCCGGCTGCGGCGCCCGTGGCTGCTGCCCCGGCCGCCGCCGCTGCGCCCCCCACTGCCAGCGGGCATGCCGTGAAGGCGCCGATGGTGGGCACGTTCTACCGGTCGGCGTCTCCCGGCGCCAAGGCCTTTGTCGAGGTCGGCCAGGCCGTCAGGCAGGGCGAGACCCTCTGCATCATCGAGGCCATGAAGATCCTTAACGAGATCGAGGCCGACCAGGCCGGCACGGTCACTCAGATTCTGTGCGAGAACGGCCAGGCCGTCGAGTACGGGCAGCCGCTCTTCATCATCGAGTAAGGCGGCTGCTGAATGTTCAAGAAGATTCTTGTTGCCAACTGCGGCGGTCATGCCATTGGCATGGCGAAGCAGACCGCACGGGCGCACGCAGCGCGCGGGGAGATGAGCCGCGGGAGAGGTCATGTTTAAGAAGATTCTGGTTGCCAACCGTGGCGAAATCGCCTTGCGGATCCAGCGGGCCTGTCGCGAGCTCGGCATCAATGCTGTGATGGTGTACTCCGAGGCCGACCGTGAGGCCAAGTACGTCAAGCTCGCGGAAGAGGCGGTCTGTATCGGACCTCCTCCTTCTGGCCAGAGCTACCTCAGCATGCCTGCCATCATTTCGGCTGCCGAGGTCACCGATGCTGAAGCGATCCACCCCGGATACGGATTTCTCAGCGAAAACGCCGATTTTGCCGAGCGCGTGGAGCAAAGCGGTTTTCAGTTCATCGGTCCGACCCCCGAGTCCATCCGAATCATGGGTGACAAGGTCTCTGCCAAGCAGGCCATGATCAAGGCGGGCGTGCCCTGCGTGCCCGGCTCCGATGGCGAACTGCCGGACGATCCTGCCCAGATGAAGCGCATTGCCAAGGCGGTGGGCTATCCGGTCATCATCAAGGCCGCAGGCGGCGGCGGCGGCCGCGGCATGCGTGTGGTGCACACCGAGGCCGCGCTGGTCAATGCCGTGCAGATGACCAAGGCCGAGGCGGGCGCTGCGTTCAACAACCCGGCCGTGTACATGGAGAAGTTCCTGGAGAATCCGCGGCACGTGGAGATCCAGATCCTGGCCGACAAGCACAAAAACGCGGTCTATCTGGGCGAGCGTGACTGCTCCATGCAGCGGCGTCACCAGAAGATCATCGAGGAAGCGCCAGCGCCGGGTATCCCGCGAAAGCTGATAGAGAAGGTCGGTGAGCGCTGTGTGGCAGCTTGCAAGAAAATCGGCTACCGCAGCGCGGGCACTTTCGAGTTTCTCTACCAGGATGGCGAGTTCTACTTCATCGAGATGAACACGCGCGTACAGGTCGAGCATCCGGTGACCGAGTTGATCACGGGTGTGGACATCGTCAAGACGCAAATCACGGTCGCTGCGGGCGAGCGCCTGCCCTTCACACAGCGGGACGTCCAGATCCGCGGTCATGCGATCGAGTGCCGCATCAACGCCGAAGATCCCTACAAGTTCACGCCCTCTCCCGGCCGCATCACCATGTGGCACGCGCCGGGCGGCCCCGGGGTGCGCGTGGATTCGCATGTGTACACCAACTACTTCGTGCCGCCGAACTACGACTCCATGGTTGGCAAGATCATCGTGCATGGCGACACCCGTGATCAGGCCCTGGCCCGCATGCGTACCGCGCTAGCCGAGACCCTGGTAGAGGGCATCAGTACCAATATTCCCCTGCACCGGGAGCTCATGGCCGATGCCAAGTTCTTGGCGGGAGGCACGAACATCCACTACCTGGAGGAGTGGCTGCGGCATCACAAGCGTTAATCCCGCTGAGGTCATTCCACCTGAGCGGCGTGCGCCGCTTCCCACCTCAACGCCAGCCCTCGGTGGCAAGGGGGAGGCACTCAGCGGCCTAGCAAAGCCAGTTCCGCGAGTGCCCTCGCCTAAAGGCTCTCACTGACGGGATACCCATGTACGAACTTCGTTTGCTCTGCCCGCAGGACCGCGTGGAGGTTCTGGGTGAGGCGCTGGACGCGCTGGATGCCCTGAGCGTCAGTGTTGAGGATGCCGACGCTCAGACCGAGGCCGAGCACGCCCTCTTCGGCGAGCCGGGCATGCCGCCCCCGGCCGAAGGCTGGCAGCGCTCACGCGTCATTGCCCTGTTTGCCGTGCAGGCTGAAGCCGACGATGCGGCCAACTTGCTGCAAGCCCAGGGTTTCTTTGAAGGCTGCCGTACGCTCGGCGTCGTTGAGGTGCCCGAGTTGGACTGGGTGCGGCTGACGCAATCCCAGTTCGCGCCGGTGGAGATCACGCCTGAGTTCTGGATCGTGCCGACATGGCACGAGCCGCCGGCTCAGGCGCGCACTATCATTCGTCTCGACCCGGGGTTGGCCTTTGGTACCGGCACCCACCCGACCACGCGCATGTGTCTGCGCTGGATTGCGCGCCAGGGTGCCGGGTACGACTTGGGTCGCGTGCTGGACTATGGCTGTGGCTCCGGCATCCTGGCCATAGGCGCAGCTAAGTTTGGTGCACGTGAGATTGATGCCGTCGACATCGACGAGACCGCCGTCGCATCCACGCGGCTTAATGCCGAAGCGAATCGTGTGCAGCTCAATGCTGGCCTGCCAGAGCTCGCGCAGGGGCAGTACCGCACCGTGCTTGCCAACATCCTGGCCACCCCGCTCAAGGTGCTGGCACCCCTGCTGTGTGCCCGTGTCGCGCCCGGGGGCGCGCTGGTGCTGGCGGGCGTCCTGGAACGGCAGGCCGAGGAGCTGGCGCTCGCGTATGCGCCGCTGTGCCGCCTGTCTGTCGCCGATCAGCAGGATGGCTGGGTGCTGATGACTGCCTGCTTGTGACCGGCTGATTCCGTTTAGGGCCGCCCTACAATCGAGTGCCATGAGCCTCATCACACGGTGCCCTGCCTGTCGCACGATGTTCAGGCTCGTGCCTGACCAGCTCAAGATTTCGGAAGGCTGGGTGCGTTGCGGCAAGTGCGAGGAGATTTTCGATGCCGCAGCCCATCTGCAGGAACCGACCGAGCCGGCCCTTCGTGCCGAAGATAGTGCGATCGCTCAAGAGCCCGCTGCCGCTGCCCTCCAGGGTAGGCTCGCTGCGGTTGCAGTCGATGAGGCCGAAACGGTGATCCTCGTCGAAGGAGAAACCCGCGAGCCCGCGAGCCCTTTCGACGCTCTGCAGACCCCGTTGCCGCCCAAGGGCTCTGCTTATGGCACGGATGCGACGCCGTCCCCGCTGCTTGAGCCCGGCGCCGTGTCCCCGGCAGGGCCGGTGGCGGCTGGAGCTGGCAAGGGGCTTTCCTTCATGCCGTCGACCCGTCCGCAGTCGCGCTGGCATCGCCCGCTGGTGCGTGCCTCGCTCGTCGTGGCCTGCGTCGTGCTGCTCCTGGGGCTGCTTGGGCAGGTGCTGGTTCAGGAGCGCGACCGTCTCGTGGCACTGCATCCGAATCTGCGGCCATGGGTCGAACAGGTGTGTCTGCTGGCCGGGTGTGAAATCCGGCCCCTGCGCCAGATTGAGTCGGTCGCCATCGATAGCTCGGCGTTAAGCAATATCAAGGGCGATCTGTACCGTCTCAGCGTGACCCTCAAGAACAATGCCCCCATTGAGGTGGCCATGCCCGCGATCGAACTCGCGCTTACCGACACGCTGGACCATGCCCTGATCCGGCGCGTCCTGACACCCGAAGACCTGGGCGCGCCTGCTGGGGTGATTCCCGCAGCTTCTGAGTCCCAGGCCACCGTGTTGCTCACCGTGCGGATCACCGGCAGCGGTGAGCGCATTGCAGGTTATCGCTTGCTGGCCTTTTATCCCTGAACCTAACACTGCTCCATGGCGACACTTATCTGCGGCTCCCTGGCCTTCGACACCATCATGAACTTCGAGGGTCGCTTTGCGGCGCAGATCCTGCCCGACCAGCTGCACATCCTGAACGTCTCCTTCCTGGTGCCCACCCTGCGCCGTGATTTCGGGGGCTGTGCGGGCAACATCGCCTATGCGCTCAAGGCTCTGGGGGGCGCGCCTCTGCCCATGGCGACCGTGGGCAATGATGGTGCGGGCTATGTGCGGCGCCTGCGCGAACTGGGTATCGATACCCGTCATGTGAAGGAAATCACAGAGACCTACACCGCGCAAGCCATGATCATGACCGACCGTGACAACAACCAGATCACGGCCTTCCACCCGGGCGCCATGATGCAGGCGCACGTCACGCGCATTGAGCGTGATTCAGACGTCAAACTGGGCATCATCTCTCCCGATGGCCGCGACGCTATGCTGCAGCATGCCGAGCAGTTCAA
The DNA here is from genome assembly GCA_020248905.1 of Curvibacter sp. GTDB lineage: Bacteria > Pseudomonadota > Gammaproteobacteria > Burkholderiales > Burkholderiaceae_C > Hylemonella. The sequence goes on along the minus strand of JADCGR010000033.1, from coordinate 29,829 downwards.
GGCGGCTGGTATCCCCTTCGTATTCGATCCCGGGCAGGGCTTGCCTATGTTTGATGGGCGGGAGCTGGCCCGCTTCGTCGAACTCGCGACCTGGGTCACGGTCAATGATTACGAGGGCAAGATGTTGTGTGAGCGTACGGGCTGGAGTCCGGCGGACATCTCGCGCAAGGTGCGTGGCCTCGTCATCACCCTCGGCCACGAGGGCAGTGAGGTCTGGACGGAAGGCCACAAGACGCTGGTGCCACCTGTGCAGGCGGCTGCCGTGGTTGATCCCACAGGTTGTGGTGACGCCTATCGCGGCGGCCTGCTCTTCGGCCTGGAGCAAGGCTGGTCGCTGGAGCAGTCGGCCGCGCTGGGCAACCGCATGGGATCGCACAAGATCGCCCATCGCGGCCCGCAGAACTACCGGGTCGCACCGCAGCTCTTGGGAGCCTGAAGCCGCCCGGTCGCAGTTTGGCGGGAGCAGCAGCCCGCTGACTGACGAAAGGTGAAGAAAAAAGCCCGCCGCCTTTTCAGGCAACGGGCTTGCCACCGTGGCTGTCTCAGGGACGGCTTGCGGTGGGGAAAGGCCAGGCGGCCTGCGGGTTCAGCGTGGTCTGAGCCACAGGGGCGGCCGCAGGGGCAGCAGCAGGCTTCGCAGCGGCCTTTTTCTTCGCGGGCTTCTTCGCAGCCTTCTTGGCAGCCGGCTTCTTGGCAGCGGATTTCTTCGCTACCTTCTTGGCAGCCTTCTTGGCGGCCGGCTTCTTCGCAGCAGCCTTCTTGGCTGCCGGCTTCTTGGCTGCGGCCTTCTTCGCCGGAGCCTTCTTCACGGCGGCCTTCTTGGCTGCAGGCTTCTTCGCAGCAGCCTTCTTGGCGGCCGGCTTCTTGGCTGCGGGCTTCTTCGCCGCTATTTTCTTCTTCGCGGGGGCCTTTTTAGCGGCCGCTTTCTTTGCAGTTGCCATTTCATTTCTCCTTGATCAAGTTACAAAGAGCACTTCATGCGTTTGTTGGAGGGCATGAAGCGATTCATGGCGCTGGGGTAGGGCCCAAGGCCATGAACACGGTGGCATACGCTGACACCACGCTCTGCGGGGTGGTTGACAACGGATGCGATTCTGGAAGCCATAGATTGATTTTTCAGTCCCAGGAAAGCGCGCCGCCCGACTGATACTCAATGACGCGGGTCTCGAAGAAGTTGCGCTCCTTCTTGAGGTCGATCATCTCGCTCATCCAGGGGAAAGGGTTCTCTTCGTTGGGGAACAGGGGTTCCAGGCCGATCTGCGTGGCGCGCCGGTTGGCGATGTAGCGCAGATAGCCCTTAAACATGGAGGCGTTGAGGCCCAGCACGCCGCGCGGCATGGTGTCCTCGGCGTAGCGGTACTCCAGCTCGACCGCCTTTTCGAACAGGCCCTTGATCTCGGCCTTGAACTCTGCCGTCCACAGTTGCGGGTTTTCGAGCTTGATCTGGTTGATCAGGTCGATGCCGAAGTTACAGTGCATGGACTCATCGCGCAGGATGTACTGGTACTGCTCGGCTGCGCCCGTCATCTTGTTTTGGCGGCCTAGCGCCAGGATCTGAGTGAATCCGACGTAGAAGAACAGGCCTTCCATCAGGCAGGCAAAGACGATCAGGCTCTTGAGGAGCTTCTGGTCGGCTTCCAGCGTGCCGGTGTGGAAGTTGGGGTCCATGATCGCTTCGATGAAGGGAATCAGGAACTCGTCCTTGTCACGGATGGACTGGACTTCGTGATACGCGTTGAAGATCTCGCTCTCGTCCAAGCCCAGGGACTCGACGATGTACTGGTAGGCGTGAGTGTGGATGGCCTCCTCGAAGGCCTGGCGCAGCAGGAACTGGCGGCACTCGGGGGCGGTGATGTGCCGGTAGGTGCCGAGCACGATGTTGTTGGCGGCCAGCGAATCCGCCGTGACAAAGAAGCCCAGGTTGCGCTTGACGATGCGGCGCTCGTCCTCGGACAGACCGTTAGGGTCCTTCCAGGTGGCGATATCGCGCGTCATGTTCACTTCCTGCGGCATCCAGTGGTTGGCGCAGGTGGCCAGATACTTTTCCCAGGCCCACTTGTACTTGAAGGGCACGAGCTGGTTGACGTCGGTCTGACCGTTGATGATGCGCTTGTCAGCAGCCTTGATGCGGCTCTGTGGAGAGGGGCTGGAGACAGCTGCGGCTGGCGCCGTCGCGGCGACGGTCTGCATCCGGGGTGTCTGCATTGAAGAGGAGGGAAGCTCCCTCGGGCGACCACTCAGAGCGGCGCCGGCAAAAGACGTTGACGGTGTGGGCTTGACTTCTTCGTCCCAGGACAACATAAAAAATTCCAATCAGCGAATTATGAAAGCGACGACGTGAATTGGGAAGTATTCATTCACATCGCCGCTGGTTTTGTTGCTCAATAACATCGCAGGCAGGTGGCCTGCGACGCTCCCTTGATCGCACATCACTGGCAGGCTTCGCAGCCCGGGTCATCGATGGCGCAGAACTTGATGTCGGTGGCCGCTGTGGCTATCTGCGCCTGCGCTGCGGCTGCAGCAGCTTCGAGCGCGCTCACGCCGCCGGCTGAAGCGCCAGTAGAGGCCACCGAGTTCAGGCGTCCCGACTGCACCGTCGACTTCTCAGCCTGCGTGGCCGAGCTGGTGCGCAGGTAGTACGTCGTCTTGAGGCCCCGGATCCACGCGAGCTTGTAGGTCTCGTCCAGCTTCTTGCCCGAGGCGCCAGCCATGTAGATGTTCAGGGACTGGGCCTGGTCGATCCACTTCTGGCGCCGCGAGGCGGCTTCCACCAGCCAGCGCGGCTCGACCTCGAAGGCCGTCGCGTACAGGGACTTGACCTCCTGGGGCACCCGGTCGATGGGTAGCAGCGAGCCATCGAAGTGCTTCAGGTCCATGACCATCACATCGTCCCACAGGCCCAGGCGCTTGAGGTCGCGCACCAGATAGTGGTTGATGACGGTGAACTCGCCAGAGAGATTGGACTTGACCGACAGGTTGCCGAAGCAGGGCTCGATCGAGGCATCGACGCCGATGATGTTGGAGATCGTCGCGGTCGGGGCGATGGCCACGCAATTGGAGTTGCGCATGCCGTCGCGTGCGATCTTCTTGCGCAAGGCGTCCCAGTCCAGCGTCATGGAACGGTCCACTTCGACGAAGCCGCCGCGCGCCTGGGCCAGCAGATCCAGGGTGTCCATCGGCAGGATGCCACGGTCCCACAGCGAACCACGGTAGCTGGAGTAGACGCCGCGCTCGCGCGCCAGCTCGGTCGAGGCCCAGTAGGCGTGGTAGCAGACCGCCTCCATCGACTCATCGGCAAACTGCACGGCCGCATCGCTGGCGTAGGGAATGCGCAGCTCATAGAGCGCATCCTGGAAGCCCATGATGCCCAAGCCCACGGGCCGATGGCGCAGGTTGGAGTCGCGCGCCTTCTTGACCGCGTAGTAGTTGATGTCGATCACGTTGTCCAGCATGCGCATGGCGGTGGACACGGTCTTTTTCAGCTTCTCCTGGTCGATGGAACCATCCTTCAGGTGCTGGCGCAGATTGACGGAGCCCAGGTTGCAGACGGCCGTTTCGGTGTCGCTGGTATTGAGCGTGATCTCGGTGCACAGGTTGGACGAGTGCACGACGCCGGCGTGCTGCTGGGGCGAGCGTACGTTGCAGGCATCCTTGAACGTGATCCAGGGATGACCGGTCTCGAACAGCATGGAGAGCATCTTGCGCCACAGGTCAGTGGCAGGCACCGTCTTGCTGGGCTTGATCTCGCCGCGCTTGGCCCTGGCTTCGTAAGCGACATAAGCCTTCTCGAAATCGGTGCCGAAGAGGTCGTGCAGATCCGGCACGTCGGACGGTGAGAACAGGGTCCACTCGCCCTTCTCCATCACGCGGCGCATGAAGAGGTCAGGGATCCAGTTGGCTGTGTTCATGTCGTGCGTGCGGCGGCGGTCGTCGCCGGTGTTCTTGCGCAACTCCAGGAACTCTTCGATATCAAGGTGCCAGGTCTCCAGGTACGTGCAGACCGCGCCCTTGCGCTTACCGCCCTGGTTGACGGCCACGGCGGTGTCGTTGACCACCTTGAGGAAGGGCACCACGCCCTGCGATTCCCCGTTCGTTCCCTTGATATGAGAGCCCAGGGCCCGCACGCGCGTCCAGTCGTTGCCCAAGCCGCCGGCGAACTTGGAAAGGAGGGCGTTTTCCTTGATCGACTCGTAGATGCCGTCCAGGTCGTCAGGCACCGTCGTCAGGTAGCAGCTCGAGAGCTGCGAACGCAGGGTGCCCGCATTGAACAGCGTGGGGGTCGAGGACATGAAGTCAAAGCTGGACAGTACCTCGTAGAACTCGATGGCGCGCGCTTCGCGGTCGATTTCACCCAGCGACAGGCCCATGGCCACACGCATGAAGAAGGCCTGCGGCAGCTCGATGCGGTTCTTGCGCACGTGCAGGAAATAGCGGTCATACAGGGTTTGCAGGCCCAGGTAATCAAACTGCTGGTCGCGGTCGGCCTTCAGGGCGCGGCCCAGGCGCTGAAGGTCAAAGTTCAGCAGCTCGGGATTGAGCAGTTCGTTGTCCACGCCCTTCCTGATAAAGCCGGGGAAGTAGTCGGCGTAGGCCTCGGCCATCTCAGTCGGCTGCACGTCACGACCCAACACCTCCTTGGCGATGGTGTAAAACAGCAGGCGCGCGGTGGCGTAGGTGTAGTCCGGGTCCTTCTCGATCAGGGTCCGGGCGGCCAGGATGGCGGCCTTGTAGACCTCATCGATCGGTACGCCGTCGTAGAGGTTGCGCATGGTCTCGGCGACGATGGGCTCGGGCTTGATGTCGGTGCCCAGGTGCGCGCAAGCGCCTTCGATAAGACGCTGCAGGCGGGCCACGTCGAGGGCGATCCGCTGGCCCTTGTCGGTCACGTGCAACCGGGGCGCAGCAGCAGCGGCCTGGGTTGTCTGCTGGGCACGCTCCTGCGCACGACGCTCGCGGTAGAGCACGTAGGCGCGGGCAATCTCGTGATGGCCGCCGCGCATCAGGCCCAGTTCGACCTGGTCCTGCACATCCTCGATGTGGAAGGTGCCGCCACCAGGGCGCGAGCGCATCAGGGCGCGCACCACGGCCTGCGTCAGCTGGTCCACCACCTCCCGGACGCTGGCTGAAGCTGCGCCCTGCGTGCCGTGCACGGCCAGAAAGGCCTTCATCATGGCCACGGCGATCTTGCTAGGCTCAAAGGGCACCACCGCGCCATTGCGACGGATGATCTGGTAGTTGTTGAGCGGCGTGGCTGCGGTGCTCTCCTGCGTCTGCAGGCTCAGGACACCAGTGTGCAGGGCAGGTGCGGCGGGGTTCAAGGCTGTTTGCATTTTTTCCTCTTCTTTAGCAAATCGTTCGTTGGTAACGGGTACAGGTTCCCCTCGCGGGCGCTGTGCGGCAGAGCCGTGGCGGCGAGCATAAACCACTATATATGGGGTATCTATTGAATACAAGACACTACCTGTAGTGTAGCGTTGCCGACACGGCCCTGTGGACGCGCGAACAAAAAAATGCATCGGGCTTGCTGCAATATTGCGGCGTCAGGAGCGTGCCGCGCCAGCCCTTGCGCAGCGCGCATCCCCCATGCAACAGCACGGCGCCATGCGGTCTGGCGCGTCATTTGTGTCGGCAGGGCGCATGCGTGCGTGCGTTTGCGCGACCAGGGCTTGGACCCGTGAGAGGCATGCACTGCGCGCCGCCAGCAACGCTCAGGTCGTTGGCTCGGGAAAACACCGATTCGGCCAGCCCAGCCCCTGTCGCACCGCCGCCCAGAGGAAACCCGGACCCGGATCCGACTTGCGCCCGGGCGCGATATGCTCGTGCCCCGCGATGTACTGCACCGGGTAGCGCTGCGCCAGTGCCGCGCACAGGCTGATCAGGGTCTCGTACTGGGCGGGCTCGAACTCGCTGCCTTCTAGACCTTCGAGCTCGATGCCCACGGAGTCGTCGTTGCAGTTCTCCCGTCCGCGGTAGCGGGAGGCACCCGCATGCCAGGCGCGGTCATCGCAGCTCACGAACTGCCAGAGCTCGCCGTGGCGCCGCACGTAAAAGTGCGAGGACACCTGCGTCCCCTCAATGCCCTTGATGTACGGGTGGGCGTCCCAGTCCAGCGTGTTCGTAAAAAGCTGCTGCACCCTGTCTCCACCATACTGCCCCGGCGGTAGGCTGATGGAGTGGACCACGACCAGGTCGACTTGCGCGCCCACGGGCCGCGGTCCGAAGTTGGGTGAATCCAGTCGGCGCGCATAGCGGTACCAGCCGCCGTCCCAAAGCGGATCGTTCGCGCGCGCGGCTTGCAGGCTCATGCCGAGGGGTCGTTACCTTGCGGCATGTCGATGCCCAGGCGCGCAATGCGGTAGCGGATCTGGCGCAGGCTGAGACCGAGCTTGGCAGCGGCTGCCGTGCGGTTAAAGCCGGTCTCCTGCAGCGCCTTCAAGAGGATCTCGCGCTCCTGGCGGTCCAGGTGCCCCGGAAGGTCCGCAGGCAGGTCACTTGCAGCATCCAGTGCGGTGCCCATCGAGGCCGCTGGCAAGGCGCCGGGCCACGTCGGGGTGATTTCGGGATCCAGCGGGTCCAGGGTGGCCGGCGTCGTGTCCATGTTGTCCACGCTGAGATCGCCGTCCTCGCCGTCCTCGCTCAGCGCCACCGCGCGGTGCAAAAGATTTTCTAGCTCGCGCACATTGCCGTTGAGCGGACGCCTGACCAGCTCGGCCAGCGCGGCGTCGGTAAGTCGCGGCACCGGCAGCCCCGATTCTTGTGCGATGCGGTTGAGCAAGGCCTCGCACAGGGCGGGCAGATCCTCGCGCCGTTCGCGCAGCGGCGGGATGCGGATCTTGATCACGTTGATCCGGTAAAACAGATCTTGGCGGAATCGGCCCTCCAGTACCTCCCGTGCCAGGTTGCGGTGGGTGGCGCTCACAATACGCACGTCGACCGCTTCCTCAAGCGTGCCGCCCACCGGCCGCACGTAGCGCTCCTGGATGGCCCGCAGGAGCTTGGATTGCATGGAGAACGGCAGGTCACCGATCTCGTCCAGAAACAGTGTGCCGCCGCGCGCGGCCTGGAAGTAACCCTCGCGGTCCGCGTTCGCGCCGGTGTAGGCGCCCTTGCGCACGCCGAAGAACTCGGCCTCCAGCAGGCTCTCTGGTATGGCGCTGCAGTTCACGGCCACCAGCGGCCCGCTGGCGCGATGGCTATTGGCGTGCAGGGCCTGCGCGGTCAGCTCCTTTCCGGTGCCCGATTCGCCGTGGATCAGCACCGGCGCCATACTGCGCGCCACCTTGGCGATGCGCTCGCGCACCTGGCGGATGGCTGGCGAGCTGCCCACCAGTCGCTGCAGGCTGGCCTCGGCTGCGGAACCTGCGGGGCTGTTTGCCGGCCGGGCCGCCGCAGAGGTAGCCACCATGGCGCCAGGCCGGATGGGGGTGGCCAGCGCATCCTGCACCGCCGAGGCGATGACCTGGCGGAACTGCTTCAGGTCGACCGGCTTGCTCAGGTAGTCGAAGGCCCCGACCTTGAGCGACTCCACCGCATTCTCGGCCGAGCCGTAGGCGGTGATCACCACGCTGCGCTCGGGGCGCTGCTGCGTCCGCAGGCGCTCGATGAGATCAATCCCCAGGCCGTCGGGCAGCCGCATGTCCGTGATCAGCACCTCGTAGCGGCGCTGCTGGAGCTGCTGCCAGGCGCCGCTCACGGTCTCGGCGACATCCACGCGGTAGCCTTCGCGCAGCAGGGTTAGCTCGTACAGGGTGCGCAGGTCGGGCTCGTCGTCAACGACCAGAATGCTGGGATGCACGGCGGAGCCGGTGGTGGTCATGGCGTGGATGCGCTGCGTTCCGCTGCCGCCGGGATGGCCGCCGCGCGGCGCAGGGCGATGAAAAATTCGTTGCCGTTCATCAGGGTGTCGTGAGCGATGCGGCGGGCCCGGTGGTAGCCAATCGCGGCGCCATGCCCTTCGCAGAGTTCCCGGCAAATATACAACCCCAGTCCGCTGGAGCGGCTCTCGGAAGAGAAGAAAGGCTCGAACAGGTGCTGCTCGACGGCCGGCTCCATGGGCGCGCTGTCGCTCCAGACGGCCAGCAGCGCATGGCCGCTGGCATCGGCGCGCACATGGACCTGGATGGCGCCAGCCCTTGCGCTGGCGTAGCGACGGGCGTTGTCCAGCAGATTGACCAGCACCCGCCGCAGGTGCTCCGGGTCGAAGTACACCGGCAGCGCCGCCGTGCCTGGCTGCACTTCCAGCCGCCCGGCCCCGCCCGCCTGCTGCGCCCAGTCCTGCACGATGCGCTCCACGCTCTGCCTGAGTTCAAGCACGCGTGGCTCGAAGCGCGCGGCCAGCCTGCCTGCGCGCGAGATGTTGAGCACATCGTCCACGATGCGGTCCAGGCGCTGGGCGTTCTGGCGCACCATCTGGATCAGTCGCAACTGCTGCGGGTCGCGTATCTCTTCCTCCAGCAGGGCGTTGGCCTGGGAGATGGCCGCCAGCGGGTTGCGGATCTCGTGCGCTACTGCGGCGGACATGCGTCCCATGCTGGCGAGCTTCTCGGTGCGCAGCCGCGCCTCCATCTCGCGCAGGTCCTGTAGAAACATCACGCACAGGATCTCGCTTTCGCCTAGAAGCGCATTGGTCATGCGGGTGCGCACCCGCAATCTTCGGCTGCCCTGGCCCAAGTGTTCGATCACGACATCGGCGTGGCGTGCATCGCCACGCCCGGAAAACACCTGGAAGGCCAGCGCCGCCAGTGACTGCCAGCCCGGCTCGTCGGCCAGGCCGAAGGGCGTGTCCGCCAATGGTCGCTCGTCGCTTTGCAGCAGCTGGCGCGCGGCCGGATTGGCAGCGCGCACCGTGCCACGCACATCCACCACGAGGATGCCGTCCGTCAGCGCGTCGATCACCAGGTCATTGACCTGCTGCTGGATACGCATGGCGTGCTGGCTGCGGCGTGAACGCTGCTGCTCCGTCGCCAGCCGCGCCGCGAGCTGGTGCGCCAAGAACGCCACCACGAAGCTCCCAGCACCGGTCAGCGCCGCCTGGATGAACAGGGGCGTGGCGTCCATCGTGCCCAGCAGGCTCTTCCAGGTGCTGAGCCCCAGCAGCAGCAGGGTGATGCCTGCCGCCGTTCCCATGGACAGCGTCAGGGAACCCAGCACCGCCGCCTGCAGCACCGGCAGCGCATAGAGCGGCGTGTAGTTGATGCTGCTGCCGTGCACCAGCTGCAGCAGTGTGAAAACCACCACGTCCACGCCGATGCTGGCTAGCCAGTAGCGGTCAAAGTTCTGGCCCAGGCGCCGCGGATGCGGCGCCACACGCACCATCAGCGTCGCCGCAAAATGGCTGGCGCACAGCAGCATCAGCCATGGCGTACCGGTCTGGCCAAGCAGGTACAGCGCGCCTTGCAGCAGGAATAACACCGCCGCGAGCGTGGCTCGCGCGGTCATGAAGCCCTGCCACAGGCGCTGGAAATCGCGCTGCTCCTCGGGCGCCTCCAGGCGCTCGTCCAGCGACGAAGGGCCGAACCAGGAGTGCTCGGCGTCGCGCAAACTCAGGGCTCCGCCAGCTGCCGGTGTTCGGCGCTGCAATACAGACCGATGCGCCCGACCAGCGCTTCGCCGTGCGGCAGGTGCACCCCGCAATGCGCGCAGCGCACCATCTCTTGTGGTCCCGGCTTGGCGGGCGGTTGGGCGGCCCGCTGGGGCGGCTCATTGCGGCGGCCCGAGCGCCACAGCCAGGCAACGAGCAGCACCACCGCCAGTAGGAGCAGGAACTTCATGCGCTGGCACGTCCCAGGATGATCTCGAACACGAAGCGCGAGCCCACATACGCCAGCAGCAACAGGCCCGCGCCAGTGAACAGCAGCCGCGCGGCCCGCCAGCCGCGCCACCCAAATCGTGCCCGGCCCGCCAGCAGCACCGCAAACACCGCCCAGGACAGCACCGAGAAAACGGTCTTGTGGCTCCAGGTCCAGGCCGAGCCGTAGAGCTGCTCGCCAAACATCAGGCCTGCCAGCAGCGTCGCCGTGAGCAACGCAAAGCCGGCGCTCACAAACCGGAAGGTCAGGCGTTCCAGCGTGAGCAGGGGCAGACCGCTGCCGGGTTCGGCCGCCTGGCGGATGCGGTCCTCCGCGCGCAGCATCAGCATGGCATGCATGACCGCCACCGTGAACAGCCCGTAGGATGCAATGCCCAGCGCCCAGTGCAGTGGCAGCCAGGCCGAAGCGCTGGTGTGCAGGGGCTGGCCCGGGTAGTACCAGGCCAGCAGCACGGCGCCCGCGCCCATGACCGAAAGCGCCCAGCGCGCCTGCAGCTGCGGGTAGAGCTGGGTCTCGATGGCATAGACCGCCGCCACCAGCCACACGGTGACCGACAGGGCCGACGCAAAACCGAAACGCGGCGGCTCCCCCAGCAGCAGCCAGCCCAGCAGCAGGCCATGCAGCAGCCAAGCAAGCAGCACCGCCGCACGCGAAGCCACCACGGGCAGGCGCGCCACGGCTGGCACCGCGTAGGCCACAGCCGTCAGGCTGGCCAGCACGAGAGGGGCGGTGGGGCTGCTGGGTAGAATCATGATCACAGTTTAGCCTCTTGCCTGCTCCTTACGGGAGCGTATCGCAGAGCATCCCCGCCATGGCCTCCGCCCTTACCGACAAACTCAGCCGCCTCGTCAAGGAAATCCGCGGCCAGGCCCGCATCACCGAGTCCAATGTGTCGGACATGCTGCGCGAGGTGCGCATGGCGCTGCTGGAGGCCGACGTTGCCCTGCCCGTGGTGCGCGACTTCGTCGCCCGCGTCAAGGAAAAAGCCCTGGGCCAGGAGGTGCTGGGCTCGCTCACGCCCGGCCAGGCGCTGGTGGGCATCGTCAACCGCGAGCTCGCGGCCACCATGGGCGAGGGCGTGGCGGACATCAATCTCGCTGCCCAGCCGCCGGCGGTGATCCTTATGGCCGGCCTGCAGGGCGCGGGCAAGACCACCACCACCGCCAAGCTCGCGCGCCACCTGATCGAGAAGCGCAAGAAAAAGGTGCTGACGGTCTCAGGTGACGTCTATCGCCCGGCCGCCATCGAACAGCTCAAGACCGTGAGCGCCCAGGCAGGCGCGGAGTGGTTCCCCAGCTCGCCAGACCAGAAGCCGGCCGACATCGCCCGCGCTGCGCTTGATCACGCCAAGCGTCATTTCTTTGACGTGCTGCTGGTCGACACCGCGGGCCGCTTGGCCATCGACGAAGCGTTAATGAAAGAAATCCGCGAGCTGCACGCGGTGCTCAACCCGGTGGAAACGCTGTTCGTGGTCGACGCCATGCAGGGCCAGGACGCGATCAACACCGCCCGCGCCTTCAAGGAAGCCCTGCCGCTGACCGGCATCATCCTCACCAAGACCGATGGTGATTCACGCGGCGGCGCGGCGCTCTCGGTGCGCGCCGTCACGGGCGTGCCCATCAAGTTCGCCGGCACCAGCGAAAAGATCGACGGCCTCGAAGTCTTCGACGCCCAGCGTCATGCCGGCCGCGTGCTGGGCATGGGCGACATCGTGGCCCTGGTCGAGCAGGTCACCGCCAATGTCGACGTTGAGGCCGCTCAGAAACTGGCCGCCAAGGTCAAGAGCGGCGAGGGCTTTGATCTCAACGACTTCCTGGCCCAGCTGCAGCAGATGAAGCAGATGGGCGGGCTCGCCAGCCTCATGGACAAGCTGCCCGCGCAGATGGCCGCCAAAGCCGGCCAGGTCGACACCGACCGTGTGGAGCGTGACCTGCGCCGCAAGGAAGGCATCATCAACAGCATGACCCGGCTCGAGCGCAAGAAGCCCGACATCATCAAGGCCACCCGCAAGCGCCGCATTGCCGCCGGCGCCGGCGTGCAGGTTCAGGACGTGAACCGCCTGCTCAAGGAGTTCGAGCAGATGCAGGAGATGATGAAAAAGATGAAGGGCGGCGGCATGATGAAGCTCATGAAGCGCCTGGGTGGCATGAAGGGCATGCCTCGCCCTTTTTGAAGCCTTGTTGCCCTCACGCCCGCTGGGGGGAAGGTGGGGTGCAAGCTCGCCGCTCAGCCGTTTATTGCTACCTCATCGCGCGGGCTGCGATGCCACGTCAGTGGTAGTCGTCTTCGCGCTGATGGCGAATGGCGCCGATGACGACTCTGCTGTTGTTCACTACTTCAAACAAGGCAACATAGCCCGTGTTGCCAAACGGAATGACCAATTCGCGCACAAAGGCGCTGGTTCCGACCTTGCGACAGGCCAGAGGGGTGGCGGCCAGAAAAGCCAGGCCTGTGCGGATGGCCTGGAGGGCTCTATCGGGGGCGTCCAGATCGCCTGTTGCGCTGTTCAGTTCGCGTTGCAGCGCGAAATCAAACAGGCGCTCCAGATCGTCGGCAGCTGCAGGGCTGAATTCGACGTTGTAGGTCATCACCCGCGTGGCTTTTGGGATCGCTTGGCTGCATCCAGCTTGGATTGCAGTTTGTCCAGCACCACCTGTGCCGGAACGCCACTGCCATCTCGCTGAGTTTCTTCAATGGCGACTATGCCGCGGCGGACGAACTCGGCTTGCGTCTTGCGCCGTTGAACCGTTGCGCGAACTGCGCCTTCGACGAATTCAGAAAGTGACTCGCCTTGTTCCAGCACGCCCTCAAGCTCTGCTCTGAAGCCTGGTTCGACGCGGATGGGGGGCAGGGTCGCAGTTTTCATGTCGCAATTGTATTGCAATTGCGATGCGTTAAGTCATGCTCGCCATGACCCGATGGCCATCTCAGCCTTCTATGACCACCTCGCCTCTAAGCGAGTGCGGATAGGCCAGGCTGATCTTCACATCCACCATCTGCCCAATCAGGCGGGCTGGCCCCTCAAAATTCACTGCGCGGTTGCATTCGGTGCGGCCCATCAGCTCACCCGGGTCGCGCCGCGAGGGTCCTTCCACCAGGATACGCTGCACCGTTCCCACGCGGCTTTCGCTGATGCGTCGCATATTGCCGTCGATCAGGGCCTGTACCTGCTGCAGGCGCTTGAGCTTCACCTCGTGCGGTGTGTCGTCGTGCAGATTCGCCGCTGGCGTGCCGGGGCGCGGACTGAAAATGAAGCTGAAGGAGTTGTCGAAATCCAGGTCCTCGATCAGCTTGATGAGCCGCGCGTGGTCCTCGTCCGTTTCGCCCGGGAAGCCGACGATGAAGTCGCTGCTCAGCGACAGATCGGGACGGATCGCACGCAGCTTGCGGACCGTGCTCTTGTACTCCATGGCCGTGTAGCCACGCTTCATGGCCATGAGGATGCGGTCGCTGCCGTGCTGCACCGGCAGGTGCAAATGGCTCACGAGCTTGGGCACCTTGCCATACGCGGCAATCAGAGCGGGCGTGAACTCATTGGGGTGGCTGGTCGTGTAGCGGATGCGCTCGATTCCCGGAATCTCTGCCACATACTCGATCAGCGTGGCGAAGTCAGCAATCTCCTTCGTGTCGCCCATGAACGCCTTGTAGGCGTTGACGTTCTGCCCCAGCAGCGTGATCTCTTTCACGCCCTGGTCGGCCAGCCCCGCCACCTCCACCAGCACGTCCTCAAAGGGCCGGTGCACTTCCTCGCCGCGCGTGTAGGGCACCACGCAGTAGCTGCAGTACTTGGAGCAGCCCTCCATGATGCTCACGAAAGCCGTCGCGCCCTCCACCTTGGCTGGAGGCAGGTGGTCGAATTTCTCGATCTCGGGGAAGCTGATGTCCACCTGCGGGCGCTTCTCGGCGTCACGCGCGGTCAGCAGCTCGGGCAGACGGTGCAGGGTCTGCGGGCCGAAGACCACGTCCACATAGGGCGCGCGCCGGATGATCTCCGCCCCCTCCTGGCTGGCCACACAGCCGCCCACGCCGATCTTCACGCCCTTTTTCTTGAGGTGCTGCACCCGGCCCAGGTCGGAGAACACCTTCTCCTGGGCTTTCTCGCGCACCGAGCAGGTATTGAACAGAATCAGGTCGGCCTGCTCCGGGTCGTCGGTCTTCTCGTAGCCCTGGGCGGCGCCCAGCACGTCGGCCATCTTGTCCGAGTCGTACTCGTTCATCTGGCAGCCAAAGGTCTTGATGAATACTTTCTTGCTCATGGCGAAGTCCATGTCTTGCGGGTGCCGCGTGAGGCGGCGCCCTTGAATCCAGGGGGCAGGGCGGGGCGGCCGGGCGCCGCTCTCACTCCTGGGGCTGCGGGTTGTAGACCAGGGGGACGGGATCGCGCGCGGCTTCCTCGGCCGTCAGCACCCACACCTCATGTACCAGTCCCATCGGGTCCAGCGTGTAGCGCACGGGCAAGTCCTTCGCCAGCAGGGCTGCCGACACCACGATGAGGTTGTTGCGGTTGCGGATGCGCGCGCCCGGCGCCAGGCGCGCAGGCCGGCTGTTGAGCAACACCTCAGGCGGTTGCACGATGCGCAGCACGCCGCGCTGGGCCCGGGCCGAAATGGGCGGGATGCGCTGGGGCAAGGGCTGGGCCTGCGTGGCCGCCGATGGATTGGTGCTGGTCTGGGCCCGCCCCGCCAGGGGTGACAGGGCCAGCAGACCCGCAAGCGCGGTGGTGCAAAAAAGCGAGGGAAGCAGTGAACAGCGGTTCATGGTGTTTATCCAGAGGCTGACATAGAAAACCGGCGAGGGCGGACGGCGGAGCTTTGAGTCCCCAGCTCCCAGCCTATCTAACGGAATTGTAGCGGCGGCGCTTCGGCACGAGCGACGTGATATATACTATCGCGCTCGGTAAGACCAGGCCGAGCCTTGAAGCGGCGCGCTAAGGGGAATGATTTCGGAGGTATAGCTCAGTTGGTGAGAGCGCAGGATTCATAACCCTGAGGTCGGTGGTTCAAATCCACCTACCTCCACCAAATCGGGCCCGCAGTCGCAAGACTGCGGGCCTTTCTTTGTTGGCGAGCAGACGCCTGATAGATGGCTTGCGAGTAGGTGTTTTGCTAAAGTGCAGACCGCTCTCGCAATCTCTAAGCTGCTGGCGGTTGCCCCGTAGATCTCCCAAACATGCCTTCCTGGCATATGGCGCGAAAGTCATGAAAAAACTCCTTCACATAGGCTGCGGCCCGGCCCGAAAACAGAACACGACCTCGGGGTTCAATGTTCCTGAATGGAACGAAATACGCTTTGACATTGACGCCAGTGTCAGTCCCGATGTCATCGGCTCCATGACCGATATGAAGGCAGTGGCCGCCCAAAGCGTCGATGCCATTTTTTCCAGCCATAACATCGAGCACCTGTATCCCCATGAAGTGCCTGTAGCTTTGAACGAGTGGCTGCGCGTGCTACAGCCCGATGGTTTTGCGGTCATCACGTGCCCTGATCTGCAATCCGTCTGCGCTCTCATCGCCCAGGACAAGCTGGTTGAGCCTGCATACGCTTCGCCTTCAGGGCCTGTTGCTCCCCTTGATATTCTCTACGGGCATCGTCCGGCCATGGCGCGTGGCAATCTTTACATGGCCCATCGTTGTGGGTTCACGGCCAGTGTTCTGATGCAGGTGCTGCTCCAGCTTGGCTTCAAGAAGGCGGCGGTCATGGCTCGTCCGGCATTTTTTGACCTCTGGGCCGTGGCCAGTAAATCCGACCGTAGCGAGGTAGAAATGCGCGCGCTCATCGCAGCGCATTTTCCAGCTTGAACAGGTGTCAACCAAACAGCTCTCCATGACCATGGCCGCGGCGGTACACGCCGTCAACACAGCGCATGCAGCAACCGAAGCCGGCAATTTCGACGCTGCGATTTGGTGGGCTCGGCACGCTTTGGAGTTTGCGCCCGGCATGACCGAGGCCTGGTACAACCTTGGACGTGCGCTAGCGGGTCGAGGTCGGCCGGAGGATCTGGTCGAAGCCCAGTGCGCCATGGCGTTAGCCGAGAAGAATGGCGCCGCTTCGGCCCAAGCCCAGAACGCGATTGGCCTGGTCTTTCACCAGATTCGATGCGACACGGACGCCGAGCGTTGCTTTCTGCGATCGATCGAGCTGGCGCCAGGCCGACCTGAAGCCTATTCCAATCTGGGCCGTCTGCGTGCCACCCAGAAGCGTTTTCAGGACGCTGAGTCTGCGTTTCGCAAGGCGCTGGAGCTGGCGCCAGCCAGCGGTGCGGTGCTCGTCAATCTCAGCCGGGTTTTATGTCCTCAGAATAAGTTTGATGAGGCGATCGCCATTTGCCAGCGTGCGACGGAGCTATTGCCCGGCCACCCGCAGACCTGGTTGAACCTCGTGGATGTCCTGTTGATGCGCCGCCATGTTCAGGCGGCGAGTTTGTCGCTTGAGCGAGCCGAGGCCCTGGCCCCACAATCCCCTGAGGTCTGGGACTACCGGGGGCAGATCGAGTTGCTCCTCAAGAATCACGATTTGGCAGATCAGGCCTTCAGCCGTAGTCTGGAGTTGGACCCCAAACGTGTCGCCGCACGCAATCGGCGCCTGGCGCTGCGCCAGTTAGTCTGTCGTTGGGAAACACTTGAGCAGGATGTGGCGGCGCTGACCACCGAGGTCACCGATTTGACCGATGCGCCATTGCCCTTCCTGATCCTTGCCAGCAACGACGACCCAGCGCTTCAGCGGCGCTTCACTGAGAGGTATGCTGACGAACATGCCCCGGCCCCCAGCGAGAGGCTGGGGCCGCCGCCGCGCCCCGTGCGGCGCGAGCGGATTCGCATTGCGTACAGCTCCGGGGATTTCCGGGCCCATCCGGTCTCTTACCTCATGGCAGGCGTACTGGAACAACACAACCGCCAGCGCTTCGAGTTGATTGCCCTTTCCGAGGGTCCGGCCGATGTTGACGCCATGTCACGTCGCGTCTCGAACTGCTTCGATGAGTTTATTGACGTCACCGGCCTGTCCAGCAAGGCGATCGCCCAACTTGCCCGAGACCGCAGAGTGGATATTGCCATTGATCTGGCGGGCCATACCGATCGCGGGCGTTTTGGTGCGTTTGCTTATCGGTTGGCGCCCGTGCAGGCGAGTTACCTGGGCTATCTCGGAACGATGGGGATGCCTGCGTACGACTACATCATTGCCGACAGCTTCATCATTCCACCCGCGCAGCGGTCGCACTACACCGAGCATGTGGCGTGCCTGCCATTTTTCCAGGCAAACGATAACCGGCGGCAGATGGCTAATTGTGTTTTCCACCGCGATGAATTTGGCATCGCCCCCGATGCGGTGGTCTATGCGAGCTTCAATAACAGCTACAAGATTACGCCGCAGGTTTTTGACATCTGGATGCGAGTGCTGAAGCAGGTACCGCAGAGCGTACTCATGCTCTACGTGCCGTTTGATGATGTCGGAGTTAACTTGCAGCGGGAGGCTATGGATCGCGGGGTGTCCCAGGATCGCATCGTTCTCGTTGGCAAGCTGCCTCATGAAAAGTATCTGGCAAGGTTCCGTGTAGCCGACCTGATGCTTGATACGTTGCTATACAACGCTGGTACCACGGCCAGTGACGCGCTTTGGGCAGGCTTGCCTGTTCTCACCTGTCCGGGTCACAGTTTTGCCAGCCGCATGGGCGGCAGCATCCTGCATGCAGCTGGCCTGTCGGATCTGGTCGCCAGCGACTTCGCAGAGTATGAGCGCCTCGCTGTGGAGTTAGGGCGCGACCCGGCCCAACTCAAGCGCCTCCGTGAGCGGCTTGATTCGCAGCATGGCCGGTCGGTGCTGTTCGATGCCGCAGCTTTCACAACCAGCCTGGAACAGCTTTACGTGCGAATGCATGAGAGAAGTCTTGAGGGACTGCCGCCCGACCATCTGGACACCGCTCATGTTTCCGGCTGGACTTTGGGCTGACCGCGTCGTCATACCAGACGCACGGCTCGGCAGTAGAGTGCGCGGGGCTCAACGATTCACAAAAACCGGCTTGCGCTTCTCCACAAACGCGGCCATGCCTTCCTTCTGGTCAACCGTGGCAAACAGGGCGTGGAAGAGCCGGCGCTCAAACATCACGCCGTCGTTGAGGCTGCCCTCAAAGGCGCGGTTCACCGATTCCTTGGCCGCCATCACAGCCACCTGCGAGTAGTCGCAGATCATCAGCGCCGCGCCCAGGGCCTCGTCCATGAGCTTGTCCAGCGGCACCACGCGGCTCACCAGCCCGGCCCGCTCGGCCTCGGCGGCGTCCATCATGCGGCCCGTGAGCGTCATGTCCATGGCCTTGGCCTTGCCCACGGCACGCGGCAGGCGCTGCGTGCCGCCCGCGCCGGGGATGATGCCCAGCTTGATTTCCGGCTGGCCGAACTTGGCGTTGTCCGCCGCAATGATGAAGTCGCACATCATGGCCAGCTCGCAGCCGCCGCCCAGCGCAAAGCCACTGACGGCCGCAATCACCGGCTTGCGGATGCTGCGGATGCGCTCCCAGTTGCGAGTGATGTAGTCGCCCTTGTAAACGTCGGCAAAGCTGTAACCCGCCATGGCCCCGATATCCGCGCCGGCGGCAAAGGCTTTCTCGCTGCCGGTGATCACCATACAGCTGATGGCCGGGTCGGCATCGAAGGCCTGCAGCGCCGCCCCCAGCTCGTCCATGAGCTGGTCGTTCAGCGCGTTGAGCTGTTTGGGGCGGTTCAGCGTGATGATGCCGACCTTGCCTGCTTCTGTGCGCACCTGGATCATTTCGTAGTTCATGAGTGTCTCCATAGAAATCTGTTGATACATCGCCGCGCTGGATGAAAGGCCACCAATCGCGGGCACCCGTGGAAGCGGCTTCGCCGGGCCACTGGGTGCGCCCATTTGAGGGGGCTGTGGCCTGCGGCTCCAAGCCAGCCTGCGCTGGCTTGGACAGGCCGAGGAGCCGGAGCCTGCGGCGTAGGTGCCGGGCATGCAGGGCCGCTGCGGGGGTGCTTCATTCTCACGCTTGCAGAAACATACGGTACGCCGGATTGCGTGTCTCTTCCACATAGGCATATCCCAGCAGCGCGAGGAACTTCGCAAACGCCTTGTCGTCGGCCGAGGGCACCTGGATGCCCACGAGGATGCGGCCATAGTCTGCGCCCTGGTTGCGGTAGTGGAACAGGCTGATGTTCCAGCCTGGCCGCATGAGGCTCAGGAATTTGAGCAGCGCGCCCGGCCGCTCGGGGAAGATGAAGCGCAGCAGGCGCTCGTCGCGCGCCAGCGCCGAGTGCCCGCCCACCATGTGGCGGATGTGTTCCTGTGCCAGGTCGTCGTGCGTGAGGTCCAGCGTGGCAAAGCCCTGGCGTCTGAAGGCAGAAGCGATCTTGCTGCTCTCGCCGCGCGCGCTGGTGGACAGGCCCACAAAGACATGGGCCTTCTTCTCGTCGCTGATGCGGTAGCTGAACTCGGTCACGTTATGCGGTCCGCCCGGCAGCGTGCCGATGAGCTCGCAGAAGCGGCGGAAGCTGCCGCGCTCCTCGGGGATGGTCACGGCAAACAGCGCTTCGCGCTCCTCGCCCACGTCCGCGCGCTCGGCCACAAAGCGCAGGCGGTCGAAGTTCATGTTGGCGCCGCACAGGATGGCCGCGTAGGTCTGGCCTCTGGTCTTGTGCTTTGCCACATACTGCTTGATGGCCGCCACCGCCAGCGCCCCGGCCGGCTCCACGATGGAGCGCGTGTCCACAAACACGTCCTTGATGGCCGCGCACACCGCGTCGGTGTCGACCTCGATGTAGTCGTCCACCAGCTTGCGCGTGAGACGAAAGGTTTCCTCGCCCACCAGCTTCACGGCCGTGCCATCCGAGAACAGGCCCACGTCCTGCAGCTGCACCCGCTTGCCCGCACGCACCGACTGGATCATGGCGTTGGAGTCGTTCATCTGCACGCCGATGACCTTCACCTCTGGTCGCACCGCCTTGATGTAGGCCGCCACGCCGCTGATCAGCCCGCCGCCACCAATGGCTACGAACACCGCGTCCAGCGGGCCCTGGTGCTGGCGCAGCATCTCCATGGCAATCGTGCCCTGGCCGGCAATCACCTCGGGGTCGTCAAAGGGGTGCACAAAGGTCAGCCCCTGTTTTTTCTGCAGCGTCAGCGCGTGGGCGTAGGCGTCGGAATAGCTGTCGCCGTGCAGCACCACCTCGCCGCCCAGCGCGCGCACGGCGTCAACCTTGAGTTGCGGCGTGGTCGTAGGCATCACGATCACGGCGCGCGCGCCCAGGCGCTTGGCGCCCAGCGCCACACCCTGGGCGTGGTTGCCGGCCGAGGCGCAGATCACGCCTTTCTTCAGTTGCGCGGGCGGCAGATGCGCCATCTTGTTGTAAGCGCCGCGCAGCTTGAAGCTGAACACGGCCTGCTGGTCCTCGCGCTTGAGCAGCACCTGGTTGCCCAGGCGCCGGCTCAGGGCCCGGGCGGTCTCCAGCGGGGATTCGACGGCCACGTCATAGACCCGCGCGGTGAGGATTTTTTGTAGGTAATCGGCGGGCTGGAGAGGCTTGTTTTTCATGGGGCAAGAGGGAGCGTCATGCGTTCAGACGGCTTGCGGTCTTGAGGTAGATCTCGTCATGATCGCGTCGTCCGATGGCGATCACCAGAACCACCAATTGACGGTCGATCACCTCATAGACTAGGCGATAACCGGCGTCGCGAAGCTTGATTTTGTAGGTTTCTTCAGTGGGCCATGGAGCCTGGCGGAACGAACGTGCGGGGCTTGCAGACGTTTGGCAAGTTGCTTGGTGAATAGCTGCTGAATGGAGCCGTCAAGTTTTTGCCACTCCTTCAGCGCCAGTTCGTCGAACTCAAGCTCACAGGTCTTCAAGCTTCACCTTGATCCGCTTGCCGTCTTGCCGCTGTTTGACAATCTCCACCAGTTCCGCGTCTTCCAGCCGATCCAGCAGAGCCTCATAGGCGCGTGCCGAGAGCAGGTAGGCCGCTGGTTTGTTGTGGTTGAGCACTGCCACGGGCATGTTGCCCGCATCCTGCAATATGCGTGCTGGGTTGCGCCGCAGATCGGTCATGCTGACCGTGGTTTCTGCATAAATGGGATGCGTGATTTCCATGATTTGACCTCAATTTCATGCATTATTTTATGTCTTTTGTGGGTGGCCAGACCACGGGTTCACCCGCGCAACGGATGGGTGTCGGCGACAATCGAACTCTTCCCCAGATTCACAAGCAATAGGCGAAATACTATGGAATGCACCGTCAGCTGGACCGGCGCCACCGGCGCGCGCTCAGGCATGGGTTTTGTGGCCGAAACCGGCAGCGGCCATGTGCTGATGATGGACGGCGCGCCCGACGCGGCCAAGCCCGAGAACGGCGGCCAGAACCTCGCCCCGCGGCCCATGGAAACCGTGCTCGCGGGCACCGGCGGCTGCACGGCTTACGACGTGGTGCTCATCCTCAAGCGCGGCCGGCACGACGTGCGCGGCTGCAGCGTCAAGCTCACGAGCGAACGCGCCAGCGAAGACCCCAAGGTGTTCACGAAGATCCACATGCACTTCGCCGTCACGGGCAAGGGTGTGCCTGCTGCTGCCGTGGAGCGCGCCATCAAGATGAGCCACGACAAGTACTGCTCGGCCAGCATCATGCTTGGCAAGACCGCAGCGATCACAACCAGCTTCGACCTGCTCGAGGCCTGAGCCCCCGAGCCAGGCCGCAGCCAGAAAAAAGCGGTGAAGCCATGGTGGCGAGCGGGTCGAGCGCAAGGCGGACGGAGCACAGCCACCGGAACGTACTTTCTGTACGTGAGGATGGCGCGCACCGCCCAACGCCGCGATCGGCTCGCGCAGTAGATGGATTCGCCGCTTTCAAACGTAGTGCGCGGTGGTGGTCATCACCTTTGCCACCGCGCGCATGAGCTCCTGCGCCGGGAGTGGCAGTTCGGCTGCGCCGGCCTTGCGTGCGTCCACGGCGTGTTCCACCTCGTCCGCAGCCATCTGCGCCACGATGGCGCGCGAGGCCGTGTCGGCTGCGGGCAGGCGCTCCAGGTGCTCGTGCAGATGCGCCTCCACCTGGCGCTCGGTTTCCACCACAAAGCCCAGGCTCACAGCATTGCCCAGCCGCCCCGCCACCAGGCCGATGCCAAAGGCGCCTGCGTACCACAGCGGGTTGAGCAGCGATGGGCGCGCGCCCAGTTCATCGAGCCGCTGTTTCGTCCAGGCCAGGTGGTCGGTCTCTTCGGCGCAGGCGTGCATGAAATGCTGGCGCAGCTCGGGGCTCGGCGTGGTCAGGGCTTGCGCGGTGTAAAGCGCCTGCGCGCAGACCTCGCCTACGTGGTTCACGCGCATCAGCGCGGCAGACAGGCGTTTCTCTTCATCGCCCAGTTCGGCACCGGGGGCGGCCGCCTGTGGCATGGGCCGCGCCGCGTGCGGCGGGGCAAAGAGGGTGCGCAGCGCCGTGTCGGCCGCGGTCAGCAGGGCGTCGATACCCTGAACAGGAGCAGAGTGCGTTGCTGGCATAAGAAGGCCTTTCATTTTGCGATGCCCCGCATCCGCGCACGCTTCACCGCGCGAAGTGCCGTGCCGCCTTACACAGTTGGCTTGAGCACCGGCTTAAGCTGCAATATCGACGTATTCGACGCGGCTGGCTGGTGGGGGAATGGGAATTCCATCTTCGCGCATGCCTTCAAGATGAAACGCAATCGCTTCGCGAATTTGCGATTCCACTTCTTCGATTGTGCTGCCCGTAGCGACGCACCCCGGAAGATCAGGGACGTGCGCAGAGAAGTTATTGTCAGCCTTCTCAATGACGATGGCGTAGCGCATATAAGCCTCACTTCTTCAATCCAGCTTGCTTCAGGATACTGCTCAGCGTACCGGGTGCCAGGTCGTCAGCGGGCTTGCCGGCCACCGTCACCCGACCGGGCTTCGCAGCGTGCTTGAATTGACGGTGGCTACCCCGTGTTGCCACCAGAAACCAGCCGTCCTCCTGGAGCATACGCAGAATTTCACTGAGCTTCATTTCGCCAGCATATCAATCTCGCGACACACACGCAGACTCGCTCCTCTGCCGTACCCCGCGACCGTATGCGCCGCGGGCGCAGGTAACACGCCCCAAGGGGCATCACCTGATCGCCAGCAGCGCCTTGATCTTGGCCCGCACCTCGGCCATCACAGCATCTCCCACCGCGCCCTTGCGTTTGGCGCTGCGCACGCGCCAGTCCAGCGACTTGACCTGGTCGGCCAGCACGGCCCCCTGAACACCGTCCAGATCCACCAGAACCTCGAAAGGGTAGCCCTTGATGCGGGTGGACATGGGGCAACAGACCATCAGCCCGGTTTTCTGGTTGTAGCTGGCCGGGCTGATCACCAGTGCCGGGCGATGGCCCGCCTGCTCATGCCCGGCTTGCGGATCAAACGCCAGCCAGACCACATCGCCGCAATCCGGCGTGTAGGGGCGGGTCACAATGCTTCACGCCCTACGGGCTTGCCGGTGTCAACCTCGTCATGAAGATTGTTGGCGGTGATGCCGGCCAGCAGATCCTCCAGCGGGTACTCCACCGAATCCAGCGGTTCGATGATGAGCTTGCCACCAAGAGCCTTGATGCTCACTTTCTGGTCCAGCTGCAAAGATGCGGCCTTGACCAGAGCGGCCGGTAGACGCAAGGCTGGGCTGTTGCCCCACTTCCTGATGATCGTTTCCATAGTCACTCCTTCGCCTGTGTCTACATTGTAGATACAAACGACCCCTCCCAACTCCCTGCTCGATGGGTTCGCCGCGGCTTGCCTGCACAAGATTTGTGCATTGTTGTGGGCCGACAACGAAACATCCAGCAACAAAGCCCCACTCCGGGTTTTTCCTTTGACCGCGCCCTGGGGCTCTGGTGCAATCAAGCCAACTTCCTTGTCTGAGGAGGTTGGCCCGGGGACCGAAACCTCCCTTCGGGACCCCTTGTTAAACCTTTGGAGAACTTTCAACATGAAAAAGACCCTTATTGCCGTGGCTGCCCTGGCTGCTACCACCGGCGCTTTTGCCCAGGTCACCGTGTCCGGCTACATTGATCGTGGCTACACGGTGGTCAACAGCAATAACGACACCCGCGATTCCAAGCTGCTGTCTTCTTCCGCCGGAACCACCACCGTGATCATTCGCGGCACCGAAGACCTGGGCGGCGGCCTGAAGGCCGGCTTCCTGATCGGTACCGACTGGGCGGATGTGGGCGGTTTGACTCAAGATGGCACTCAGGGCACCACGGCCGCTCAGACCGGTACCTTCGCCAACTCCCAGAACTATCTGGAGCTGGGCGGCGCCTTCGGTACCATTCGCCTTGGTGCGCCCAACAACGAAGTGCTGACGGCTGCCACCGCCGTGGCATCCCCCGCCTTCAGCACCGCCATTGGTAGCGTCTACAGCACCAGCTTCTCGATCCACCAGGGTTACGGCACCGGCACCACCGGCTCTGCCGGCCTCGTGACGGCTTCGGGCATTGCCAACAACCATGGCAACACGGGCGCACGCGGCATCCGCCAGGCTAACACCATCAAGTACCTGTCCCCCAACCTCAGCGGCTTTACCGCTGCGGTCGGCGTGGCCCAGCGGAACGACAACAACGGTACCAACGACACCGTGGGTACCACCGACATGTCGGTGCGCTACACCAACGGCCCGCTGGATGTGATGTACGCTCGTCTGCAGTACAAGGTGGGTTCGAATGGCGTTGCCAACGGCAGCCTGACTGCTGGCTCTGATGTCACCCACGGCATTCTGGGCGCCCGTTACACGGTCATGAAGGGCCTGAACCTGCACGCCGGTGTGGGCACCACCAGCTCCTCGCTCGCTGCCTACGACACCCGCAGCTCCCAGTTTGGCGCCAGCTACGACGTGGCCCCGAACATCACCATCATGGGCCAGTACGCCAAGGTGAACGACAAGGCCACGACCAACATCGACCGTAAGATGATCGGCCTGGGTGCAGACTACCGTCTGAGCGCCAAGACCCGCTTGTATGCTCGTTACGACAACATCGACTACAACACCAACGACTCCGGCGCTCTGGGCACCGAGCAGAAGCGTACCGCCTTCGGCGTGAGCCACTCCTTCTGATCTGACGCTGGCGCAAGCCAGCTGAAGAGCTCAAGCACAACCCTGCCACGCAAACGTGGCAGGGTTTTTTGTGTGCGGACCGCAACATGGCTCTGTCTGGGCTACCCTCTGCGCATGTTCTTGTATCTCTGCGTGTCGTCTTTGCTCCACTACGTCTGGCGGTGTGCTGCGGTGTGCACGGCTGCGCTCTTGCTGGCCGCCTGCGCCAGCGCACCGCCCGTGGCCTGGCCCACTGACCCCGAGGTTGACGCGGTGGCCGGCATGGCGGCTGCCGTGCAGCCCACCGACTGGGTTCAGACCGGCTGGCAGCACTGGACCCTGCCGGGCAAGCAGGCCACGCTGTACCGCCCCGTGCGCGAGGGCGGGCGCGACGCGCTGCAAGTGCGAGCCAGCGCCTCGGCCAGCCTGATGCGCCGCGCTGTGGACCTGCCCCCCGACGAACTGGGCACCCTGCGTTTCTCGTGGAAGGTACCAGCCCTGCTGCCCGGGGCCGACATGGCCCGCCGCGAGGCCGAAGACGCCGTGGTGCGCGTGGTGCTCACGTTTGATGGCGACCGCTCGCGCCTGTCCGCGCGCGACCACATGCTCTCCGAGCTGGCCTTGGTGATGACGGGCGAGCCCCTGCCCTACGCCACGCTGATGTATGTGTGGTGCCCCACGCGCGAGGCGGGCAGCGTGATCACCAACCCGCGCACCGACCGCATCCGCAAGCTGGTGGTGGAGGGCGGCGCAACGCGCCTGAACCAGTGGCTGGACTACGAGCGCGACGTGCGCGCCGATTACCGCCGCGTCTTCGGCGAAGAGCCGGGCCGCCTGCTCCATGTGGCCGTGATGAGCGACGGCGACAACACGCGCTCGAAGTTCCGGGCCTGGTACGGGCCGGTACGCCTGGGCGCGGTGGCGAGCCGACCTGCCGGCCCCGACGATGACGACGCCCGCTGACTTCGAGCAGGCCCGCCAGAGCTTTGTGGCGGGGCTCGAGGCGCAGATGCAAGGCCGCTTCGAGGCCGCACGTGCGCACTACGAGGCCTCGCTCGCACGGCTGCCCGATCGGCCCTCGACCCTGACCAATCTTTCTTTCGTGCTGCTGCGCCTGCAGCAGCACGCGGCCGCGCAGGCCTGCGCCCGCCGCGCGCTGGCGGTGGAGCCAGGCAACGCCGAGGCCTTGCTCAACCTGGGGCTGATTGAAAAAGACCAGGGGCGGCCGCAGGCTGCGATCGGTTACTTCGAGCAAGCCCTCGCGTGCCAGCCCGATTACCCCGAGGCACGCTGGAATCTCGCGCTCACGCAGCTGCTCTGCGGTCAGTTCGCGCCAGGCTGGCAGGGCTACGAGAGCCGCTGGCAGCTGGCGCAGGCCGCCACCTATCGCCATCCGGATCTGCCAGCCGTGCGCGACCTGGACCAGGTGCGCGGGCGCACTGTGCTCGTCTGGGCCGAGCAGGGCCTGGGTGATACCCTGCAGTTCGCGCGCTATGTGCCGCTGCTCATGGAGCGCGGCGCGCGCGTGGTGTTCGAGGTGCAGGCGCCGCTGTTGCCTGTGCTGGCCGAGCGCCCGGGGCTGCAGGTGGTCGCCCGCAGTAGCGCCGTGGGCGCTGATCTGCAACTGCCCCTGCTCAGCCTGCCGGGCCTGCTGGGCACCACGGCCGAGACCATTCCGCCGCCCCACGCGCCCATGCTGCTGCCCGAGCGCGCACAGGCCTGGGCAGCGCGCCTTGGGAGCCGCGAAGGCCAGCTCCATATCGGCGTGGCCAGCTCCGGCTTTGCCGGGCATGACCACGACCACCTGCGCTCGATGCCGCTGGAGCTGCTGGCGCCGCTGCTGCCGCACGGTCGCCTCTTCCTGGTCCAGCGCGAGCTGCGCGAGCGCGACCGGCCCTGGCTGCAGGCGCATCCCGAGGTGACTTTTCTGGGTGAGGAGTTGCAGGACTTTGGCGACACGGCCGCCGTGCTGGCGCACATGGACGTGGTGATCAGCGTGGACACCTCGCTGGTTCATCTGGCCGGATCCATGGGCAAGCCACTCAAGGTGCTGCTCGCCCGCGACCCCGACTGGCGCTGGCTGCTCGACCGCACCGACAGCCCCTGGTACCCCAGCGCACGCCTGTACCGGCAGGGGGCCAGCGGCGGATGGGCGGCCGTGGTCGAGGACCTCGTGACGGATCTTTCCCGCCGCGATTGAGCGCAGCGCCCAAGCCTGCGCTGCATTTGCCTATTCGATGATGCGCGGCGAGAATCCGGGACATGGCGACCGCGAGCATCGATCTGGCCCCCCTGCACAAGGCGTTGGAGCAGTTGGATGAGGCCCTGCGCTTCTGGCAACAGGAGGCGGACACTTCCCCCCTGAAGCGGCATTTGCGCGCGGCGGTGATCCAGTCTTTCGAATTCACCTACGAGCTTTCGATGCGCATGTTGCGACGTGTGCTGATGGAGCGAGCCATGACTGCCGATACGGTGCTTGACCTGTCTTTCAATGACTTGCTGCGCAAGGGTGCGGATGCGGGCCTTCTGCCGGACGCAGCAGGGTGGCGACGCTGGCGCGAAATGCGTAATGCCACCAGCCACACGTATGACGAAAGCCGTGCCGCCGCGGTGGCCCACGCGGCTCGCGATTTTCTGCCGCAGGCCACACAGCTCGCCCTGGCGCTGGGGGCTGGACGATGAACCGCAAGCTGGCATTGGCTGAGCCCGAAAGACTGCTTGTCAGGCAGCTTGTTCAGCGCGTGATTCCAGACGCAGACTTTCGGATCTTCGGCTCACGTGCGACGGGCCGCTCGAGACCTTACTCGGACCTGGACCTGCTGATCCTCAGGCCCGAGCGCCTGAGTTGGGAGCAACGCGCCGCCCTGCGCGATGCCTTTGAGGCCAGCGACTTGCCCTACATGGTGGACGTGGTGGAGGCGGCAGCGCTCCCTGCGGGCATAGCAGAGCGCGTGCGACGGGAGATGCTGACGCTGTAGGACCTGATCAGCGGGTTGACGGTTTACCCGGCTGCAGGGCTTCCAGCGCTCGTTCGATGATGGCGCGGTCAGCGCTGTCCTTGTCGCGAAGGGTCTGCTTGGTCAAAAGCAAGCCTTTGAGGTTGATAGTCTGGACCGGTATCCCATCCAAATCTATGGTCTCAGCATACTGCCTGAGCGTCTCATAGGTTTGCCCGTTGGCGTTGAGCATCAGATCCACCACAAAAGCGTCAGCGACCCGTATGTTCTCACCCTCCTCGAACCATGCGGGCTCCAGGCCACGGGCTGCCTGATCTGGCAAGACCATGAGGGCCTGCCTCACGCGCGAGCCTGACTCCATGGTGGCCGGGACGACGATGTCGATGTCCGTCGTGGCGCGTTGGTAGCCATGTGCCGCGAGGGCGTAGCCGCCGATCAGGAGGTATTCCACCCCGTGCTGGTTGAGCGAACGCAGCAACGTCTTAAGGTCATCCAGGGTGGCGGGGCGGCTGAACTCTTCCATGGGCAAGGCCGAGTGCGTCACAGCCGCCCAACGGCCAGCTGGGCCATACCACGGGCCAGACACTCCATCTCATGCCGGTTGGCTTCTTCATGGGAGCGGTAGCGGTAGACCCCTTTAGGGACAAAGGTGCTGATGGCGAGACGCCCCATGCTTTCGCTGAAGCGTGCGCCTTCGGCCAGTTGCTCGCCACTGGCCTGCAGGGTGATCGCGGGCTCGCGCCGATGGCCGATGGTTCTCATGGACTTCTCCAGTTCGGAAAGTGTATCGGGCTCGGATGAGAGGCGGCAAGAGGCGGAAAAGGCCACACTTCAGGCGTAACGCTTGTTGCGCAGGTTGTTCTTCATTTCCATGAGCATGGGCTGCAGGCGGTTGCCGCCGATGCGCAGGGCCACGCAGGTGGCCAGTATGTCCACGATCATGAGGTGCAGCAGGCGCGAGACCATGGGGCTGTAGCGGTCGTAGCCCTCGGGGTGGTCGGCGGCCAGATGGATGTGGCCGGCCATGGCCAGGGGTGAGCCGCTGGTGGTGATGACGATGGTGGTGGCGCCGTTCTTGCGCGCGATGTCACAGGCGTCCATGAGGTCGCGCGTGCGGCCGGAGTTGGAGATGACCACCAGGCAGTCGCCCGGGCCCAGGAGCGAGGCACTCATGACCTGCATGTGGCCGTCGCTGTAGGCCACGGTGTTCACGCCGAGGCGAAAGAACTTGTGTTGCGCATCCAGCGCCACGATGCCCGAGTTGCCCGCGCCGATGAACTCGATACGCTTGCCCGTCTTGTAGGTGGCGGCCAGCAGGCCGGCCACCTTGTCGATGGCGGCGGTGGACGCGTCGTTGCGGTACTTCAGGAAAGCGGCCACCGTGTTGTCGATGACCTTGACCACCACGTCACCCGTCTTGTCGTCCACGTCCACGCTGCGGTGGATGAAGGGCACACCCTCACTTACCGTGCCCGCGAGCTTGAGCTTGAAATCGGAGAGGCCGTCGTAGCCCATGCTGCGGCAAAAGCGCACCACAGTGGGCTTGCTCACGTGGGCACGCGCGGCCAGTTCGCTGACGGGCAGGTTGGCAAAAGCGCGCGGGTCGTTGAGCACGAGCTGCCCCACGCGCTGTTCGGCAGGGGCGAGAGAGGGCAGGGAGGCGCGGATACGATCGAGCATAGTGACGGTGTTGCCACAGAGATTGGTAATTTTATTTCAGCTCCTCGGGCTGCTTCGAGGCAGGACGGTAGCGCAGCCTTGTGAAGCCGAGGCTCATCCAGTATCCTAAGATGATGAACATGCAAACGGTGAACCACCAAGAACTGTCCCTGGCAGAGAGAATCCAGCTGGTTGAGGACATCTGGGACAGCATCGCGAGAGAAACCTCGGCCATTCACACCTTCCCCCCCGAGGTCGTGGTTGAGGCGCAAAGACGTTTGAACGAGCACAGGGATGATCCGGCGTCGGCCGTGTCTTGGTCGCAGGCTCGCGCACAGTTGTTC
>JADCGR010000032.1 GCA_020248905.1 Curvibacter sp. | reverse complement strand
TTCATCGGCTCGCGATTACGCTCCACGCTTCCTTCCCACGCTCGGTCACCCTCACGCAGTTGCGCTTCGCTTTGCTCACTGTGACCAGTTCGCAGCGGGACTTGCACCCGCAAGAGTGCGCCCATGCTGGGCGCACAAGAAAAAGGCCCTGTGGCGGCTGCCGCAGGGCCTGCTCAGGCTGAGGGGGTGCCTCAGGCCTTGACGGTCTCGGCGACTTCCTTGTACTCCTCGATCTGATCGAAGTTCATGTAGCGATACACACTTGCGGCGTCCTTGTTGATGATGCCCATGGCTTCCTGGTACTCGGCGAGGGTCGGGATGCGACCCAGCTTGGAGCAGACCGCGGCCAGTTCAGCCGAGCCCAGGAACACATTCGTGTTCTTGCCCAGACGGTTGGGGAAATTACGGGTAGAGGTGGACATGACCGTCGCACCCTCACGCACCTGCGCTTGGTTACCCATGCAAAGCGAGCAGCCGGGCATTTCGGTGCGTGCGCCGGCGGCGCCGAAGGTGGCGTAGTGACCTTCCTTGACGAGCTCGCCCTGGTCCATCTTGGTCGGCGGCGCGACCCAGAGCTTGACCGGGATGTCGCGCGCGCCCCCGAGCAGCTTGGCCGCCGCACGGAAGTGGCCGATATTCGTCATACACGAGCCGATGAAGGCTTCGTCGATTTTGGTGCCTGAGACGTCGGACAGGGTCTTGGCATCGTCCGGGTCGTTGGGGCAGCAGACGATAGGCTCCTTGATCTGCGCGAGGTCGATCTCGATCACGGCCGCGTACTCGGCGTCCCGGTCAGCCATGAGCAGCTCGGGTTTGGCCAGCCATGCCTCCATGGCCTTGATCCGGCGCGTGATGGTGCGCTCGTCACGATAGCCCTGAGCAATCAGGTTCTTCAGCAGCACGATATTGCTGTTGATGTACTCGATCACAGGCTCCTTGTTCAGCGCTACAGTGCAGCCCGCAGCGGAGCGCTCGGCAGAGGCGTCAGCCAGCTCGAACGCCTGCTCGATCTTCAGGTCTGGCAGACCCTCGATCTCGAGAATACGGCCGGAGAAGATGTTCTTCTTGCCCTTCTTCTCCACCGTGAGCAAACCTTGCTTGATGGCGTAGAGTGGGATGGCGTGCACGAGATCACGCAGGGTCACGCCTGGCTGCATCTGACCCTTGAAGCGCACGAGTACCGACTCGGGCATGTCCAGTGGCATCACGCCAGTGGCAGCCGCAAAGGCCACGAGGCCGGAGCCAGCCGGGAAGGAGATGCCGATCGGGAAACGCGTGTGGCTGTCGCCACCCGTGCCTACCGTATCGGGCAGCAGCATGCGGTTGAGCCAGCTGTGGATGATGCCGTCACCCGGCTTGAGCGAGATGCCACCGCGATTGCTCATGAACTCAGGCAGCTCATGGTGCATCTTCACATCCACCGGCTTCGGATAGGCCGCCGTATGGCAGAAGGACTGCATCACGAGGTCGGCACTAAAACCCAGACAAGCAAGGTCCTTGAGCTCGTCGCGGGTCATGGTGCCGGTGGTGTCCTGGGAACCGACCGAGGTCATCTTGGGCTCGCAGTAGGTCCCCGGCAGAATGCCCTTGCCCTCGGGCAGACCGCAGGCGCGGCCGACCATCTTCTGCGCAAGCGTGAAACCCTTGCCGTGGCTCTTGGGCACCTGTGGCAGGCGGAACAGGGTGGACGGCGGCAGGCCCAGCGCTTCGCGCGCCTTGGTCGTCAGGCCACGGCCGATGATCAGGGGAATGCGGCCACCGGCACGTACCTCGTCAAAGAGCACGTCGCTGCGGACCCGGAACTCCGCGATGACCTTGCCATCCTTGAGGGCCTTGCCCTCGTAGGGACGCAGTTCGATCACGTCGCCCATATTCATCTGGCTCACGTCCAGTTCGATGGGCAGGGCGCCAGCGTCTTCCATGGTGTTGTAGAAAATCGGAGCGATCTTGCCGCCCAGGCAGACACCACCATAACGCTTGTTGGGCACAAAGGGAATGTCTTCTCCAGTAAACCACAGCACGGAGTTGGTGGCCGACTTGCGACTCGAGCCGGTTCCGACCACGTCACCGACGTAGGCCACGAGGTTACCGCGCGCGCGTAGGTCCTCGATGAACTTGATCGGGCCACGCTTGCCGTCTTCCTCTGGCGTGATGCCGTCACGCTTGTTCTTCAACATGGCGAGGGCGTGCAGCGGAATGTCGGGACGGCTCCAGGCGTCCGGTGCGGGCGACAGGTCGTCGGTATTGGTCTCGCCGGTCACCTTGAGGACGGTCAGCGTGATGCTCTTGGGCACTTCGGGACGGCTGGTGAACCACTCGGCGTCCGCCCAGCTCTGCAGCACGACCTTGGCGTTGGCATTGCCCTTGTCGGCCTTGTCCTTGACGTCGTGGAACTGGTCGAACATCAGCAGGGTCTTCTTCAGGCCCTCGGCCGCGACCTTGCCCACCTGAGCGTCATCCAGCAGATCGATCAGCGGCGTCAGGTTGTAGCCGCCCAGCATGGTGCCCAGCAGCTCGGTAGCCTTCTCGCGCGAAATGAGGGCGGACTTCTCACTGCCGTGCGCCACGGCCGCGAGGTAGCTGGCCTTGACCTTGGCCGCGTCGTCCACACCAGCCGGTACGCGGTGCGTGATCAGGTCGACGAGAACGGCCTCCTCTCCCCTGGGCGGGTTCTTCAGCAGTTCGATCAGCTCGCCGGTCTGCTTGGCGGTCAACGGCAGGGGCGGAATGCCGAGCGCGGCGCGTTCAGCAACATGAGCGCGATAGGCTTGCAACATGGTGACTCCTTCTTCAATGGACTTGGAAAGTGCGCCCTGGGTCAGGCGGGGACACCCTGGGGTCGCGGTGCGGTGGGGGCCGCAAAATAGTGGCGCATGGCAGATGGCAGCGGACACCCCGTCTGGTGCGCGCGTTCAAGAACCTGCCAGAAGTAACGGTAGCTCGCACGATCATGCAACTGTTTTTCATGGCTGACAGGGGCCCACTGCGCTGCCTGCGCGGCCTCAATGATGGCGGCCGCGCGCTCGATGGCCGCACCGTCGGGGGCCAGCGCCTCGAGGATGGGGCGAATCTGGCTTGGGTGAATGCTCCACATGCGGGTGTAGCCGAACTCCCGAGCGGCCTTGCGGGCGGCGGCCTTCATGGCCTCCGTGTCGCTGAACTCGGTGACCACGCAGTGGGAAGGCACTTTGCCATGCGCATGGCACGCCGAGGCGATATCGAGCTTGGCGCGTACGACCAGCGGATGGCTGAACTGACCCAACTCACCTGTCAGGCTGTCGGGCCGGGAGCTCATGGCGCTGTCGGGCACGGCACCGCCGTGCGCAGACACGAAGTCCATCAGCCCGAAACTGATCGACTGCACGCGGGGATGCGCGGCGATCTCGAAGGCGCGATGCACGGCAGCGGGCGACTCCAGGAGCACCTGTAGCGGCAGCGGCGTGCTGCGGCCGCTTTGGCGGACGGCGGCGTCCACTGCAATCACGGCACGCGCCACGTCGGCGACCGACTCGACCTTGGGGATCATGAGGTGGCACAGGGAGGCGCCCGCGCCACCGACGATGGTGGCGACGTCCTGCTCGAACGCTGGGTGATCAACCGGGTGCACGCGTACCGCAATGCGGGGCTTAGCGGGTAGGCCTGTATGCCGCGCCAGCGCCTGCGCATCGTTGGCCAGCGCCGCGACCATCTGGGCGTGGTCGCGCTCGCCCCCCACGGGAGCACCGTCCTCACAGTCTAGTGAAACGTCAAAGACGCAGGCGCCGAACTCGGCGGTCATCTCAGCCTGCAGCTGCAGGCTCTTGCGCATGCGCACCTCCACGCCGCTGTAGTGGTCGCAGACCGGCAAAAAACCGGCCGAGGCCTGGGCACCAAGGAGGACGTCGCGCGGGTGCATGAGGAGGTTTAGCGTTGAGGGCTCCAAGTTCAGCGCAAATCCACGGCCAGTGCCAAGCGCCAGGAGTGGAGCCAATTCACAGCAGGTGCTTGACGCCGTCCTGTTCACCCTGAAGTTCCGCCAGGGTCTTGTCGATGCACTTCTGGCTGAACGCGTCGATGGCCAGGCCTTCGACGATCTTGTACTTGCCGCCCTCAGTCGTGACGGGGAAACCGAACATCACATCCTTCGGGATACCATACTCCCCATTGGAGGGCACGCCCATCGTGACCCATTTGCCATGGGACCCGAGGGCCCAGTCGCGCATATGGTCGATCGCGGCGTTCGCCGCAGACGCAGCAGACGACAGGCCGCGTGCCTCGATGATGGCGGCACCACGCTTGCCCACCGTGGGCAGGAAGACGGTTTCGTTCCAGACCTGGTCGTTGATCAGGTCCTTCACACTCTTGCCGCCAATGGTAGCGAAGCGGTAGTCGGCATACATGGTGGGCGAATGGTTGCCCCAGACGGTGAGCCTCTCGATCTCGCCAACCTTGCCACCGGTCTTGGCGGCAATCTGGCTGGCGGCGCGGTTGTGGTCGAGACGCAGCATGGCGGTGAAGTTCTCGCGCGGCAGATTAGGCGCGCTCTTCATGGCGATGTACGCGTTGGTATTGGCCGGGTTCCCAACCACCAGTACCTTGACGTCGCGGCTCGCGACCGCGTTCAGGGCCTTGCCCTGGGCCGTAAAGATTTGGGCGTTGGCTGCCAGCAGGTCGGCACGCTCCATGCCCGGACCACGCGGACGCGCCCCCACCAGCAGGGCGTAGTCGGCATCCTTGAAGGCCACCATCGGGTCGCCTGTCGGGATCACGCCCGCAAGCAGCGGGAAGGCGCAGTCTTCAAGTTCCATGATCACGCCATTGAGAGCCTTCTGGGCTTTCTCGTCCGGAATCTCCAGCAGTTGCAAAATGACAGGCTGATCCTTGCCCAGCATCTCGCCGCAAGCGATACGGAACAGCAGGGCATAACCGATTTGACCGGCAGCGCCGGTAACGGCAACGCGGACGGGCTTTTTGCTCATGGTGGGGACTCCAGAAGATGATGGGAAATCGCTGATCAGGGATGTGCCGCTGGGTAAGCCGGTGCAGCCCGGAACCAGCACGGGAGTGTAGCGCGAAAACCCTTCAAATTCAATTTGTCTTATGTCTTATATAAGATATGATTAAGTAGTCTTGACCGCCTTCAGCCTGTACCATTCGCTTCCGGGCACCGCATGAACAACAGCTCCTCCGCTCTCGCCGACAGTTCCCTTGGCGCCATGGATGGCGCCGGCGCCGGTTCAGCCGCACCGGCTTTCAGCCCCCTGTACCAGCAGATCAAGGGCCTGATTCTGCAGAGCCTGCAATCAGGCGACTGGAAGCCCGGCGAGTCCATCCCCAGCGAGATGGACCTTGCCGCGCGCTATCGCGTCAGCCAAGGTACCGTGCGCAAGGCCATTGACGAACTGGCAGCGCAACACCTGCTGGTCCGGCGACAGGGGAAGGGCACCTTCGTGGCCACGCACGCCGAGCAGCATGTCCAGTACCGTTTCCTTCGGCTCATGCCCGACCTGGGCAACCTGCAGCAGGAAGGCCCGGCCGAGCGCGACATCGTTGATTGCAAGCGCCTGCGTGCACCGGCCGAGATCGCGCGTGCGCTGGCGCTGCGCAGCGGCGACAGCGTGCTGCAGGTCCGCCGGATCCTCTCTTTTGCCGGTCGCCCGACCATCCTCGAGGACCTCTGGCTGCCAGGCACTCCCTTCAAGGGCCTGACCGCCGAACGACTGAGCGGCTACCACGGCCCGATGTACGCCCTGTTCGAAACGGAATTCGGCGTCCGCATGGTTCGTGCGGAAGAAAAGATACGCGCCGTCCTGCCAGACGCCACCCAGGCCAGCCTGCTCAAGGTGGGCAGGGGCACGCCGCTGTTGAGCGTTGAGCGTGTTGCCTTCACCTACAACGACCTGCCCATGGAGCTTCGCCGCGGCCTGTACCTCACCGATACTCATCACTACCGCAATGTACTGAGCTGAGAAACTCGGTTACGAAGTGCAGAGGCCAGAATGAACCGATCCTGTACCCGACGGCTTGCTGCATTGCAATAGAATTTCCGCCTGTTTACGCCAGAAAATTACAAGGCGGTTACATCTCCCCGAAAGCTCCAACATGTCTGAACTCGCCCCCCCCTCCCGGCCCCAGCGGCCCGAGTTTCGTAACATCAACGCCCTGAGGGACCTGCCGAGCTACCGGCTGCCGCCCGCCGGCTGGGTGTCCATCCTTCACCGCGTCAGCGGCGCCCTGATGTTTTTGCTGCTGCCCTTTATCCTTTGGATGTTCGACACATCGCTGTCCTCCGAATATTCCTACGCGCGCTTCAGTGCGGCCTTTGGCGTGGGCCTGGGGTTTGTGCCCGGCTGGTTCGTCAAGCTCGTGGCGCTGGCGCTGATCTGGGCCTATCTGCATCACATCATCGCCGGCCTGCGACACCTGTGGATGGACGTGGCGCACGCGGTGAGCAAGGAATCCGGCCGCAAGTCCGCCATCGTCACGCTGGTGCTCAGCCTCGGCCTCACGTTCGTGTTAGGCGCCAAGCTGTTCGGCCGTTATTGATACCGGGAGCAACACATGTC
Source organism: Curvibacter sp. (assembly GCA_020248905.1). Taxonomy (GTDB): domain Bacteria; phylum Pseudomonadota; class Gammaproteobacteria; order Burkholderiales; family Burkholderiaceae_C; genus Hylemonella. Next base: position 73,604 of record JADCGR010000032.1, on the reverse strand, counting down.
CGTCAACTACGGCTCCAAGCGCATCGTCGTCGGTGCCCACTACGGTCTGCGCGACTGGCTGGTCCAGCGCGTGACCGCCGTCCTCATGGTCCTCTTCACCGCGCTGGTGCTGGCTCAGGTGGTCTTCACCCGAGGCCCCATCCGCTATGAAAACTGGGCCGGCATCTTCGCCCCCCAGTGGATGAAAGTCATCACCTTCTCGGTCATCGTCGCCCTGATCTGGCACGTCTGGGTCGGCATGCGCGACATCTGGATGGATTACATCAAGGCTGTCTGGCTGCGGTTGTCGCTGCAGGTGTTTACTCTCGTCTGGCTGGTCGGCTGTGCCGGCTGGGCCCTCCAAGTCCTGTGGAGACTCTGATACATGTCATATTCCATCTCCAAGCGCAAGTTTGACGTTGTCATCGTCGGTGCCGGTGGTTCCGGCATGCGCGCCTCGCTGCAACTGGCGCGCGCCGGCCTGAACGTGGCTGTACTGTCCAAGGTCTTTCCCACCCGCTCCCACACGGTAGCCGCCCAGGGTGGCATCGGCGCATCGCTCGGCAATATGTCGGAAGACAATTGGCACTACCACTTCTACGATACCGTCAAGGGCTCCGACTGGCTAGGTGACCAGGACGCCATCGAGTTCATGTGTCGGGAGGCGCCCAAGGTCGTTTACGACCTCGAGCATATGGGCATGCCTTTCGACCGCAATCCGGACGGCACCATCTACCAGCGTCCCTTTGGTGGCCACACCGCCAACTATGGCGAGAAGCCGGTGCAACGCGCCTGCGCGGCGGCTGACCGCACCGGTCACGCCATGCTGCACACGCTCTACCAGCAGAACGTCGCCGCGCGCACACAGTTTTTCGTCGAGTGGATGGCCCTCGACCTTGTGCGTGACGCGGAAGGCGATGTGGTGGGCGTGACCGCCCTTGAGATGGAAACCGGGGACCTGCACGTGCTGCACGCCAAGACCGTCCTGCTCGCCACTGGCGGCGCCGGGCGCATCTTCGCCGCCTCGACCAACGCGTTCATCAACACCGGTGACGGCCTCGGCATGGCCGCGCGCGCCGGCATCCCGCTGCAGGACATGGAGTTCTGGCAGTTCCACCCGACCGGCGTGGCCGGCGCGGGCGTGCTGCTGACCGAAGGCTGCCGCGGCGAGGGCGCGATCCTGCTCAACAGCAATGGGGAGCGCTTCATGGAGCGCTATGCTCCGACCCTCAAGGATCTGGCGCCGCGTGACTTCGTCTCGCGCTGCATGGACCAGGAAATCAAGGAAGGCCGTGGCTGTGGTCCGAACAAGGATTACGTCATGCTCAAGCTCGACCACCTGGGCTCCGAGACCATCCACAAACGCCTGCCCTCGGTGTTCGAAATCGGCGTGAATTTCGCCAACGTGGACATCACCAAGGAGCCGATCCCGGTCGTGCCGACCATCCACTACCAGATGGGCGGCATTCCGACCAACATTAACGGTCAGGTCGTGGTTCAGACCGCGAACAGCCACGCAGAGATCGTCAACGGTCTCTACGCCGTGGGCGAGTGCTCCTGCGTCAGCGTGCATGGCGCCAACCGCCTGGGCACCAACTCTCTGCTGGACCTGCTGGTCTTTGGCCGCGCAGCTGGCAACCACATTGTCGAGTTCGCGTCGCGCACCAAGTCGCATAAGCCCCTGCCAGCTGGCGCAGTGGATCGTACCCTGGCGCGTCTGGCACGGCTGGATTCCGCGTCGACCGGAGAGTACGCGCAGAACGTGGCCAACGACATCCGCGCGACCATGCAGCAGCATGCGGGAGTGTTCCGTACGCAGGCCAGCATGGACGAGGGTGTGAGCAAAATTGCCGCCCTGCGTGAACGCAGCCTGCACATCGGCCTGAAAGACAACTCCAAGGTATTTAACACCGCCCGTATTGAGGCATTGGAAGTGGGAAACTTGATTGAATGCGCCCAGGCCACCATGGTGTCTGCGGCAGCTCGCAAGGAGTGCCGCGGCGCCCACACGGTGAGCGATTACGAGCGCCCCGTTGATGACGCGGTTGCACCGCTGGGCCGCGACGATGCCAATTGGATGAAGCACACGCTTTGGCACAGCGCCAGTAACAGCCTCACCTACAAGCCCGTCAACCTCGAGCCGCTGACCGTCGAGTCGGTGCCGCCCAAGGTTCGGACCTTCTAAGCCATTCCGTCGAGAGACCATCATGCAAAAACGCAAGTTTCAGATTTACCGCTACGACCCGGACAAGGACGCGAAGCCCTACATGCAGACCCTTGAGGTTGAACTTGACGGCAACGAGCGCATGCTGCTCGACGCACTGGTCAAGCTCAAGGCGGTGGATCCCTCGCTCTCGTTCCGCCGCTCCTGCCGCGAGGGGGTGTGCGGCTCGGACGCCATGAACATCAATGGCAAGAACGGCCTGGCCTGCCTGACCAACCTGCGCACCCTGCCCGACACTATCGTGCTCAAGCCGCTGCCCGGACTGCCTGTCGTACGCGACCTGATCGTGGACATGACGCAGTTCTTCAAGCAGTACCACTCGATCAAGCCCTACCTCGTCAATGACAACGTACCCCCGGAGAAAGAGCGCCTGCAGTCGCCCGAGGAGCGCGAGGAGCTCAACGGCCTCTACGAGTGCATCCTGTGCGCAAGTTGCTCGACCAGTTGCCCCAGCTTCTGGTGGAACCCCGACAAGTTCGTGGGCCCGGCCGGGCTTCTGCAGGCTTACCGCTTCATCGCCGACAGCCGTGATCAGGCCACCGGCGAACGACTGGACAACCTGGAAGACCCCTACCGGCTGTTCCGCTGCCATACCATTATGAATTGCGTCGATGTCTGCCCCAAGGGACTCAACCCCACAAAGGCCATCGGCAAGATCAAGGAAATGATGGTCGCCCGGGCCGTGTAAGGACACCAGCAAGGCTGACGTGGACAATGAACTGATCGACGCAAGGTCTCTGAGCAAGCTCAAGTGGCGCTGCCGACGCGGCCTGCTCGAAAACGATCTCTTTATAGAGCGTTTCTTCCGTCAGTTTGAGTCTGCGTTGACCGTACGGCAGGCGCAGGGGCTGAGTGCCCTGATGGAACTGAACGACAACGACCTGCTCGACCTGCACCTTGGCCGCAGGCCCCTGGCCGAGGTGGCAATCGAACTGGATCGTGAGGATGTGCGCGAAGTATTGAAGATGTTGAGAACCACCTGCTGAAAGGTCTACAAATGAAACTTGCTGACACCAAAGCCACCCTGTCGTTCAGTAACGGCAAGCCGAGCATCGACCTGCCCGTCTATCAGGGCAACATCGGCCCCGAGGTGATCGACATCCGCAAACTGTATGGCCAGACCGGCATGTTCACCTACGACCCGGGCTTCCTCTCGACGGCCTCCTGCCAGTCGGCCATCACCTACATTGACGGCGACAAGGGCGAGCTGCTCTACCGCGGCTACCCGATCGAGCAGCTGGCCACGCACTGCGACTACCTCGACACCTGCCACCTGCTGCTTTACGGTGATCTGCCCAATGCGTTGCAGCAAAGGGACTTCCACAAGCTGGTGACCAACCACACCATGGTCAACGAGCAGATGCAGTTCTTCCTGCGCGGCTTCCGCCGCGACGCGCACCCCATGGCCGTGCTTACCGGGCTCGTGGGTGCCCTCTCGGCCTTCTATCACGACAGCACGGACATTAACAACCCGGAACACCGCAACATCTCGGCCATCCGCCTGATCGCCAAGATGCCCACGCTCGTGGCCATGGCCTACAAGTATGGCGTGGGTCAGCCCTACATGTACCCGCAGAACAGCCTGTCCTATTCCGGCAATTTCCTGCGCATGATGTTCGGTACGCCCTGCGAGGAGTACAAGGTCAACCCTGTGCTCGAGCGCGCGCTGGACCGAATCTTCATCCTACATGCCGACCACGAGCAAAATGCCTCCACCTCCACCGTGCGCCTGTGCGGTTCCTCCGGTACCAACCCCTTCGCCGCCATTGCGGCGGGCGTGGCCTGCCTGTGGGGTCCGGCCCACGGCGGCGCCAACGAAGCCTGCCTGAACATGCTGGAAGAGATCCAGGCCAACGGCGGCGTGGCCAAGGTTGGCGAGTTCATGGAGAAGGTGAAGGAAAAGAACTCCGGCGTCAAGCTGATGGGCTTTGGTCACCGCGTGTACAAGAACTACGACCCGCGAGCCAAGCTGATGCAGGAGACCTGCAAGGAAGTGCTGGCCGAGCTGGGCCTCGGGAACGACCCCCTCTTCAAGCTGGCCATGGCGCTGGAAAAGATCGCCCTGGAGGATGACTACTTTGTGCAGCGCAAGCTTTACCCGAACGTGGACTTCTATTCGGGCATCGTCCAGCGTGCCATCGGCATCCCGGTCAACCTGTTCACCGGCATCTTCGCGCTGGCCCGCACTGTGGGCTGGATCGCGCAGCTCAACGAAATGATCAGCGATCCAGAGTACAAGATCGGTCGCCCGCGACAGCTTTTCACCGGCTCGCCGCGCCGCGACGTGCCGCCGATGGCCAAGCGCTGAACCCCCAGCGTTACAACCCGCCGTACGGAAACGTCGGCGGGTTTTTTCACTTGAGGCCCGACTGCCCTTGAAGCTGATCCAGCTTGCTGCCGACCTTTGTGCCGTGCAGACCCAGGCGCCGCTGGCGCCTTCGTGCCACTGCGGTATCGGCGCCTGCCCTGGCTGGACCAGCTTGACAGAGGAACGCTGGCCCGCCGCCCAGCTTGAGCCCGTCGCAACTTTGCGCGTCCCATCGCTCGACGAGCCAACCTTTGAGGAACGCCACCCCGATGGCACGCGCTACGACTCGCCGGCAGCGCCGGTGGCCATCGGCTTCTTTCCATACAACCGATGTGAGCTGTGGCGCTGCAAGCCCTGCTCTCGCTTTCTGCTGCGCTACACCGAGTACGGTGGCTATTACGTGGACCACCGGGTGCGCGAGCTCAGCCGCGCTCTGCAGATCCTGGACTGAGGTCTGGGCGGCTTAGGCCTCGGCGGCCCGCCTACGCATAAAATGACAGACCTTCTGCAACTCACGCCCACGCAAATCCATGGGACGCACCCTGTACGACAAGATCTGGGACGAACATGTCGTCCACACCGAGGAGGACGGCACAGCCGTCCTCTACATCGATCGCCATCTGGTCCATGAAGTGACCAGCCCGCAGGCCTTCGAGGGCCTGCGTCAGGCGGGCCGAAAGGTGTGGCGCGTCAGCTCCATCGTGGCCACGGCCGATCACAACACCCCGACCACCGGCTGGGAGCTTGGTTACGACGGCATCGCTGATCCCATCAGCAAGGAGCAGATCACCACGCTGGACGCGAACATCAAGGAATCGGGTGCAGCCGCCTTCTTCCCCTTCCTGTCCAGGCGTCAGGGCATCGTGCACGTGATTGGCCCGGAGAACGGCGCCACTCTGCCGGGGATGACCGTGGTCTGCGGTGACTCGCATACCTCGACCCATGGCGCCTTCGGCGCATTGGCCCACGGCATTGGCACCAGCGAGGTGGAGCATGTGATGGCCACCCAGACCCTGCTGGCCAAGAAGGCGCGCAATATGCTCGTCAAGGTGGAGGGCCAGCTGGCCAGGGGCGTCACCGCCAAAGACATCGTCCTCGCGATCATTGGTCGGATCGGTACCGCTGGCGGCACTGGCTACACCATCGAGTTCGCAGGCTCGGCCATCCGCAGCCTGTCCATGGAAGGCCGCATGACCGTCTGCAATATGGCCATCGAGGCGGGCGCACGCGCTGGCATCGTGGCCGTGGACGAGAAAACCATAGACTATGTGCGCGGGCGTCCGCTCGCTCCTGCGGGCGTCGAATGGGACCAGGCCGTCGCCTACTGGAAGACGCTGCACTCCGACCCGGACGCGAAGTTCGACGCGGTGGTCGAACTCGATGCCTCGCAGATCCTGCCGCAGGTCACTTGGGGCACGTCCCCCGAGATGGTGACGGGCATCGACGGGCGCGTGCCCGACCCGGACAAGGAAAAAGACGCGAACAAGCGCGGCGCCATCGAGCGAGCCCTGACCTATATGGGCCTACAGCCCGGCAAGCCCCTGGCCGACATCACCGTCGACAAGGTGTTCATCGGTTCATGCACCAACAGCCGCATTGAAGACATGCGCGAGGCCGCGGCCGTCGTGACGAAGCTCGGCCAGAAAGTCGCGCGCAACGTCAAACTCGCACTGGTCGTCCCCGGCTCGGGCCAGGTCAAGGAACAGGCCGAACGCGAGGGCCTGGACCAGATCTTCAAGGCGGCGGGCTTCGAATGGCGCGAGCCCGGTTGCTCCATGTGCCTGGCCATGAACGCCGACCGGCTGGAGCCGGGCGAGCGCTGCGCCTCCACCAGCAACCGCAACTTCGAAGGGCGACAGGGCGCGGGCGGGCGCACCCACCTGGTCAGCCCGGCCATGGCCGCAGCTGCGGCCGTGCACGGCCACTTCGTCGATATCCGAAAATTCGCCTGATGTGAGGAAACCGTCATGAAGCGCATACTTCTGCTCGTTCTCCTGGCCCTCGCCCTGAGCGGCTGCAACACGATCAAGGGCTTTAGAGAGGACCTTCAGAAAGCCGGTGAGAAGATCGAAGACGCGGCCAAGAGGAAGTAAATGAGAGCCTTCACCGTACACCAGGGCCTGGTGGCCCCCATGGACCGAGAGAACGTCGACACCGACGCCATCATCCCCAAGCAGTTCCTCAAGTCCATCCGTAAGACGGGCTTCGGCCCCAACCTCTTCGATGAGTGGCGCTACCTTGACGCGGGGTTTCCGGGCCAGGACCCGGCTTCGCGCCGCCCAAACCCGGATTTCGTGCTGAACCAGCCGCGCTATGCCGGTGCCTCCGTGTTGCTAGCGCGCAAGAACTTCGGCTGCGGCTCTTCGCGCGAACACGCACCCTGGGCCATCGACCAGTACGGCTTTCGCGCCATCATCGCGCCCAGCTATGCGGACATCTTCTTCAACAACTGCTTCAAGAACGGTCTGTTGCCCATCGTGCTTCCCGAAGCCACGGTCGCAATGCTGTTCGACGAATGTGCCGCCTTCCCCGGCTACAGCCTCACCGTGGATCTGGAGCGTCAGGTCGTGGTCAAGCCGCAGGGCGAGGAGATTCCTTTCGAGGTCCAGCCCTTCCGCAAGTACTGCCTGCTCAACGGCCTCGATGACATCGGCCTGACCCTGCGGCACAAGGACAGGATCGCCGCCTACGAGGTTGAACGCCTGGCCCGAAAGCCCTGGCTCGCCCACACGATGTGACTCCCCTATGGTGGCCCAGAGCCGCCTCCCCGCTCGCGGGGCACGTGCGATTGGCCCAGCAATGCCGGCTTCGCGGCGTTCCCGAACGAATACTCTGGAGAGAAATTGGAATGAAAATCGCAGTTCTGCCCGGTGACGGCATCGGCACCGAAATCGTGGCCGAAGCCGTCAAGGTGCTCAAGGCGCTCGACCTGAGGTTCGAGCTGGAAACGGCCCCCGTGGGTGGCGCCGCCTACGAGGCCGCGGGCCACCCGCTTCCCGAGTCCACGTTGAATCTTGCCAAGGCGGCCGACGCCATCCTCTTCGGCGCCGTGGGAGACTGGAAGTACGACAAGCTCGAACGTGCACTGCGCCCCGAGCAAGCCATCCTTGGCCTGCGCAAGCAATTGGGGCTGTACGCCAACTTTCGGCCCGCCATCTGCTACGAGCAGCTCACGCATGCCTCCAGCCTGAAGCCCGAGCTCGTCGCGGGCCTAGACATCCTGATCGTGCGCGAACTCACGGGCGACATCTACTTCGGCCAGCCGCGCGGCCGCCGAACCGCGGTAGACGGCCACTTCCCGGGCGCCGAGGAAGCCTTCGACACCATGCGCTACAGCAAGCCCGAAATCGAGCGCATCGCCCACACCGCCTTCCAGGCCGCCCGCAAGCGGAACAAGAAGGTCACAAGCGTCGACAAGGCCAACGTGCTGGAGACCTTCCAGTTCTGGAAAGACGTGGTCACCGAGGTGCACGCCCAGTACCCGGACGTGACGCTGGAGCACATGTACGTGGACAACGCCGCCATGCAGCTGGTCAAGGCCCCCAAGAGCTTTGACGTCATCGTGACCGGCAATATGTTCGGCGACATCCTCAGCGACGAAGCCTCCATGCTCACCGGCTCCATCGGCATGCTGCCTTCGGCCAGTCTGAACAGCAAGAACCAGGGCCTGTACGAGCCCAGCCACGGCAGCGCGCCCGACATCGCGGGCAAGGGCGTGGCCAATCCGCTGGCCACCATCCTCTCGGCGGCGATGATGCTGCGCTTCAGTTTGAACCAAGAAGAAGCTGCGGGCCGCATCGAGGCCGCCGTGCAGAAAGTCCTCAGCCAGGGCCTGCGCACACCGGACATATGGAGCGAAGGCACAACGAAGGTCGGCACCGCTCAGATGGGTGATGCGGTGTTGAAGGCGCTGGGCTGATCGCGCTGGCGCCAGCGCGCACAGACCCGGGACAGTCCCGCGCTGCGTTTTTTGTTTGAGCACACCATCCGCTACAATTGAAATTATGATCGCCGCTGGACCGTTCCCCCTGAACATCGCTACTGCCGTCCTGGCTGGCGGGACCGCGCGCGCAACGATCACCAAGACCACGACCACTAAGGGCTGATCCGGCTCCGGCATCGTCGTGCGCCCTTCCCGGCCAGACGAGCCGGGGCAGACAGGCCAGTCGGCACTGTTTTATTTTTGAAAGGGCGTTGAGATGAGCAAGGTGGGCAATGTCGTCGGTCTAATCGGCTGGAGAGGCATGGTGGGCTCGGTCCTGTTGGACCGCATGCAGGCTGAAGGCGACTTCGCCCTGATAGAGCCCCTCTTCTTTTCGACCTCCAACGCCGGCGGCAAGGCTCCGGCCCTAGCGAAGAACGAGAACACGCTCAAAGACGCCAACAGCATCGAGGACCTCAAGAAGTGCGACATCGTTCTGACCTGCCAGGGAGGTGACTACACCAAAGAGGTCTACCCAAAACTGCGCGCGGCCGGCTGGAAGGGGCACTGGATTGACGCTGCCTCTGCCCTGCGCATGGCAGACGACGCCGTCATCATCCTGGACCCTGTCAATCGGCACGTGATCGATCAGTCCCTGGCCCGGGGCGGCCGAAACTGGATCGGCGGTAACTGCACCGTGAGCCTCATGCTCATGGGCATGGGCGGCCTGTTGAAGGCCGGGCTCGTGGAGTGGGTCAGCGCCATGACGTATCAGGCCGCGTCGGGCGCGGGCGCGCAGAATATGCGCGAACTGCTAAGTGAGATGGGTGCGCTACACGATGCCGTCAAGGCTGAACTCGCCGACCCGGCGTCGGCCATCCTGGACATCGACCGCAAGGTGGCGGCCACCATGCGCGATAGCTCATTCCCCACCAAGAATTTCCGCAACACGGCCCTGGCGGGCAGCCTGATCCCCTGGATCGACGTGCCGGTCGAGCATGGCCAAAGCAAGGAAGAATGGAAGGGCGGCGCAGAGTGCAACAAGATCCTAGGCAACCCGGCCTTCCGCAGCGCTGGCAGCATCCCGATCGACGGTCTTTGCGTGCGCATTGGCGCCATGCGCTGCCATTCGCAGGGCCTGACCGTTAAGCTCAAGACGAACGTGCCGCTGCCCGAAATTGAAGGCTTGCTGGCCAGTGGCAATGACTGGGTGAAGGTAGTCCCCAACCAGCGTGAGATCACTGAACGCGAGCTCACGCCAGCCGCCGTGACCGGTACGCTGACGGTGCCGGTGGGCCGTCTGCACAAACTGGCCATGGGTGATGAGTATCTGGGCGCCTTCACCGTGGGCGACCAGCTGCTTTGGGGCGCGGCCGAACCGCTGCGCCGCATGCTGCGCATCCTGCTGCAGGGCTGAGTCAATGGAAGGGCTCTTCGTTGCCACTTCACAACAAAGCCCGGCCCCAGTGAGTAGGCTGGCTTACGCTGAGAACGTTAAGCGCTTTCTTAGCTTGTAAGGCTAACATATTGATGTTAAGGTACTTTTCCAGTTTCAAGCGTCATGGCCGACGAGTCACCGGCCATGACGTGTCAGCCATTTTGTCGCCCGATCATCGGAGGCCTCTAAATTGATTGCTACATCAACACGCTGGCAACGAACCGCCTTGGTCCTGGCTTTTGCCTTGGTTATTGGTTCGTGGGGATCGGGAGCGGCTGCGCTCGCGCTCGGACGCATCTCGGTTCAGTCAGCGCTGGGTGAGCCGCTGCGCGCCGAGATCGAGATTATTGAAATCAACGAGGAGGAGGCGTCTTCGCTACGCCCGGGCGTAGCGCTGCCCGATGCCTTTCGTGCAAACGGCATGGATTACAGCCAGTCGCTCAGCGGCCTGCAGATCACGTTGGAGCGCCGCGCGAATGGCCAGCGCTTCCTGCGCCTGAGCAATAGCCGTCCGGTCAACGACCCGTATGTGGACCTGATCCTGGAAGCCAGCTGGTCCTCGGGTCGCATCGTACGCGACTACACCATGCTGTTCGACCCCCCGAACCTCAACACGACGCAGGCTCCGGCGCCACAGGTTCCCCAGGTCAGCTCGGTCCCGATCCGGATCAGCCCCCCTGCCGCCCCCGCTGCGCCCGCTGCAGCCGAGCCCCCCGCCGCATCGGCACCGGCCCCAGCGCCTACGAGTTCCGCTCCCGCGGCCTCAGCTCCTACCCCTGCGCCCACACCCGCACCCGCTGCCACGCCCGAACCAGCCGCGCGCTCAGCGCAGCCCCCAGCGCCCGCCGTGGCCGCGCGCTCCAGCGTGACGGTCAAGGCCGGCGACACGGCTAGCGAGCTGGCCCTGGCGCAGAAGCCCGCCGAGGTGTCGCTTGACCAGATGCTGGTAGCCATGCTGCGCGCCAACCCGGAGGCTTTCATTGGCGGCAATGTCAACCGCCTGCGCAGGGGCGCCGTGCTGGGCATGCCCGGCAGTACTGAAGCGCAAGCGACCGCGAAAGAGGAAGCACGTCAGATCGTGATCGCCCAGAGCAGGGATTTCAATGAGTACCGCCGTCGGCTGGCCACCAGGGCCCCTGTCAGCCCCGAGGCTGTTGCCGATCGCAAGACCCGTGGCGCTGTTTCGGCCCAGGTTGAGGAAACGAAATCCGCACCGGCTGCCCCCGACAAACTCACACTCTCCAAGGGCGCCGTGCAGCCGCAGGCGGCTGACCAGTTGGCCCGCGAACGCAGCGCGAAGGAGGCTGCCGCCCGGGCCGAGGCCCTCTCCAAGAACGTCGCTGAGCTCGAAAAGCTGAGCAAGGCGGCAGCGACTGCCCCCGCTCCCGCCCCGGCCGCATCCAGGCCCACTGCTCCCGCAGCCGAGGCGCCGGCGCCCGTGGCTGCACCTGCCCCTACGCCCGCCCCGACTGCGGCACCGGCCTCGCAAGTCAAGGCTTCGCCTCCGGTAGCTGCCCCCAGCGCACCTGCCGCGTCAGCATCCGCCCCCCAAACAGCGGCGCAGGCACCGCGTCCGGCAGCTCCCGCCCCGGCCCCGGCCCCAGTGGTTGAGGAACCGTCCTTGCTGGACGAATTGCTGGCCAACGAAATGGTGCTTGCCGCAGCTGCCGGCCTGGTGGCCCTGCTCGCCGCGCTGGGTGTTTATCGTAGCCGCCAGCGTAAGAACGCCGGCCAGGTCGACAGCGCCTACCTGGAAAGCCGCCTCCAGCCAGACTCCTTTTTCGGTAACAGTGGCGGGCGGCGGGTGGATACCAGTGAGGCCAGCGTGAACGGCTTATCTTCCATGGTCTATTCGCCCAGCCAGCTCGACGCGGGTGACGATGTGGACCCAGTCGCAGAGGCAGAGGTCTACTTGGCCTACGGGCGCGACCTGCAGGCTGAGGAAATCCTCAAAGAAGCGCTGCGCAACCAACCCAGCCGCGTGGCCATCCACCAGAAGCTGGTCGAGATCTATGCCAAGCGCCGCGATGCCAAGAACCTCGGCATCATCGCCAAGGAGGCCTACAAGGTCACCGGCGGCAGCGGGCCCGAGTGGGACGCTATCTGCGAACATGGCCGCAGCATCGACCCGAACAACGAGTTGTACCAGGGCGGCGAGCCGCCGGCATCGGCCCCGGCCCCACTGCAGCCCGCCCCGGCCAGCTATGCCGCAGCCCCCGCGATGCAGCAGACCATGCAGGTGGCGCCGATGACGGGCGCGGGCGGCAGCGCGGGTGTCGACCTGGATCTGGATCTCGATTTCTCCCTCGACGAGGCCCCGCCACGTGCATCGCTGCCAAGCGCCTCCCAGCGGCCCCCCGTCGCTGGCGCGCCCGCACCTGCGGCAGACAACCTGATGAACTTCGACATGGGCGGCCTGTCCCTTGATCTGGGCGCCCCGTCGGAGCAGCCCGGCAGCGGCTCGGACGACCCCCTGGCCACCAAACTGGCCTTGGCCGACGAGTTCAAGGCCATCGGCGACACCGATGGCGCGCGCGCCCTGATCGAGGAAATCATTTCCGAGGCATCGGGCGATATGAAGGCACGCGCCCAGAAGGCCCTGGCGGCGCTCGGCTGAGCCGGCGCGTAGGCGAATTTTCGTGAGGGTGGCCCTCGGCGTCAGCTACGACGGCCACCGCTACGATGGCTGGCAAAGCCAGCCATCCGGCCGCACCGTGCAGGACCAGCTTGAGAAGGCTTTGGGACTCTTCGTCGGACTTCCTGCTGACCAACGCGTCTGCACGCTCTGCGCGGGCCGCACCGATGCCGGTGTGCACGGTCTCATGCAGGTCGTGCACTTTGACACCCCGGCAGAGCGCGATCCCCACGCCTGGATCCGTGGGACCAACACCTTCCTGCCACCCGACATCGCAGTGCAGTGGGCGCAGATGGTGCCAGACGAGTTCCACTGCCGGGCGAGCGCAACCTCGCGCCGCTACGCCTACCTTCTGCTCGACTCGCCGGTGCGCCCGAGCATGGACGCACACCGCGTGGGCTGGGTCTTCCAGCCCCTGAGCCTAGAACGCATGCAGAAGAGCCTGCCGCATCTCCTGGGCGAGCACGATTTCACTTCCTTCCGGGCCTCCGCCTGTCAGGCACTTTCGCCAGTCAAGACACTCATGCGCCTGGACATCAGCCGGCGCGGTGCCTACTGGCGATTCGATTTCGAGGCGAATGCTTTCCTGCACCACATGATCCGCAATATCATGGGTGTACTCGTCACCATCGGCCAGGGCAGGAGACCTCCAGAATGGATGGCCGAAGTGATCGCCGCGCGCAGCCGCGACGCCGCAGCCCCGACCTTCTCGCCTGATGGCCTGTACTTCCTGGGCCCCCGCTACGACGAGCGCTGGGGCTTGCCGGAGCGCACGCCTGCGTATGATTGGCTGCCATGACCAGCGCCCTGCGAACCCGGATAAAGATCTGCGGCCTGACACGTGAACAGGACGTGGACGCCGTCATCGCGGCCGGCGCCGATGCCGTGGGTTTTGTGCTTTACGAGAGCAGTCCACGCCACGTCACACCCCGGCGCGCCGCGGAACTGGCGCGTCGCCTGCCGGCGTTCATGACGCCGGTGCTGCTGGTGGTCAATGCCTCGGCCGCGCAGATTCACGCTGCCTGCGCCCTGATCCCCAACGCCACCCTGCAATTCCATGGCGACGAAACGCCAGCCCAGTGCGAGGCCTTGGCGGACGCGCGCCCCTACCTGCGTGCGGCCCGCATACCCCTGGGCGAAGCCGGCCGGAGCTTTGACCTCGTAAAATACGCGCAGCATTACCCAGCCGCCCAGGCCATCCTTCTTGACGCCCATGTCGAGGGGTTTGGCGGTGGCGGCAAATCCTTCGAATGGTCACATCTACCTCCAAGCGTCGACGCTCACCTCGTCTTGAGTGGTGGACTCACGCCTGCAAATGTGGCCGACGGTATCCGGCAGTTGCGGCCACGGTGTAAAACGCTGGCCGTGGACGTCAGTTCCGGTGTCGAGGCCTCTGCGACCGGAGGGGCAAGCCCTGAGGGCCTTAAGGGCATCAAGGACGCCGGCAAGATCCAACAGTTCGTCGCGGCCGTGCGCGCTGCCGACGCCATCTAAGCAGGTTCATCATGTTCGACTACCAACAGCCCGATGCGAAGGGCCATTTCGGCATCTATGGCGGCAGCTTTATCAGTGAAACGCTGACCCAGGCCGTCAACGAGCTCAAGGCAGCCTACGCCCGCTATCAGCACGACCCGGACTTCCGTGCCGAGTTCGAGAACGAACTGGCCAACTTCGTCGGCCGCCCCTCCCCCGTCTACCACGCCGCGCGCATGAGTCGCGAACAGGGCGGCGCGCAGATCTTCCTCAAGCGCGAAGATCTCAACCATACGGGCGCGCACAAGATCAACAATACCATTGGCCAGGCCCTGCTGGCCAAACGCATGGGCAAGCCGCGCATCATTGCCGAGACGGGCGCCGGCCAGCACGGCGTGGCGACCGCGACCATCTGCGCGCGCTACGGCCTGGAATGCGTGGTCTATATGGGCTCCGAAGACGTCAAACGCCAGAGCCCCAACGTCTACCGCATGAAGCTGCTGGGCGCCACCGTGGTGCCCGTGGAGTCCGGCAGCAAAACGCTCAAGGATGCGCTGAACGAGGCCATGCGTGACTGGGTCGCGAATGTGGACAACACGTTCTACATCATCGGCACGGTGGCCGGCCCGCATCCCTATCCGATGATGGTGCGGGACTTCCAGAGTGTGATCGGCAACGAATGCTTGGTGCAGATGCCGGACCTCCTGGCCCGCGCGGGCTGCGTCGCACAGCAGCCAGACGCCATAATCGCCTGCGTGGGCGGCGGCAGCAATGCCATGGGCATCTTCCATCCTTACATCACGCACGAGCAGACGCGCCTGATCGGCGTGGAAGCGGCGGGGGAAGGCATGGACAGCGGCAGGCACTCGGCCTCGCTGCAGCGTGGCAGCCCGGGTGTGCTTCACGGAAACCGCACCTACGTGCTGCAGAACGCCGACGGGCAGGTAACCGAGACGCACAGCATCAGCGCCGGCCTGGACTACCCCGCCGTCGGACCCGAGCACGCCTTCCTCAAGGACATCGGCCGTGCCGAGTACGTAGGTATCACGGACGACGAGGCGCTGGCTGCTTTTCACTACCTGTGCCGTACCGAGGGCATCATCCCGGCACTGGAGTCCAGCCATGCTGTGGCCCACGCCATGAAGCTGGCCAGGTCGATGCGTTCCGACCAATCCATCTTGGTCAACCTCTCCGGCCGGGGCGACAAGGATATCGGCACCGTGGCCGACCTGAGCCACGCCGATTTTTACTGCCGCCCCTCCTGCCGTGGCCAGTCGGTCAAGGGTGGCGTCGAACAGAAAGTGGAGCTGAAGCAATGAGCCGCATCGCTCCCGCTTTCTCCGCGCTGCAGGCGCACAAGCGCAAGGCGCTGATCCCCTTCGTGACGGCCGGCTTCCCCTACCCCGACATCACGCCCGAGCTCATGCACGGCATGGTGGCCGCCGGCGCCGACGTGATCGAGCTCGGCGTGCCCTTCTCAGACCCCAGCGCCGACGGCCCGGTCATCCAGGCGGCGGGCGACAAGGCCCTGGCTGCCGGTATCGGCCTGCGCCAGGTGATCGACATGGTGCGCAGCTTCCGGCTGCAGAACACCACGACACCCGTCGTGCTCATGGGTTACGCCAACCCCATCGAGCGCTACGACCAGCTGCACGCTCCCTCAGGACCAAACGCATTCGCCCGTGACGCCGCAGCAGCGGGTGTGGACGGCGTGCTGGTGGTGGACTACCCGCCCGAGGAGTGCGAGGAATTCGCAACCGCGCTGCGCCAGCACGACCTGGACCTGATCTTCCTGCTCGCGCCGACCAGCACCGACGAACGTATGGCCCAGGTGGCTCGCATCGCCAGCGGCTACGTCTACTACGTCTCGCTCAAGGGCGTGACGGGGGCCGGCACGCTGGACACCGGGGCCGTCGAAGCCATGTTGCCGCGCATCCGCCAGCATGTGAAAGTGCCGGTGGGCGTGGGTTTCGGCATCCGGGATGCGGCCAGCGCCCGGGCCGTGGGCCGCGTGGCCGACGCCGTGGTCGTCGGCAGCCGCATCATCCAGATCATCGACCCGCTGCCGCGCGCACAGGTCGTTGCCGCCGCCTCGGATTTCGTGCGGGAGATCCGGCAGGCTTTGGATACATAATGCCGCTTCGCCGTCCGCGGCCCCGTTAATCTGACCCCGTTTCCAGAGGAACGCACACCATGAGTTGGCTCGAAAAACTGCTCCCCCCAAAGATCCAGCCGACCGATCCGGCTGATCGCCGCAGTGTGCCCGAAGGCCTGTGGATCAAGTGCCCGAGCTGTGAGTCGGTGCTTTACAAGACGGACCTGGAACAGAACCAGAACGTCTGCCCCACCTGCAGCCATCACCATCGCATTGACGCGCGCACCCGGCTCAACCTCTTTCTTGACAACGAAGGCCGCTTTGAGATCGGCCAGGAAGTCCTGCCGGTCGACCCGCTCAAATTTAAGGACAGCCGAAGATACCCTGAGCGCCTCAAGGAAGCCTTGGAGCAGACCGGCGAGACCGACGCCCTGGTGGTCATGGGGGGCGCTGTGCACGGCGTCGGCGTCGTGGCGGCCGCCTTTGAGTTCGGTTTCATGGGCGGCTCCATGGGTTCGGTGGTCGGCGAACGCTTCGTGCGCGGCGTCGAGACGGCCATCGAGCAGAAAGTGCCTTTTGTGTGCTTCACCGCCACGGGCGGCGCCCGCATGCAGGAAGGCCTGCTGTCCCTCATGCAAATGGCCAAGACCAACGCCGCGCTGACGCGGCTGGCCAAGAAGAAGCTGCCCTACATCAGCGTGCTGACGGATCCCACCATGGGCGGTGTCAGCGCCGGCTTCGCCTTCGTGGGTGACGTGGTGGTCGCCGAGCCCAAGGCGCTAATCGGTTTTGCGGGTCCGCGCGTGATTGAGAACACGGTGCGCGTGAAGTTGCCAGAGGGCTTTCAGCGCTCAGAATTTTTGCAAACCAAAGGCGCTATCGACCTGATTTGCGACCGCCGTGAGTTGCGTAAAACGGTGGCGGACACTTTGGCGATGTTGCAGCGCCAGCCTGCGGATGCGGTGATTTAAGGCTGCTGGCCTAGCCTGCAGCCTCCAAAGCCGCAAACTTAGGTGCATACAGCGCGACGACCCAATCCACAAACACCCTCACCCGCGCGCTTAAGTGCCGGTTGCGCGGGTACATCACATACAGGCCCAAGCTGCCCGCGCTCCAGCCCCTGAGCACTTGCACCAATGCACCGGCATTGATTTGATCTTGCAATGCTTGCGTGCGCGGGTATTGCATGAGACCCAAGCCTTGTAAGCAAAGTGCCATTTGGGTGTCAGCATCATTGGCGCTCACTTGATGCGGCAGCATCACCTCCATCGCTTGGCCGTCTTTTTCAAAATCAAAGCTGAAGGTGCGTCCCGTTTTGGCAGAGAAGAAATTCACCGCGTGATGGCTGCTGCCCGGCAAGTCAGCTGGGCTTTGCGGAACACCATACCGCTTCAAGTATGCGGGCGATGCGCAAGTGATCACTTCAAATGTACCTAATTTGCGGGCTACCAACTGCTCGTCGTGCACGGCGCCACCGCGAATCACGCAGTCCACACCTTCCGTAACCAAATCCACCGGGCGGTCAGAGCTGCCGATATCTAAGGTAATGCCCGGATAACGACGGAAAAATTCGGGCAAATGCGGTCCGAGCACGTGACGACCAGCGGCTGCTGGCACGTCAATGCGAAGCCTGCCCTTGGGCGAAGCCACATCGCCAGTGACTCTTGCCTCCAATTCGTCTAGGTCTTGTAACAAGCGCCGCGCGCGCTCCAGATACGCAGCACCATCATCTGTAAGCGATAACCGTCTTGTGGTGCGCTGTAGCAGTTTCACTTGCAAATGGGCCTCAAGCTGCGAAATGCGCGTGCTCACCGTGGCATTAGGCACTTGCAGGGCTTCAGCCGCTTTAGAAAAGCTGGACAGGTCAGCCACGAGCGCGAAGGTTTGCATCGCGATGAGTCGATCCATGACGCCCCCTATATTTCATATTAAACGAATAATCATTTAATTTTAGACACATTTATCATTCAAAGGGAAATAACTACAGTTGATTGATCGGCGCTGTTGCCGAGTTGTTAACCCTGTTCAGGAGCACGTCATGAGTACATTGAATGCCAATATCACCAACGCCACCAGCAACGAAATGGGTCGCCGCCGCGTATTGACTACCGGTTTAGCTGGCCTTGCCAGCTTGGCCGTTGCAGGCGCAGCGCAAGCCCAGAACGCCGCCCCCAGTGTCATGCCCGCAAAGCCTCTCAAAGGCAAAGTCGCCATCATTACTGGCGCTCGTAATAATCAAGGCCGCGCTTACGCTATCGCTCTGGCCAAGATGGGCGCTGATCTGGTGCTGCACTATCACCGGGCCGAAACGCTCGATCAAGTGCAAGAAACAGAGCGCCTCGTGCGCGCTGAAGGCGCTCGCACTGTGCTCGTGCAAGGTGATTTGGGCGAGGTAGCGAATGTGCGCCGGGTGTTTGATGCCGCACAAAACACCTACAAGCGCGCAGACATTTTGGTGCACACCGTGGGCCTGATCATCAAGAAGCCGATGGCTGACATGACAGAAGCCGACTACGAGCGCTCGCAACGTGCCAATACCAAATCCACCTTTTTCTGTATGGCAGAAGCTGGCAAACGCTTGACCGACAACGGCCGCATTATCGCCATTGGCACCTCGCTCACCGCAGGCGCAGCCCCTGGCTATGCGCTCTACGCTGGCACCAAAGCGCCAGTAGAAGAGTTCACCCGCATGCTCGCAAAAGAAATCGGTAAACGCGGCATCACCGTGAACTGCGTTGCCCCGGGTCCACTAGACAACTCTTTCTTCCATGCCGCCGAAACGCCTCAATCAGCCGCCTATGCGGCCAGCTTAAGCATGGTGGGCCGCCTAGGTAAAGAAAGCGACATCACACCGCTAGTCGAATACCTTGCGTCTGCGGGTTCTCAGTGGACGACGGGCACCACCCATTGGGTCAACGGCGGCTACATCACGCGCTAACACCAGCCCACTTTCACATCCATATCAAATCAACTTCAATGAAGCATCTCATCATGCAACACACCATCCTTCTCACCGGCGCAGCCGGCGGCTTTGGCCGCCTGATTGCCAACACCTTACTCGACCAAGGCCACACGCTCGTAGCCACCATGCGTGATCCTGCTGGGCGCAACAACGAGGCCGCCAGTGCTCTCATGGGGCGCGGCGCCAGGGTGATTGATATGGACGTGACCGACGATGAAAGCGTCGCCGCAGCCATCGCACAAGTAGCCCAAGCGCTCGGCTCACCCGATGTGGTGATCAATAACGCAGGTGTGGGCGTGCATGGCCTGCAAGAGGCTTTCACCGCTGACGATCTCAAGCGTTTGTTCGATATCAACCTTTTTGGCGTGCATCGCGTTAACCGCGCGCTGCTGCCCGCGTGGCGCGCTCGTCGCTCAGGGCTGATGATCAACATCTCAAGCCTGCTCGGACGAGTGACCATGCCTTTCTATGGCCCCTACAACGCCAGCAAGTGGGCACTCGAAGCGCTGAGCGAGAACTACCGCACCGAATTGTCGGCCTTCGGTATCGATGTGTGCATCGTCGAGCCTGGTGGCTACCCCACCAGCTTTGTGGATAACCTTATGCGCCCGTCTGACGCCTCTCGCCAAGCCAGCTACGGACCATTGGCGGACGCTCCAGCGCAAACGCTCAAACACTTTGAGGCCGTGCTCGCTGCGACCCCAGCGCAGAATCCTCAGCGCGTGGCCGATGCCATCGCTGCGCTGATCTCCTTGCCAAGAGGCGAGCGGCCACTGCGCACCACCGTCGATGCACTCGGCATGGGTGCAGCGGTCAATGGCTACAACGATGCATTGGCGGGGCTGACCGCAGGTTTGTACAAAAACTTTGGCATGGACCATATGCTCAAAACACAGCTCTGATCGCAACGGACTACGCAGTAGTTGCACGCCGGGCCAAAGGCTTGGTGATTAGCGTAATCACCACAATCCCTTTCCTCTTCGTCTTAGCGCAATCGCATCCCGGCGCCGTGTGGACGGTGGCGGGGATTTCTGTGGTGCTTGGTTTGCTGATCGGTTTGGCGATAGAGCACGCGCTGTTGCCACACTCCCCGCAGCTGCGGGCTTGCCGCCTGCAACGGCCACCACAGTTCGGGGACCAAAGAGGTCTTGCCCTTGGCTCGGCGTCAAATCAGTTGTCTCGGTGTTCATGCCTCTTCAACGGCCCGTCTGGCTCGCGGTTGTCAGGGTTTTCCCAAATCTTCACAGGCTCTCAGACCTAGAAACGGAAGTTGGGCCCCGCCCGAGCGTGCGGTCAAGCGGTGGGCTGGCAAGGCGCGACAACGCAGCAGGCTCATGCCTGCAAGGAGGACGAAGGCCGCCAGCACGCCCCTGGTGGCGCCATCGGGTAGGTAGCGCGCTGACCTGACCGGTGGGCTGTATCGTGATCAAGCTTTTCTGTGGGCATCGATGCTTCCGACGCGCAACACGCGGTCAACTGCCGTTTCTGGTTTATAGCAGGGCGATGCCCTGCATATGCCCCAGCACGATCAGCGCGACCTGTAACAGCACCAGCAGCACCAACGGCGAGAGGTCGATGCCACCTACCAAGGGCACGAAGCGGCGGATGGGCGCCAGCACGGGCGCAACCAGACGCTCGATCACATCGGCCAGCAGGTTATTGGACTGCACCCAGGACAATACCGCGTAGACAATGACCAGGCCGGTCAGACCGGAAATCATGATCTTCACCACGCCGAAAACGCCCAACATCAGCACCGAGACATAGCTGTAGCCGAAGCCCATCCAGGCCCAGAGCAAGGAGAACTGCGCCAGCACGATCAGGTAGGCCGCCAGCAGGCTAGCCAGATCCCAGCGACCGGCTGCCGCCACGAGACGACGCAGGGGCAGGACGATCCAGTCGGTCAGCGCAAAAACGAAACGACCCAGAGGGTTGCCCGAACGCGCCGACATGGGAATGCGCTGGTGCTGCATGTACAGGCGCAGCAGGCACGCGCCGGCGAGGACGCCAGCAGCCACTTCGAGCAAAAAGGAGACGATCTGGAACAGCATAGGTGAACGCGACGGGATAAGGGAGGGCAACGAGCATGATAGCGTCATTAAAATAGCGGGTTTGGGCCACGCTTGCAGCCCGGCCTTCACTCCACCGCCCATGTCCGAACAACACACCCCCGCCCCTGCTCAGGATGAGAACCAGCTGATCGCCGAACGACGCGAAAAGCTCAAAGCCATCCGACAACGCCAGGTCGACGGCCAGGGCCCCGCATTCCCTAACGACTTCAAGCCGGCCGACCGCGCTGCCGACCTCTTTGCGGCCCATGCCGGTCAAACCCCCGAGGGCCTGCTGGCGCAAGCCAGCCGCGCCAGCGTAGCCGGCCGCATGATGCTCAAGCGCGTCATGGGCAAGGCGAGCTTCGCCACCTTGCAAGACAGCACGGGGCGCATCCAGCTCTACGTGACCCGCGACGCAGTGGGAGAAGAAGCCTACGCGGCCTTCAAGCACTGGGACTTGGGCGACATCCTTGCCGCCGAAGGCGCCATCTTCAAGACCAAGACGGGCGAACTGTCGATCCAGGTCAGTCAGGTGCGCCTGCTGACCAAAGCCCTGCGCCCGATGCCGGACAAGTTCCACGGCATCGCCGACCAGGAGATGAAGTACCGGCAGCGCTATGTGGACTTGATGACCGACGACGATGTGCGCAAGCGCTTTGTCGCGCGCAGCCGGGCCGTGACTTCAATCCGCGAGTACATGGTGACTCACGGCTTTCTCGAGGTTGAGACACCCATGCTGCACCCTATCCCCGGCGGTGCCAATGCCAAGCCCTTCATGACGCACCATAACGCGCTGGATCAGGAGATGTTCCTGCGGATCGCACCTGAGCTCTACCTCAAGCGCCTCATCGTGGGCGGTTTCGAGCGCGTCTTCGAAATCAACCGCAACTTCCGCAACGAAGGGATCTCGGTGCGCCATAACCCCGAGTTCACGATGATGGAGTTTTATGCGGCCTACTGGGACTACCAGGACCTGATGACCTTCACCGAGGGCCTGGTGCGTCACGCGGCGCAGCAGGCCATGGGCACGTTGCAGCTGAGCTACGGCGGCCAGCCGGTGAACCTGGCTCAGCCCTTCGAACGCCTGACCATTCGCGAGGCCATCATCCGGCACAGCGACGCGGGCAGCGCCTACGTGGACGACGATGCGTGGCTCATCAAGGCCCTGACGAAGCTGGGCCTGAGCGAAGAGAAGGACAAACTCCGCGCCCGTTCCCTGGCCTCCCTGCAGGTGCTGTATTTCGAGGAGGTGGTGGAGGAAAAGCTCTGGCAACCCACCTTCATCTGCGAGCACCCGGTAGAGATCTCGCCCTTGGCG
Source organism: Curvibacter sp. (assembly GCA_020248905.1). Taxonomy (GTDB): domain Bacteria; phylum Pseudomonadota; class Gammaproteobacteria; order Burkholderiales; family Burkholderiaceae_C; genus Hylemonella. Next base: position 51,199 of record JADCGR010000032.1, on the reverse strand, counting down.
CGCGCCAGCGACACGCGCCCGGACGTGACCGAGCGCTTCGAGCTCTACATCACCGGGCGCGAGTTCGGCAATGGCTTCTCCGAGCTCAACGACGCCGAAGAACAGGCCGCGCGCTTTCAGGCGCAGGTGGCCGCCAAGGACAGCGGCGATGACGAAGCCATGTTCTACGACCACGATTTCGTGCGCGCCCTGGAGTACGGCATGCCACCCGCGGGCGGATGTGGCATCGGAATCGACCGGCTCATGATGCTGCTGACCGACAGCCCCAGCATCCGCGACGTGATTCTCTTCCCCGCGCTGCGCCGCGAAAGCTGAGCCCGCCCTGACCACGCGTGCAGGCAGCGGGCCCGGGGTTCAGGGCAGCAGATCAAGCGCGTGCATGTAGGCCGCGCCCACCATCAGATCGTCCCAGTCGGGGGCAGGCGTTTGCGGCAGCAGTCCGAGACGCCGGGCCTCGCTAAGTTCACTGGGCTGCCAGCGACCCTTGATCTGGGCTTCGGCCACGCCATCCATCAGACTGTCAACCGCCGCACCATCGCCCAGCGACTGGTTACAGAGCAGGACCAGGTCGCAACCAGCATGCAGCGCCGCCAAGGCGGCTTGGCTATAGCTTAGCTCTCGGCCTTCCACCTGCCTAGCCCCAGCCATGCTGAGGTCATCACTGAAGACGGCCCCCTGGAAACGCAGGCGCCCGCGCAGGATGTCATGGATCCAGCGGGACGAGAAGCCGGCGGGCCGGGTATCGACTTTGGGATAGATCACGTGCGCAGGCATCACAGCGTCGAGCGCCGTGCTCAGCCAGCCGTAAGGCGCGGCGTCGTCGGTCAGAATGGCTTTCAGGCTGCGCCTGTCGACCGGAATCTCGGCATGAGAGTCGCCCTTGACATAGCCGTGGCCCGGGAAATGCTTGCCACAACTGGCCATGCCGCCCAGCCGCAGGCCGTGCATGAGGCTCTTGGCCAGCAGGCTGACTACGCGCGGATCACGACCGAAAGCGCGATCCCCGATGACGCTGCTACTGCCGTAATCAAGGTCGAGCACGGGCGTGAAGCTGAAATCCACGCCGCAGGCGCGCAGCTCATTGGCCAGGATGAGGCCGCAGGCCGTGGAGGCATTGCTTGCGCCCATCGGGTCTTGCATCCAGAGCTCGCCGAACGCGCGCATGGCTGGCAGAGGGGTAAAGCCATCGGTACGGAAACGCTGCACGCGTCCGCCCTCATGGTCCACGCAGATCAGGAGATCGGAGCGGATCGACTTGATCTCTGCGCACAGGGCGCTGATCTGCGCGCGGCTCTGCCAGTTGCGGCTGAAGAAGATCAGCCCGCCAACCAGTGGATGGGCCAGGCGGCGGCGATCATCCTCGCTCAGCGCCGTACCGGCGATATCGATGATGAGGGGAGCGTGCTGGGTCATGGCAGCTGCGTTGCGGGGTTCAGGGCTGGATCTTTTCCACCACGACGAAGCTCGCGGCGTAGTCGCTCTCGTCCGTCAAGGTCACATGCGCGCGCAGGCCCTGTGCCTCGAACCATGTCCTGAGCACGCCATGCAGACGAATATAGGGCTGCCCGCCGGGTTGGTTGAGAATCTCGCAGGCACGCCAGGTCATGGGTTGATGGATGCCGGTACCAATGGCCTTGGAAAACGCCTCCTTGGCCGAGAAGCGCGTGGCCAGATAGCGCAAGCCGCGGTCGGGCCACCGGATGCTGCGCGCCTGCCAGACGGCGAGCTCAGACTCGCCGAGCACGCGGCGCGCAAAGCGTTCGCCGTGGCGCTCGAAGCTGGCGCGCATGCGGCGCACATCGCAGATGTCGGTGCCGATGCCGTGGATCATGGCCGTGCCTGCGCGATACAGCGCAGATAGTCCTTGACCGTGGCTTCATAACCCAGTTCAAGCGCATCGGCGATCAGGGCGTGGCCGATCGAGACTTCGGCAACGCCTGGCACACGGCGCAGGAACTCCGTGAGATTCGCGCGGTTGAGATCGTGACCCGCGTTCAGCCCCAGGCCCGCGTTGAGCGCTGCCCGCGCTGCGGCCGCATAACAGCTGAGCTGCGCCTCCTGGCCGGGCGTACCCCACGCCGCTGCATAGGGCTCGGTATAGAGTTCGACGCGGTCGGCGCCAGCGGCGCGGGCCTGTGCCATCTGCCCAGGCTCCGGATCCATGAACAGGCTCACCCGCACCCCAAGTTCGTGACATTCCTGGATCAGCGGGCGCAGGCGCTGCCCATCCTGCGGAAACACCCAGCCACGGTCGCTGGTGAACTGGTCTTCGCTGTCGGGTACGAAGGTGGCCTGGTCGGGGCGTATGGCGCGTATGAAATCCAGCAGGTTCTGGGTGGGGTTGCCTTCGATGTTGAACTCGCGGTCTGGCCATTGCTTCATCAGCGCCGCCAGTTCATGCACATCCTGGGCGCGGATATGGCGTCCGTCCGGGCGGGGGTGAACGGTGATACCCTGGGCACCAGCCTGCAGGCAGATCTGGGCCGCACGCGTCACACTGGGAATGCCCAGGTGCCGCGTATTGCGCAACAGAGCGACCTTGTTGACGTTGACCGACAAGGCGGTCATGGAAGTCTTCATAAAGATTGCAGCTCCACCATGAGCTGCCGGGTACGCAGCGTGGACACGCCACAATGGTAATGGAGCAGGGTTCGGAGCTGGGGCTTGAGCTCCTGGCTCAGCTCGGCGCAGACGCGCAGGGTTTCGGTCAGCGGCGCACCATCGTCCAGGGCCTGCTCCAGTTGACTCCAGCGCAGCCCGCTGAGGGCCTGCCGCTCATCGGATTGGGCGATACGCAAGCCAGCTTCCGGGACGAGGACATAGAGCGTCTCGGCTTGCAGCGGCGCCAGGGTCAGGGTCTGCTGGTCCAGCCTCGGGAGCAGGCCGATCTCGCGCAGCAGCAACAGCTCAAATGCCCGCAGTCCCGCCTGCAGTAAGGCCTCCTGGCCCGTGGCCAGAACCTGGACCACCTGGGCGTAGATGTCGAACAGACGCAAATGTGCGTCCTCGCGCGCCAGCAGCTGCAAGAGCAGCTCGTTGAGGTAGTAACCCGCCAGCAAGGCCTCGCCGGTGGGCATGACATGCCCACCCACCCACTCCGCCGCCTTGAGCGTGCGTACCTCGGATTCGCCGCCATAGCTGACACGCAGCGGCTGCAGGGGAAGCAGGACGGGGCGAAAGCTAGACGTGGGCCGCTTCACGCCCTTGGCCACCACGGCGATGCGACCGTGCTGGCGCGTGAAGACCTCAAGAACCAGGCTTGTCTCGCTCCAGTCATAGCGATGCAGCACGAAGGCAGGTTCGTCAGTGATGCGCTTCGTCGCCATGGCGAGGCTCCCCTTAGGACGGGGCATTTACCCGTGAAAGCCGCGGAACTGGCTGTGCCAGACCGCTGGCGTTGCCGCCTTCAAGTGGAGTGGCGAGGCGACAAGCAATGCGCGTCGCCGTTGGGTGAGCTTACTCATAGCCGAATGAACGCACCCGCGCTTCGTCGTCGGCCCATCCCGAGCGCACCTTCACCCAAAGCTCAAGGAAGACCTTGGCGTCCATGAGTTTCTCCAGTTCGACGCGCGCCTCGGTGCCGATGCGCTTGATACGCTCGCCCTTGTCGCCGATGACCATAGCCTTGTGACCGTCGCGCTCGACGACGATAGTAGCGGCGATACGTACCAGACGCTTGTGGCCCTCCTTTTGCGGCTCCTCTTCCTCGAACGTGTCGATCACAACGGTGGAGGTGTAGGGCAGCTCATCACCGGTCAGTCGAAACAGCTTCTCGCGCACCATCTCGCCCGCCATGAACCTCTCGCTTCGGTCGGTGAGTTCGTCCTCCGCATACCACCAGGGCTGTTCCGGCAGGTACTTCTCGCAGGTGACGTACAGACGTTCGATATCCCGCGCATTCTTGGCCGCCATGGGTACGATCTCGGCAAAGGCATGGCGCTGCTGCATGTCCTGCAGCCAGGGCGCAATGTCCGCGCGCCGGTGCACGGTATCGAGCTTGTTGGCAATCAAGAGCACCGGCACGCCCTGTGCTAGCAGCTTGAGCACGCGCTCGTCGGCCTGATTGAACTGGCCAGCCTCCACAACGAAGAGCACCAGGTCCACGTCACCGACCGCGCCAAGCACGGTCTTGTTGAGGGAACGATTGAGCGCATTGCCATGCCGGGTCTGGAAGCCTGGCGTATCCACAAAGACGAACTGCGTGGCGCCCACGGTCCGGATCCCCGTGATGCGATGGCGCGTGGTCTGCGCCTTGCGCGAGGTGATGCTGATCTTCTGCCCGACCAGCGCATTGACCAGAGTGGACTTGCCCACATTCGGCTTGCCCACGATAGCCACCAGGCCACAACGCTGCGGCCGGTCGGCTTGCGCGGCCGGTGTTTCCGGCATGATTAGCTGCCTCTGGCCTTGAGGGCCTGCAGCATGGCGGCAGCCGCAGCCTGTTCACCCGCGCGCCGTGAGCCGCCGATGCCACGCTCACTCAGATGGAGGTCAACCACCTCGCATTCGACATCAAAGGTCTGCCGGTGGGCCGCCCCCAGCGTGCCGACGACACGGTACAGGGGCAGCTTGAGTTTGCGCGCCTGCAGCCACTCCTGCAACTCGGTCTTGGCGTCCTTTGACGCAGACACCAGTGCGGGATCGAGTTCGACATCATTGAACAAGCGGAGCACCAGCTGCTCCGCCGCAGGATAGCCCGCATCCAGATAGACGGCACCAATCACCGCTTCCAGCGCATCAGCGAGGATGGAGGGCTTTTGCCTCCCGTTGGTGCGAACCTCCCCTTCGCCCAGACGCAGGACATCGGGCAAGCCGAGTCGCAAGGCAAGCTGATACAGCGGCTCCTGTTTCACCAGGGAAGCGCGCACCTTGGAAAGGTCACCTTCGGGCAAGGAGTCCAGGCGCTCGTGCAGCAGGCTGGACACCGCGAGGTTCAACACTGAATCACCCAGAAACTCCAGGCGCTCGTTGTGATCAGCCGCGTAACTGCGATGCGTGACCGCGCGCACCAGCAAGCCCGGATCGGAGAAGAAGTGCTGCAGGCGGTCCTGCAACGCAGTCAGTCCATCAGCCACGCTACTTGGTCTGCCCTTCGTACTTGAGCGTTAGCCAGGCCGGACCCGCGAGGTGGATCTCGCGCTCGTAGGAGAAGGACACAACTACCTTTTCACCGATCTTGCTGATGTCCAAGTCTTTGCCTGCGACCGATTTGATGTCGTCGATCTGGGCCGCCTTGTCAAAGATCATTCGGACGTCTGAAACCGTTCCGCCTTCGGTCGCGGCCTTCTTGGCAGCCTTGTGCACCGCCTGCAGTTCAATCAGCGTGGGGACCACCTGGGCAGCAATCACCCCGCAGGCCGCGAGAATGCCGCCCACAAACAGCAGCCCGATGAACGTAATGCCCCGCTGCGCCGACTTCAGTTGCCCTGTCATAGTTACCCCCGTTAGAGCGTCCTGCGTTTCAATTGAAAAAACCGATGCGCTTGAGATCGCCGAAATTCATCCAGACAAAAAAGGCCTTACCCACGATATTCTGGTCGGGCACAAAGCCCCAGTAGCGCGAATCCAGAGAATTATCGCGATTGTCGCCCATCATGAAATAGTGCCCTTCCGGGACCTTGCACACCACACCCTGGACGCTGTAGCGGCAATTGTCGCGATACGGGAATGCCGGGATTTCGTGCTCCGAGAAACCACCACGACGATCGTTGTCGAGGATCATGCGGTGGGGCGTCGCGCCCAGGTTTTCGGCGTACTGCTTGAAGTAGCGCATGGCGTCTTCGTCGAAGAATTCAGGCTGCTCGCTGGTGGGCACGGGCTGGCCGTTGACTGTGAGACGCTTGTTCAGATAAGCCACCTCATCACCGGGCACACCGATCACACGCTTGATGTAGTCCTGGCTCGGACGGGGTGGATAGCGGAAGACCATGACATCTCCGCGCTGCGGCTTGTTACCTTCCGTGATCTTGAAGTTGATCACCGGCAGGCGCACACCGTAGTGATACTTGTTGACCAGGATCAGGTCGCCGACCAGCAGTGTCGGGACCATAGATGCGGAGGGAATCCTGAAGGGCTCGAAGAGAAACGAACGCAGGAGAAACACGACCACGATGACCGGGAACAGGCCGGCCGTCCAGTCCAGCCACCATGGCTGGGCCAGCAGTCGCTCACGCGCCTGGACCAGTTCGGCGCCTTCATCGCTGCGCACACCCAGCCTCTCGTTGTCTGCACGTCTTTGCTGCGCCTCGGCTTCAAGCCTCGCCGCGGCCTGCTGGCGCTGGGGCAGAAAGTAAAAGCGCTCGGCCAGCCAGTAAAGGCCAGTCACCACCGAGGCCAGGAAGAGCAGAAGGGCGAAGTTACCTTCCAGAAGGTCCAAGTACCAGGCACCGATGTAGCCGACGAAAGCTGCCAGGACGGCGGCGGTCAGTATCTGCATCACTCCTCCACCTGCAGGATGGCCAGGAAAGCTTCCTGGGGTACTTCGACTGAGCCGATCTGCTTCATGCGTTTCTTGCCTGCTTTCTGTTTCTCAAGGAGCTTGCGCTTGCGCGTGATGTCGCCGCCGTAGCATTTTGCCAGCACGTTCTTGCGCAGCGCCTTGATGTTTTCGCGTGCAATGATGTTGGCCCCAATGGCGGCCTGGATGGCCACGTCGAACTGCTGGCGGCTGATAATCTCGCGCATCTTGGCTACGACGGCGCGGCCGCGGTACTGCGACTGGCTGCGGTGCACGATGATGGACAGCGCGTCCACTTTTTCGCCGTTGAGCAGGATATCGACCTTGACAACGTCGGATGCTCGGTACTCCTTGAACTCATAGTCCATCGAGGCGTAGCCACGGCTGACCGACTTGAGCTTGTCAAAGAAGTCGAGCACGATCTCCCCCAACGGCAGTTCATAGGTCAGCATGACCTGGCGGCCGTGGTAGGCCATGTTGAGCTGGACGCCGCGTTTCTGGTTGGCCAGGGTCATGACCGGCCCCACATACTCCTGAGGCATGTAAAGGTGCACCGTTACGATGGGCTCGCGGATTTCCTGGATCTTGGCCTGATCCGGCATCTTGGACGGGTTCTCGACCATGAGGACCTCGCCGTCGCCCTTGAGCACCTGGTAGACCACGCTGGGTGCGGTAGTGATCAGGTCCTGGTCGAACTCACGTTCCAGGCGCTCCTGCACGATCTCCATGTGCAGTAGGCCCAGGAAGCCGCAGCGAAAGCCAAAGCCCAAGGCCTGGGACACCTCGGGCTCGAAATGCAGGGATGCATCGTTGAGCTTGAGCTTCTCCAGGCTGTCGCGCAGCGCGTCGTACTGGTTGGCCTCGGTCGGGTACAGGCCGGCAAACACCTGAGGCTGAATCTCCTTGAAGCCGGGCAAGGCCTCGGCTGCCGGGCCGGCGTTGTTTGGCAGCTTCTTTTCCAGGGTCACGGTATCGCCGACCTTAGCCGCCGTCAGTTCCTTGATGCCGGCGATGATGTAACCCACCTCGCCAGCCTGCAGGGAGTCGCGCGGCTGATTTGCCGGCGTAAAGACGCCCAGGCTGCAGGCCTCGTACACCATATTGGTGGCCATCAGCTTAATGCGCTCGCCCTTATGCAATCGTCCGTCGACCACACGCACCAGCATGACCACGCCGACGTAGCTGTCGAACCAGCTGTCGATGATCATGGCGCGCAGCGGCCCGTCAGGGTTACCACGGGGCGCCGGAATCCTGGCCACGATGGCTTCAAGGATGTCCTCCACGCCCATGCCAGTCTTGGCCGAGCAGGGGATGGCCTCGGACGCATCGATCCCGATCACGTCCTCAACCTCTTCCTTCGCCCGCTCCGGGTCCGCTTGCGGCAGGTCCATCTTGTTGAGGACCGGGACCACCTCCACGCCCAGGTCCAGCGCGGTGTAACAGTTGGCTACCGTCTGCGCCTCCACACCCTGGCTGGCGTCGACGACGAGCAGCGCGCCTTCGCACGCCGACAACGAGCGGCTGACCTCGTAGGAGAAGTCCACGTGGCCCGGCGTATCGATCAGATTGAGGTTGTAGACCTCGCCATCACGCGCCTTGTATTGCAACGCAGCGGTCTGCGCCTTGATGGTTATCCCACGCTCCTTCTCGATGTCCATGGAGTCGAGCACCTGGGCCTCCATCTCGCGCTCTTCGAGTCCGCCACAACGCTGGATCAGGCGGTCGGCCAGCGTCGATTTGCCGTGGTCGATGTGCGCGATGATCGAAAAATTTCTGATGTGCTTCATCAAGGGAAACGCTTAAGTGATTGAATCTAAAAAGACGCGGGAAAGAAAAAGGGCGCGTCGGGAAGTGACGCGCCCTTAACCAACAATCTATGGCAACTGCGATAGTTGGAGCTTCATTGTAGGCAAAAAAGGAGAACCGTACAGCCCGAAAAATCGCAAATTTCCGTCGTTGCGACGTCACAACAGGATTTTAATAACAGCTTATCAACAGATTGGTTATCGTTTGGAATGAACAAGTTGTGGGCGAACTGTGGATCGGTGCCAGCTTGGGCTCGCATATCCCGTATCGTGAGTTTGTACTTGTACCTTATGCAGGAAAATCAACAAAAATCTGCTTTGATTCTAACCAGACAATGTGATCCGGAACAGAAAGTAAGTTTGTACATGCTCACAAATTTCCAGGGCTGATCACCCAGCAGAGCCAAGGTTGCGGCGCCCAAGCCTCGCATCAGCTCAGACTGACGCGCTGCAGCCACGCCTTATCGCGGCGGACGGATCACGGCGTACTGCGCCCATTCACCCCGACGGAACAGCACATTGACCGGTCGACCCTTCTCCAGCTTAGCGAGCTGCGTCTCGAATTCACGCAGATTGCCCACCTCGACATTGGCCAAGGCCAGGATGACATCACCCTCGCGCAGGCCGGCACGCGCAGCGGCCTCGACAGCGGCCTCCACCCGCACACCGCCCTTGAGCTTGAGGTCCCGCTTCTGGGCGTCGGTGAGGTCCGTGACCGTCAATCCGAGGGCACTGGCGGCGGCCGTGCGCGGCTTTTCCTCGCGCTCGCGCTCGCGACGCGCGACGGGCTTCTCCGGCTCGAACTCGCCGATGGTGACCGCGAGTTCGCGGGTCGCGCCACGCCGGAACACCGTCAGCGTGCTGCGCGTGCCCGGCTTCAGATTGCCGATCATACGCGGGAGGTCCGTGGACTTCTCGATGGCTTTTCCATCGATCCTGGTGATGATGTCACCCGCCTCGACACCCGCCCTCTCGGCAGGAGCACCCACTTCCACGCCGCGTACGAGAGCGCCCTGCGGCCTGCCCAGGCCGATGGCTTCGGCCACCTCCTTGGTGACCTGGTCGATCTGTACGCCGATGCGACCGCGCGTGACTCGCCCAGTGGTGCGCAGCTGCTCGCTCACCCGGATCGCCTCATCGATCGGGATTGCAAAGGCGATCCCCATGTAGCCGCCCGAGCGCGAGTAGATCTGGCTGTTGATACCGACCACCTCACCCCGAAGGTTGATCAGCGGACCACCGGAATTTCCGGGGTTGATCGCCACGTCGGTCTGGATCAGGGGCAGGTAGTCCCCCGTGTCGCGCTGCTTGGCGCTGACGATGCCGGCAGTCACCGTGTTTTCCAGGCCAAAGGGTGAGCCGATGGCCATCACCCATTCGCCGACCTTCAGGCGACTCACATCGCCCACCTTGACAACCGGCAACCCGGAGACCTCTATCTTCACCACGGCCACGTCGGTGCGCTTGTCCGCGCCAACGATGCGTGCCTTGAACTCGCGCTTGTCCGGCAAGGTTACGAGGACCTCATCGGCGCCATCGACCACGTGAGCGTTGGTCATGATGAAACCATCCGCCGACAAGATGAAACCTGAACCCACGCCCCGCGGCTGCTCTTCGGGCTGCGGACGACCGGATCGGGGCGTCTGGCGCGGCACGTTGGGCGGCGCCGGCAAGCCGAAGCGCCGGAAGAACTCCAGCATCTCCTCGTCCACGCCCCCCTCTTCTGCGGTCCGCGCACTGACCTTTTCCATCGTTCTTATGTTGACCACGGAAGGGCCGACCTGCTCGACCAGCTCCGTGAAATCGGGCAAGCCGCGCACCTGGGCCGAAGCGCAAGCAACCCAAAACAAGGCCATTGCGGCGAGGAGCAGCGGGAAGGACCGGATCCAGAGTGCCTGGGGCAGGCGCGGGTGCTGGTTCATACGGACAGCGGTGGGGGACATGCAGGACCTCATCTCGTTGATTTCTTCAATTACATCAAAAACAGCAATTCCTTCGGTGGCCAAGGCTCAGGGCTGGCGCTCGACGACCTGGGCGAAAGCCCGCAGGGTCGCCGGCGGCACCTCGCCCACCAGCGTCAGCCACCACGCGCTGCCTACGCTCCGCGCGCGCTGCGTCAGCGCGTGGGTCGCACCCATCGCGTGCCGACCCTCCTGGGTATGCCGGCGTGCGTCGTAGGGCTCGATGAAGAGCGACACCGTAGCCAGTCCATCGGAGAAGACCCATTGCACGGCGTCCCCACCGGCTGCTATGGCCCGCCGATAACAGCCCACAGGCTTGAAACCGGCAATCTCCTGCTCCAGGCGCCAGCCCTCGGCGGCCGGGCTGGTACGCGTGGACACTGGCGACTCGACACGATAGCCCCCGGTGTCGGTCATCATGCGCTGGAGCTTGTCCATGCTCACGGGTGCATCCATCTGCAACTCGGAAAAAGCCGTTTCCTCAAGCACCTGGCCTTGCAGGTCCAGGGTCTGCATCCTGAGCATCAGCCCGGTCCTTTTTTCGCTCCAGATGCGGTAGCCGAAGCGCAGGCGATCCCGGGGTGCGAGCTCCACAATATCGGCGTCGAAGCCGGCCACCCGCGCGCTGCCCTGGACCCGGGCACCGTAGTACTGATCGATGGCGGCATTGGTGGATTTCAGCAGCTGGGGGAACACCCCGAGGGACTCGTGCCGCTCCATCACAACCACACGGGTCTGGGGAGAAAAGGTGACAACTTCGTCGTTGCGGCGGAAGGTCGAGCGTGGCGCGCCGGTGAGTGATTCCACGCGCTCGATCTGTTGCTTCCCATCGCATACATGCCAGACCCTGGAGCTGGAGAGCGCGCCGGCGGATGACACTACCAGCGTACCGATGTACGTGCGACGGCGCGAGGCCTCATGGATACGCTGCAACCACTCCGCCACGCCGCGTTCCCCCCTTGCGGGGACGTCGGCACGCGCTGGCGACAGCGCCAGCAACGGGAGCAGCATCATCAGGCTGCGAAGAAAAACAGGCATCTTCATGGGCGAGGCATCGATCAACGGCCCTGACGCTCGAAGGTCGCATTGCGCAGGAAACCACCCGGCATCTGGAGCGCGGAGTTTCCGCCTTGCTGCTGATGCGCCGCAATGAGCTGATCCAGTCGCGGATCACGAACCATCACGCCGGCCTCTGCCGCGGTGGGCTCGAACGCGGGCGACGGCCCGCCCACGCCAGCGATCTGCGTTACCGCCGGTTCGGCTCCCGGGACTGCGAGCTGCCAGGCTAGCAATCCCACTGCAGCGAAGAAGCATAGACCCGTCACAAGCCTCCAGCGCCAGACACCATCATTCGCGCTATCCTGCGGCGTCCGCACCAAGTCGAGCGAGGGATGGGGTGCAACCGGTTCACGAGACAGCCGTTCGCGCAAACGCACGACGAAGACCTCGTCCTGCGGACCGGTCGCCGCCTGGTGGCCGTGACGCAGCACCTCACCAATCTGGTGGTAGCCCTGCCAGCGCGACCTCGCCTGCGCATCGCTGCGCAGCAGATCGAGGGCCTGGCGCAACTCAGCGCCCTGTAACTCGCCGTCTACCAATCTGGACACCAGCTCCTGCGCTGGTCCCGATTCCGTCAATTCCTCTGGCTGCATTTGTGCTCCTACCAACGTTTGCCTGTCTGGCGTTCCAGCATCGGACGCACCCGGGTCGATATGGCTTCCCGGGCCCGAAAGATGCGCGAGCGCACCGTGCCGACCGGGCAGGCCATGACTACCGCAATCTCCTCATAGCTCAGGCCTTCGATCTCGCGCAGGGTCACCGCCTGACGCAGATCCTCGGGCAAGGCCTCGAGCGCGGCCTGCACGGCCGCTGCAATCTCTCGCGCCGCCAGCAGGGTTTCCGGCGTCTCGTCCGTCATTAGTTCATGGGTGGGCCGGAAAGTTTCATCGTCTTCACGCGCAGGTTGAAGGGAAGCCTCGTTCACCAGCGGGTCATGCTTGAGGTCCAGCAAGGTCTTCTTTGCGGCATTCACTGCGATGCGGTAGAGCCAGGTGTAGAATTGGGCGTCACCCCGGAACTGGTGCAGGGCCCGATAGGCACGGATAAACGTCTCCTGCGCGATATCTTCGACCAGATTGCTATCGCGGACCATGCGCGCGATCAGACGCTGGATGCGGCGCTGGTACTTCAGGACCAACAGTTCAAAGGCATGGGACTCGCCCGCCAGGGTGCGTTCCACCAACTGCGCATCGCCATCCCCGGCTGCCGGTCCGCGCGGCGTACTCATGCCCGTTCCCCCGGCCCTGCGGATGTCAGGCCGACGCGGCTCGAAAACACCGCCCGGCGCAGGCCGGCCCAGGCAGCCGGGGCCGAGCTGCGCTCGGGCCATAGCCAGACCGTACGCCCATGCTCGGGAACAAACTCCATCAACAAGCCGTCCTGCCAATCCAGCAGGGCCTTCACGCGCCCCTGCGACGTCGCGCCCTGGCTATGCCAGCTCCAGATACGGCCATCCCAGACGAGCCGGCCCTGTGCGGGGTGCAGCCAAGCCCAGGCGACCCATGTCGCCAGAAGGAGCCACAGAAGAAGGGCAATACCACGTGACCCGCTGGGAACGACGGCATGTGAAAACCAGATCAGGCAAACCAGTCCGCCCAGCGTGATCGGTACCAGGTGCAACAAGGAGCGCACGAAACAACGCCCCACCGGGTAAGTAACCGCTGGGGCGCTCTGCATGGTTCGCGGCAAACCCGTCAGACGCGCTTGAAAACCAGGGTGCCGTTGGTTCCGCCGAAGCCGAAGTTGTTCTTGACCGCGACGTCGATCGCAACGTCCCGCGCGACGTTGGCGCAGTAGTCGAGATCACACTCGGGATCGTGGTTGAAGATATTGATGGTGGGTGGGCTCTTCTGCTCATGAACGGCCAGCACCGTGAACACCGATTCGATGCCGCCCGCCCCGCCCAGGAGGTGTCCGGTCATGGACTTGGTCGAATTGACCACGACCTTCTTTGCATGCTCGCCCAGCGCGGCCTTGATGGCGTTGGACTCATTGATGTCACCTAGCGGCGTGGAGGTGCCGTGGGCATTGAGGTAGTCGACCTGGCTGGTATTCACGCCCGCATTGCGCAGGGCGCCCAGCATGGCGCGGCGCGGTCCGTCCATGTTCGGGGCCGTCATATGGCCCGCGTCGGCACTCATGCCGAAACCGGCGAGCTCGGCGTAGATCCTGGCGCCGCGCTTCTTCGCGTGCTCGTAATCCTCTAGTACCAGTACACCGGCGCCCTCGCCCAGCACGAAGCCGTCGCGATCCTTGTCCCAGGGGCGCGAGGCCGTCTTGGGATCTTCGTTGCGAGTGGACAGTGCACGCATGGCCGCGAAGCCGCCGATGCCCAGCGGCGAGACGGTTGCCTCGGCGCCGCCGGCGATCATCACGTCGGCATCGCCGTACTCAATCAGGCGGCCGGCCTCGCCGATGCTGTGCAGGCCCGTCGTACACGCTGTGACGATGGCAAGGTTGGGCCCTTTGAAGCCGTAGCGCATTGAGACATGCCCGGAGATCATGTTGATGATGGAGGCCGGCACGAAGAAAGGCGAGATACGTCGCGGGCCGCGACTGGCATATTCAGCGTGTGTCTCTTCGATGAGCGGAAGGCCACCAATGCCCGATCCGATCAGGCAACCGATGCGCACAGCCTCTTCTTCGGACAGACCCTCCCCGGTCTTCAGCCCTGCGTCCTCAACGGCCTGCACCGCTGCGGCAATGCCGTAGTGGATAAAGGTGTCCATCGTGCGCGCTTCCTTGCTGCCGATGTACTTGTCCAGTTCGAAACCCTTGACCTCGCCGGCGAACTTGCAGGAAAAGTTGCTGGCATCGAACTTGGTGATCAGGTCGATACCGGAGCGCCCCGCCAGCAGGCTGGACCAGGACTCGGCCACGGTATTTCCAACCGGGCTGATGCAGCCCAGACCGGTAACGACAACGCGACGACGGGACATAGATGGATGTGCAGGCTAGGGGTGAGGGAACACCTCAAGCGGCGGGTGCTTGGCCTCCAGGCCGGCCGCTCGGCAGGTGAACGCGACGCCGGCACGGACGACGCCGCGCGAGCGTCAGGCCTTCTGGTGCGCCTTGGCGTAGTCGATGGCGTTCTGCACCGTGGTGATCTTCTCGGCGTCTTCATCCGGGATCTCGATGCCGAACTCGTCCTCGAGGGCCATCACCAGTTCCACGGTATCCAGGGAGTCGGCGCCCAGATCAGCCACGAAAGCCTTCTCGTTGGTCACCTGGGACTCTTCCACACCGAGTTGTTCGGCAATGATTTTCTTGACGCGTGCTTCGATATCGCTCATGTGTTCCCTCAGAGGGTTGTAAATGAATCCGTAATTTTAGCCGGCCCGGGAAAAGGGTTTTCCCGCGCTGGCGGCCGTACGGACAAACAGGCCTGATCCTTGCGTACCCTCAATCACATATACATGCCGCCGTTGACATGCAGTTCCTGCCCAGTCACGTAGCCGGCATGGGGCGAGGCCAGATAGACCACGGCATGGGCAATGTCGGCCGGCTTGCCAAGGTGCCCGAGCGGAATCTGGCCCAGCAGGGCCTTCTGTTGTTCCTCCGGCAGCTGGGCCGTCATGTCGGTTTCGATGAAACCAGGGGCCACACAGTTGACGGTAATGTTGCGGGTGCCAAGCTCGCGTGCCAGCGCACGCGTCATGCCGGCCACACCGGCCTTGGCCGCCGCATAGTTGGCCTGGCCCGGGTTGCCCGAGGCGCCCACCACCGACGTGATGCTGATGATGCGGCCGTAGCGCTGCTTCATCATGGGACGGATCACGGCACGGCTGAGCCGGAAGACGGCCTTAAGGTTGGTGTCCAGCACCTCGTCCCACTCGCCATCCTTCATGCGCATGGCCAGGTTGTCGCGCGTGATGCCGGCGTTGTTCACCAGCACATGCAGCGCCCCCTGCTGCTTGACGATGCCGTCGATCGCCGCGTCGCAACCGGCAGCGTCGTTGACGTCGAGCGAGATGCCCCGGCAGCCCTCAAACGCAGCCAGGGCGGCGCTGATCCTGGCCGCGCCGTCTTCACTGGTGGCCGTGCCGATGACCTTGAGGCCGCGACGGGCCAGCTCATGCGCGATGGCGGCACCGATGCCACGCGAGGCGCCGGTCACCAGGGCCACCTGCCCCTCAAACTTCAGTTCACTCATTGCAGGGCTCCCTGGACTTCTGTCAATGTTGCGGGGTCGAACAGGGGCAGGCCCGTGAGCTCGGCGTCGATGCGCTTGACCATGCCGGCCAGTACCCTGCCCGGGCCGCATTCCACAACTTGGGCAATGCCACGCGCCTTGATGGCCTGTACGCATTCGACCCAACGCACCGGTCCGAAGGCTTGCCGGTAAAGCGCATCACGGATACGGTCGGCATCCACCTCGACGGCCACGTCGATGTTATTGACCAGGGCGATCGTTGGCGCGCCGAACTGCACGTCCTCGAGCCGCTCGCGCAGCTTCTCAGCGGCGGGCTTCATGAGGCTGGAGTGGAAGGGCGCCGATACCGGCAGCGGCAGCGCGCGCTTGGCGCCGTTGGCCTTGAGCACTTCGCAGGCCTTGTCAACCGCCGCCCTTGAGCCGGCGATTACCGTCTGCACCGGGTCGTTGAAGTTCACGGCCTCGACAACCTCTTTCGAGCCGGGGCCGAAGGACTGCGCCGCCTCGGCGCAGCCCGCGATCACTCTGGCGGCGTCCATGCCCAGAATGGCGGCCATGGCGCCAGTGCCCACGGGCACCGCTTCCTGCATGGCCTGCGCCCGAAAGCGCACGAGGGGCACCGCTTGACGCAAGGTAAGCACTCCGGCAGCCACCAAGGCGGAGTATTCCCCCAGCGAGTGGCCAGCCACCACCTGCGGTGCCACACCGGTTTCGGCCATCCAGACGCGGTAGGCGGCGACACCGGCGACCAGCATCACTGGCTGCGTATTGGTGGTCAGGGCCAGCGCCTCCTTGGGGCCCTGCTGTATCAGGTGGGTAAGGTTCTCGCCCAGCGCGTCCGAGGCTTCGTGCAGCACCTCGTGGACTTCGGGGTGATCACCCCAGGCGTCAAGCATGCCGACCGACTGGGAGCCTTGACCTGGGAACACAAAAGCAAACGGTTTCATGGTGTTCTAGGACTGATGGGTTGTTGTCAGGGGAAGTGCCGGGTGGGGCTTTACATCGTCAGCAGGACCGCTCCCCAGGTGAAGCCGCCGCCTACACCCTCCAGCATGACCAGGTCGCCCTTTTTGACGCGCCCGCTGCGCACCCCGGCATCCAGCGCCAGGGGGATGGACGCGGCCGATGTGTTTCCGTGCTCGTCAACCGTCACGATCACCTTGTCCATGGGCAGCCTGAGCTTCTTGGCCGTGCCTTGCATGATCCGGATGTTGGCCTGGTGTGGAATTAGCCAGCAGATATCAGACTCCTGCCGGCCCGCCTTGGCCAGCACCGCACGCGCCGCGTCCTCCAGTACGCCCACGGCCAGCTTGAAGACCGCCTGGCCATCCATCTTGAGAAAGGGATCGCCCAGCACCTGACCACCGCAGACATGTCCCGGTGTGCACAAGATATCGACATGTTTCCCGTCCGCGTGCAGTTCGGTGGCCAGAATGCCGGGCTCGTCCGAAGCTTCCAGCACCACGGCGCCGGCACCGTCACCGAACAGCACACAGGTGGCGCGGTCCTTGAAATCGATGATGCGCGAGAACACCTCCGCGCCCACCACCAGGGCGCGGCGCGCGGTCCCGGCCTTGATCATGGCATCGGCCACGGTCAGGGCGTACACAAATCCGCTGCAAACGGCCTGGACGTCGAAGGCCGGGCAACCGTTCGCGCCGATCTTGTTCTGCAGGATGCAAGCCGCCGAGGGAAAGACCATGTCAGGCGTGGAAGTGGCGACGATGATCAGGTCGATCTGATCGGCTCGCAAGCCGGCCGCCTCCAGCGCTCGACGCGATGCCTCAAGCCCCAGGTCGCTGCTGGTCACGCCGGGCTCGGCAAAGTGGCGCGCCCGGATACCGGTGCGCTCGACAATCCACTCATCGGAAGACTCGATGCCGTCTGAAGCCAACTGAGCCACCAGATCGGCGTTGCTCAGGCGCCTGGGCGGCAGAAAGCTGCCGGTGCCGGTGATGCGGGAGTAAGGTCTCATGTAGTGGTTCTGCAGGGGCTGCGGCGACCGGCCTGTTGGCCGTCCCGCTCACTCCGCGACGGCCACGCCGGCCAGCAACGGAGCTGCGTGCACGATACGGGCCTGAACCCGTTCAAGCAGCTGGTTACGGGCCGCATCATACGCGCGGTTCAGGGCCTGCTCAAAAGCCAATTCATCGGCCGAGCCATGGCTCTTGAACACCAGCCCACGCAAACCCAGCAGGGCTGCACCGTTGTAACGCCGATGGTCTACCCGCCTTTTGAACGCTAATAAGACAGGAAGAGCGCAAATAGCGGAAATTTTGGTGAAGATGTTGCGTGAGAACTCTTCCTTGAGGAAGCCGCCTATCATCGACGCCAGGCCCTCGCTGGTCTTGAGGGCGACGTTGCCGACGAATCCGTCACAAACGACGATGTCGGTCGTACCCTTGAAGATATCATTGCCCTCAACGTTGCCGTAAAAGTTCAAATCGCCAGAATTAGCGGCCGATCGAAGCAGTTCACTCGCTTTTTTAATGACTTCGTTGCCTTTGATGACCTCTTCCCCGATATTGAGCAAGCCCACCGTGGGATTGGCTTCATCTCGCAAAACGGAAACCAGCGCCGACCCCATGACCGCGAACTGAAGCAGGTGCTCGGCGGTGCAGTCCACATTGGCACCCAGGTCCAGAACCGTGGTGGCGCCACCGCTGGCGTTGGGCAGCTGGGTGGCGATGGCGGGGCGATCGATGCCCTCTACCGTCTTAAGCACGTAGCGGGCGATCGCCATCAGGGCGCCCGTGTTGCCAGCCGACACGGCAGCCTGGGCCTCGCCGCCCTTGACCTGCTCGATGGCCACTCGCATGGACGAATCCTTTTTGCGTCGCAGGGCCATCTCGATCGGGTCGTCCATGCCGACCACCTCACTTGCCGCAACAACGCGGGCGCGGTCGTGAGCAAAGCCCGACAGGGGCTCCGCCGGCCCAACCAGCAAGAGCCGGGCTTCGGGGTGGTTTTCGAGAAAACTGCGGCAGGCCGCCAGAGTGACCCGGGGACCATGGTCGCCCCCCATGCAGTCCACAGCGATCGTGATCATGACTGGGCAGCGCGATCGGGCGCGAGAGGGGACAGAATGAAAGCCGTCATCAAGACGAAGGCCCGAGCTACTTGTGTCGTAGCGTCGGGCCCGTCAAGACCTGGGGGAATCAGGCTTCGGATTTGGTCTTCAGAACCTTGCGGCCACGGTAGAAGCCGTTGGGGCTGATGTGGTGGCGCAGGTGAGTCTCGCCGGTGGTCGGCTCAACGGCAATGCCGGGCACGCCTAGGGCGTTGTGCGAACGGTGCATGCCGCGCTTGGACGGCGACTTCTTGTTTTGCTGAACGGCCATGACAGGCTCCTGTAAAGGCGCTGCGCAGGGCACAACGCGGGAAGGTGGGTGGACACGAGTCCGGCGCAGATTGGATCCGCGCGAAGCCCTAAATTATAGCCTAAGCGGTTGATTTCACGCAGGTTTCCACCCGCGCACCGGGCCGTTACCCGGATTCTCCGCCCTTGAGCCCCGCCAAAGCCGCGAACGGATGGGGTTGCCCTGAGCTGGAAGCATCAAAATCCGGGTCCTGGGCTGACAGTTTCAAGTTTTCCAGGCATTCCGGGTGCCTCGGAACCAGGGGCAGAGCCATGATCAGCTCATCTTCCACGAGGCCCTTCAGGTCGAAGTCGCGGCTGAGGACCAGGACATCCTCCTCGGACATCTCGTCCTCGGCCTCGGCCTGCTCCTCCGTCGGGGCGAAACGGAATTCCCGCGATACCGTGACATCGATGTCTGCGGGGCCCAGGCACCGCTGGCAGGTCAGGGGAAGACAGGCATCGGCATCCAGATGGAGCCAGACCCGGCTGTGGCCGCTGGCGTCTGTGTCATGTCGGCCCACAGCGCGCCAGCGGACGGGCCGATCGGCGCCGGCAGCTCCGGTCTCGGCGCAGAGCCGCTCGTACAGCGACAAGGTATCGACGGCCGACAGCTCGGCTGCAGCCCGGGCAAAAGCCAGCACATCCAGGCGGCGCGGATCGAAGTGGGAAGACATGTCGGCAGTGTAAGAGAATCGCACCATGAGTTCGCGCCGTCTGATCCTGGGCTCCACCTCCGTCTACCGTTGCGAGTTGTTGCAGCGCCTTCGCCTTCCATTCGACGTCGTCGCCCCCGATGTCGACGAAACTCCCGCGCCCGGCGAGCGGCCAACTGAACTCGCTCTTCGGCTCGCCGTGGCCAAGGCACGCGCGGTCGCGGAACGCTACCCTGGAGCCGTCGTGATCGGCTCCGACCAAGTCGCCGATCTGGCGGGCGAGCCCCTGGGCAAGCCTGGCACGCACGCGCGGGCCGTCGAACAGCTGCGGCGCATGCGCGGTCGCACCGTGATCTTCCAGACCGCAGTTGCGGTGGTCTGCCGGGAAACCGGCTTTGAGCGGACAGATCTGGCCCCCGTGCGCGTGCGCTTTCGCGAGCTCGGGGATGATGAGATCGAGGCCTATCTGCTTGCCGAAACACCGTACGACTGCGCTGGCAGCGCCAAGAGCGAAGGACTGGGCATCGCCCTGCTTGAAACCATTGAAAGCGACGACCCCACCGCGCTCGTGGGCCTGCCGCTGATCCGCACGGCGCGCATGCTACGGGCTGCCGGCCTGTCCCTGCTGAAAACATGACCGTCCCCGGCAAACTTTATCTTGTGCCGGCGCCGCTGGATTTTGGCTGCGACACCCAGACCGCGCTGGACCGGGTCCTGCCCGCAGGCACGCTGGCCGAGGCCGCCCGGTTGTCGCAATGGATCTGCGAGAACGCCAGAAGCGCGCGCGCCTACCTCAAGCGTGTGGGTGAGTTACACCCACTGGCCTCGCCCTTGCAAGGCCTCTGTTTCCAGGAGTTACCGCGGGAAGTGCACAAGAAGGGGGACCATGGCCCCAGCAGCTTCGATGCCCGGCCGCTATTGGCGCCGGCCCTCGCCGGTGGGGATATGGGCCTGCTCAGCGAAGCGGGGATGCCGGCCGTGGCCGATCCGGGCGCCTCGGTCGTGCGCGCTGCACATGAGCTGGGGATCGAGGTTGTGCCACTGGTGGGCCCGGTATCGCTGTTGCTGGCACTGGCCGCCAGTGGGCTGTCGGGCCAGAGCTTTGCCTTCGTGGGCTACATTCCGCAGGATGCCGACGCCCGCACCCGCCGCATCAAGGAACTGGAATCTCTGGCGCTGCGTACCGGCCAGACGCAAATCTTCATTGAAACGCCTTACCGCAACGCCGCCCTGCTGGATGCGCTCGTGCGCACGCTGCAGCACAACACGCGATTGGCCGTGGCCAGCGGCCTAACACTGGAGGATGCGATCATCCGCAGCCAGACTGTCAGGCAGTGGAGGCAACGCATTCAAGCCCCGGAGCTGCCGGCCGTCTACGCCATTGGGCGTTGAAGCGTCGCGCCTCAGCGCCACACGGGCGCGCCGCGCACGGCCTGGACCGAACCTTCACCGATGGCGGCGCCAAAGCGCTTGACCAGACGCTCGGCCACATTGGGATGGCGCGTGTAGTCGACGATGTGCTCGGCCTGGACGACCTCGCGCGCAACGTAGTCCAGGTTACCCAGCTGGTCGGCCAACCCCAGGTCCACGGCCTGCTGGCCGGTCCAGAACAGCCCGCTGAACATGTCGGGCGTCTCCTTCAGCCGCTTGCCGCGCCCGGTCTTGACCACGTCGATGAACTGTTTGTGGATCTGGTCCAGCATGGCCTGCGCAAAAGCGCGCTGCCTCTCGGTCTGCGGGCTAAAGGGATCGAGAAAGCCCTTGTTCTCGCCCGCAGTCATCAGACGGCGCTCGACCCCCAGCTTCTCCATCAGGCCGGTGAAGCCAAAGCCGTCCATGAGCACGCCAATGCTGCCCACGATGCTTGCCTTGTCCACGTAGATACGGTCGGCCGAAACGGCAATGTAGTAGGCGGCCGAGGCACAAGCCTCTTGCACCACGGCATAAACAGGCTTGTTGTGCTGGGCCTTGAGGCGGCGGATCTCGTCGTTGATGATGCCCGCCTGCACGGGGCTGCCGCCCGGGGAGTTGATCAGCAGCACCACGGCCTGGGCACCGCGGTCCTCGAAAGCAGCGCGAACAGCCGACACCACGAGATCGGCACTGGCCTCGCTCTCGGAAGCAATTTCGCCCTTGATCTCGACCAGGGCCGTGTGCCGCTGAGAGGGCGCGCCCGTGCCCTGGCCCATGCCAAAGATCAGCCAGGCCAGCCCCAGCAACAGGCCGAGCGTGATCAGCCGGTTGATGATCTTCCAGCGCCGCGCAGCGCGCTGCTCTTCCAGGGCTGCAAACGCCAGCTTTTCCAGCACGGCACGTTCCCAGCCGGGCACAGAGGCCGACGTCGGGGTTGACGACTGGCCAACGCCATTTTCAGAACCAGGCACTTCGTTCATCTCAAAACTCGACAGGTTTCAGGTTGTAGGCAGTATGCCAGTGGATAACGCCATGACGCTCCGTGAGGTCGATTTTCACCAGCCCCCCCCGACAGGGGCCGCCACGGCAGGCGCCGGTCTCAGGCGAGTACAGGGCGCCGTGGGTGGCACAGATCAACCACTGGCCAGTGATGTCAAAAAACTGGTTGGGCTGGTAGTCCAGCTCCATGGCGACATGGGTGCAGCGGTTCAGGTAGGCCTGTGCCCGCCCCGCGTAGCGGACCGCAAAAGCCCTGCAGGTCTGGCCACCGTAGACCACATCAAAAGGCACCGCCAGCCCGCCGTCGGCCAGATCAGCTGAGTTGCAAAGAGGAATCAGCGCCTCGTCCATGGCTCAGGCGATCGTTGTCCGCCGGGCCGACCTGAGGAAGGCGGCGGCCCCCTCGGGGGGCAGGGCGCATAAGCAGTGACGACCGTAAGGGCTAGGCATTTTTCAGCAACCAGTCGTGCAGTTCGCGCACCGAATGCGCCACATGCAGCGGCTGCAAGGCGTGGAAGGCCTCGGGTTCGTGCGCGCCGTAGCTCACACCGACACTGCAACAGCCGGCGTTGAGGGCCATCTGCAGGTCGTGGGTGGTGTCGCCGATCATCAGCGTGCGCTTGGGCTCGACGCCGAACTCTCGCATTAGTTCGTTCAGCATGCGCGGATGCGGCTTGCCTGCCGTCTCGTCAGCCGTGCGTGAGCCGTCGAACACGCCCTTGAGCGCCACGGTGTGCAGCACCTCGTCCAGCCCGCGCCGGCTCTTGCCCGTGGCCACGGCCAGCAAGTGGTGCCGGCCCTTGAGATCAGCGAGTAGCTCCAGGACGCCGGAAAACAGGCTCAGGTCGTTCTGGTGCGCCGTGTAGTGATGACGGTAGCGTTCACCGAGCGCCGGGTACCTTTCGGGCGGTACATCCGGCGCAGCGTGCGCCAGGGCCTGGCCCAGTGCCATGCCGATCACATAGGACGCATCACGATCGCTGGGCACGGTGCCGCCCACGTCGCGCACGGCTTCCTGGATGCTGCGCGTGATGATGGCCGTGGAATCGAAAAGAGTGCCGTCCCAGTCAAAGGCGATCAGGTCGTACTGGCGGGGGCGAGAGCTCATGGATGTTCGTCTTCGGGAAAGACATGGGCCGCGAAACGGGCCAGTTCGGGCGGCAGGGGGCAGGTCAGTTCGATCCGCTTGCCTGTCACCGGATGGTTGAACTGTAAACGCCAGGCGTGTAGGAACATGCGCTTGAGGGATACTGCCCCCTCACACCCTGCGGGCTTGTGCAGGGACTTGTTGAGCTCGAAATCCCCGTATTTGTCATCCCCCACGATGGGCAGGCCCTCGGAGGCCAGGTGCACACGGATCTGGTGCGTACGACCGGTCTTGATCGTGACTTCAAGCAGGCTGTAGCGCGCGTTGCGGCTGCGCACCTTGACCAGGGTGACGGACTTCATGCCGTGCGGGTCGTCGCGGCTCACCACCTTGACGCGACGCTCGCCATCGTCCAGCAGGTATTTGTGCAGGGGCTTGTCCAGCACCTTCTTGTTCAGCGGCCAGGCGCCGGCCACCAGGGCCAGGTAGGTCTTGCCGGTCTCGCGCTCGCGGAACTGGTCCTGCAGGACCTTGAGCGCGCTGCGCCGCTTGGCCAGCAAGAGGATGCCGCTGGTCTCACGGTCCAGACGGTGCACGAGCTCAAGGAACCTGGCCTGCGGCCGGGCCATGCGCAGCTGTTCGATGACGCCAAAACTCACGCCCGAGCCCCCATGCACGGCCGTGCCTGCCGGCTTGTACACCGCCAGCACGGCCTCATCCTCGAACAGCACCGGGAACTCGCGCGCTGGCGCGTTGGGCGCCGCCATGGCCTCGGCCTTTTCTACCGCCCGTTCGGACAGGCGCACCGGCGGCAATCGCACCTGGTCGCCCGCCTCCACCCTGGTATCGGCTGAGGCCCGGCCTTTGTTAACCCTCACTTCGCCGCTGCGGATGATGCGATAGACGTGCGTCTTAGGCACCCCTTTGAACTGGCGCAGCAGGAAATTGTCCAGACGCTGGCCGGCCGATTCCGCATCGACCGTCACCTGTTTGACTTCAGGGCTGGCGGCAGGCGTTTTGACCTCTATAATGTCTTTCACTAGCGACGCGCCGTAAGTGGTTGATTTGTCTGGAGTTTAGTCCACATGACACCACGGCTCGCGCTGGAAGGTCGATGTCACCGATCACGGGGCACGCAAACCGCAAGCCAACCGCTTGCCGTGGCCTGCCCGGTGGACGGCACAACCGATGCCTTGAAACACTCAACGGAATACCCAGCGTTGTCAGCCATAAGCTGGCAGCCGGATCAAAGCGAAATGTTTGTGTTGATGAGCCTGATACTCATGTGCCTGCGGCGCGTATACGTGCTGTCGCCCGGCATGCGTCAGCCATCAGCGCCCGCGCTGCGGGCAGCACTGGCCGCCAAGTGGGTGGCGGCCCCACAGACCTCTTCCTTCGCCCCCATCCACGCGCCTACATCGCGGCTCACAAACTGAGCCTGCGATTCTCCGGCAATTCCATCCGTTTCAAAGCGTCAGTTCCGACATCGTACGCCCGCACCGGGCATGTGTACTGATGTAAAGGAAACCATCCCATGAAACGGATGCTGATCAACGCCACGCAGGCCGAAGAGCGCCGCCTGGCCATTGTCGACGGGCAGAAGCTCCTCGACTACGAGATCGAAATCGAAGGGCGCGAGCAGCGCAAGGGCAATATCTACAAGGCCGTGGTGACGCGCGTCGAGCCTTCTCTTGAGGCCTGCTTCGTCGACTACGGTGAAGACCGCCACGGCTTCCTGCCCTTCAAGGAAATTTCCCGCAATTACTTCCAGCAGGGCGTGCCGGTCAGCCAGGCGCGCATTCAGGACGTGATCAAGGAGGGCCAGGAGCTGCTGGTCCAGGTGGAAAAGGAAGAACGCGGCAACAAGGGCGCCGCCCTGACCACCTTCGTTTCGCTGGCGGGTCGCTATGTGGTACTCATGCCCAACAACCCGCGCGGCGGCGGCGTGAGCCGACGCATCGAGGGGGATGACCGCGCCGAGCTCAAGGAAGCACTGGACCAGCTGGAATACCCCAACGGCATGTCCATCATCGCGCGCACCGCCGGCATCGGCCGCAGTGCTCCCGAGCTGCAGTGGGACCTGAACTACCTGCTCAAGCTGTGGACCGCCATCGACGGCGCGGCCAAGGGCGGCAAGGGCGCCTTCCTGATCTACCAGGAATCAAGTCTGGTCATCCGCGCGATCCGCGATTACTTCAACGCCGACATCGGCGACATTCTGATCGACACCGATGACGTTTACGAGCAGGCCCAGCAGTTCATGGCCCACGTCATGCCCGAGCATGCCGCGCGGGTGAAGCGCTACCGCGACAACGCACCACTGTTCAGCCGCTTCCAGATCGAGCACCAGATCGAATCGGCCTACGCCCGCACGGTCAACCTGCCCTCAGGCGGTGCCATCGTGATCGATCACACCGAGGCCCTGGTTTCCATCGACGTCAACTCGGCGCGCGCCATCAAGGGCGGCGACATCGAGGAAACCGCAACGCGCACCAACCTGGAGGCCGCCGACGAGGTGGCGCGCCAGATGCGACTGCGCGACCTCGGCGGCCTGATCGTGATCGACTTCATCGACATGGAGGAAAGCCGCAATCGCCGCGATGTCGAGAATCGCCTGCGTGATGCCCTGCGCCAGGACCGTGCCCGCGTGCAGTTCGGCACCATCTCCAAGTTCGGACTGTTGGAAATGAGCCGCCAGCGCCTGCGGCCGGCACTGGCCGAGGGGGCCTCCTGCCCGTGCCCGCGCTGCGGCGGTGCAGGCCACATCCGTGACACCGAGAGCTCGGCGCTGCAAATCCTGCGCATCATCCAGGAGGAGTCTCAGAAAGACAACACCGCCGCCGTCCACGTTCAGGTGCCGGTGGATGTGGCGTCCTTCCTGCTCAACGAGAAGCGCAACGAGATCACCAAGATCGAACTCAAGCAGCGCATCAACGTGTTGATGGTGCCCAACAAGTCGCTGGAGACACCGAACTACAAGCTTGAGCGCCTCAAGCACGACGATCCACGCCTGGACCGCATCGAGGCCAGCTACGAGATGGCCGAGGAGATCGAAGACCCGACCACCGTCACGC
Source organism: Curvibacter sp. (assembly GCA_020248905.1). Classification (GTDB taxonomy): domain Bacteria; phylum Pseudomonadota; class Gammaproteobacteria; order Burkholderiales; family Burkholderiaceae_C; genus Hylemonella. The sequence goes on along the minus strand of JADCGR010000032.1, from coordinate 25,177 downwards.
GCCGTTCCCAGGAGCCTACGAACAAGCAGAGCCCGGTGATCAAGGGCGTGCTGCCCGACGCACCCGCGCCGATCGCGCCGCCCAAGCCGGAAGTGGCCGAGGCCCCGGCCAAACCCGCACCGGCGCCGGCCCCGCAGCCGGCCAGCCCTGGTTTCATGGGCTGGCTCAAGGGCCTCTTTGGCAGCAAGCCAGCCGCTGAGCCGGTGAAGACCGAGAAAAAGGAAGAACGCCGCGATACCCGGGGTGGCCGGGACGGGAACCGCAACGAGGGTCGGGGTGAAGGCCGTGGCCGGGGCGGCCGCAGCGGCCGCAGTGGTGAGCGCGGCGAACGTCAGGAGCGCGGCGATCGTAATGAGGCCCGGGGCCCGCGCGGCGAGCGCCAAGGCCAGCGGCAGGATGCCGAGCAGCGTACACCCCGGACAGCCGAGCTCGGTGTCGAGCAGGCACGCCAGGAGCGGGCACCACGCAACGGCGAACAGCGCGGTCGCAATGGTGAGCGTAACGAGGCGCGCGGCGAACGCCAGGAACGCGGCGAGCGTCAAGACCGTGGGGAACAACGCCGCCCCGAGCGCGGCCCGCGCGCCGAAGGAGAACGCCGTCCACAGGACGCCGGTACCGAGCAGTCGCACGTCGAGGTCCTCAACGCCGTCGATGCGCAGCCCACGGCCGAGAACCGCACCGAAGGTGAGGGCAACGGCCAGCGTGAGCGCCACTCCCGCGACCGTCATGGCCGCGACCGCCGTGGACGCGGTGAACGCAGCGAGCGTCAGGAACGCACGGTGCAGGAGGCCGGGAGCGAAGTCGCCACGGACAGCGCCGTGGCACCCCTCGCCGCAGCGCAAGAGGAGCCGCGCGCAACCGGCCCGGCGCCGCTGGCGCCGGGGCTGCCCCGTGTGCAGCCCTATGCGCTGCCGCTGTCCGAACTCAACGCCGTGGCCAGCGGCTCCGGGCTGCAGTGGGTGAACTCGGACGCCGGCAAGATTGCAGCCGTCCAGGCCGCTATTGCCGCGGAGCCCAAGCCTATCCACGTGCGACGCGAGCGTCCGGCGCCCGTGGTCATCGACGAAGGCCCGCTGATCCTGGTGGAGACCCGCAAGGACCTTCGGGACATGAAGCTGCCTTTCGAGGAGCAATAAGCGCTTCAGCCGTAATTCACGTCTGGGAGCCAGGAGTGAAAAAGCCCGCTAACGCGGGCTTTTTTTTTGGTTTCCGGGGCCTCAAAAAACGTCAACCGATCCCGTGCGTGACACCTCTCCGAACATTCCGCGGCGCACAAGGTCCGGGTGGCTGCAGACCTTGTTGCGCCCGTTCTTGTGCGCGAAATCCACCGCCTGTTCGGTACGCTCCAGCGCCGTGCTTGGGGAATCGTCGGCCAGCACGCGCGTGAAGCCTGCGCTGATCGTCACGCGGCCTACCTGGGGAAAGTTGTACTTCTCGATGTTGGCGCGTAGGCGCTCAAACGCGCCCAGGGCAAGCGCTTCCTCGGGGCAATGGAAGAGCACAGCGAACTGTTCTCCACCGAACCGGTACAGCCGGTCATGGGTACGGAAGGTGCTGGCCATGATGCGCGCGACCAGCAGGGTCACCTCTTCCATGATGAGATGGCCGTACTTGTCGCTGAGCAGGTGGTAGTTGTCGATCACGATGTTGCCCAGCCAATAGTTGGGGGGCACACGGTGACGCCGCTCCTTGCCGGCGACAGGCTCGGCCTTGGGGTCCTGCATGACGCCATCGAGCTCCTCAAGCACCGCGCTGTAGAAGGTATCGTCCAGCGACTTGCGGTTGAGCAGGCCCGTGAGCGCATCGCGGTCGCTATAGGCCAGCAGTGTGTACATATTGCAATAGATACGGTGCAGTTGGGCGATGGTCAGCCTGTCCTCGGCGGCGAGTACGCCAGCCGCATGGATCTCCATCACGCCCTGATCATCCTCGCTGCGGCCGTCGCCGAACAGCGGGCGGTAGTAGATGCGCGGCCCACCCTCGCCCGCCCAAGCCACTTCAATCTCCTGCTGGCCGCGCAGGCAGCGCAGGCGGTCGTAGGAATCTTCGAGCCGCGGCAGCTCCTTAAAGTCGATGCGCAAGGGATCCACCACCCTGCCACCGCCACCAGCATCCAGCGAGACCAGATCCAGCCAGCGCTTCTCGTTGTCTTCGGCGGTAACACGGGCCATCACCACGCGCTGAATGGGCACGAGGTCGATCAGGGCCTTGGCCAGCGTCAGCTCCAGCAGATCGCGGTCGCGGTGATCGGTCAGCTTGATCAGGTGTTCGGTAAAAGTCGTCATGGCGCACGCTGATTGTTGCAGCCCATATTAGCCCTTTCGCAAGCTCGCGTCATCCTGTGCAACCCGCGCGTCGGCGTGCGATCAGCCCTGGGCTGCCTGACGCCAGGCCTCGAGGGCCGCCGCAGCGTCCTCCCGCTGCTCGGCCAGACGAGCCAGCGCCGCCCAGGCGCGGCGACGCAGCGTGTCGTCGGTAAGCTGGGCCAGGGACTGCTGCAACAACTGCTGGGCCTTGCCCCACAGGCTCAGGTGCATGCAAGCCATGCCTGCAAGGTACTGCAGCAGGGGCTCGCGCGGATTGCCCATCTGGGCCGCTTCGATGCGGGCCAGCCAGGCCGCGTCGGGCTGGCCGGGCGTCTGCCGGAATCCACGCTCCAGAAGCAGGACCAGCCGCAGCCGCAGCGCTGGTGGCAACATCGAGCCGGGACGCACGAGTTGCTCCCAGACCGGCAGCAGCCACTGCTGCACCTGGTCGAAGTCACCGCCGAGGTCAAGCATGCGCTCTCCGGCCTGCAGGGCCAGCTCGGGCATGCGCCGCTCGGCATCGTCAAGCTGGCCCCAGGCGCGGGCCAGTTGTGATGGATCATGCGTACCGCGCAGCAACTCGGTGGCCAGGCTGCGCACAAGGCTGCGCGCCGCTAATTCGGAGAACGCGCGATGCTTGCCCAGCAGACGCACCGTCTCCAGCGCCGAGCGGAACTGCCCGGCCAGCCGGGTCACCTTCAGTCTCAGGCGCAAGGCCAGGGTACGGCGGGCTACCCCCTGCGGCAATTCATCCAGCCGTTGTAGCGCCGCCTGCACGTCGCGGTCATCGAAGGCCCAACGCGCCAAGCGCAGTTGTACGCCCTCACGTAGCTCCTGCGCGTCGCGCCGGCGCCCCGGACTCAGGGCGAGGGCCTGTCGTGCATGCTCCTCGCGTGCACCGCGATCCTGCAGCGCGTGCGCGCATTCTGCGGCCAGCAGATGCGCAAGTGCCATGAGACGGTTTGCCTGGGACGGCGTCTGTTCGGCGCGGGCGAGCGCCTCGGTCTGGGCCACCACGTTCTGCGCCGCCTTGCGCGCGCGAGTGTAGCGCCCGGCCGTCAGATGCGACAAGGCATCGAGCAGACCCTGCTGCTGCAAGCGCTCCTGGTGGCGCGAACGCCAGCGCCGCGCCTCGGCGGGTAACCCCAGCAGCAGCGCCAAACCGCGCAAGGCGGCGTAAAGCAGCACGAAGCCGGCAAACAGGCTCAGCAATACCAGATTGAGTGACAGGTCTACCCGGTAAGGCGGCCAGAACAGCGTGACAGTGCCCTGGTTGTTGCCGGCAAAGAGGGCCACGCCGACGGCGATAGCGAACAGGGCCAGAAACCAGAGGGCGTTACGCATGAGAGATCGGATCAGCCTCGCCGCTCAGCGGCCCGCAGCGGCCGCAGCCAGAGCCGCAAGGGTGTCATCGATGCGCGGGAGTTCGAGCGCCCTCATCTGGTCGCGGGTCTGCGTCAGCAAATCGGCGGCGGAGCGCGTGCGGCGCGCGTTGGGATCGAAATACCTGTCGAGCGCCGCCAAGGCCTTCTGCAGGTCGGCGCGGGCTGCCTCGGGCTGACGCGCCAGCAGGCCCAGGCGTGCATTCAGCAAAAGCAGCTTGAGGTTCTCGCGCACGAAGAAAGACTGGTCGGGGGAGAGCAGCACAGCCTCGGGCTGATCGATGCGGCTGACCCGCACCAGCGCGCGCAGCTCGTCCTGCATGCGCTGAAGGCTGCGCTGCCACCAGCTGAGGGCCGGGCCAGCGGCGTCTGGCGTCGGCGTCTCGCGCGCGGCGGACGGGCCGACCGCGTTGACCAGCGGCAGTTCATCGACCTGCCGCACGAGTTCATCCAGACGCGCCAGCAAGGTGGGCGTGTCGGCGACTGGCGTGGACTTGATGCGAGCCACGTCGCGCGCGAGCGCACGCTGCACCGGGGCCAGCCGCACCTGCGGAACACGCTGGACGCGCTGCTCGGCCGTGCGCAGCGCCGCCAGCAGGGGCTCGACGTTGCCCGTCAACTGGGCTTGCTGCTGGGCCAGCCGCAAGGCCGACTCAATATCCACCACGAGGTTTTCGTCGCGCGAGCGCGTCAGACTCTGCATCAGCTCTTCCAGCTGGGTGCGCTGCAGAGCCACCTCGCTCAGCCGCGCCTCCAGCACCGCTTGGCGGGCGGCCAGCTCACGCTCACGCTCCTGGGTCTGCCGCACCAGGGTACGGGCCTCGGCCGCCGTGGCGCCCGCCTCCGCCGTCTGGCGCGAAAGCTGGTCCTGCAGGGTCGACAACCGGTCCCAGAGCAGGGCACTGAGCAGCAGGCCCAGAAGGCCCAGCACCCCTAGCGCGAGCACGAGCGGGCGCGACACGCGGGCCGGCGTCTGCGCTTCGCCGCTTGGCGGCGTCGAGGGCGTCGCCTCGGCGGCTTGCGGAGCAACGACGCACGCCTCGGGCGCCGGCGGGGACTCGGTGGCGTTCATGCCACGGATTCTATCGACGCCAGCACATTCGGCAGGCTGGGGCGTGACTCCCGCACTTGGCCAAAACCGGCCGCGCGCACCGCTGCGGCGATGCGCGCATGCGTGGCCACAGCCACGGCCGCAGCCCAGTCCTGTGCGGGCAAAACGAACTGCAAGTTGTGCACGGCTTCGCTGCTGCTGAAGACCCACACGGAGCCATCGCTGGCCGCAGCGCGAGCCCTTTGCAGGGCCGCAGCGGTGGGCTCGGGCCGCTGGCGCTGATAGCTCGCGAGAAACTCGACGCCGGCGCCGGCCTGGCGCAACTGCTGTGCGAACCAGTCGCGCCCGGCGCCCTCGCTGCTCAACCCCTGGGCGTCAGCGCCCCGCACGATGAGGACTTCGGTACGCCCACTCACCCGCTCGCGCACCTGCTGCCAGAGCGCCTCGGAATCAAACTGGGCGGCGTCAGGCGAGGGGGCCACGATGTCTTGTTCGGGAACACCCGCCTGCCGCAGGGCCCTGACTGTGCCAGGCCCCGTGGCCCAGGCCTGAGCTATCGGCGGCGAGTCCGCAGGCCGCTGCGAAAAAAAGCTCCCGACCGCGTTGGCGCTAACGAACATCACGGCCTGGTAACGCGCGGCATGGTGCCAGGCCTGCTGCACCAAGGCCAGGTCGGGTGCGGGTCCGATGCCGATCAGAGGCAAGGCCCAGGCCTCATGGCCAGCCTGCTGGAAAGACCGGACCCAGGCCTGCGCCTCACGCTGGGGGCGGGTGACAACGACGCGCATCGTCGGGGCCGGCTCGCACAGTTACGGGACGCGAACAGCGCTCAGCGGGCAACATTTTCCAGCGTGCCACCGGCCTGCTGCACGCCTTGACGCAACTGGTCGGCCACCTGCAGGCCCAGGGCCTCGGCCGCTGCCAGGTCAGCTGCTGCGGCGCTGCCCTGCGCACGGACCAGCGGAACGTGCCCGTGCGGGTCGCCCCAGGCCGCCTGCAGGCTGAGCGTGCCGCTGTCCAGCGTGGCGTAAGCGGCCAGGGGCATGGAGCAGCTTGCGCCCATGGCCCGGCTCACCGCCCGTTCGGCCGCCACGCGCAACCAGGTGCCTTGGTGGACCAGCGGCGCCAGCGCGGCCTGCACCTCGGGCCGCGAACTTCGGATCTCAATTCCCAGCGCGCCCTGGCCGGCTGCGGGCAGCATCTGTGCCGGCGTGAAGACCGAGCGGATACGATGCTCCATGTCGAGGCGCTTGAGCCCAGCAGCAGCCAGTACGATGGCGTCGTATTGACCCTCGTCCAGCTTGCGCAGACGCGTATCGAGGTTGCCGCGCAACGGCTCAATCCTCAGATCCCGTCGCGCGGCGCGCAGCAGGGCTACGCGGCGCAGGCTGGACGTGCCTACCACGGCACCCTGGGGCAGCGCGGCCAGGCTGGCGTAACGTGGCGAGACGAAGGCGTCGCGCGGATCCTCGCGTTCCATCACGCAGGCCAGGGCAAAGCCCTCGGGCAGCTCCATGGGAACGTCCTTGAGCGAATGCACGGCCAGGTCGGCATGTCCCTCTTCCAGCGCCACCTCCAGCTCCTTGACGAACAAGCCCTTGCCCCCGACCTTGCTCAGCGACCGATCAAGGATCTGATCACCCCGGGTTGTCATGCCCAGCAGCTTCACAGCGTGCCCCTGTTGCGTGAGGAGGGCTTGCACATGCTCAGCCTGCCACATGGCAAGGCGGCTTTCACGGGTTGCGATCGTGAGGTTCATGTATCGATATTTTTTGAGGGAAAAGACGCGGACCACCCGCGTCGGGCTGATCAGAGGGCAATCAAGACACAATGGATAGATACGCAGGCGATGCTAGCATGCGACGCCACTCAAATTTGCAGCTTCACAGGACACCTCATGCCCGGTCCCGCCGCCCCCCCTTCCCGATCCCGAGACAACGAGCGCCCCCTCGTCGAAGACATTCGCCTGCTCGGCCGCATCCTGGGGGATGTGATCCGCGAGCAGGAGGGCGGCGAGGCTTATGAGCTGGTGGAGCAGATCCGCAAGCTCTCGGTGAACTTCCGCCGGCATGACGATACGGAGGCTGAAAAGGCCCTCAAGAAGCTGCTCAAGGGTCTGAGCGATGACCAGACCGTCAGTGTGATCCGTGCCTTCACCTATTTCAGCCACCTGGCCAACCTGGCGGAGGACCGCCATCACATCCGCCGCCGCGCGGTGCATGAGCGCGCAGGCAGCGAACAGGAAGGCAGTATTGAAGTGGCGCTGTCGCGCCTACGCTGGGCGGGCATCACGCCCAAGGTCATCGCGAACACCCTGGCCCGCAGCTTTCTCTCGCCAGTGCTCACCGCCCATCCGACCGAGGTGCAGCGCAAGAGCATCCTGGACGCGGAGCGCACCATCGCCCGACTGCTGACCGAGCGCGACGAGATCCGCGCCCGCGCGGTCGGCGTCGACCCGCGCAAGGACATGCTTACCCCGCGCCAGCTGGCGGCCAACGAGGCGCAGCTGCGTGCGCGCGTGCTGCAGCTCTGGCAGACCCGGCTGGTGCGCAACAGCAAGCTGCAGGTCGCCGACGAGATCGACAACGCCCTGAGCTATTACGAACCCACCTTCCTGCGTGAGATTCCCGCGCTCTACGGCAACCTGGAGCGAGAGCTGGGCCAGCCCCATCTGCACAGCTTCCTGCGCATGGGGCACTGGATCGGCGGTGACCGCGACGGCAATCACAACGTCACGGCCGAGACCATGCGATTGGCCCTGGCCCGCCAGTCCGAGGTGGCGCTGCGCCATTACCTGACGGAAGTGCACCTGCTGGGCGCCGAGCTCTCGGTGTCCGACCTGCTCGTGGGCTGCAGCGCGGCCATGCGCCAGCTGGCCGATGCCTCGCCCGATAACAGCGAGCACCGTCGCGACGAGCCCTACCGCCGTGCGCTGATCGGTATCTACGCACGTCTGGCGGCCACGTTGCGCGAGCTCAGCGGCGGCGAGGCTGCACGGCACGCCGTGGCACCGCAGAAACCCTATGCCGCTGCCAGCGAGTTTCTGGCCGATCTGCGCACCATCGCCGACTCGCTGAACGAACGCCACGGCGCGGCCCTGGTCGAGCAGCGGCTGCGAGCGCTGATCCGTGCTGTGGACGTCTTTGGCTTTCACCTGGCCACGCTGGACCTGCGCCAGAGCTCGGACAAGCATGAGGAAGCCGTCGCCGAGCTGCTGGCCACAGCGCGTATCGAATCGCACTACGCCGCGCTCGACGAGATGGCCAAACGCAGCCTGCTGCTGCGCCTGCTGTCCGACGCCCGGGCGCTGCGGGTGGTGGGCGCCGAGTACAGCGCCTGGACGCAGAGCGAGCTGGCGGTCTTCGAAGCTGCACGGGAGATCCGCCGCCGCTACGGCGCCGAGGCCATACGCCACTACATCATTAGCCACACCGAAACGGTGAGCGACCTGTTAGAGGTCCTGCTGCTTCAAAAAGAGGTGGGGCTGATGCGCGGCACCCTCGACACCGGCAGCTGCACGGCCGACCTCATCGTCGTACCGCTTTTCGAGACCATCGAGGACCTGCGCCAGGCCGCACCCATCATGCGCGAGTATTACGCGCTCCCCGGCATCCGCGCGCTGGTCCAGCGCGGCCGGCCCGACCAGTATTTCGAGCAGGACATCATGCTCGGCTACTCGGACAGCAACAAAGACGGTGGCATCTTCACGAGCAATTGGGAGCTGTATCGCGCCGAGATCGCGCTGGTGGAACTGTTTGACGAGCTGCAGCCGATACAGGCCAGGCTGTTCCATGGCCGCGGCGGCACCGTAGGACGCGGCGGCGGCCCGAGCTACCAGGCCATCCTGGCCCAGCCCCCCGGCACGGTGCGCGGCCAGATCCGCCTGACCGAGCAGGGGGAGGTCATCGCTTCCAAGTACGCCAACCCCGAGATCGGCCGACGCAACCTCGAAACCCTGGTCGCCGCCACGCTGGAAGCCACCCTGCTGCAGCCCACCAAGCCGGCGGCCAAGGCTTACCTGGAGGCGGCCGAGCAGCTCTCGCGCGCGAGCATGGCGGCCTACCGCAAGCTGGTCTACGAGACCGAGGGCTTTGCCGATTACTTCTTCGGCGCCACGCCTATCCGAGAGATCGCCGAGCTCAACATCGGATCACGTCCCGCTTCGCGCAAGGCCACGCAGAGGATCGAGGACCTGCGCGCCATTCCCTGGGGCTTCAGCTGGGGCCAATGCCGCCTGACCCTACCGGGTTGGTACGGCTTCGGCTCCGCCGTCGAGACCTTCCTAAACGCGGGCGGCACCAGGGAACACAAGGAGCGCCTGGCCCTGCTGCAGAAGATGGCCCGCCAGTGGCCCTTCTTCCAGACCCTGCTCTCCAACATGGATATGGTGCTTGCCAAGAGTGATCTCGCGCTTGGCTCACGCTATGCCGAGCTGGTTGGCGACAGCCGGCTACGGCGCAAGGTATTTGCCCAGATTGAGGCGGAATGGCAGCGCACCGTGCACGCGCTCACCCAGCTCACTGGCGAGAAGCAGCGCCTCGCCGGCAACGCGGCCCTGCAACGCTCCATCCGCCACCGCTTCCCCTACATCGACCCGCTGCACCACCTGCAGGTGGAACTGATGCGGCGTTACCGCGCGGGGCAGGCGGATGAGCGCTTGCGCCGCGGCATCCATATTTCGATCAACGGGATTGCGGCGGGCCTACGGAATACGGGCTGATTTTTTCTACCGCTGGCCCTGACCGTATCGAAGGGCTGGCGGAAAGAAGGCAGGCTTCGACGCGCTCAGCCCGATCAGATGTGAACCCCCCTGGGCCGGTAAACGCATTTATCCCCGATAGCCTGCCGCTCCACCTGGACAGCGGCAAGTCCTGGCACCTGGGGCTACAACTCCCTCCAGATGAGGGTGCGGAGGTTCTCCAGCGTGGGAATGCCCGGGCCGGGCACTTCATCCAGGAAATGGTGGTCCAGCTTCGCCCTCAGCCCCTCGATTGCTAGGCGAACCGCGCCCAAGTCCAGCACCATGCCAGTGCTGTCGTCCGGCTCGCCGCGCACCGCAACCTCAGCGTGATAGGTGTGACAGTGCACGCGCTCGCTTTCCTCGGCCTCGAGTTCGCGGCGCAGGGTGTGGGCTACATCGAAGAAAAAGCGCTGGCTGATCTCGTACATCAATCTCTTTCGGTGATGAGCTTATGCCGACCATCTTGTGCGACGGAATGCCCAACCGACATTGCGGGTGTTGCTGGCAGTAGGCGATGGCACGTTCCGTGTTGGCCACGCGGTCCGGCCCGTCCATGGGCTGGAGGAAGAAATGCTGGAAGTCCATGCCCGCGAAGCGCGCCGGATCAGCCTGGGTCTCACGCTGCGGGTAGACCAGCTTGAGCTCGTGCCCACGCGTGAGCACCACTTTGGCATCGGCCTTGGGGCTCACGCAAATCCAGTCCAGGCCCGGCGGGGCGGGCTGCGTGCCATTGGTTTCCACGGCAATGGTGAAGCCGCGCGCGTGCAGGGCCGTCGTGAGCGCCTCGTCCACCTGCAGCAGGGGCTTGCCACCGGTCAGCACCACGTAGCGACCGGCGCTGCCCTGTGGCTCCCAGGCTTCCTGAATCGCATCGGCCAGCGCGTCGGCCGTCGCGAACTTGCCGCCGCCCGTGCCGTCCGTGCCCACGAAGTCGGTATCGCAGAACTTGCAAACCGCCGCTGCCCGGTCTTCCTCGCGCCCGCTCCAGAGATTGCAGCCCGCAAAGGGGCAGAACACCGCCGCCCCGCCGGACTGGGCGCCTTCACCTTGCATGGTGTAGAAGATTTCTTTGACGGAGTAGGTCATGAATGGATTTTCGCAGCTTGCGAGTACGCCCCTCCGCATCACCTGAGATCACCATGCACACTTGACGTTATTAACGCATAACGTTATTATTTGTCCGGTGGCGATCAAAAGCTTCAAGTACCGTGGTACCCAGGCCCTCTTCATGGGCCAGCGCGTACGCCGTTGGATCCAGATTGAACGACCTGCCTTGCGCAAGCTGGAGCAACTGGACTGGTCGGCCACCCTTGACGACTTGAGGGTACCGCCGGGTAACCAGCTGGAGGCGCTGAAGGGCAAGCGCAAGGGCCAGCACAGCATACGCGTCAACGACCAGTGGCGCGTGTGTTTTGTCTGGACGCCCGAAGGCGCGGTGGATGTGGAGATCGTGGATTACCACTGAAGGAGTTGAAGATGCGTCGTACTGTTGCCCCCGTCTCCCCCGGCGAAATGCTGGACGAAGAATTCCTCAAACCCCTGGGCCTGACCAAATACCGCCTAGCCAAGGACATCGGTGTCCCGCCTCAGCGCATTGGTGACATCGTGGCCGGCAAGCGAGCCATCACCGCCGATACCGACCTGCGCCTGTGCCGCTACTTCGGCCTCAGCGACGGTTGGTGGCTGCGCGGCCAGGCCAACTACGACATGGCCATCGCCCGCGAAACCATGGTTGATACGCTGGCGCGCATCGAGCGCTGCCGACTACTTGCGGTGTGAATGCTCTCGGCTAGATTCCCATATAAGGAACGTCTGCACAAGTCATAAAACCGCTGCCCGACGGTCGGTTTTCATGACGAACACGACTCGCGTCGCCGGTTTCCACCTGCCCGAAGGTCATTTGCGGCGCCATCGGCGCCCTTTCTGGGGCTTCACGCCCCCTGCACACGCACTAGCCCCATCATCGCCATGAGCCTCCTGCGCGCCATCCACAGATTGGACAGCGCAAACAGCGTGATGACGTGCGCCGTGTTCTTGGCCAGGCCTTTGAAGCGGACCTTCACCAGCCCGAACTGACGCTTGATCACCCGCAAGGGGTGTTCCACCTTAGCCCGGATGCTGGCCTTGCGGTGCTCTTGCCTTTTGGCGCTGGCCTTGGCCCGGCCCTCGGGCAGCTTGGCTATGTCGCTGGGCCGTGCAGCAATGTGCCACTGCAGCTCAGCCTTGCTCACCCGGGTCTGCGCCCTGCGGTAGCCCGAATCCGCCCAGACCTGCTCTTGCTTGCCGTGCAACAGATCGGCCACCTGCTCCACGTCGGCCTCGTTGGCTGCGGTGGTCGTGACGGTGTGTACCAGCCCGGAGTGCGCATCCACGGCGATGTGCGCCTTCATGCCGAAGTGCCATTGGTTGCCCTTGTTGGTCTGGTGCATCTCGGGGTCGCGCTCGCCGCTGCTGTTCTTGGTCGAGCGGGGTGCCGCAATGATGGTGGCGTCCACGATGCTGCCGCGCTTCAGGAGCAGCGCAGGGCTGAGCGGAAAGAGGGGCGCGCATGTCTGAGCCCGCAGGGCGAGTTTGCGCGCACCCCGCTCAGGCCGGGCAACGCAGCGTGCCCGCGTAGCGGGCCGACGAATCCGGCTCCCCTTTCTTTTGGGTACTATGCTTTGGCGAAGCAAAGAAAAGTACCTCGCCCGCCGGGGCGAGACCCGGCTTGCCACGACAGTCTACGCATAGGCAAATAGAAAATCTCAAGCCCTAGAATCCCCGCCATGCCCCCCAGTGCCGCCCCGCACCAACCCCTCGCCGAGCGCCTGCGCCCCAAGACCCTGGGCGAAGTCATTGGCCAGCAGCACTTGCTCGGCGAGGGCATGCCGCTGCGCATTGCCTTTGAATCAGGCCAGCCGCACAGCTGCATCCTCTGGGGCCCACCGGGCACGGGCAAGACCACCATTGCGCGGCTCATGGCTGATGCGTTTGGCGCGCAGTTCATCAGCATCAGCGCTGTGCTGGGCGGCGTCAAGGATATCCGCGAGGCCGTGGAGCGGGCGCAGGTGGCGCTGGGCCGCGGACCTGAGCACGCCAGACGCACCATCGTCTTCGTCGACGAGGTGCACCGGTTCAACAAGAGCCAGCAGGATGCGTTTCTTCCACATGTGGAAAGCGGACTTTTCACGTTCATCGGGGCCACCACAGAGAACCCCTCCTTCGAGGTCAACTCCGCCCTGCTCTCACGCGCAGCGGTCTATGTTCTGCAGTCACTGGGCGAGGACGACCTGAGGCAGATCGTGCAGCGGGCCCTGGCCATCGAGGCCGTACCGCCGCTCGAAGACGCCGCGCGCGACCGCCTGATCGCCTACGCCGACGGCGACGCACGCCGCCTGCTCAACACCTTGGAGACACTGTCGACCGCCGCCACGCAGCAGAAGCAGGAACTCATCACCGACGCGTGGTTGCTCAGGGTGCTGGGCGAGCGCATGCGCCGCTACGACAAGGGCGGCGAGCAGTTCTACGACACCATCAGCGCGCTGCACAAGTCCGTGCGTGGCAGCGACCCCGATGCTTCGCTCTACTGGTTCGTCCGCATGCTCGACGGCGGTGCCGACCCGCGTTACATGGCACGTCGCCTGTTGCGCATGGCCAGCGAAGACATCGGCCTGGCCGACCCGCGCGCTCTGCGCCTGGCGCTGGACGCCGCCGAGGTGTATGAACGACTGGGCTCACCCGAGGGGGAACTGGCCCTGGCCGAGTGCGTGGTCTACCTCGCTGTGGCGCCCAAGAGCAATGCCGTGTACAAGGCCTACAACGAAGCTCGCGCCTTCATCAAGAAAGACGGCACCCGCCCCGTGCCCATGCATCTGCGTAATGCGCCAACGAAGCTCATGAAGGAGCTGGACTACGGCAAGGGCTACCGCTATGCCCACAATGAAGAGGGGGCATTTGCGGCCGGAGAAAGCTATCTGCCCGAGGGCATGGCCGAGCCGGGTTTCTACCGACCGGTGGAGCGGGGGCTGGAGATCAAAATCGCCGAAAAGATGCGTACACTTCGCGCGCTCAACGAAAAGAGTCGGAATTAGCCTGCGGGGCCTGCCGCACGTGGCATGAAGATTGCGTCAGGGTACATATGGACATCTTTCTTCAACAGATCATCAACGGCCTGGTGCTGGGCAGCATGTACGCCCTGGTCGCGCTGGGCTACACCATGGTCTACGGCATCATCGGCCTGATCAACTTCGCCCATGGCGAGGTGCTTATGGTCGGCGCCCTGGTGAGCTGGACGGTCATCGGCATCCTGCAACCCCTGCTGCCGCCCTGGCTGGTGCTGATCATCGCCCTGCTCATCGCCTGTGCACTGGCCGCGGCCCTGAACTACAGCATCGAGAAGGTGGCCTACCGGCCGCTGCGCAACAGCCCGCGCTTGGCACCGCTGATCACCGCGATCGGCATGTCCATCCTTCTGCAGACGATCGCCATGATCATCTGGAAGCCCAACTTCAAGGCCTACCCGACTCTGCTGCCGAGCACGCCCATCTCGATCGGCGGCGCCAGCATCACGCCCACGCAGATCATGATTCTGGTCGTCACGGCCATCACGCTGGCCGCGTTGATGTGGCTGGTGCACGGCACCAAGCTGGGCCGCGCCATGCGCGCCACGGCCGAGAACCCGCGCGTGGCCGCGCTCATGGGTGTCCAGCCGGACCGCGTGATCTCGGCCACCTTCATCATTGGCGCCGTGCTCGCCGCCATTGCCGGCGTGATGTGGGCCAGCAACTATGGCACCGTGCAGCACAGCATGGGCTTTCTGCCGGGCCTGAAGGCTTTCACGGCGGCGGTCTTCGGCGGCATCGGAAACCTGGCCGGCGCTGTGGTGGGCGGTGTGCTGCTGGGTCTGATCGAATCGATTGGTGCAGGTTACATCGGCGACCTCACGGGTGGCCTGCTGGGCAGCCACTATGCCGACATCTTCGCCTTCATCGTCCTGATCGTGGTGCTCACGCTGCGTCCTTCGGGCCTGCTGGGTGAACGTGTCGCCGACCGGGCATAGATATGAAACACCCCCGTTGCTTGCTCACTTCGTGTAGCCGCATCCCCCCCCAAGGGGGCAACGCCGGTGGCCTGGCAAAGCCGGCTCCACGGCGTTCCCCGGTTGGGCTTCTTCTTGCGTTACCTGTCGCTCACGGGGTGGCATCGTTGTTGGTGCTATCGAAATGAACTCCCGTCACCGCCTCATCGCCATCGTGGTCGCTGCCATCGGCCTGCTGGTGCTGCCGCTCATCCTGCAGGGCTTCGGCAATGCCTGGGTGCGCATCCTCGACATGGCCCTGCTCTTCGTGCTGCTGGCCCTGGGCCTTAACATTGTGGTGGGCTATGCCGGCCTGCTGGACCTGGGCTTCGTGGCCTTCTTCGCCATCGGCGCCTATATGTTCGGCCTGCTGGCCTCGCCTCACCTGAGCGACCACTTCCCCGCCTTTGCCGCGATGTTCCCCAACGGCCTGCACACGCCGCTGTGGCTGGTGATCCCGCTGGGTGCGCTGTTGGCGGGGGTGCTGGGCATCCTGCTGGGAGCGCCGACGCTGCGGCTGCGCGGCGACTATCTGGCCATCGTGACGCTGGGCTTTGGCGAGATCATCCGCGTCTTCCTGAACAACCTGGACCACCCGGTCAATATCACCAATGGCCCCAAGGGCATCGGCCAGATCGACTCGATCGAGTTCTTTGGCTTCGATCTCGGCAAGAAGCTCAACATCTTCGGGTTCGACCTGGCGCCGGTCACGATGTACTACTACCTCTTCCTCGTGTTGGTGGTGGTGAGCGTCATCATCTGCCACCGGCTGGAGTTCTCGCGTATCGGCCGTGCCTGGATGGCCATCCGCGAGGACGAGATCGCCGCCAAGGCCATGGGCATCAACACACGCAACATGAAGCTGCTGGCCTTCGGCATGGGCGCGACCTTCGGCGGCGTGGCCGGAGCCATGTTCGCCGCCTTCCAGGGATTTATCTCGCCCGAGTCTTTCAGCCTCATGGAGTCCGTGATGATCGTCGCCATGGTGGTGCTCGGCGGAATCGGCCACCTGCCGGGCGTGGTGCTGGGCGCTGTGCTACTGGCCGCCCTGCCCGAGGTTCTGCGCTATGTCGCCGGCCCGCTGCAGGCTATGACAGGCGGACGCCTCGACGCCTCCATCCTGCGCCAGCTGCTGATCGCCCTGGCAATGATCATCGTCATGCTGCTGCGTCCGCGCGGCCTCTGGCCCTCGCCCGAGCACGGCAAGAGCCTGCGCAAGAAGGGAGTTGCGGCATGAGCGCGCAAGGCCATGACACGCTGCTACATGTAAGCGGCGTCTCCAAGCGCTTTGGCGGGCTGCAGGCGCTCAACGACGTGCACCTGCGCATCCAACGCGGCACGGTGTACGGCCTGATCGGGCCCAATGGCGCGGGCAAGACAACTTTCTTCAACGTCATCACCGGCCTGTACAACCCGGACAGCGGCAAGTTCGAACTCGCCGGCCGGCCCTACCGGCCCACGGCGGTGCACGAGGTGGCGCGCACCGGCATTGCGCGTACCTTTCAAAACATCCGTCTCTTTGCCGAAATGACGGCGCTGGAGAACGTGATGGTCGGGCGTCACATCCGCTCGCAATCGGGGCTGCTGGGCGCCATCTTTCGTACGCGCGGCTTCGGGGTCGAGGAGGCAGCCATCGCCCGCCGCGCCCAGGAGCTGCTTGATTACGTGGGCATCGGCCCGCTGGCCGACTACAAGGCGCGCACCTTGAGCTATGGCGACCAGCGCCGCCTGGAGATTGCGCGCGCCCTGGCCACCGAGCCCCTGCTGCTTGCCCTGGACGAGCCTGCGGCGGGCATGAACGCGACCGAAAAGGTGGAGCTGCGCGCACTCATCGAACGCATCCGCGCCGACGGCATCACGGTGCTGCTGATCGAGCATGACGTCAAGCTCGTCATGGGCCTGTGCGATCGCGTCACCGTGCTTGATTACGGCCGCCGGATTGCTGAGGGCACGCCTGCCGAGGTGCAGAAGAACCCGCAGGTGATCGAGGCCTACCTCGGCCACGGTGGGGCCAAGACGGCCGCGGAGGCCACGGCATCATGAGCGATGACAAGAACGTGCTGCTGCAGGTCAGCGGCCTGAAGGTGGCCTACGGCGGCATCCAAGCCGTCAAGGGTGTGGACTTCGTGGTCAGGCGCGGCGAGCTTGTGTGCCTGATCGGATCGAATGGTGCCGGCAAGACCAGCACCATGAAGGCGGTCACTGGCAGCCTGCCCTGTGCCGGCAATGTGCGCTATCTGGGCAAATCCCTGCGCGGCCAGGGCCCTTGGGACCTCGTGGGCCAGGGTCTGGCGATGGTGCCCGAGGGCCGCGGCGTCTTCACGCGCATGAGCATCCACGAGAATCTGCTCATGGGTGCCTTTGTCCGCAACGACCCTGCAGGCGTGAGCGCAGACCTCGATCGCGCCTACACCCTGTTCCCCCGGCTCCAGGAACGGCAGGCTCAGCTCGCCGGCACCCTGAGCGGGGGCGAGCAGCAGATGCTGGCCATGGGGCGTGCGCTGATGAGCCGGCCCCAGCTGCTGCTGCTGGACGAGCCCTCCATGGGGCTCTCCCCCATCATGGTCGACAAGATTTTCGAGGTGGTGCGCGAGGTGCACAGCCAGGGCACCACCGTGCTGCTCGTGGAGCAGAACGCCAGCCGTGCGCTCTCCATCGCCGACCGGGGCTACGTCATGGAGTCCGGACTCATCACGCTCGACGGACCGGCGCAGCAGCTGCTGCACGACCCGGCGGTCCGGGCAGCCTACCTTGGCGAATGAGCGGGCAGCCGCTGCACGCCGGCGGCGCCGGTCGCATCGCCGGCCCCAGATATACGGACAAACGCACCGCCGCGCGAAACTCTGCCTTTATGGCTTTTTCCAACGACGAGGACCTGCCGCAGGTCGAAGCCTGCAATACGCTTGAGTCCGAGCCCGATCAGTCCACCTTGGCGCCAGAGGCTTTGACAACTCCTTCGTACTTGGCGAGCTCCGCCTTCATGAAGGCGCCGAAGGCCTCGGGGGTGGTGGGCACGGGCTCCCCCATCAGCGTGGCGAACCGCGCCTGCGTTTCGGGAGCCTGCAGGGCGGCCACAAACGCCTGGTTCAGGCGTGTAACGACCTCCGCCGGTGTGCCAGCAGGCGCCACCAGGCCCCACCAGGTATCCACCGAGAACCCGGGCAATACCTCGGCCACGGCGGGCAGCTGTGCCAGCATGGGCGAGCGTTTTAACGTGGTAACGGCCAGTGCCTTGAGCTTGCCGGCGCGGATATTGACTGCGGCCGTAGCCAGATTGTCGAAGTTGAAATCCACCTGGCCACCGAGCAGGGCCAGCTGTGCCGGGTTGCCACCGTTGTAGGGAATGTGCACGGCGTAGACACCGGCCTGGGCCTTGAACAGTTCTCCGGCCAGGTGGCCTGCGCTGCCATTGCCACCGCTCCCGTAGTTGAGCCTGCCCGGATTCGCCTTGGCGTAGGCGATCAGGTCCTGCAAGGTCTGGATGTTCAATCTTTGTGCAGTCTCGGCATTGACCACCAGCACATTGGGCACCCGCAGTATCTGGGTGATGGGAGCAAAGTCCTGATCAGCCCGGTAGGGCATCTTGCTGTAGAGCCAGGGATTGACGGCATGCGTGGCGGTCGCCGCAATCCCGATGGTCAGCCCGTCGGGCGCGGCCTTGGCCACCGCATCGGCCCCGATGTTGCCGCCAGCGCCCGCACGGTTTTCGATGATCACCGTGCCCAGGCTGTCCTTGACGCGCTCCGCGAGCACCCTTGCCGTGATGTCGATGGGGCCGCCAGCTGCGTAGGGGACGATGAGGCGTATGGGTTTGGTCTGGGCCAGGGCTGGGGCGCTGGACATGGCCAGCGCGGCCAGGGCCAGGAAAGGGAAAAGGCGGCGGTGCATCATGGCGCGATTGTGCAGGATTTGGGGCGCTTTTGCGCCTTAACTTGGCGCCGCCAAGTTAGCCTGCGCCGCAAACACGGAGGCGCTTGTGGCTACGGCCGGCGCTTTTGCGCCTTAACTTGGCGCCGCCAAGTTAGCCTGCGCCGCAAACACGCTGCTATGCAGCGTGTTTGTCCGCTTCGCTGGTGAAGGAGTCGGCGTAGAACTCGTCCTCGGGCAGGCCGGCCCTGGCGTAGTCGCGCCGTGCGGACTCCACCACGATGGGCGCGCCGCAGGCGTAGACCTGTACGACGGAGAGGTCCGGGTGGTCCTGCAGCACAGCCTGGTGCACAAAGCCCGTGCGGCCGGCCCAGCCGTCTTCGGGCAGGGCGTCAGACACCACGGGGACATACTTCAGGTTGGGCAGCTCGGCCAGCTTCTGCAGGACCCAGTCGTTCATGTACAAGTCTTGTGGGCGGCGGCCGCCCCAGTACAGCGTGGCGGGGCGCGTCACACCCTTGTGCTGCATGTGCTCGATCAGCGCCTTGATGGGTGCGAAGCCCGTGCCCGAGGCCAGCAGGACCATGGGCTTGGAGCTGTCCTCACGCAGGAAGAAGCTGCCGTAAGGCCCTTCGATGCGCAAAATCTCTTTCTCCTTCATGGCGCCGAACACGTGGTCGGTGAACTTGCCGCCGGGCATGTGGCGGATATGCAGTTCCATGGTCGCGCCCACCGGCGGGTTGGCTGTGGGCTTGCCGGCCCCGCTGTGCGGCGCGTTGGCCATGGAGTAGCTGCGGCGGGCACCGTCGCGCAGCAGGAACTCCACATACTGGCCCGCATGGAACTGGAAGTTGTCATTTGCCGGCAGCTGCAACACCACGCGCATCACGTCAGGCGACAAGCGCGTCAGCTCGTTCACGCGCACGGGCATCTTGCGGATAGGGAAGGCACCGGCCTCGGTGACCTGGCGCGACTCAAGCACCACGTCGTCCTGGGGCACGCCGCAGCAGGTCAGCACGAAGCCCGCAGCCTCTTCGGCGGCACTCAGGGCCTTGTCTTGGTGGGGCCCGTGCACCACGGTGCCAGAGACCCTGCGGCACTTGCAGGAACCACAGGCCCCGTCCTTGCAGCCATAGGGCAGACCGATGCCAGCGCGGATGCCTGCGGCGAGGATGGTCTCGCCGGACAAAACCTCGAAGCTGCGCCCGCTGGGCTGCACAGTGACCTGATGAGACGACATCTTTTCGTTATCCTTGGGCGATCGTTTGAAACCGAAGCCGCGATTTTGCCAGCCCTGAATGCCCCTCTCGGTGCCTTGCCCATGCGCTTTCGCCGCCAGCGCGTGCTCATCGTCGGCTGTGGTGACGTGGGCGTGCGCGCGGCTGCGGCCCTGCCGCAGCGCGTGCGCGTGCTGGCACTGACCTCCAGCCCGCAGCGGCACGCCGCACTGCGCGCGCGTGGCATCACCCCGCTGGCTGGTGACCTGGACGAGGCATCGACGCTGCAGCGCCTCGCGGGCCTGGCGCACCGCGTGCTGCACCTGGCACCACCGCCCGGCGAGGGCCATGACGACCCGCGCACCCGCGTGCTGCTGCGCACGCTGCGCCGCCGCCGCACCCCTGATGCAATCGTCTACGGATCAACCAGCGGGGTCTACGGTGACTGCGGCGGCGCCTGGATTGACGAGACACGGCCCACGAGGCCAACGACTAGCCGGGCTCAGCGCCGCGTGGCAGCGGAGCAGGCGCTGCGCTTGTTCGGTTTGAGCACCCGCGTACGCTGCAGCATCCTGCGCATTCCCGGCATCTATGCGCCCGACCGCGAGGGCGGCACCCCGCGCGAGCGCCTGCTGCGCGGCACGCCGGTGCTGCGCGCCTCGGATGACGTCTACACCAACCACATCCACGCCGACGACCTCGCACGGGCCTGCGTGGCAACGCTCTGGCGCGGGGCGGCGCAGCGCGTCTACCACGCCAGCGATGACACCGAGCTGCCCATGGGCGACTATTTCGACCTTGCCGCCGATCTCTATCGCCTGCCCCGCCCGCCAAGAGTCTCGCGCGAGCAGGCCCGCCAGCAACTCGGGCCCGTGCTGCTGAGCTTCATGAGCGAGTCGCGCCGGCTGCACAACGAGCGCCTCAAGCGTGAATTGCGTCTCACATTGCGTTACCCGACGGTGGCGAGCGGCTTGCGAGGGCGCTGAGTTCGCCGGGATAATCCGGCCATGCCCCGTCATCCAGCCCACCCTGCGGCGCCAGTCAGTGCACGCGGCTTCACCCTGATCGAGCTGATCATGGTGACAATCATCTTGGGCGTCCTGGCCGTCTTCGTGCTGCCGCGCATCGATCTCATCCGGGGCTTTGACGAAGCAGGATTTCAGAACGCCGTGCGCGCCACGCTGGAGTACGCGCGCAAGACCGCCGTGGCCCAGCGCCGCAATGTACGCGTCACGCTGTCTGGCAACAGCCTCACGCTGACGATCGACGACGTAGGCCCGGAAGCGTTGGGCGCAGGCACCTTCCCGCGCAGCCTGCCGCTGCCCACGCCCGACGCGCGCTGCACGGGCGGGCAGGTCAACCAGCTGTGCGCTCCGGCCGGCGCCGCCTTCACCTTGGGCGGGCCCACCACCCTGGACTTCAGCCCTCTGGGCCGGGCCAGCGCCGCAGCGGTCTACACCGTCACCAACCAGCCCAACATCACCGTGGTCCAGGAGACCGGCCATGTGTACTGAGCGATACGCACCGCTTGCGACTCAGCGCGGCCTGACTCTGGTAGAGCTGATCTTCTTCATCGTGGTCGTCAGCTTCGGACTCGCCGGCATTCTGCTTGTGCTGAACCAGAGCACCAGCCGCAGCGCCGATCCCATGGTGCGCAAGCAGCTGCTTGCCATCGCTGAAGCCGTCATGGAAGAAGTGCGACTGCAAACCCATGGCTGGTGCGATCCCGACGACGCCAACGCCGCAACGGCCACCAGCGCGGCCGACTGTGCAGGCGGCACGCCTGCCGAAGCGCGTGGCAGCGCCACGGCCCCCTGGGACCAGGTCAGCGACTACGACGGCGCCGTCATCACGACCAGCCTCGCGGGCACCGCCTACCCCGTGGGTTTCAGTGCCTCGGTGCAGGTCACCCCCACAATGCTGGGCAGCCTGCCGAACGACGGCAGCGCGCTGCAGATCCGCGTTACCGCCACCCGCGGCGCCGAGTCCATCGTGCTTGAAGGCTACCGCACGCGCTATGCACCCAACGCCCTGCCATGACCTGCCACGCCGCACCATCACGTCGACACCGCATGGCCGGCTTCACGCTGGTGGAGGCCGTGATCGTCATCGTCATCACGGGCATCCTCGCTGCCGTGGTGGCCATCCTCATCCGCGCGCCGGTGCAGGGGTACTTCGATTCGGTGCGCCGCGCCGAACTCACCGACACCGCTGACGTGGCACTGCGCCGGATGACGCGCGATGTACGCCTGGCCCTTCCTAACAGCCTGCGCGTCACAACCGTTGGCGGGGTCAGCTACATCGAATTCATCATGACAACGGCCGGCGGGCGTTACCGCGACCCGACCGATGGATCGACGGCTGGCAATTTCCTCAGCTTCAACAACACGGCCAGCCTGTCCTTTGACGTACACGGCCCCCTGCCCCCCATGGCCGTGGGCGACTTCATCGTGGTCTACAACCTGGGGCCGGGCTATGCGCCAGCCGATGCCTACACTGGCGGCAACCGGGCGACCATCGCGAGCATCACGGGCAATACGGTCGGCCTGGCGGCCAATCCCTTTGCCACGCAGTCGCCCCCGCTGTCATCCCCCAACGGCCGCTTCCAGGTCGTGCCGGCGTCCACACGCGCCGTGAGCTATAGCTGCCCCACGGCCACAGAGGGAAGCCTCACACGCTTGTGGAATTACGGTTTTTTCGCCGCCCAGCCCACACCGCCCGTGGGGGGCAGCCAGGCGCTGCTGGCTCACGGCGGGGCGACCTGCGCCGTGAGCTACGCACCGAGCGCGGGCGGGCGTCATGGGCTGCTGGAAGTACAGCTCACCCTGACATCCGGCGGCGAAACCGTCACGCTGGCACACCAGATTCGCGTGGACAACTCGCCATGACGCCCATGCAAGTGCAACGCCACTCTTGCCAGCGCGGCTTCACTGCCATTTCTGCAGTGTTTATCCTCGTTGTGCTGACGGCGCTGGGCGCCTTTCTGCTGAACGTCTCCACGAGCCAGCACCTAGGCTCGGCGCTGGACGTACAAGGCGTGCGCGTCTACGAGGCCGCGCGCAGCGGCGTGGAATGGGGCCTATTCCAGCAGCTGCGAAACGGCAGCTGCGCAGCTGTCACCAGCTACACGCCGCCGGCTCCCACGCTATCGGCGTTGACGGTCACAGTGCGCTGTACGGCCACACCGGGCACCAACGGTGGCCCCGTCACCTACACCGTGGAGTCGACCGCGTGCAACCAACCCGCAGCCGGCGCCTGCCCCAACGCCAGCCCCGGTGAGCGCTATGTCGAGCGGCGGCTGGACGTGAGCTTCTGAAGGGGGGACCCACTTGAATCGTCTGCACCGCCTGCTGTCTGTCATCAGCCTCTGCGCACTGGCCACTACCACAGCCTGCGGGCAGACCATCGTACCGCCCAATGGCGGTGTGGCCTCGGGTTTCGCGGCAATCGACGAGGCCTATGGCACGCCCGCCATCGCCGTGCAGAACTACCTGACCGGCCGCATCTACACCAAGCTGGCAGGCACCCCGTTCACGCTCAACATTGCAGCCATCAACAACAACCAGATCCAGACTGGCTACGTGCTGGGCTCGGCGACCAAGAACGTCAACGTCAAGCTCGTGGATAACAGCGACGGCGACTGCGTACTCAACAGCTCCCAGGCGAATTACTGCAGCGCAGCCTGTCAGGCCAAGACCGCTGTCGCTGGCGGCAGCCAGACCCTGACCTTCACCTCGGCCAACGCCGGCGAGCGGCAGAGTGCGGATTTCACCGTGCCCGGCGCCTGGAGCAATCTCGTGGCCCTGGTCAGCGACGGCACCGCCGTCAACGTCAATGGGGTGTGGGCCTGCTCTACCGACGCGTTCTCGGTGCGCCCCTTGAACTTCAACATGCTGAGCAGCACGGCCAATAACGGTGCGCTGACCGGCACACCGGCGCTGCGCGCCGGCACCGACACTTTCAGCATGACGGTGGGCACCGCCACCACCGGCTATGCCGGCGCGGCCGCCATTGCGACCATCAACGCGTCGGCTGTTGCGGCCACCGCCAGCGGCTGGACCGTGGGTACTATCGCGCCGGGCAGCTTCCCGGCCGCCATGGCATCGAGTTCGACAGGCAACACCTTCACCTACAGCGAGGTCGGCAATTTCCGCTTCCTGGGCTACGACCCTTCCACCGACACCGCGAGCCCGCGTGGCGTCTACGACAGCACCTGGACCGCTGTGGACCAGGGCACGCAGCTCGACTGCATCTCCGGCAGCTACGCGAACACGCGCGACACATCGGGCAGCTTCGCCAGCAACCCGGATTTCGGCAAGTTCGGCTGCCTCTTCGGCATCACGAGCAACAGCGCGCTGTTCGGCCGCTTCACGCCCTCGCACTTTGCGCTTACCAGCGGCAGCGTCACGCCGGCCTGCACGGGCACCACGCGCAACTTCACCTACATGGGGCAGGCACGAATGGGCGTGGCCTACCGGCTGGAGGCGCACAACGGCGCCAACGGCATCACGCAGAACTACGACGCCACACGCTACAGCGCGGCTGGCGTCAACCTGCCCGTGCCGCAGCTCGTGGCCGAGGACCAGGCGGTCGCCAACCAGGGCTGCGATCTGGGCACACGCCTGGCCGCCGCGCCCACCGCCAGCTGGACGTCCGGCGTCTACAACGCCTCGACGGCAGTGGCCAGCATCACTCGGCCCACCAACAACCCGCCGACCAACCTCGATGCATCCAGCGTCGCGAGCTGCAGCGCATCGGGTGCGCAGGCCGCCAGCCCGCTGTGGGGCCTGGACATCGGCGTTCAGGTCAGCGACGGCTTTGCCACCATGCTGAGCGCGGACATGAACGCAGGCACGACCGGTACCTGCAGTGGCGCAGGCTGCAACGCGCGCCGGCTCGGCAGCACAGGCGCGGTGCTGGGACGTCTGAACCTGCTTAATGCCTATGGCTCCGATGCCCTGCCCCTGCTGGTGCCCGTACGCGCAGAGTTCTGGACGGGCAGCACCTGGCAGCTCAATACGGACGATCGCTGCACCACGCTGGCCGCGACCAATCTCGCTGCAGGCAATGTCACGCCGGCCAGCGGCTCCAGCCTGAACGTGACGAGCGCCAGCCTCGCGCTCAGCCCGTCCGCAACCCTCAGTGGCGGCACCACGAACTTCCGCATCGACCCCGCCACGCGCGGATCAGGCAGCGTCGACCTGGTGCTCAACCTGGGCACCGGGGTAGGTTCGAATGTGAACTGGTGCGGCGCCTGGGCTAGCGGACCTGCGGCCGGCACTGGCATCGCGCCCAGCCCGGACCTCAGCTTCCTGCTGGGCAACTGGTGCGGCAGCAGTGCCGACCGGGCACCCGCAGCGCGCATCCGCTCAGGCAGCCCGCGCGCGCCCTACATCTACCTGCGCGAACGCTACTGAATCGGCATAGGGGGCCTCCATTGTAGGAGGCACCCCTGCCACACCACCCGGCATGCGGGTCCGCACCGGGCGGTTCGAGAGTTTGAGGTCAGGACAGTCTTGGTACCCCCAGCCGGTCAAAGTACGCAATGGTGAGTGTC
>JADCGR010000031.1 GCA_020248905.1 Curvibacter sp. | reverse complement strand
GCGGTCTACCAGCTTGTATCGGGCCATGTGCAACTCCTCTTCTCAAGGGTTGATGCATGGACTCTGTCAGGTGCTATTGGTTCCGGGATGCAGGGGGTTTTTGCACAGTCTCAACGTTCGGGCTGAGCCACGAGCGACGGTGTGGAGCTTGGCACGTCGGATGGATGATGAACCACTACAGGGGGTGGGCTAGGTGCCATGCCGATGCGAGGCGACTCCAGCAAAGTATCAGGCATCTGCGAGTGCTCTCACGGCTCTTGCCAGCCGCTGACTGCATTGTTTCTACCGTCGAACTGAACTCGCCCTCCCGCTGGGTAGCCGTAGTGCCATATGGTGAACAAGCCGAAAGCGTCAACTTTGGTAGGGCTGCCGAGAATCCTCTCCACCTCGGCCTGGGAGATGCCGCGTTCGAGCTTCCGCCAGTTCGACTTATCCGTAGGCACCCCTGCGCTCTTGTTCCGCTGAACAAGTTGTTCTTCAAGCGCGACCACGCGACGTTCAAGCATGCGAACAGAGTCTTCGAGTTTCTCAAGGCGAGACTCGCCCGACTGTGCCCAGGCCTGCCCGCTTGTGACGCAGAGTAAGAGTAAAGGCATCCAAAACAATCGACATATCGTCATGCTGCTCTCCTGGTTCGATGGGTATCGAGCTGGCACAAGGTGCCTAGAGTGATGTCGACCGCAAAAGTGCGGAGCACCATGGCTGCGCGTTCATCATCGCGGCTCCCTTGCTGCAAGCTACGTGCTTGTCTTGTTTGAAGATCTCAGGCCAATATAGCGCAGAGCCGCGTTCATTACAAACCGCTAAATCCCGCAACAGTGCGAAATAACATCGGCGCGGCGTACCCGGGGGCCGGCAGGGCCCGGCGGTGCGCTTCACCCCCGGCGCGGCATACGAAACGGCAGCATGGCCTGCACCACGGGCGAGACCAGGCGGGGCACGGACAGGGTTTCGTGAAACGCGGTCAGCGATTGCCCCGCGTACGCAAAGCGCAGCAGCGCGCGCTGGTAGAAGGGAGTGTCTTCGAGCTGCTCCGCCACGCTCACGGCCTGCTCGCTGCGCATGCGGCGTGCCAGCCGCCAGGCGGTGCGCGGCAGCACCTGGACGGGCGCCGGCTCCACCGGCTCCACTTCACCCTGCGGTGTGAACCGCAAGGCCAGCAGCCGGTCCGGCTGCTGCGGCCACTGCATGTCATAAAACACCAGGGTGCTGCCGTCGTTCAGGGGCGCGCGTGACCAGTCCCACGTGTGGAAGGCCCGGTGGATGGGCTCATCGCCCTCGTTGGAATCAAGGTAGGCCTGGCCTTGCCAGCGCAGCTGCGGCGCACTGAGCGACACCTCGATGCGCGCGGACGGCGCCAGCGGGCCCCAGCGGTGGCGCGCCGCGCCATCCAGCGGCGTCGAGAAGCCGAACAACTGCTGGGGCCAGACCCGGATCTCCCCCGCAATGGCTTGCCCCCAGGGTGCCGAACGCTCGCGGATGCGGATGCGCAGGCTGTCACCTTCCCAGGCCAGCTCGCTCGGGCCGACGCAAAAGTGGTGGGCGTCGCGGTGGCAGTGCGCACGGCCACGCTCGGTCATGGCCCAGCGCTTGGCCCCCGGGCTGTAAAGGGCCACATTGAGCGCACAGTGGTTTTCGGGGTCCGCCGCGCCGCCGCGCCGCGCCCAGGCGTAGTAGGGCGAGAAGACGCTGCCGACAAAGGCGATCAGCGTCAGGCCGTGCTGTCTATCGTCGCTGAGGGCGTCGAGATACCACCAGAGATAGCCGTTGGCTGGAACACGCTGGTCGAACCGAGGTTCTCCAGCACGGCCGCGGCCGCCAGACGCCCCGACATCGCCGCCATTGGCACCCCCGGCCCCGGGTGCACGCTGCCCCCGGCCAGGTACAGGCCCCGCAGCGGGGTGACGGCCCCCGGACGCGAGAAAATCGTGCTCCAGCCGTGCGTCGCCTGCCCGTAGAGCGCGCCTCCCGTCGCCGGGAAGCGCCGGTGGAATTCCCACGGGGTGGTGCGCACGCAGTTCTGGGGCGTTCTCTCCAGTTTCAGGCCGAGCTGGCGCAGGAGTTGAAAGCTGTTGGATTCGCATGACGCCAGTCCCTTGTGATCGAGCGCCTCGTCATCACCCATCGCAGGGGCATTGACCAGGCAGAAGAGCCTTTGCGCAGCGCCCCCGGCGATCACGCCCGGGCGGTCTTGGGCGCAGACGTAGACGGTGGGATGCAGCGGCAGGCGGTGGTGGCCGAAGATGTCGTCGAACTCGCGTGCGTAGTCGTCGCAGAAAAACACGTTGTGGCGCTCCAGCGCCACGCCGCTGACCGGCGCGTGGATGGACCAGGTCAGCGCCGAAAGGGAGCGTGGTGGCGCGGCGCGCGGTACCGCAGCCCGCATCTCCTGCGACAGTAGGCCCGCGCGCAGCGCCGCAACGTCGCCATTGAAGACGATGGCGTCGGCGCGCAGTTCCTCGCCGTTGTCCAGCCGCACGCCCGTGACCCGGCCGTCGCGCTGCAGGATGCTGGCGCACCGGCTGTGGTAGCGCAGGTGTGCGCCGCGCGCTTCGGCCAGGCGCGCCAGCATGGCTGAGAGCGCGGTCATGCCGCCGCGCACGGACCACACGCCATTCATCTCGACCTGGGCGATGAGCATCAGGGTCGCAGGCGCCTGCCAGGGCGAGGAGCCGCAGTAAGTGGCGTAACGGCCGAAGAGCTGGCGCAGCCGCGGGTCGGTAAATTGCCGCCCCATGCTGTGCCAGAGGCTGCGCAAGGGGCCGAGGCTCGCCAGCACACCGAGGCCCGAGGGGCCGAGGCGCGCGATCAGCGGCATGAGGCTGGGCCGCTGCGCGCGGATCACCGTGTCTTCGAGCGTGTCATAGACCCGGCGCGCGGTGCTGCAGAACTGGCGGAAGCGCTGCGCCTCCTCAGGTCCGGCCCAGTCGGCGATGGCTGCCTCGCTGGCCTCGGCGTCGGCCGACAAGTCCAGTGAGCTGCCATCGGTCCAGAAGTGGCGCGCGAGGATGGCCAGGGGCTCAACCTGCAACTCGGCTTCCAGGTCGGTGCCCACTTCGCGCAGCAGTTCGTCGAACACCCAGCGCATGGTGAAGACCGTGGGGCCGCTGTCGATCAGCGCGCCGGCCACCTCCCGCGCGTGGACCTTGCCTCCGGGCTGGCCCGAGGCCTCCAGCACGGTGACTTCGCAGCCCTGATGTGCCAGCCGCAGCGCGCTGCTCAGCCCACCCATGCCGGCCCCGATGACGATGACATGTTGTCTAGGCATGTGCGGGCTCCGCATCAAGGACTGGTCCGTGGCGCAAGGCCTGGCCCTGCCAGACACCGTCCATCTGCAGCACGTCCATGTGCACGAACAGCGACTCTGAGAAGAAGCCATGGCGGTGGGCTGCGGCTGCGGCCGTCTGGTGTGCGCCCCGCGTGGCGTAATCGCGCATGGCCTGGGCATCGCGCCACAGGCTGAAGGTGCATTGACGCACCAGCGGTGCCTCGCCCAGGCCCATGGCGAGCATGCAGCCCGTGGCGCTGTGCAAATCGGACTGTGCGGCGGGCGCATGGCGCCAGAAGGCCATGGCCTTCGTGGGAACAATACTGGCGCGGGTGAGGATAGCCAGGGGACGACGGCTGGCCGCGTCACCGCTGCCCAAGGGGTCGTGTGCCGGCAGATGCTGACTCACCGGCCACGGCTGCTGGTCCCAGCTGCCGCGGCTGGAGGTGACGGCCAGCACGCCTGTCCACGATTCCCGTGCACGATCCCGCAGGTTGGCCGCCTGCTTGCCGCGCAGAAATTCCAGCGCCTGATCCAGGCGGCTGAAGCGGCAGATCAGGCCCTGGTGGCTGGCGCTCGGGCGCAGGGTAAAGCCGCCCTTGTGACCACTGCCCATGACCTTGGCAAACACCAGGCCTGGCACATCCTTGAAGGCAGACGCGCCGGCTACCAGGCGCATCCACCCCCAGGCCTGATGCCGGCTCAGGTAGTCCATCAGCATGACGACGACAACATCGCTGGGGGTTTCATGCGGGCTGGCGGCGGTGGTCATGGTGACCCGGCCCGCAGGCGGCCCTGCGGCCACTGCCATGCATTGCAAATGGCGTGGGGCCGGACCAGGATGCGCTTCATCATGGCCGGCCCCAGATGTGGTCTAGCGCCGGATCACTGCTTCTTGGGCACGTTGCTGGCCAGCACCTTGGCCAGCCCGCCGAGCTCGGTGAAGTCCTGGGCCATTGGTGCACCGTAGAGCGGCTTGTAGGCGCCCTGGTGGCAGGTGGCGCAGTTGAGCTTGGCGACGTCACCCAGCACGCCCTTGCGATGCGCCGGGAAGGCTTCGACCAGGGTCTCCATGTAGTTCACGTTGAGGTCGCGTGCCATGCGGATGCCGTACCAGGCCGTGAGGCGCTGGGGCGGACCCCCTTCCCATTTGGAGAACGACTGGGTGTTGTGGCAGTAGGTGCAGTTCACGCCCAGAGAAGTGGAGATGTGGGTCATGAGGCTGTAGGTGGCCTCGGCCTGCTTGATCGACTGCCGGTTGCCCGAAGGCAGCGCGGTGGTGCCGTTGACACGGATCTTCTCGTCGCCGAGCAGGAAAGGCGTAAACGGATCGATTGGCAGGGAGGACAGGTTCGCTACCGGATTGGGCTCGTTTTGCCCCGCCTTGTCGCCCATGAAATTGGAGCCGTAGGGCTGGGGATTGAGCTTGGTCCAGATCTCGCCAGGGACGTTCTGGCCGCGATGGCAGGTGTAGCAGGTCACACCGGTGCTGCCTACGTGCTGTTGCCAGTCCTTGTTGATGTGCCGGGTCATCTCGATCATCTTGCGACTGACCACCTTGGTGTACTTGCTGTCTTCCGCCAAGTTCGCCGGATTGTGGCAGTAGACGCAGCCTTCTTTAGGTGCGACCCAGGTGGTCATGGCAGCCATCACGCGGGTGAACTGCGCCACATTAAGGTCGCCAAGGACCTTGACGTTCTGGTAAACGGCGGAGGCCTTGGGTCCGCCGCCTTCCGCCTGGGGCAGAGCCACAGGCACGACGTTGTTCTCGATATTCGCTTCGACCGTGCGGGGGTTGTAGACCTGGACCATGCCGGTGCCCCGATAGCCGTGTTGGACCGACTCCATGGGGGGGCGCTCGCAGGCCACCAGCAAAGTAGCGCCGAGGACGACCGCCAGGCCCTTGAGCGCGCAGGCTGCGCCCGTGCGCCGACCGGCGGCGTTGCTGCGGATGATCTTCATGGCTTGCCTCCAGTGCTGAGGGTCGGGTCCGTGACCAGCGGGAACACGTCCGGGTAGGGCGGCGCCACTCCATGCTTGACGGCCCACAGATACCAGTTGTCTACCACGGTGCCCGTGAGCAGGATGCCGATGCCGCCCGTCAGGGGGCACAGCACCGCGAACCACCAGGCCCAGCGGTGGATGGATTCCATCGTGGCGTTGAAGCCCATGGTCCAGCGCCAGAACAGTGCGGCGCGTTCCGAGGCCGTGCCCCGGTCGGTGATCTGCTCAATCTCGCGTTCGCCACCGAAGCGGGTGACGGCCAGGATGGTGGCACCGTGCATGGCGAAAAGCAGGGCCGAGCCATACAGGAAGACAATTGAAAGCGCGTGGAACGGGTTGTAGAACAGGTTGCCATAGCGCAGCGAGAACGCGGCCGTCCAGTCCAGGTGCGGGAAGATGCCGAAGGGCACCGCCTCGCCCCAGGAACCCATGAGCACCGGGCGGAAGAAGCCCAGCACCAGGAACAACCAGATGGCTGCGGCAAAGGCCCACGCTATATGGGTGCCCATGCCGAGCTCACGGGCGCGACGGTAGGTCCGTGCCCACCACAGCAGCAGCGACACGGTGAGGAAGCCGCCAGCGATCAGCCACCAGCCGCCCTGGTTGATGGGCGGCAGGGAGAGCCCGTAGCTCGGCGGCGGTGGCTCCAGGGCCAGCCAGAAGAGCTGGCGCACAAACTGGATGGGATCGTAATTGACGGATGCCAGCATGTTCATGCCGATCACGACGAAGGCGACCAGCCCGCACATGAGCGAAGCAAGCCCCAGGCTGCCAAGATAAATCGGCCCGATTTGGGCATTGCCGATCTTGCCCAGCCAGTAGCTGGTGAGGGGTTCCACCAGGCGCGGGTCGTTGCCGGGTCCCAGCTCCACGCCGTGAGACACGGGGCCGGTGGCGGTGACGGTGGTGAAGAGGTTTTGGTACTGAGCCATGATCTGCTCCGCTTCTTACTTGAGGGGCCACTGGGACCAGATCGGCAGGTTGAGCCACCAGCTCCACCATTCGGGCCAGCCGCGGCTCCAGAAGGGGCCGCTCAGGACGATGCACAGCGCACTGAACAGCACCGCGGCCAGGGCCAAGAAGAGGCCCAACCGGTGGATACCCAGCGTACCGATCGAATAGCCAATGATGTCGCGGAAGAAGGTGTCCTCGTGCTCCGGAGTGCGCACGGCCTCGCCCGGTTTCGGGTTGGTCGACGACAGGATCAGCCCGCCGTGCAGGGACAGGGCGAACACGCTTGCGAAGAAGAAGCTCACCGCGATCATGTGCGCCGGGTTGTAGTGGAAATGCAGGTACTGGTAGCCCACGTTGGACACCCAGTCGAGGTGGCTGAAGATGCCGTAGGGGAAGCCATGTCCCCAGGCGCCCATGAGCACAGGCCGGATCACCACCAGGGTGACGTAGGCAAAGATCGCCACGCCGAAGGCGAAGGGCACGTGATAGCCCATGCCCAGTTTTCGGCAGATCTCGACCTCACGCAGCATCCAGGACACGAAGGCGCCGATTGCGCACACCGTGATCAACTGCCACAGGCCGCCTTCCATCAGCGGCGCAAAGGACAGACCGTAAGAGATGTCGGGGGGGGCGATATTGATCTGCCAGAGATTCCAGGTAGGGCCCTGGGATGCGCCCCAGAGGATCATCGCTGTACCCAAGAACGCAAAGAAGATGGTGGTGACACCGAAGAAGCCCACGTAGAACGGACCGACCCAGAAGTCGAACAGATCACCACCGAGCAGAGTCCCGCCACGGACCCGGTATTTTTTCTCAAAGTTCAGCATGGCCATGGTGTGGTCTCCTGCTTGTCTGTGATGAGCAGATGCCGCTCAGGACAGGGTCCGTTGGCAGCACCTGCACCTTGGCGTCCGGGATCAGGACTTCGCCACTGGAGTCGAGGGCGGCATCGGGCTGTACTGCCCCGTTGCTGCCGCCGGCTTCTTCGCGCCGTCCAGCCAGTTGAACTTGTTGGTGCTCAGCAGGATGAGGTGAATCATCGCCGCAAGACCAAACAGGAATATGCCTTGAACCACCATGGCTCGCAGCGGGTCATAAAGTCGCCAGATTCTCCACATGAGATTTCTCCTAGATGATGTGGGACATGAAGGTGTAAACCGCCGCTTTCACGCCCTGAGCCATGCTCTTGGCGTCCTCCGCGCCGGGCAGCAGTTCCCGCCAGTGAATGCCGACCAGCTTGGCGAGCAGGACAACCACGAAGAGAAGAACGAAAGCCAGCAGGAAGATGGACCAGAAGGCCTGCGATTCGTGCGCCAGCGCACGGTCAGCCTCGAGTAGGGGGGTGTGTTGCATGGCAGTTACTCCGTCAATGAGTGATGAAAGCCTGACTCAGAACCAGGGCCGCCACAACCACACGAGGATGTGTGCAACTACAGCCACGGCCGTAAATCCCACAAGTCCTTGCATGTAGTAGTGGTGAAACTCCTGAGCTTCCTCGTCGGACAGTCCCGAGATGGATGTCTTGCTTGACATAAGTGCTCCTTCAATACGGCCTTGCAGCCAGGGTTGCGCACAGCCCGCGCAGATGGGCAGCCGCAGCGCAATGCCACGACATCGGGGTGGCTCTGGCGCTCGCGGCGTCAGGGTCGTAGGGTTTGGCGCAGGGGCGCGGCAGGCAGTTCATGCGGGGACGCCTCCCATGCCCAGGGCATGGCTTGCCGCGTCGACGTGCGCGAGGGTCACGCTCTCGCAGCCGGTGATGCGGGCGATCTGCTCGGCTTGGTCGCGCAGGCGCTTGGCGGCAGAGATCTGCACCAGTACCGGTTGCGCCTGGATCAGCTCGCGCAGCCGCGACTGCGCCTCGTCCTGCCAGGTGGCATTGGGTGCGACCAGGCCGCGCGCCTGCGTGGCCTCGACCTTGTCCATGTCGGTGGCCAGCGGCAGGATGTGAAAGAGCGCGTCGAACAGCGCGTTGCACACTTCCTGGATGAGGTAGGTCGCGCCGCTGTAGCCCATGAAAGGCGTGCCGGTGTGCCGGCGGATGATGGCACCGGGGAAGGACGCAGGTATGAAGGAGGCCCGCATTGGCCCCTGGCCTGCGTTTTCGCTCAGGTACATACGTTCGTTGTAGCTGCCAAAAAGGATGAGCGGTGTCTGGGTCCGCACCAGTTCCCGCACCCTGGCGTTGTCGGTCTTGGTGCCGGCCGTGCGGGATACGCTGAAGCGGCAGGGCAGGCCCATTTCCAGTTCCAGGAAGTTCTTCAGGCCACGCGCGTAGGTCTCGCCGGCCACCACGGCAAAGCTCGCGGTGCTGAAAAAGTCCTGCGTGACGGAGCGCCACAGGTCCCAGACCGGCTTGATGGTGGTATGCCGCTCGCGCTCGATGAAAGGCTCGGGGTCGATCTCCAGCAGCTGGCCGAGTTTTCGCAGGAAGCGGGTCGTGCTGTGCAGCCCGATAGGCGCCTGCAGGTAGGGGCGCTCCAGCGCCTCGCAGAGCATCCGCCCGAACTCGCGGTACATGCAGATGTTGACGTCCGCGTCCGCCAGCTTGGGTACGTCGGCCAGGTGGCTGCCCAGGGGGAAGACCATGTTCACCTCTGCGCCGATGCCTTCGATCAGGCGACGGATCTCGGCCAGATCGCTGGCGCTGTTGAAGGTGCCATAGGCGGGGCCGATGATGTTCACGCGCGGCCGCTCGCCTGCAGGGCGTTCGCCGTACGGAGTGCGTGCCGGAATCTTGCGCAGGCCATACTCGCTCCAGAGCCAGTACATGGCGCGGTTCGCGCATTGCCACTGGTCCTCGTCGATGGTGCGCGGCAGGAAGCGCGCGATGTTCGTGCCCTCGGGCGTCACGCCACCGCCGATCATCTCGGCGATCGAGCCGGTCACGACCACCGCAGGCAGATCCGGGTCGAGCGTGGCGTGGGCGCGCTTCATCGCGCCTTCGGTGCCTTCGCGGCCGAGCTGTTCCTCGGCCAGGCCGGTGACGACGATGGGCAGCTCGTGCGGGGGCAGCGCGTCCGTGTAATGCAGCACCGAGGTCACAGGCAGGTTCTCGCAGCCCACCGGGCCGTCAATCACGACCTGCAGGCCCTTGATGGCGGTGAACACATAGACCGCGCCCCAGTAGCCGCCAGCGCGGTCGTGGTCCAGGATCAGCGGTGACTTGATGGCGCTCATGTGCCCATCTCCTCCGCTTTGCGCTTCTTGAGCTGCTTCTCCAGAAGGCGGCGGGTTTCGGCCTTGAATTCGGGGCGATCGACAGGGACCGATTCCCAGACGCCTGCGGCATGACCCGATCCGACCTCGCCAAAGAAGGCCTTCATCTCGTCGAAGCGTTGCTGGTTGCCGATGGCCGACTGAACCACCTGCACCAGCGAACCTGCGCCCGCCACGCCCATGAGCGGTCGCGCCGAAATGAGGTTGGTGAAGTACAGGGAAGGAATACTCACCTGCTTGGCCTTCTGCACCACGGGGGTGGTGCCTATGGCCAGCTGCGGCTGGTACTCGTGCATCGCGGCCAGGTCCTGCTCAAGCGAGGCGCGCATCTGGACCTGCACGCCCTGTGCCTGCAGCCAGTCGATGTCATGGGCGTTCCATGGGGTGGCTGGGCAGGCCGAGCCGACGTAGCGCAGATCGGCGCCGCATTCGACCAGCAACCGCGCGACCAGCAGCTCCGAGCCTTCGTAGCCGCTGAGGGTGATGCGGCCGGTGATCGGTCGCTGCGACAGCAGGCCGCGCATGGCGCTGAACTGCTGGTTGCGGGCGACGTCGATCAGTTCCTGGTCCACGCCGGCCGCCTGGCCGACGTTCTGCAGCCAGTCCAGCGTACCCTCCAGCCCGACGGGCGCCGAGCCCACGACAGGCCGACCGGCGGTCTGGAACTCGCGGATGCTGGCGGTGTAGAACGGATGAATGGCGGCGGCCACGCTGCAATCCAGCGCCGCGTAAAGTTCACGCCATTCACGCGTAGGCACGACCGGACCAGCGGCCAGGCCCATGGGCGCGAGCATCTGGCCAATGATGACCGGATCGGCCGGGAACATCTCGCCCAGCAGGCTGACCGTGGGCACGGCCGAGCGGCCACCCTTGGGGGTGGCCACCGGGCCACTCATGATCTCCTCGCGCGCGTATCGCAACATGGCGCCGGCCAGCACGTCCTTGGCCTCGGCATGCGTCGGCACACCGAAGCCCGGTACGTCGATGCCGATGATGCGCACGCCGTTGATTTCCTTGGGCAGCAGCTGCAAGGGCACGCCGCTGGCGGTGGGGACACACAGGTTGATGATGACCACCGTGTCGACCTTGTCCGGATCGGCTTCAGCGTGTACCGCCTCGCGTATGTCCTCAAAGAGCTTGCCGGTCACCAGCGTCTCGGAATTGAAGGGGACGTAGCCCACGCTGCGTCGGGCGCCGTAGAAGTGGGAGGTGAAGGTGAGCCCGTACACGCAGCAGGCTGAGCCGCAGAGGATGGTGGCGGTGCGTCGCATGCGCAGACCCACCCGCAGCGAACCGAAGGCCGGACACATGCTCTGGGGCTGGTCATGCGGACCGGCTTCCTGCTTGCGCGGGTAATCGCGGGCGTATTGCTCCAGCACCTCTGACTTGCCAGCCTGGCGCGCGGCAGCCTGCATGTGCTCGGCTCCGGCATGGCATGCCCCGCCCTCCGCCGTTGCCTGGGGGGCGTTGGCGCTGACAGACTGAATGGGGATGGTTCGGGCCATGGCGTTTCAGTTCGGGTCGTAGACGACTTCGAGGCTGGGCTTGACGGTCTCATCCTTGCCCACCATGTCGAAAAGGGTGGCGGGCTCAAGCACAACGTTGCGACCCACGGTGTCGGCACTGAACAGGCCGAGTAGCTGGTCCTGCGTCTGCGGCTTGGGTCGCTGCGGTGGCGCCTCGGCCACGTTGCGTGCCAGTTCGGCGAAAAGCGGACCCCACTCGCCATCGGGCTTGCCGATGATTTCGTAGCTGGCGCTCTTGCGGCGGATGTCCTCGTTGGCCGGAATGGAGGCCAGCACCGGGATGCCGGCGTTGGCGGCGAAGGCCTGGGCTTCGCCGGTACCGTCGTCCTTGTTGATGACCATGCCGGCCACGCCCACGTTTCCGCCGAGCTTACGGAAGTACTCGACCGCAGAGCACACGTTGTTGGCGACGTACAGCGACTGCAGGTCATTGCTGCCGACGACGATGACCTTCTGGCACATGTCGCGCGCAATCGGCAGGCCAAAGCCGCCGCAGACCACATCGCCCAGGAAATCGAGCAGGACGTAGTCGAAACCCCAGTCGTGAAAGCCCAGCTTCTCCAGTGTCTCGAAGCCGTGGATGATGCCGCGGCCACCGCAGCCGCGACCCACTTCGGGGCCGCCGAGCTCCATGGCGAAAACGCCGTCGCGCTTGAAGCAGACGTCGCTGATGCTCACGGCCTGGCCGGCGAGCTTGAGCCGCGAGGAGGTCTCGATGATGGTCGGGCAGGCCTTGCCACCGAACAGCAGGCTGGTGGTGTCACTCTTCGGATCGCAACCAATCAGCAGCACCTTCTTGCCCTGCTGGGCCATCATGTAGCTCAGGTTGGCCAGGGTGAAGCTCTTGCCGATGCCGCCCTTGCCGTAGATCGCAATGATCTGCGTGGTCTTGGTCACCTCGCTGGTGGAGACGGGCGACGGGTCGGCCGCGGCCTCCTGGCGCAGACGTTCGACAAACTGGATGGGCTGCTCTGCGGATTTGGTGGGGGAATTCATGCGCTGGCACTCCAATCGAGAATCATCTTGAGACAGGAGACGTCACCGAACGCGGTCTCATACGCAGCGGTGGCAAGGTGCGAGGGCTGGACGTGGGTGACCAGACCATCGAGGGAGAGGCGACCGTCGTCAACGAGCTGGTTGACGGCGAGAAGATCGGGACGCTTCCATTCGGCGGCGACGCGGATGCGGGCCTCGCGCATGAAGGCGGGGGCATAAGCGAATTGCAGGCTCTGGCGATAAAAGCCAGCCAGTACGACCTCGCCACCCGGGCACAGGCGCTGGATAAGCTGGTCGAGCAGCGAGGCGTCGCCACTCACGTCGTAGATGGCGCGGTAGTCCTTCCGCGGATCGTCCTGCGGACGGATGACGGGGTAGCCCTCCGCGCCCAGCGCGCGCTCGGCCTGGGTTTCCCAGACGGTGGGCGGCGCAAAGCCCGCAGCCACAGTCAGGCGCGCCAGCAAGCGGCCCATCACGCCGTGGCCGATGATGAGTTCCGGGGGCGGGTGCGGCTCCTGCTGGCCGCCGCCCGAGACGGCGTGGTAAGCGGTGGCCGCCAGCGCGAGCAGCACAGCCCGGGGCCCGAGCTTCTCCGACACGGCAAGCACCTTCTGCTCAGTCACCACCAGGCGCGAAGCCGCGCCGCCAAACAGGCTGCGGACCCCGCTGAAACAGTTCGCCCCTGGCACAAAGACGGTCTGGCCCTCGCGCAGCGCGGCGCCGGGCGCGCCGCGCACCACCCGTCCCACGGTTTCGTAGCCAGGCACCAGCGGGTATCCCATGCCGGGGAAGGCCGGCATGCTGCCGTCCCAGAGCATGCGTTCGGTGCCCGTGCTGATGCCACTGAAATCCACGGCGATTTCCAGCTGCCCCGCCTGCAATTCGGGTAACTCCAGCGATTGCAAGGACAAATCCCGGGGCTGGTTGAAGACGACGGCTTGTGCTCTCATGGCTTAATTCTGAACTTACATTCAAAAGTGTCAAATGCGATTTACACTTTTCTCTAATTACTAGGGTAAACACCTACGCTTTGCGTCCGATCAGAATCTGGGCATGGATGGGCATGGCGTTGGCGAGCCGCTCTACCTGCCTGAAGCCGGCCTGGCCCATGAGCTCGCCGAGCTCATCCGGCGTACGCAGCCGGCCAGCGCCCATGGCCAGCAGATAGAAGTGGAAGTAGGCGTCGGAGGCGGCGGGGCGGGCATCGGCAGGCTGCCCCATGGGCTCGGCCAGCAGCAGGGTGCCGCCCGGCGGGAGTGCGTTGTGGATCTTCTTCAACAGCCCGCGCACGATGCGGTCGGGGTGGTCGTGGGCCACGCGCACCAGCGTGACCAAGTCGGCGCCAGCGGGAAGATCGTCATGCAGGAAACTGCCCGGATGGAATTGCGGCGGCTGGCGCAGGCCCGCGTCTGCCAGGGCAGCACGCGTCAGTGCCAGCACCGGGGGCAGATCGAAAAGCATCAGTTGCAGATGCGGCGCGTGCCGACCCAGCGCAAGCGCAAAGCGCCCCAGGCCCGCGCCGACATCGAGCACGCAGCGGTGCTTGTCCATGTTGTAGGAGGAAAGGATTTCCTGCACCACGAAACCCTGGGAAGCAGCCATGAGCTCCGAGTACCGCCGGAACATCGCCTCGGGTGCGGCCTGAACCGGCCTCGCGTCGTGCGCGTAGGGCCAGTAGCCCGCCATGCTGCCCTGCGAGGCGTTGCGCAGCATCCCCAGAGGGTCGCGCATGTCCTCATACAGCAGATGGTTGTGTTCGATCATCTGGGCCAGCCCCGGGTGGGTGGCCAGTGGCAGACCCAGCGGAGCCAGGCCGTAGCGCCCCCCGCTACGGTGCTCCAGCAGGCCCAGTGCTACCGCCGCCAGCAGCAGACGTTGCAGGGCGGGCTCGGGCAAGCCCACGTGGCGCGCAATCGCGGCCCCATCAGCGGGAGCCTGATAAAGGTGCCGGAAAAGATCGAGGCGGACGCAGGCCAGCACGACCTGGCTGTGGACGAAGCCAGCCATCAGGTCGAACAGGCGCTGTGTGCGCCGCTGCGTCACCCAGCGCGTCAGCGGATTGCCCAGTGACCAGCGGTACAGGGCAGGGCTGGCCTGCAAGCGCTCCAGCAGCGCCTGCCAGCGATCAGACCAGCGCCCACCCAGCCCCCGGGAGACGGGGGCTGGCCGCAGGTCCAGAGGCTCGCTCATGTTGCAGGGATCAGCGTGTCGTGATTGGGGTTGTCGCGTGCTGTGCGGCCCGCTGCAGCCGCGCGCTCTCGCACATGGCCTTGGGCACCAGCCGCTCCGATTCGCCCTGCACCAGGGCGCGCAGCATGTCGCGGCTGGCGCAGGCGGGAATGGAGTCGCTGGCCTGGGTGATGAGTGACTCGAAGTACTGGATGGCGCCTTCCAGGCCCAGAGCCTGGGCCGCGCTCGGCCGCGCCAGCAGGGCATCCTGTCCGGGGGGTTTGCCGAGGCTCGCGGCATCGCCGATCACATCGCGGATGTCGTCGGCCACCTGATAGGCCTCGCCAAGCGCGGCGCCCAGCCCAGCCCAGGGACCGGGCGGCTGGCCGCTGCTCAGCGCGCCCGCGCAGGTGGCCGAAACGAACAGGGCACCGGTCTTGGCACGCTGGTACTGGCCCAGATCGGCCGTCGGCTCGCACTCCCAGGCCTGGCCGGCGACGATGCCGTTGGGCACACCCACGCCCTGGCTCAGGTTGTCCAGCAGGGCCAGCAGCCTTTGCGGGTGCGCATGGCCACCCTGCAGCAGGACGCGGTAGGCCATGACGATCAGCCCATCCCCCGCCAGCAGGGCCAGCGGTTCGCCATAGGCCTTGTGCACGGAGGGGCGGCCGCGCCGGACCTGGGCGTTGTCGAAGGCGGGCATGTCGTCGTGTACGAGCGAGGCACAGTGCATCAACTCCAGCGCCACCGCAGCGGCGTTGCTGAGTTCGGGCGCGTCGTCTCCGCACGCGCAGGCCACGGCCAGGCACAGCTGCG
This sequence comes from Curvibacter sp., assembly GCA_020248905.1. Lineage (GTDB taxonomy): Bacteria > Pseudomonadota > Gammaproteobacteria > Burkholderiales > Burkholderiaceae_C > Hylemonella. The sequence continues at coordinate 65,723 of JADCGR010000031.1, read as the reverse complement.
GGCGGATCCGCGCACCGCCCGAGAACACGGCATGCTCCATCGCTGCCTGCAGCAAAGGGGGGCTCCCTACGCCGACCGCCGCGTCAAAACGCTCGCGGAGGGCTCGTTCGGTGCGCGTCAAAAGAGTCATGGGGCCTCCTAGGTCCGAGGCCGCCCAACAAAAATGACAGCCAGTGCTGTCAATATATATTTATTATTGTGAATGTCAACGCGAATTGACACCAATTGTGCGGCTGTTGCCGGCGTCAAAAGGATCGCATCATGGGAATCTGGGTGGAACTCGGCATCTTTGTGCTCGTGATCGTCTTCGCTCTGTGGCAGATCCACGATGTGCGCAAGGCGCGGGAGCAGACCCGCAAACAGAGAGAGAAGGAGCAGGCAGAAAAGGAGCAGGGCGCCGAGCCGCCCAGCAGCGGCTCAGCGTGAGGCGCCGAACTGCAGGGCCGCCAGACTGGCGTACAGGCCGCCGCGCACCAGCAGTTCGGCATGGCTGCCCTGCTCGACCAGGCGCCCGCGATCCAGCACCCAGATCACGTCGGCCCGCTGTACCGTCGCGAGCCTGTGGGCGATCACCAGGGTGGTCCGCCCGACCATGGCCTGCGCCAGCGCCGATTGAACCATCTGCTCGCTCTGGGCGTCGAGCGCGCTTGTGGCTTCGTCGAGCAGCAGCAGCGGCGAGCCCTTCAGAATGGCGCGCGCGATGGCGATGCGCTGCCGCTGTCCGCCCGACAGCCTCACACCGCGTTCTCCCAGGTCCGTGTCGTACCCGTCGGGCAGCTCTGTGATGAAACGGTCGGCGTACGCCGCACGCGCGGCGGACTTGACCTCCTCCATGCTGGCCTCGGGACGGCTGTAACGGATGTTCTCGCTGACAGTACCCGAGAAGATGACCGGCTCCTGGGGAACGATCGCGATGCGTGCGCGCAGGTCTTGCAGCGACATCTGGTCGATCGGCGCGCCATCCAGCACGATCCGACCCGACTGCGGATCGTAGAGGCGCAGCAGCAGATCGAACAGCGTCGTCTTGCCGGCACCGCTGGGGCCCACGACGGCCACAGTCTGCCCGGCAGACACCGTGGCACTCAGCCCGTCCACAGCCCAGCTCTGAGGCCGCGACGGGTAGTGAAAGCGCACACCCTCCAGCTGCAGCGTTGAGCCTTCGCTGGGCCAGGCCGGTTGCACAGGCTGCGCCACGGTCTGGATGCTTGATTCGGAGCCAAGCAACTCCATGAGGCGCTCGGTCGCGCCAGCGGCCCGGGCCAGGTCGCCGTAGACCTCGCCAAGCACGGCGAAGGCGCTGGAGAGCAGCATCACATAGAGCACGGTCTCGCCGAGCTGGCCGGCGGTGCTGGTGCCGGCATGCACCGCCAGCGTTCCCCGGTAAAGACCCCAGAGCAGCACGGCGCTGGAGGCCACGATGATGAAGCTAATCAGCAGCGACCGGGCCCGGATACGGCCCAGCGCCGTTCGTAGCGAACGCCGCGAGGCCTCGACGAAGCGGCTGGTTTCCCGGGCCTCTGCGGTATGGCTTTGCACGACGGGGATCGCGTGGAGCACTTCGCTAGCGAGGGCACTTGAATCGGCCATGCGGTCCTGGCTCGCGCGTGACAGACGCCTCACGCGGCGGCCCAGGTAGACACTGGGCAGGATGACGGCGACCAGCACCGTCACGACCTGCAGCATGAGCCAGGGGTTGGTCCAGATCAGCATCACCAGGGCGCCGGTGCCCATCAGCAGGTTACGCAAACCCATCGAGAACGATGAACTCAGTACTGTCTGGACCAGCGTGGTGTCATTACCGAGGCGCGAAAGCACTTCGCCGGGCTGGGTTGTTTCGAAAAACGCGGGGCTCTGCCGCAGCACGTGGGCGTAGACCGCATTGCGCAGATCGGCCGTGATGCGCTCCCCCAGCCAGCTGACGGTGAAATAGCGCCCCGCCGAGAACACAGCCAGTGCCGAGGCGAGTCCGAAGAGGTACAGAAAACTGAGTGCGACCTGGTCCGCCGAGGCGTCGCTCGCGAAGCCATGGTCGACCAGCCGGCGCAGCACCGAGGGGAAGGCCAGGGTCGTCGCCGCCGCGAGCAGCAGAAAAACGATGGCCACCGCGAGCAGCCTGCGGTAGGGCCGCAGGAAAGGGGCGAGACCGGACAGGGCGCGGGGCGATGCGGGCATGGGGAAGCGGAGGGCTTGAACGTGCGGCTTTGGCGGCGGGGTGCAGAGCGATGCGCTCAGCGCGGCGCCCGCCCGCGCCCGAGGGGCCGCTCAGCGAAGCGTCCGGTCATAACAGGGACTCATGCCGGAAGGTATCCGCCGGGCTCTCACGCCGGCGTATGAGGTGCGCCTGGTCCCCGTCTACCAGAACCTCTGCCGGACGGCCACGGGTGTTGTAGTTGCTCGACATGCTCATGCAGTAGGCGCCGGCCGACAACACCGCCAGAAGGTCGCCGGGCTGAAGTTCAAGCGAGCGATCACGGCCGAGCCAGTCACCGCTTTCGCAAACGGGTCCGACCACGTCCCAGTTGCTGGCCGTTCCGGCGCGCAGGGCGACGGGAACGATCTGGTGGTAGGCCTCGTACATGGCCGGACGAGGCAGGTCGTTCATGGCCGCGTCGACGATGCAAAAGTTCTTATTCTCGCCGGGCTTGAGGTAGAGCACCTCGGTCAGGCAGACGCCAGCGTTGCCGACAAGTGAGCGGCCCGGTTCGATCATCAGCTGTCGTTCGCCATAGCCCCGCGCATCCAGCTTGGCCAGGAGTTGCTCCCACAGCGCATCGGCCGCAGGGGGCGCGTCGCCGTTGTAGTTGATGCCTAGTCCACCGCCAAAGTCGATGTGGTGCAAGTGGATGCCAGCCGCCTCGATGGCATCGACAAGGTCGAGCACGCGATCCATCGCGTCGAGGTAGGGCCCCGCCTGTGTGATCTGCGAGCCGATATGGCAATCGATGCCGACGACCTGCAGCCCGGGCAAGGCTGCTGCCCGTTGGTAGGCACTCAAAGTACGCTCGTGGGCGATGCCGAACTTGTTGCCCTTGAGGCCCGTGGAGATGTAGGGATGCGTCTTGGCATCGACGTTGGGATTGACCCGGATACTGACCGGGGCCCGCCGGCCCAGGGAACGGGCAACCGCATCGAGCGCCTCCAGCTCGGCCTCGCTCTCGACGTTGAAACAACCGATCCCGGATTCGAGCGCACGACGCATCTCGGATTGCGTCTTGCCGACGCCCGAGAAGATGATCTTGGCAGGGTCACCCCCCGCAGTCAGCACGCGGTCGAGCTCACCGCCCGAGACGATGTCAAAACCGCAACCGGCATGCGCGAACAGCTGCAGGATGGCCAGCGAGGAGTTGGCCTTCATCGCATAGCAGATCTGGGCCTTGCGGCCCGCAAAGCCACGCTGGTAAGCTGCCAGCGCAGACAACATTGCAGACTTGGAATAGACGAAGAGGGGCGTGCCGTGCGTCCGCGCCAGCGCGTCGAGGCGTACGTCTTCGATGTACAGACTGCCGTCTCGGTAGGCAACGTAAGGATGGCCGGGCAGGTTCTGGGCATTCATGGCTGGGTGGGGGCGGACGTGGGCGCAGACGCCGGGGCAGCGGAGGGAGCTGCTGGCGGCGCCGGCCTGCTGCTTTGTGCCGGCTTCTTGGGCATCACGGGCCACAGGGCCTGCGGCAGGGTGGCACGCTGTGCGGCGGCGGGTTCAGTGGGAAGGTAGAGCGGCCCGGTCTGGCCGCAGCCCGCCAGCCCGAGCAGGGCAATGACAGCAAAACCGCCATGGTTGAAGGTGCTGACTAGAATCCGGCAGGTTTGCAACATCACGGAATTGTAATGACCGACACCGAGTTCATGGACCGCGCGGAGGCCGTGTTGCGGGCTATCGAGACAAGCTGCGATCACATCAACGACACCAGCGATGCGGACATCGACAACCAGCGCGTGGGGGGCATGGTGACCCTTGTGTTTCAGGATCGCAGCCAGATCGTCGTCAACCTGCAAAAGCCGCTGCACGAGATCTGGCTGGCGGCGCGCGCGGGTGGCTTCCACTACAAGTTTGATGGTCGCAGCTGGATGGACACCAAGGGAAGCGGCGAGTTTTTTGCCGCGCTTTCCAGACATGCGAGCGAGCAGGCACGGACCGCACTGAGCTTCAAGGCCTGATCAGTTCCTGAACAGGTCCAGGATCCGCGACCTTTCCTCGGCCGGCTGATTGCCCGCTGGCGCCGTTGCGGGGGCCGGCGTGACTGTGACGGGCGGCGTGATGGCCCCCGGTGGCGGCATCGCCGCCGGTTGATCATCCAGTCCCAGCGACAGCACGCCTCCGCCCTGGGCGTGTTCAGCGTACATCCAGTCGACGCCAGCCTGCACGACGCCTGGGGGCGAATCGAGTTCCAGGATCGGCACGTCCCGCAGCGCGTGCTCCATGTAGGCGATCCAGACCGGGAGGCTCAAGCCACCGCCGGTTTCGCGGTCACCGAGTTTGCGCGGTGTGTCGTAGCCGATCCAGGTCACGGCCGTCACGCTCGGGTGATAGCCGGCAAACCAGGCATCCATGGAGTCATTGGTCGTCCCGGTCTTGCCATAGATATCCGGGCGTTTGAGCGCGGCCATCGCGCGCGATCCCGTTCCCGTGCGCATGACCTCCTGCAGGAGAGTGGAGATCACAAAGGCATTGCGCGGGTCGATGGCGCGGGCCGACTCGTCGGGGGCGACGGGTTTGACCTGCACCAGCACCTTGCCCTTTTGCTCGGTAATTTTGCTGATGAGCCATGGGTCGATTCGGTAGCCGCCATTCGCAAAGGCCGAGTACGCCGTGGCCATCTGCATGGGGGTGACGGAGCCTGCGCCCAGCGCCATGGTCAGGTAGGGCGGATGCTTGGCCGCCTCGAAGCCGAATTGGGTGATCCATTCCTGCGCGTAACGCGCGCCGATGGCATCGAGCAGGCGGATCGAGATCATGTTTTTCGACTTGGCCATGCCACGCCTCAGGGACATGGGGCCCTCGAAGGTGCCGTCGTAGTTCTTGGGTTCCCACGGCTGGCCGCCGGTCAGCTCAGGTTCGAAAAACAGTGGCGCATCATTGACCACGGTGGCCGGCGTGAAGCCCTTTTCAAGCGCTGCTGAGTAAATGAAGGGCTTGAAGCTGGAACCCGGCTGGCGCCAGGCCTGGGTCACGTGGTTGAACTTGTTCTTCTCGAAATCGAAGCCACCCACCAGAGCCCGGATCGCGCCGGTTTGGGGATCCAGCGACACGAATGCGCCCTCCACTTCGGGCAGCTGCAGAATCTCCCAGCCGTTGCGCGAGGTCTTGATCACGCGGATGACGGCGCCTCGTCGCAGCTTGAGCTTGGGCGCAGCGCGCGGCTGCAGGCCAGCTTGTGCGAAACGAAGACCATCGCCCTCGATCTCCAGGATTTCGCCGCTGCGGCGCGCCGCAATCACCTTGCGCGGGCCGGCCTCGAGCACGATGGCGCTTAGCAGGTCGCCGTTATCCGGGTGCTCGTCGATCGCGTCATCGATGGCGTCGTCCAGCTCGGGCGCCTTCTCGGGCAAGGTGATGAACTTCTCCGGGCCGCGGTAGGGCTGGCGGCGCTCATACTCCAGAATGCCCTGCCGCAGCGCCTGATAGGCGACCTCCTGGTCGCTGGCGCGTATGGTGGTGGTAACGTTGAGCCCGCGCGTGTAGGTCTCTTCACCATACTGGGCGAAGATCAGCTGCCGCGCCATTTCAGCGACGAACTCCGCGTGCGTGCGCAGCGTACTGCCGGAGCCAGCGTGCTGCCCGGACTTGATGCGCAGCTCCTGCTTCTTGGCGCTGTCGGCTTCCTCGGCGGTGATGAAGCCGTTGTCCAGCATGCGCTCGATGATGTAGAGCTGGCGGCTCCGGGCCCGCTTGGGGTTGCTGATGGGGTTGAAGGCGGACGGGGCCTTGGGTAGACCTGCCAGCATGGCCGCCTCTGCAACGGTGATGTCCTTCAGGGCCTTGCCAAAGTAGGTCTCGGCGGCAGCCGCAAAGCCGTAGGCGCGGTTGCCAAGATAGATCTGGTTCATGTAGATCTCGAGAATCTGATCCTTGGTAAGCAGATGTTCCAGCTTGAAGGTCAGCAATATCTCGTAAATCTTGCGCGTGAAGGTCTTTTCCGAAGACAGGTAGACGTTGCGGGCCACCTGCATGGTGATGGTCGAAGCGCCCTGGCTTTTGGCCTTGCCCACGTTGGCCAGACCGGCCCGTACCACGCCCACGTAGTCCACTCCCCCGTGCTGGAAGAAGCGCGCGTCCTCGATGGCCAGCACCGCATCAGTCAGTACCCGGGGGATCTCGGCGATGGATGTGAAGTTGCGGCGCTCCTCGCCGAACTCTCCGATGAGGTCGCCCTCGGCCGAGTAAACCCGCAGGGGAAGCTTGGGGCGGTACTCGGACAGGTCGGAGACGTCGGGCAGGTTCGGGTAGGCCACGGCCAGAGCGATGGCCACCGCCATCAGAATCGCCGCCAGACCCGCCAAGCCGACGGCGCCTCCGAAGACAGCCCAGCGGATCACTGGATGGAGTTCTGCGAAACGCGCGCCCATGCGGCGCAAGAAGCTGCCGCGACGCTCGGGCTGGGGGGGGGAATCAGGCATGGGGAGTGTGTAAGGGCGCGCCGCCATTATAAAAATCCCTTGGCTCTGGCCTCGCGGTGCGCGAGGGCAAGCCATCCCAAGGTGCGGCGGGCCGGGTTACCGCAGGTTGCATTCGCATACAAATCGTCTGCTTTTGGCAACGTCTGATGAAGAGAAAACGGGAAAAATCCTTTGCGGGACAAGGACCTAACTGATAGCATTCAAGTAAGTTCATAGGTTCGCCGGCCTTGGGCTGCCATTATTTCAACAGGAGACGCTTTTGATCTCATTGGGATCCTTGTTCAGCCGCCAGCCTGAACCCATGCTGGGTTTGGACGTTAGCTCGTCCAGCGTCAAGCTGGTCGAGCTGAGCAAAAACAAGGCGGGTAAGTACGTGCTGGATCGCTGCGCAATTGAGCCCCTGGAGCGTGGCTGGATTACGGACGGCAACATCGAAAAATTCGATGAGGTCTCTGAGGCTATCCGGCGGCTGGTGAAGAAAAGCGGGACCAAAGCCAAGAACGTCGCCATGGCCCTGCCGCCCTCTGCGGTGATCACCAAAAAGATTGCGCTGCCGGGCGGGCTCAATGACGTCGAACTGGAGATGCAGGTTGAGGCCGAGGCCAATCAGTACATCCCCTTCCCGCTGGATGAAGTAAGCCTGGACTTCTGCGTGATCGGGCCGAGTGCAACGTCCTCGGGGGACATTGATGTCCTGATTGCGGCGTCCCGGCGTGAGAAGGTGCAGGACATCCAGGGCTTGGCGGAGTCCGCTGGTCTCAAGCCTGTGATTGTGGACGTGGAGTCCTACGCATCGCGGCTAGCCGCCAAACGCCTGATCGCCGACCTTCCCGGGAAGGGAGTGGGGGCGATCGTGGCGCTGTTTGAGGTTGGGGCCATGACGACCAGCATGCAGGTCATCCGTGACGACGAGGTGCTGTACGAACGGGACCAGGCCTTCGGCGGTGCGCAACTGACGCAGCTGATCGTGCGCCAATATGGCTTCTCGCTCGAGGAGGCCGAGGCGAAGAAGCGCAACGGGGAATTGCCCGAGGACTATGAGAGCAGCGTGCTCAAGCCCTACATCGAGAGCATGGTTCAGGAGATTGGCCGCGCCCTGCAGTTCTTCTTTACCAGCACGCCGTACCACAAGGTCGACCACATCATGCTCGCCGGTGGTGCAGCCGCGATTTCCGGGATGACGGATGCAGTGACCCGGCAACTGAGCTTGCCTTGCAGTCTGGTCAATCCTTTCGATGGCATGGAGATTGGTAAGGGCGTCCGGCTGAATAAGATGACCCGGGAGGCGCCGTCTTACCTGACGTCCTGTGGCCTGGCCATGCGGAGGTTCTTGCAGTGATATTGATCAACCTGCTGCCTCACCGCGAGGCCGCGCGCAAGAAGCGTCAGGATCTCTTCAATGTGTCCCTGGGTGCATCAGCCCTGGCTGGCGGCCTGATTGCCGGGGCTGTGTTTCTCTGGTTGCAGGCGCAGATCTCCAACCAGCAGTCGCTCAATGCGATCCTGACCCAGGAAATCCAGAAACTGGACAACCAGATCAAGGAAATTGCTGCACTGGAGGCTGAGATTGCTGCGTTGCGCGCTCGTCAGCAGGCGGTGGAAAACCTGCAGGCAGACCGTAACATGCCGATTCATCTGCTCAGTGAACTGGCGCGACAGATTCCCGAGGGGGTTTACGTCACGAGCATGCGTCAGGAAAACCAGCTGATCCTCATTCAGGGCACTGCCCAGTCGCAAGAGCGCGTCTCGGAGTTGCTGCGCAATCTTACTTACGAATCGCCCTGGTTCAACAAGCCTGAACTCATTGAGATCATTGCGGCCAATGTGGCCTTCGGCAAACAACAGCGCCGGGTCGCTAATTTCACAATGAGAGTGCGCATGCTACGAGCCAGCGAGGTGAAACAGCGGCCCGCTGGCACCGTGGCGCCAGCCGGACAAGCAGCCGCAGTTGCGCCTGCAACCCCGGTCAAGCCTTGAGGGAGATGCCAGATGGCCACCACCAAAACATCTTCTGTCAATCAGAGAATCTTGGCGTTGCAGGATTCGTTGCGCGCGCAATTCAGCAATCTAGATCCGCGCAACCCTGTTCTTTGGCCCGCTCTGCCGCGCTACGGACTTTTCCTGGTTGTGGCTGTGGCGGTCGTGATCCTGTTGTGGTTTATTTGGCTAAACGGAGAGGATGACATCCTTAAGGAGTCGCAGCAGAAGGAAGTCCAGCTACGCGAGGAGTACAAGACCAGACTCGCTAAAGCAATCAACTTGGACGCTTTGCGCAAACAGCGCGAGCAGGTGTTGCAGTACGTGACGCAACTTGAAAAGCAGCTTCCCAGCAAGGCCGAAATGGATGCCCTGCTCTCGGATATCAACCAGGCGGGGCTGGGTCGCAGCTTGCAGTTTGAGTTGTTCCGCCCCGGTGCAGTTGTGGTTCGGGATTACTACGCCGAGCTTCCCATCACCATCAGGGTGACAGGGCGCTTCCATGACCTTGGCTCTTTCGCGTCTGACGTCGCACATTTGTCGCGGATTGTCACGCTGAACAACCTGGCGATCATGCCGGGCAGAGAAGGCGCAGTTCTCACCATGGACGCCACAGCCAAGACTTTCCGGTACCTCGACAAAGACGAGGTCGCCGCGCAGCGCAAGCCTGCAGGGACCAAGCAATGATTTGGGCGCGACTAATACCGACGGCAGCCGCCGTTGCTCTGCTGGTGGGTTGCGGGGCCTCGAGTGAAGACGAACTGCGGCTTTGGATGCTTGAGCAGCGCAACCAGATGCGACCACGTGTCGCTCCCATTACCGAGCCCAAACCGTACAAGGCCGAAGAGTACACAGAAACAACTGCGATCGAGCCTTTCAGCAAGGAAAAGTTGGCCGCTGTCTTCATGCGGGATGTGGCTCCGCCCGCGACGCTCACCAGCGCATTGATCGCGCCGGAGTTGGCGCGGCGTAAGGAGGCCCTCGAGGCTTTCCCCCTGGACACCATGAGCCTCGTTGGCAGTCTGATCCAGCAGGGGCAGCCTGCTGCACTGGTACGGGTTGACAACCTTCTGTACCAAGTGCGTCTGGGCAGCTATCTGGGGATGAACTACGGCAAGGTTGTCCGGATCACCGAGACCGAAGTCACTTTGCGCGAGATTGTGCAAGATGCAGTCGGCGAATGGATTGAGCGCCCCGCGACGCTGCAGCTGCAGGAGAAACTGAAATGAGGACACAAATGACGCAATCACGTGGCCTGCGCTGGATAACTGGCATCGCGTTATCAGCCATCGCGCTCTTGGCGAACGGGCAACCAACGGGGGGGCCGCAGGCGGTTGCCGTTGCATCTGCTCAGCCCATCATCCAGTCAGTCACCGGCTCATTGCAGTCGGGTGCTGAGGTACTCAAGATTGACCTTTCCCAGCCGCTAGCGGCGGTTCCGAACGGCTTCTCCATCAAGGCTCCGGCCAAGATCGCGCTTGACTTCGCCGGTGTTGGAAACGCCCTCGGACGCTCGACGATTGATATCAATCAGGGGAATCTGCAGTCTGTGATCCTCATACCCGCAGGCGACCGCACCCGAGTGGTACTGAACCTCAAGCAGGCGACAAATTACCGGGCCGAACTTCAGGGGAGATCCTTGCTCGTGACGCTCCAACCGGTGGCCGCATCAACAGCGCCCTCGGGGCCTGCCGCCTCGACCTTTGCCGAAAACCGCAATCGCGAGACATTGCCCATCAAGGATGTCGACTTTCGCATGGGTGTCAATGGTTCCGGGCGTGTGATTGTTGCCTTGCCCAATAGTCAGGTCGGTGTGGATATTCGCCAGAGCGGCCAAAACCTCGTGGTGGAGTTCATGAAATCGAGTCTGCCCGAGAGCCTGCGCCGCAAGCTCGATGTGAGTGACTTCGGGACGCCGGTTCAAGCCGTTACGGCCCTCCAGGTCGGCGATCGGGTGCGGATGGTGATCGAACCGAAGGGCAATTGGGAGCACAGTGCCTACCAGAATGACGAGCAGTTCGTGGTCGAGGTCAAGCCCATGCGCGTCGACCCGGCCAAGCTCACGCAGGGCCCGGGGTTCAGCGGACAGAAGCTCTCGCTGAACTTTCAGAACATCGAGATCCGGGCGCTCTTGCAGGTCATTGCGGATTTCACCAATTTCAACGTGGTGACCTCGGATTCCGTCACGGGCAATGTGACCCTTCGTCTGCAGGACGTTCCCTGGGACCAGGCTCTGGAGATCATTCTTCAGTCCAAGGGGCTGGGCCTGCGCAAGAATGGCAACGTACTCTGGATTGCCCCCCGGGACGAGATCCTGGCTCGTGAGAAGCTCGATCGCGAAGCGAACGCTGCGCTGGAGACTCTGGAGCCGGTGCGTACCCAGTCCTTCCGGCTGAACTACGCAGTCGCTGCGAACGTTGCACGGCAGCTCATGGGTCTTGGCGCGGTAGGCGCCCCCGCTACGCCTACGCCCACTCCGACAGCTGCTGTCGGCGGTGGCGCCGGCTCGTTGGCCAGCGCACGCATCCTGAGCCCACGTGGCAGCGCAATCGCTGAGCCCCGGACGAACCAGTTGTTCGTCACCGATATCGCCAGCCGTCTGGAGCAGGTTCAGGACTTGATTTCCAAGATCGATATTCCGGTCCGCCAGGTTTTGATCGAGGCGCGGATTGTTGAAGCTTCCGATGTCTTTGGCAAGTCCCTTGGCGTGCGGCTGGGTGGCAATCCCTTCAACCGCAGCAACAACTCCGGGCTCGGGGTCGATTTCGGACCGGTGTATTCCGGCTCGGTGATCGGATCGACGGCCGGGACCTTTGTGAACCTCCCCGGCGGAGGGCAGGGTGGCTTCAATGCCGCGCAGTTCGCCGTCTCTATCTTCGATGCAGACAAGGCACGTTTCCTCAACCTAGAAATCTCGGCCATGGAGGCTGACGGAAAGGGTAAGGTGGTTTCTAGCCCCCGTGTGGTCACGGCGGACAAGATCAAGGCGGTGATCGAGCAAGGTACCGAGCTTCCCTACCAGGTTGCCTCGGCCAGCGGGGCGACTTCGATCGCCTTCCGTAAGGCTAACCTGATGCTGGAGGTAACGCCGCAGATCACGCCAGAAGGCAGCGTCATTCTGGATCTTGATATCAACAAGGACACGGTGGGGCAGTCCACCCCGGCGGGCTTCGCAATCGACACCAAGCACGTCAAGACCCAAGTGCTGGTCGAAAATGGAGGTACGGTCGTGATCGGCGGCATCTTTACCCAAACCGAGCAGGAAGATACGGCGAAAGTCCCCTTCTTCGGCGATCTTCCCGGCGTGGGCGTCCTTTTCCGGAACAAGACGAAGCGCTCTGAAAAGCGTGAGCTGCTGGTCTTCATCACGCCCAAGGCGCTTACCGACAGCACGACGCTGCGCTGATTGGCTGCCGCTTCCAACGCCCTGGCGATCAGCCTCATCGGCTTGCCCGGCTCGGGCAAGTCCACGGTCGGGCGCCAGCTCGCGCGTCGCTTGGGTCTGTCTTTCGTCGACTCGGATCAAGCCATTGAACAGCGCATCGCCTGTCCGATTCGTGAGTTCTTCGAGCGCGAGGGAGAGCAGTCTTTTCGGGACGTCGAGCAGGCGGTGCTTGAAGAGTTGTCGCGGCAACCGGGGGTGCTTGCCACGGGCGGCGGCGCGGTGCTGCGCAAGATCAACCGCGAACGCCTGCGGGCCAGAGGGCAGGTGGTCTATCTCAAGTCCACTCCTGAGGACCTCATGCGCCGGCTGCGAAATGACACCCAGCGTCCTCTTCTTCAGGTAAGTGACCCTTTACAGCGCCTGCGCGACCTCCAGGCCCAGCGCGATCCTCTGTACCGCGAGGCCGCCCACTTCGTGATCGATACAGGACGGCCGTCTGTCGCACAGCTGGTGAAAATGATCGTCATGCAATTAGAGCTGGCGGGTTTGACGGGCACGTCCTGAACCGGTTACCTGACTCATGCCTTGATGCCGTGCCCTAAACTAGGGCCTATGCAGGAATCCGACAATCAGGTGATCAAGAGGCCCTTGTCCATCGATATAGATCTGGGACAACGCAGTTATCCCATCGTCATCGGCAGCGGCCTCCTGACGAACGCGTCGACCTTTGCAGGCTTGCCCCGGGCGAGCCAGGCCATGATTGTGAGCAACGCCACGGTGGCGCCGCTCTACGCCAACAGGCTGAAGGCGTCCTTGCAAGGCTTGTACAACCGTGTCCACCTCGTCGTCCTGCCCGATGGCGAGGCGCACAAGGACTGGCATACTCTTAACCAGATCTTTGACGCGCTGCTGGCTCAGGCTTGCGACCGCAAGACGGTGCTCTACGCTCTCGGCGGCGGCGTCGTCGGCGACGTGACCGGGTTTGCTGCAGCCTCCTACATGCGCGGCATCCCCTTTGTGCAGATCCCGACCACGCTGCTGGCCCAGGTCGATTCCTCGGTCGGTGGCAAGACGGCGATCAACCACCCCATGGGCAAGAACATGATCGGCGCCTTCTACCAGCCCCTGCGCGTGGTCTGCGACCTCGACACTCTCCAAACCCTCCCCGAGCGAGAACTCAGCGCCGGCCTGGCCGAGGTCATCAAGTACGGGCCGATTGCCGATGTCGCTTTGCTGGACTGGCTGGAGCGCAATGTGGATGCCTTGCGCGGCCGCCGCGTCGCGGCGCTGGCCCACGCGGTTCGCCGCAGCTGCGAGATCAAGGCGGCAGTGGTCGGTCAGGACGAACGTGAAGCAGGCCTGCGCGCCGTCCTGAACTTCGGACACACGTTTGGCCACGCCATTGAGGCGGGCATGGGCTACGGTGCGTGGCTGCACGGCGAGGCCGTTGGCTGTGGCCTGGTGATGGCGGCGACTCTCTCGAACCGACTGGGGCTGGTGGATGACGCGTTTGTGCTACGGCTGCGCACGCTGGTAGAGCGCGCTGGCCTGCCCGTCATGGCGCCAGTGCTGGACGCAGGTGATAACGCCGGCCGTTATCTCGAACTGATGCGCTTGGACAAGAAGGCCGAGGCGGGCGAGATCAAGTTTGTCGTGATCGAGTCGCCCGGGCGTGCCGGAGTGCGTGGTGCCCCTGATGCTCTGGTGCGCGAGGTCATCGATGCCTGCTGCCTACGCCAGTGATCCGGCGCAAACGCGGGGTCGACGGCATCTGGAGGCGGCGGCACCTACACGCACCGAGTACCAGCGGGACCGGGATCGCATCGTCCACTCGACGGCCTTTCGCCGCCTGGTCTACAAGACCCAGGTCTTTCTCAACCACGAGGGGGACCTTTTCCGCACCCGCCTGACGCACTCTCTCGAAGTGGCGCAGCTGGGCCGCTCCATTGCCCGCGCTCTCGGGCTCAATGAGGATCTGGTCGAAGCCATCGCGCTGGCGCACGACCTCGGTCACACCCCTTACGGCCACGTCGGCCAGGATGCATTGAACGAGTGCATGCAAGCCCATGGTGGCTTCGAGCACAACCTGCAGAGCCTGCGCGTTGTCGACCGGCTCGAGGAGCGTTACCCTGCGTTTGACGGCCTGAACCTGACGTTTGAAACGCGCGAAGGCATCCTCAAGCGCTGCTCACTCACGAACGCGCGCTTACTGGAGGCGCAGGAGCCGGGCGGCGTCGGCCATCGTTTTCTGGAGGGGACGCAACCTTCGCTGGAAGCCCAGCTATGCAACCTCGCGGACGAGATCGCCTACAACGCACACGATATTGACGACGGAGTACGCTCTGGCCTGATCCGCTTGGATCAACTTGCTGCCGTGCCCCTGTTCGAGGAGCACTGCCAACAGGCGCTGCGCGAGCACGCCCGGCTGGCCGAGCCACTCGCGCGCCGACGCCTGCTCTACGAAAGCATACGTCGGATGCTCAGTGCCCAGGTCTACGATGTGATCGCCGCGACGGCTGAGCGGCTGGCGCGGACCAGACCCTTGTCTGCCGACGCGGCCAGGCGCATGCCTCCTCAACTCTGCTTCAGTGCGGCGATGCAGGAGCGATCGCTGGCGCTCAAGAAATGCCTGTTCCAGAACCTCTATCGGCATCCCCAGGTCATGCAAACCATGGGACATGCCCGGCAGGTCATCATTGAACTATTCCAGTGCTACTGTGCCGCCCCGCACGAAATGCAGGCCGTTCATGCTGCACGCGCGAGCGCAGCGCTGGCAGGTGACGCAGCGCATGACAGTTTGCCCCGGGTGGTCGCCGACTACATTGCCGGAATGACGGACCGCTATGCAAGCCGCGAGCACGAGCGACTCACGGGCAAGAGGCTATGGGTGTGAGCAACGTCGGCCAGCCGGGCCCGTCTCGTTCCGCTGGCCGGATTGCGCTGGGTGGCATCGCGGCGGCCTGGGTGGTGATCGCCGCCGGTGTCGCGGCTGCGCTGCATGTGGGCAAGCTGTCACCGGCCTTGCCTGCGCTCGGCGAAGCGCTGGGTGTAACGCTGGTCCAGGCTGGCTTCCTGCTGTCTCTGGTTCAATTCGCCGGCATGGCCCTGGGGCTCTTCGTTGGTTTGTCGGCTGACACGCTTGGCCTCAAGCGCAGTCTGCTGGCCGGCCTGTGGCTCCTCACGGTCGCCTCCCTGCTGGGGGGCTGGGCACGCGACGTGCAGACCCTGCTGGCGCTGCGGGCGGTTGAGGGACTGGGCTTCCTGCTGGTTTCCATGCCAGCTCCCAGTCTGATCCGCCGTCTTGTGCCCAGCGAGCGCATGAGCGCGATGCTCGGCCTATGGGGTGCCTACATGCCTCTCGGTACTGCCTCGGCCCTGCTGCTAGGGCCATGGGTCATCGGCATCTCGGGCTGGGCCTCTTGGTGGTGGCTGCTTGCAGGCGCGACGATGGCCATGGCGGTCTGGGTGCTTGCGTGGGTGCCCGATGATCGAAACCACCCGCGCTCCGTCGCCGCTGCTCCAGCGCCGCAGCACAGTTGGTGGGGACGGCTGCGGCATACCTTGCGCTCGCCCGGTCCCTGGCTTGTGGCGCTGACGTTTGCTATGTATTCCGGGCAGTGGCTTGCCGTCATCGGTTTTCTTCCCACCATCTATGCGCAGGCCGGCGTGGCGGGAAGTGCCAGCGCCGTACTGACAGCGCTGGTCGCGGCGGTGAACATGGTAGGCAACATTGCCTCAGGCCGTTTGCTGGGCCGTGGGTTACGCCCGCAATGGTTGCTCTACACTGGCTTCAGTGTCATGGGGCTGGGTACCTTGCTGGCGTTCTTTGTCTGGCCCTTGAGTTCCGCAGGCGAAGGTTTGCCCGCAGGCCTGCGCTTCATTGCGGTCCTGCTGTTTTCGATGGTTGGTGGCGTCATCCCGGGCACGCTCTTCTCCATGGCGGTTCGGCTCGCCCCCAGCGAGGGCACGGTATCCACCACCGTAGGCTGGATGCAGCAATGGGCGTCATTCGGCCAGTTCGCGGGCCCGCCAGTGGTGGCCTGGGTCGCCAGCTGGGCGGGCGGTTGGCACGGGACGTGGGCCGTCACCGGTGTCTGCTCCCTGGTCGGACTGGTCCTGGCGTTCCATCTGGGTCGCAGGAGCGCGCCATGAGATCCGGCCAGCAGGTTTCTGCTCAGCTTCGGTCCGCAGTGTTGGACGACATGCGACGATGGCTGGAGCACGCGGTGATCGGCCTTAACCTTTGCCCCTTTGCCAAGAGCGTCCATGTCAAGGAGCAGATCCATTGGGTGGTCACGGGCGCACAAGACGTGCAGGGTCTGCTCGCTGTGCTACGCGCTGAATTGCTGGAGCTGGCCGCTATGAGTCCTGATCAGCGAGACACCACCTTGCTGATGGTGCCCGGCTTTTTGGCTGACTTCCTGGACTTCAATGATTTTCTTGGCGAGGCCGATACCCTGTTGGAAGAACTGGGCCTGCAAGGTGAGCTGCAGATCGCCAGCTTTCACCCGCTGTTCCAGTTTGCCGGGACGGCGGTTGAGGACATCGGCAACTACTCCAATCGCGCCCCGTACCCGACCTTGCACCTCTTGCGCGAGGCCAGCATCGACCGTGCAGTCCAGGCCTACCCGAAGCCGGAGGCCATCTACGAGCGCAACATCCAGGTGCTGGCTCAGCTGGGCCTCAAAGGCTGGCAGGCGCTCGGGCTGCAGGCCACGGCGCCGACCGGCCGTGCGGATCGTCTGCGGGAGCAGGGATGAAGCGCGCGGCAAGCGGTTCTGTGCAGGGGGCAGGGGGGCGAGCCGGACCCTCGGCCAGTGGTCTCGATCTGCGGCCAGGGCAGTCCGTGGAGTTGCTCAAGGAACTGCACATCCTCACCCGCGACGGCAAGCTCAACCAGGACAGCCGCCGCAAGCTCAAGCAGGTTGGTCACCTCTATCATTTCATCGAAACCCTGCTGCAGGGGCTGACGAAGCAGGACGGCGCACCTGGCCCGGACATCACTCTGGCCGACCACGGCGCAGGAAAGTCCTATCTCGGGTTCATCATCTATGACCTGTACTTCCGCTCAGCCTGCGCCGGGCATGTGTATGGCATCGAGACCCGCCCCGAGCTGGTGGAGAAATCCCGTGCCCTAGCGCAGCGTCTCGGCTTTGAGCGTATGACCTTCCTCAACCTCAGTGTGAGTGATTCCGTGCAGTCACCGCAGTTGCCGGCGCGCATTGATGTCGTCACGGCTCTGCACGCGTGTGACACGGCGACCGACGATGCCATCGCCTTCGGTCTGCACAAGCGGGCACGGTGCATGGTGTTCGTGCCGTGCTGCCAGGCCGAGGTGGCTAGAGCCTTGAATGCGTCCAAGGCGCTGTCGCTGTCGCGCACGCCGCTGGCTGAGCTTTGGCGGCATCCGCTGCACACCCGCGAGCTGGGAAGCCAGCTCACCAACGTGCTGCGCTGCCTTTACCTGGAGGCCATGGGCTATCAGGTCACTGTTACGGAACTCGTGGGCTGGGAGCACAGTCTGAAGAATGAACTTATCCTGGCCCGATGGACAGGGCAGCGCAAGTGTGCGGCAGCCCATCGGCTGATCGCGATCCTGGAGGAGTTCGGTTTAACGCAGCTGCTGCAAACACGCTTCCAGCTGGAGATCGGTCAACCAACGCGGCCCGAAGGCGTTACAGAATAGACGGTATGGCCCCACGCACGGGGCGTCCCCTAGGAGTTGAAAGATGAAGCGTTTTCTGATGTGGGCCTTGGCTCTCGCGCTCGCGGGCTGCGCAACCAGCAGCCCGGATGTGATTCAGCGCGGCGATGCGCAGCGCCTCTCAACAGTCGTTGATGCGGTGGTGCTGTCGGTGCGGACGGTCACCGTGGAAGGCAGCCAGTCCGGTGCTGGCGCCGTCGCCGGTGGGGCCGTGGGTGGCATTGCCGGTGGTGGGGTCGGCGGTGGCCAGCGCGAGGCCCAGATCATCAGCATTCTCGGTGCCGCCGCCGGCGCGGTTGCCGGCAACGTGATCGAGCGTAATGCCACCCGTGAGGAGGCCTACGAGATCCTCGTGCAGCTCAAGAACGGCGATCGGCGTGCCATCGTGCAGGCCAAGGGCACCGAAGTGTTCCAGGCCGGTGACGCGGTTTTGGTGATCACCACCAGCGGCAAGGTGCGCGTGACCAAATCGCCCAGACAGTAGCCACCGCGCGAGTGCGGATTGAACGTATCATGGCCGTCCCTTCGAGACGCCCATCATGGCCCGCCTGCCCCGCCTGAGCGTTACCGGTTATCCGCATCACATCATCCAGCGCGGCAACAACCGGCAGAAGGTGTTTGTCACGGATACCGACCGGCGTTTCATGCTCGACGTGCTGGAGTCGCACGCGCCGGAATGCGAGGTGCTCGTGCATGCCTATGTGCTCATGGACGACCATTTCCATCTCCTGCTCACGCCGCAGACTGCGCCGGGCCTGTCCCGCCTGATGCAGGCAGTTGGACGTCGATACGTTCGCTACTTCAACGATCAGCATGGCCGCAGCGGAACGCTGTGGGAAGGGCGCTACCGCTCTACCCTGATCCAGGCGCAGCGATATCTGCTGCCTTGCATGGCCTACATTGACCTCAACCCGGTGCGTGCAGGCCGGGTGGACCAAGCCCGTGAATACACCTGGTCCAGCCACGGCCACTACGCGGGCTTGCGCAACGACCGACTGCTGACGCCGCATCCGATCTACTGGCAACTTGGCAACACCCCATTTGCCCGCGAGGCAGCTTATGCGCGTGTCGTACAGGACGGCATTTCGGTGCAGGAGCAGTTGGCCCTGACCAACTCAGCCCTCAAAGGCTGGGCCCTGGGCGATCCGGACTTCGTGGCAGCGCTACAGAAGCACACGGACCGCCGTCTCCTCAAGGCCAAAGTGGGCCGTCCCGGCGCCGTCGCCAAATCAGGGCGCTGAGGGTGAGGGTCTCCAGCATCTGCTTTTGATATTGCTCATTAACATGTCCCCAATTAAATTCGACTGACTTTCAGTCAACGTAAACCGGACTCTGACCCTATTTAATTTTCTTGAACATCCTGCTGCACTGCACTATTCTTGCGAACTCTGGGAACTATTTAGGAGTGCGCCATGACGACGGCTGCCGAGATTCAGCATCTCCAAGAAAACGGTTTGTATTCCAGCGCCAATGAGCATGACGCCTGCGGTGTGGGCTTTGTGGCGCACATCAAGGGCAACAAGACCCACGAGATCGTCCAGGGCGCACTCAAGATTCTCGAAAACCTTGATCACCGGGGCGCTGTCGGTGCCGACAAGCTCATGGGTGACGGCGCCGGCATCCTGATCCAGTTGCCGGATGCGCTTTACCGCGAGGAGATGGCCAAACAGGGCGTCACGCTGCCGCCTCAGGGCGAATACGGCGTGGGCATGATTTTCCTGCCCAAGGAGCACGCCTCGCGTCTGGCCTGCGAGCAGGAGATGGAGCGTGCCATCAAGGCCGAGGGCCAGGTGCTGCTTGGCTGGCGTGATGTGCCCGTGAACCGCGAAATGCCGATGTCGCCCGCCGTGCGCGAGAAAGAGCCTGTGATCCGCCAAGTCTTTGTGGGCCGCGGCAGTGACGTGATCGTGCAGGATGCCCTGGAGCGCAAGCTCTATGTCATCCGCAAGACTGCCAGCGCCGCCATCCAGGCGCTGCAGCTCAAGCACAGCAAGGAATACTACGTGCCCAGCATGTCCAGCCGCACCATGGTCTACAAGGGCCTGCTGCTGGCGGACCAGGTGGGCACCTATTTCCTGGACCTGCAGGACAGGCGCTGTGTCTCGGCCCTGGGCCTCGTGCACCAACGTTTCTCCACCAACACCTTCCCTGAGTGGCCGCTGGCCCATCCCTATCGCTATGTCGCCCACAACGGCGAGATCAACACCGTCAAGGGCAACTACAACTGGATGAAGGCGCGCGAAGGCGTGATGTCCTCGCCCGTGCTGGGCGAAGACCTGCACAAGCTCTATCCCATCAGCTTCGCAAGCCAGTCCGACACGGCCACTTTCGACAACTGTCTCGAACTGCTGACCATGGCGGGCTACCCCATCAGCCAGGCCGTGATGATGATGATCCCGGAGCCCTGGGAGCAGCACGCCACCATGGACGAGCGCCGCAAGGCCTTCTATGAGTACCACGCGGCCATGCTTGAGCCTTGGGACGGCCCGGCCTCCATCGTGTTCACGGATGGCCGCCAGATTGGTGCGACGCTGGACCGCAACGGCCTGCGGCCCTCGCGGTATTGCATCACCGACGACGACCTGGTCATCATGGGCTCGGAGTCGGGCGTCCTGCCCGTGCCTGAAAACAAGATTGTGCGCAAGTGGCGTCTGCAGCCGGGCAAGATGTTCCTGATCGACCTGGAGCAGGGCCGCATGATCGATGACGAGGAACTCAAGGCCAACCTCGCCAACAGTAAGCCCTACAAGCAGTGGATCGAAAATCTGCGCATCAAGCTGGATGACGTCGAGACTGGCGCGGCCGACCTACCGGCTGCCGACGCGGCGCAGTTGCTGGACCGCCAGCAGGCCTTCGGCATGACCCAGGAAGACATCAAGTTCCTGATGGCCCCCATGGCCGTCAACGGCGAAGAGGGCATCGGTTCCATGGGTAACGACAGCCCGCTGGCCGTGCTGTCAGACAAGAACAAGCCGCTTTATAACTACTTCAAGCAGCTATTCGCCCAGGTGACCAACCCGCCGATTGACCCGATCCGCGAAGCCATCGTGATGTCCCTGGTGTCTTTCATCGGCCCCAAGCCCAACCTGCTGGACATCAACCAGGTCAACCCGCCCATGCGCCTCGAGGTGAGTCAGCCCATCCTTGATTTCTCGGACATGGCCAAGCTGCGCAGCATCGAGCCAACGACGCAGGGCAAGTTCCGCAGCGCCACCCTGGACATCACCTACCCGCTGGGCTGGGGCCGAGAGGGTGTGGAGGCCAAGCTTGCCTCGCTTTGCGCCGAGGCCGTGGATGCCATCAAGGGTGGCAAGAACATCCTGATCATCAGCGATCGCAGAATCAGCGCCCAGCAAGTGGCCATCCCCGCGCTGCTCGCCCTCTCGGCGATCCACCAGCATCTGGTGCGTGAGGGCCTGCGCACGTCGGCAGGCCTCGTGGTGGAGACCGGCACCGCGCGCGAAGTACATCACTTTGCGGTGCTGGCTGGCTACGGCGCGGAGGCGGTACATCCCTATCTGGCCATGGAGACCCTGGTCGCCATGCACCGGGACCTACCGGGCGAACTGAGCGCTGAAAAGGCTATCTACAACTACATCAAGGCGATCGGCAAAGGGCTGTCCAAGATCATGTCCAAGATGGGCGTGTCGACCTACATGTCCTACTGCGGTGCTCAGCTGTTCGAGGCCATCGGCATCAACAACGAGACCATCTTCAAGTACTTCACCGGCACGCCCAGCCGGGTTCAGGGCATCGGCGTCTTCGAGATGGCCGAGGAGGCCATCCGCATGCACAGGGCCGCGTATGGCGCCGATCCGGTGCTGGCGACCATGCTGGATGCCGGCGGCGAATACGCATGGCGAACCCGTGGCGAAGAGCATATGTGGACGCCCGATGCCATCGCCAAGCTGCAGCACAGCACGCGCGCCAACAACTTCAACACCTACAAGGAATACGCGCAGATCATCAACGACCAGAGCCGCCGCCACCTCACGCTGCGCGGCCTGTTCGAATTCAAGATCGACCCCGCCAGAGCCATCCCCGTGGAGCAGGTCGAGCCCGCGAGCGAGATCGTCAAGCGCTTCGCTACCGGCGCCATGTCGCTGGGCTCCATCTCGACCGAGGCCCACGCCACGCTAGCCGTGGCCATGAACCGTATCGGTGGCAAGAGTAACACTGGCGAGGGCGGTGAAGATCCGGCGCGCTACCGCAATGAGCTTAAGGGCATCCCGATCAAGAACGGTGAAACGCTCAAGAGCGTGATTGGCGCGGAGCAGGTGGAAGTGGACCTGCCTTTGCAGGACGGCGACTCGCTGCGCTCCAAGATCAAGCAGGTGGCCTCGGGCCGCTTTGGCGTCACTGCCGAGTATCTGGCCAGCTCCGATCAGATCCAGATCAAGATGGCTCAGGGCGCCAAGCCGGGGGAAGGCGGCCAACTGCCCGGCGGCAAGGTGTCGGACTACATCGGCAAGCTGCGACACTCGGTGCCCGGCGTTGGCCTGATCTCTCCCCCGCCGCATCACGACATCTACTCCATCGAAGATCTGGCCCAGCTGATCCATGATTTGAAAAACGTGGCGCCGCATGCCAGCATCAGCGTCAAGCTGGTGTCGGAAATCGGCGTAGGCACAGTCGCTGCAGGCGTGGCCAAGTGCAAGAGCGACCACGTCGTGATCGCTGGCCACGACGGGGGCACGGGCGCCTCGCCATGGTCCTCGATCAAGCACGCCGGCAGCCCCTGGGAGATCGGCCTGGCCGAGACTCAACAGACCCTGGTGCTCAACCGCCTGCGCGGCCGCATCCGGGTCCAGGCTGACGGCCAAATGAAGACCGGCCGCGACGTCGCCATTGGCGCCCTGCTGGGCGCAGACGAGTTCGGGTTCGCCACCGCCCCGCTGGTCGTCGAGGGCTGCATCATGATGCGTAAGTGCCATCTCAACACCTGCCCGGTGGGCGTGGCCACGCAAGACCCGGCGCTGCGCAAGAAGTTTTCGGGCAAGCCAGAGCATGTGGTGAACTACTTCTTCTTCATCGCCGAGGAAGTTCGCCAGATCATGGCGCAGTTGGGCATCCGCAAGTTCGACGACATGATCGGCAGGGCCGATCTGCTGGATGTGCGCAAGGGCATCGAGCACTGGAAAGCGCGCGGCCTCGATTTCAGCCGCCTGTTTGCCCAGCCGGCCGTGCCCGCCGATGTGCCGCGCTACCACGTGGCCGAGCAGGAACACGGCTTAGAGAAGAGCCTGGACCGCGTGCTGATCGAAAAATCGAAGGCTGCGATCGAAAAAGGCGAAAAGGTTCAGTTCATGGAAGTGGCCCGCAACGTCAACCGCTCCGTGGGCGCGATGCTCTCGGGCGCGCTGACCAAGGTGCACCCCGAGGGCCTGCCTGACGATACCTTGCGCATCCAGCTCGAGGGCACCGGTGGCCAGTCCTTCGGTGCCTTCCTGGCGCGTGGCATCACACTCTATCTGATCGGCGATGCAAACGACTACACCGGCAAGGGCCTGTCGGGTGGCCGCATCGTGGTCCGTCCGAGCATTGACTTCCGCGGCGAGGCGACCCGCAACATCATCGTCGGCAACACCGTCATGTATGGCGCCACCACGGGCGAGGCCTTCTTCAGCGGTGTGGCTGGCGAGCGCTTTGCCGTGCGCCTCTCCGGCGCCACGGCGGTGGTCGAGGGTACGGGGGACCATGGTTGCGAGTACATGACGGGCGGCACGGTGGCCGTGCTGGGCAAGACAGGGCGCAACTTCGCCGCCGGGATGAGCGGCGGCGTGGCCTATGTCTATGACGAGGACGGTCAGTTCGCCAGCCGGTGTAATACCGCCATGGTGGCGATGGAAAAGGTGCTGCCCGCCGCCGATCAGGAGAAAAGCCTGCCGCGTGCCATCTGGCACCGTGAACAGACCGATGAGGCCCAGCTCAGAAAGCTGCTGGAGGATCACCACCGATGGACCGGCAGCAAGCGCGCGCGCGAACTGCTGGACCACTGGACGGCCTCGCTGCCCAAGTTTGTGAAGGTGTTCCCCAACGAGTACAAGCGCGCCCTTGGCGAAATCAACGCGAAGAAGGCGGCTGCTGCGCCCGCTAAGACCGCCGCCAGAAAAGAAGCCGCACTGGCCAAGTAAGAAAAAGGACGAAGGAATACATCATGGGTAAAGTCACTGGATTCATGGAGTACGAACGCCTGGAAGAGGGCTACGAGCCCGTTGCCAAGCGCGTCAAGAACTACAAGGAATTCGTGATCGGCCTGACCGACGAGCAGGCCAAAGTCCAAGGTGCGCGCTGCATGGATTGCGGCACGCCCTTCTGCAACAGCGGCTGTCCGGTCAACAACATCATTCCGGACTTCAACGATCTGGTCTATCAAGGCGATTGGAGGAACGCGATTGAGGTCCTGCACAGCACCAACAACTTCCCCGACTTTACGGGCCGCGTTTGTCCGGCGCCTTGCGAGGCGGCTTGCACGTTGAACATCAACAACGATGCGGTGGGTATCAAGTCCATTGAGCACGCGATCATCGACAAGGCGTGGGAGCAGGGCTGGGTCAAGCCGCAACCGGCCGCGGTGAAGACGGGCAAGAAGATTGCCATCGTCGGCTCCGGACCAGCGGGCATGGCCGCCGCACAGCAGCTTGCGCGCGCAGGCCATGACGTCACCGTCTACGAGAAGAACGACACCATCGGTGGCTTGCTGCGCTTCGGCATCCCTGATTTTAAGTTCGACAAGTCGCACATTGACCGCCGGATTAAGCAGATGCAAGCCGAAGGCGTGGTGTTCAAGACCAACACCTTGGTCGGTGAGCTTCCCAAGGGCTCCAAGGTCACCAACTGGGCCAGGGAAACGATCAGCCCCGAGCAACTGAAGAAGGATTTTGACGCCGTGCTGCTGGCTGGTGGCGCCGAGCAGTCGCGCGACCTGCCTGTTCCCGGCCGCGAACTCGACGGGATTCACTTCGCCATGGAGTTCCTGCCCATGCAGAACCGCGTCAACGCCGGTGGCAAGGTTAAGGATCAGATCATGGCGACGGGTAAACACGTCATCGTGATCGGTGGTGGTGATACCGGCTCCGACTGTGTTGGAACGAGCAACCGCCACGGCGCGGCAAGTGTGACCCAGTTCGAAGTGATGCCGCAGCCGCCCGAGGAAGAATGCAAGCCACTCGTCTGGCCATACTGGCCGCTGAAGCTGCGCACCAGCTCCAGCCACGAGGAGGGTTGTCAGCGCGAGTTCGCGATCTCGACCAAGCAATTCATTGGCAAGGACGGCAAGGTCACAGGCCTGAAGACGGTGCACGTGGAGTTCAAGGACGGCAAGTTCGTCGAGATCCCTGGCACCGAGAAGGAGTACAAGGCTGACCTCGTGCTCCTTGCCATGGGTTTCGTGAGCCCGGTGGGCACCATCGTCGAGGCCTTTGGGGTGGATAAGGATGCCCGCGGCAACGCCAAGGCGAGCACGGACTTTATCGGTGGCTACGCCACCAGCGCCGCCAAGGTGTTTGCGGCCGGTGACATCCGCCGTGGCCAGTCGCTGGTGGTGTGGGCGATCCGGGAAGGCCGCCAGGCGGCCCGTGCGGTGGACGAGTTCCTGATGGGATCGAGCGCGCTCCCGCGATAGTGAACTGACGGTTTGGGCTCTCACGGCGATGCTCGCTCGCTATTGATCCGGAAAAATCAAGTTTTCAAGCCGCATACTTGACGCTGGGTCCTGGAAGTAACTGCGGAACCGGTCTCGATCGGCAGCGATGAATTGCATGTGACCGTTGGCCGCTGCCTGAAGCATGGCTTTCGTGCAGACCGGCACTTTGGAGCCGATGGCCCGCATGAGGTTGGCGTCGAGTCGCTCGTCGGGATTGAGCTTGGGGCTGTAGCTGGGTAGGTAAAGGACCTTGATGTCCTTCTTGTTCTGGGCCAACCAAGCCTTTACTGGCTTGCAGCGATGCACGCCCAGGTGGCCCAGGATTAGGAAGACCTTCTTTCCACGGCGTTTTCCATCGCGCGCCAAGGCCTGCATGAATTCGACGAGGCGCTCGTGGTTAAACGCTCCATCGATGATCATCCGGTTGGCACGCCCCTGGTTGGTGATGGTGGAGATCATCGACAGCTTTTCGAGCGTGCCGCCGACGGCCATCGGCACCGGAGTCTTGCCACGCGGGGCGTAGCTAGGACCGCGTACATCTGTCTTGACCAGTGCGGTCTTCTCGCCTCAGTGGATCTCCCCACCCTCGACGCGAGCCGCACGCTGGATGTCTCGGTACTCCTGTTAGAGCCACTGCTGTACTGCATGACCGTACCGCGAGTCCACAGCGCGAACTCCATCTTCAACTGCTCAGGCCGCTTGTCGCGGAGGGTGCGTCGGATAGCGGCTTCCTGCTCGCGCCTCTCGTGCAGTTGCTCCAGCTTCTGAAATCGAGCACCTTCTTTGTCCTTGACGTTACTCCACCGCCCGCAGAAAGTTACATCTTTATGCGGCCGACTCAATAGGGTGGCTGGACGCCCGAAGTCTGCGAAGTTCGCAATGCCCAGACGAATAGGCCCTGAAGTGCTTGGGGGGAAGGCCTCAGCTCATAGGGCGGGCGTGTTGATGCTTTATGATCAAGCGCTAGAGCACTTCTTGCTCTGCATCGTTCATGGCTACCTCTCCGGACACATCTCTCGTCGAACTTCGCAACGTCACGTTTGGCTATAGCGACCGCGTCATACTGGACGACGTCAGCTTCGGCATTCCGCGCGGAAAGGTCACCGCGCTCATGGGCGCTTCGGGCGGTGGGAAGACCACCGTTTTGCGATTGCTCGGTGGCCAAAACCGGGTACAGGCCGGGCAGGTGATGTTCGATGGACAGGACGTGACAACGATGGATCATGACCAGTTGTATGAGGCTCGTCGTCGCATGGGCATGCTGTTCCAGTTCGGAGCCCTCTTTGCCGATCTCAGCGTCTTCGAGAACGTTGCCTTTCCCTTGCGCGAGCACACCGACCTCAGTGAAGAACTGCTGCGCGATGTTGTGCTCATGAAGCTCAACGCAGTCGGGCTACGCGGGGCGCGCGACCTCATGCCCAGCGAAGTGTCGGGCGGCATGGCCCGGCGTGTGGCGCTTGCCCGCGCGATCGTGCTTGACCCGGAGTTGGTGATGTACGATGAGCCCTTTTCGGGCCTGGACCCGATATCGCTGGGCACTGCCGCGCGACTTATCCGTCACCTGAACGACTCCATGGGTCTGACCAGTATCTTCGTGTCCCACGAGCTGGAGCAGACCTTCGGCATCTCCGATCATGTCGTAATCTTGGCCAACGGCAAGGTGGCGCTGGAAGGGACGCCGGAGCAGATACGCGGCAGTCGGGACCCCCTCATTTACCAGTATGTGAATGCCCTGCCTGATGGGCCCGTGCGCTTCCACTATCCCGGACCGACGGTGGAGCAGGATCTTGGCGGGGCGTCCGTATGAGCTGGTGGCGACCCTCGGACCTGGGCTACGGCGTCCGGCGCAAGCTAGGGGACATCGGTCGCGCCGCGAGGCTTTTTCTGCGATTGCTGTGGGTCGCAGGTCCAAGCTTTAAGCGTTTCGGCCTGGTGCGTGACCAGATTCATTTTCTCGGTAACCACTCGTTGGCCATCATCGCGGTGTCAGGTCTTTTTGTCGGCTTTGTGTTCGGGCTGCAGGGTTACTACACGCTGCAGCGATACGGCTCCACTGAGGCGCTGGGACTGCTGGTCACACTGACGCTGGTGCGCGAACTCGGCCCTGTGGTTACGGCCCTGTTGTTTGCCGGACGTGCGGGGACCTCACTAACCGCCGAGATCGGCCTGATGAAGGCCGGAGAACAGCTAAGCGTTATGGAGATGATGGCGGTCGATCCTGTTAACCGCGTCCTGTCGCCGCGTTTCTGGGGCGGGGTCATCGCGATGCCGCTGCTCGCCGGCGTATTCAGCGCCATGGGCGTCATTGGAAGCTGGGTTGTCGGGGTGGTCATGATCGGCGTCGACGGCGGTGCCTTCTGGAGCCAGGTGCAGCAAGGTGTCGACGTCTGGAAGGACGTGGGCAACGGTGTCGTCAAGAGCGTCGTGTTCGGTCTTGCCGTGACCTTTATTGCCCTGTTGCAAGGATATGAGGCGCAAGCCACTCCGGAAGGGGTGTCCGCAGCCACGACGCGGACGGTGGTGATGGCCTCGCTGACGGTGCTCGGGCTCGATTTCGTTCTGACCGCCCTGATGTTCACGACTTGAGGAGATTGAGGTGCAACGCTCAACTAACGATGTATGGGTTGGTCTGTTTGTTCTGCTTGGCGGAGCCTCCATCCTGTTCCTGGCTATGCAGGCGGCCAACCTTCTTAACCTCAGTTTCCAGTCCACTTACCGGATCGAGGCGCGTTTCGACAACATTGGCGGCCTCAAGCCCAAGGCGGCGGTCAAGAGCAGTGGCGTGGTCGTGGGCCGTGTCGAATCCATCACGTTCGATGACAAGACTTTCCAGGCGCGCGTGAGCCTCGCCATGGAAAGCCGCTACCGATTTCCCAAAGACAGCTCCGTCAAGATCCTCACGAGCGGTCTGCTCGGTGACCAGTACATCGGCATCGAGGCCGGGGCTGACGACAAGAACCTGGCCGCTGGCGACCTGATCACCACGACCCAGTCGGCGATCGTTCTCGAGAACCTGATCGGGCAGTTCATCTATAACAAGTCGGCCGAGGGTGCATCGCCCGGCACCGAAAAGAAATGACGCTCGCGACGCAGTCTTTGGGGCTTGCTGACGTGTTGCGAAGGTTCTTCGCGCATGGGCCGATACTGCTGGCCGCCGTGCTGCTGGCAGGCTGTGCGACCGGTCCCAAGGCGAATCCCGCAGATCCTTTGGAGCCCTGGAATCGCGGCGTTTACCAGTTCAATGATGTGCTGGATCGCAACGTGCTCAAGCCGGTGGCCACGGCCTATCAGGAGTCGGTACCCGAAATGCTGCGTCGCGGTGTCAGCAATTTCTTCAGCAATCTGGGCGATGCCTGGACGACGGTCAACAGCATCCTGCAGCTCAAGGGCCAGGCCGCAGGCGAGAGCTTCACGCGCTTCTGGGTCAACAGCTTTTTCGGCCTGGGTGGTGTGCTGGACGTGGCAAGTGAAATGCAGATACCCAGGCACAACGAGGACCTCGGACAGACGCTCGGTCATTGGGGCGTCGGCTCTGGCCCCTACCTGGTCTTGCCCCTGCTGGGTCCTTCGACTGTGCGCGATACGGCCGCCTTGCCTGCCGACTGGCGCGGCGACCTCGTCACGCATCTGGAGCCCGGCTCGACGCGCACCTCGCTGATCGTGACCCGACTGGTGGACCGGCGCGCGCGTCTGCTCAAGCAGGAAGAGCTGGTGGACCAGGCTGCACTGGACAAGTACTCTTTCTTGCGTGATTCCTATCTGCAGTACCGGCGCAATCTGGTATTCGATGGGAACCCGCCGGAGGAACCGATGATCGAGGACAATCCGGACAACGAGCCGGCACCTACCAAATAGTGCGCGATGCCTGCCGACCGGATATGAGTCTGTAACGTTGATCAAGTGCAGCCCCGGGCTGCGCTTCCACAGGAGTGATATCACCATGCACCGCCGCACATTGCACCGTCTGTTGTCGGCCGTCGTCGTCGGCTTCATTGGCTCGCTGCCCGCGCTGTCTCCCGCGCAGGCGGCGGACGATGCCGCGGAGGCCATGATCCTCAAGCTGTCGACAGAAGTGCTCGACAGCATCAAGGCCGATCCGGCGATCAAGGCGGGTGACATCAGCCGCATCATCTCACTGGTCGACACCAAGATCATGCCCCACGTCAACTTTCAGCGCATGACAGCTTCATCCGTCGGCCCAAGCTGGCGGCAGGCCACGCCCGAGCAGAAAAAGCGCCTGCAGGAGGAGTACAAGGTCCTGCTGGTGCGCACGTATGCGGGTGCCCTGGCCCAGGTCAACGAAATGACCGTCACGGCCAAGCCTACGCGAGCCGCCCCCGAGGACAAGGAGGTCGTCGTGCGCACGGAAGTTCGCGGCAAGGGCAACCCGGAGCCGGTGCAACTCGATTACCGTCTGGAGAGGACTCCTGGCGAAGGGCGCGGCTGGAGGATCTACAACCTGAACGTCATGGGCGTGTGGCTGGTTGAAACCTATCGCACACAGTTTGCCCAGGAGGTCAATGCCAAGGGCATCGATGGCCTTATCGCTTCCCTAGTCGAGCGTAACAAGACCAACGCCAAGAAAGCCTGAGATGCTGGTCCTGCCGTCCGAGCTGACCCACAAACAGGCGACGGTATGCCTGCGCATGCTGGTCCAGGGCCTGCCCTCCCAGGCGGGGCCGGCCGTGGTGGTCGATGCGGCCGCTTTGCGGGTCTTCGACTCCTCAGCCCTTGCAGTTCTGTTGGCGTTTCGTCGCGCCAGCCGGGCGGCCAACAAGCGCTTAGAGATTCGTGGACTGACGCCTCGCCTGCTCGATCTGGCACGCGTCTACGGCGTCGCCGATCTCCTGCTCCCCGGCTGATCGCCTCCGGCTTGCCGTCGGGGCGCCGCTAAAATGGCGGCCTGCCATGTCCGCCATCTCCTTCAAGTCCGTTTGCCGGCGATATCCCTTGGCCCGTGGTCCCCGCGGCACTACTTTCGCCGCTTTGGATGATGTCAGCCTGGACATTGAGGAAGGCGAGTTCTTCGGCCTGCTCGGTCCCAACGGCGCAGGCAAGACCACTCTGATCAGCATCCTGGCCGGTCTGGTGCGTGCGAGCAGCGGCCGGGTATCCGTTCTGGGGTACGACGTGCAGGCCGACTACGCCCTTGCGCGCCGCAAGCTCGGCGTGGTGCCGCAGGAGCTGGTGTTCGACCCTTTCTTCAATGTGCGCGAGACCTTGCGCATACAGTCCGGCTACTTCGGCGTGAAGAACAACGATGCCTGGATTGACGAGCTGCTGGAGAGCCTGGGGCTGACGGACAAGGCCAGCGCCAACATGCGCCAGCTCTCCGGCGGCATGAAGCGACGCGTGCTGGTGGCCCAGGCCCTTGTGCACAAGCCGCCGGTCATCGTGCTGGACGAACCGACCGCCGGGGTTGACGTCGAATTGCGTCAGACCCTTTGGGCTTTTGTCTCCCGGCTCAACAAGCAGGGCCACACGGTTCTATTGACGACACATTACCTCGAAGAGGCCGAAGCCTTGTGCGGGCGGATCGCGATGCTCAAGAGTGGCAAGGTCGTAGCCCTGGAGCGGACCAGCGAACTGCTCAAGGCTGCCTCCAGCCATGTGCTGCGGCTAAAGGTCGAGGGCGAATTGCCGGCCCATCTCCTAGCGCGGGCGCGCGTGACCGGGCGTGTGGTGCAGTTCCCCGCACACGATGCAAGTGAGATTGAGCGTTATCTGGCGTCGGTGCGTGAGTCGGGGGTAAAAGTGGACGATGTCGAGATCACCAAGGCTGATCTCGAAGACGTCTTCCTCGACGTGATGGGAGCGCAGCGATGAGCGGCTGGCAGACCCTGCTCTACAAGGAGGTGCTGCGTTTCTGGAAGGTTAGTTTCCAGACCATCGCCGCGCCCGTCCTGACGGCGGTCCTTTACCTGTTGATTTTCGGCCATGTGCTCGAAGACCACGTCAAGGTCTACGACCGCATCAGCTACACCGCGTTCCTGATTCCCGGGCTGGTGATGATGAGTGTGCTGCAGAACGCGTTTGCCAATAGCTCGTCTTCGCTCATCCAGAGCAAGATCATGGGCAACTTGGTCTTCCTGCTCCTCACGCCTCTCTCGCACTGGGCCTGGTTTTGCGCCTATGTCGGTTCCTCGGTGCTGCGCGGCCTGGTGGTTGGCTCGGGTGTGCTGCTGGTCACCGTCTGGTTCACGGAACTGACCGTGGTATCCCCCCTGTGGGTGCTTATGTTTGCCATCCTCGGTGCTGCGCTGCTGGGAACGCTGGGACTTATCGCCGGACTCTGGGCCGAAAAGTTTGACCAGCTTGCCGCCTTCCAGAACTTCCTCATCATGCCCATGACGTTCCTCAGCGGCGTGTTCTATTCCATCCACTCGCTGCCGTCCTTCTGGCAGGGTGTGAGCCATCTCAACCCCTTCTTCTACATGATTGACGGCTTCCGTTATGGTTTCTTCGGCGTTAGCGACGTCTCGCCGTGGCTGAGCCTGAGCATCGTCTGCACCGCGCTGACGTTGGTCGGGGGGCTGGCCGTCAACCTGCTGCGTGTGGGCTACAAGATAAGAGGCTGATGCATGACTGCCCAGGAACTGCAATCCATCATCGCCGCGGGTCTGCGCTGCGAGCACATTGAACTTACCGGTGACGGCCGGCACTGGTACGCGACCATCGTCTCTGCGGATTTCGAAGGCCAGCGAGCGATCCAGCGCCATCAGCGCGTTTATGCCACCCTGGGCCGCAAGATGCACACAGACGAGGTGCACGCCCTTTCCATGAAAACCTACACGCCGGCCGAATGGGCGGCGCAAGCGAAATAGAGACCAATGGACAAACTGCTGATCCGGGGCGGACGCGAGTTGCGTGGCGAGGTGCTGGTTTCAGGTGCCAAGAACGCGGCCCTGCCCGAACTGTGCGCTGCCCTGCTGACCGCGCAGCCTGTGACGCTTCGCAACGTGCCGCGCCTGCAGGACGTAGCCACCATGATCCAGCTGATACGCAATATGGGCGTCGCGGCGGAGCAGGGCGAGAATGGAACAGTGCGTATCGACGCAGCCAGACTTAGCAGCCCGGAGGCGCCCTACGAGCTGGTCAAGACCATGCGCGCCTCGGTGCTGGCCCTGGGTCCGCTGCTGGCGCGCTTTGGCGAGGCCACGGTATCTCTGCCTGGCGGGTGTGCTATCGGCTCGCGTCCCGTGGACCAGCACATCAAGGGGCTGCAGGCCATGGGCGCTGACATCAAGGTCGAGCATGGCTACATCCTGGCCAAGCTGCCCAAGGGCCAGCAGCGGCTCAAGGGCGCGCGCATCACGACCGACATCGTTACCGTGACCGGCACCGAAAACCTGCTGATGGCCGCTACCCTGGCCGAGGGTGAGACCATTCTCGAAAACGCAGCGCAGGAGCCGGAGATTCCCGATCTGGCCGAGATGCTTGTCCAGATGGGCGCGAGGATCGAAGGCCATGGCACGAGCCGCATCCGCATCCAGGGCGTGGAGGCGCTGCGCGGCTGTGAGCACCGTGTGGTGGCGGACCGGATCGAGGCAGGCACCTTCCTTTGCGCCGTGGCCGCCACGGGTGGTGACGTGGTGCTACAACATGGTCGTGCCGATCACCTGGATGCAGTGATCGAAAAGCTAGTCGCTGCAGGCGCGACGGTTACGCCCTTGGTCGATGGCATTCGCGTTCAGTCCCAGGGCCGACTGCAGGCGCAGGGCTTCCGTACCACGGAGTACCCGGGGTTCCCCACCGATATGCAGGCCCAGTTCATGGCGCTCAACTGCATCGCCCAGGGTACGGCCAAAATCACCGAAACCATCTTCGAGAATCGCTACATGCATGTCAACGAGCTGGTGCGCCTGGGCGCGAAGATCCAGATTGACGGCAAGGTGGCGGTGGTCGAGGGCGTCGGACAGCTCTCGGGCGCCACCGTCATGGCTACGGATCTGCGGGCCTCGGCCAGCCTGGTCATCGCCGGCCTGGTGGCCGACGGGGAGACCATGGTGGATCGCATCTATCACCTCGACAGGGGTTACGACCGCATGGAAGCCAAGCTCGCAGCCCTTGGGGCGGACATCGAGCGCATCAGATAAAGACCGGCCAGCCCGCGTCGTGCGGTGTCCGTCGCGGGGCTTTTGCTTGGCCTGAGCTGGGCCAAGCGGTCCAGCATGAGAAAATTAATGCCCTGAAAGCCCCGCCATGATCACTCTCGCCCTTTCCAAAGGCCGCATCTTCGACGAGACCCTGCCCCTGCTCCGGGGGGCCGGCATTGATGTGCTGGACGACCCCG
This sequence comes from Curvibacter sp., assembly GCA_020248905.1. Lineage (GTDB taxonomy): Bacteria > Pseudomonadota > Gammaproteobacteria > Burkholderiales > Burkholderiaceae_C > Hylemonella. Next base: position 32,104 of record JADCGR010000031.1, on the reverse strand, counting down.
AGAGGACCCGCAAGCTCATCCTGGCCACCAACCAGCAAGACGTGCGCGTGGTGCTGGTGCGCGCGACCGACGTACCCACCTACGTGCAATACGGTGGAGCCGATCTGGGCATCACGGGCCTGGATACCCTGATCGAGCACGGCAACGATGGCCTGTACCAGCCGCTGGACCTGCGTATCGCCAGGTGCCGCGTGAGCGTGGCCGTGCGCGAGGGCTTTGACTACGCCGCTGCTGTGCGCCAGGGCGCGCGCCTGCGCGTGGCGACCAAGTATGTGGCGATCGCGCGCGACTTCTTCGCCGCCAAGGGTGTGCATGTGGACCTCATCAAGCTCTACGGCAGCATGGAGCTGGCCCCGTTGACCGGCCTGGCCGATGCCATCGTGGACCTGGTGTCCACTGGCAACACCCTCAAGGCCAACCACCTCGTCGAGGTCGAGCGCATCATGGACATCTCCTCGCGCCTCGTGGTGAACCAGGCCGCGATCAAGCTCAAGCGCGAGCCGATACGCCAGATCATCGAGGCCTTCGGCAAAGCCCTGGAGGCCACGGCATGAGCTTGAAGGCGAAGCCGCTGCGACTGTCCACGACCCAGGCCGATTTCGAGCAGCGCTTCAAGGAGCGTCTGCACTGGTCGGGTGAGACCGATGCCGCCATCGAGCGGCGCGTTTCCGAGATCATTGCCGATGTGCAGCAACGTGGCGACGCGGCGGTGCTGGAGTACACCGCGCGCTTCGACGGCCTTCAGGCGGCTTCCATGGCCGAGCTGGAGCTGACGCAATACGACTTCAAGGCCGCGTTTGAGGGCGTGCCCGGCGCGCAGCGCGAGGCCTTGCTGGCCGCCGCTCAGCGTGTGCGTAGCTACCACGAAGCGCAAAAGAAGGCTTCCGGTGAGAGTTGGAGCTACCGTGACGCCGAAGGCACCTTGCTGGGCCAGAAGGTCATGCCCCTGGACCGGGTAGGCATCTACGTGCCTGGCGGCAAGGCGGCCTATCCTTCCAGCCTCATCATGAACGCGGTGCCCGCACATGTGGCTGGTGTTTCCGAGATCATCATGGTTGTGCCGACACCTGTCCGTGGCAGCGTGGCTACCGGCGGCAGCGGTGCGGCCACGTCCACGCGTGGGGAACGCAATGAACTTGTACTCGCTGCTGCTTACGTGGCCGGCGTGACTCGGGCATTTACCATTGGCGGTGCGCAAGCCGTAGCGGCTCTGGCTTACGGCACAGCCACCGTGCCTGGCGTGGACAAGATCACGGGCCCGGGGAATGCCTATGTGGCCAGTGCCAAGAAGCACGTGTTCGGCAAGGTGGGTATCGACATGATCGCCGGCCCGAGCGAGATTCTGGTGCTGGCCGATGGCAGCACGCCCGCGGACTGGGTGGCCATGGACCTTTTCAGCCAGGCCGAGCACGATGAACTGGCGCAGAGCATTCTGCTGTGCTCGGACGCAGCCTACCTTGACACCGTTCAGCGTGAAATCGAACGCCTTTTGCCGCAGATGCCCCGCGCAAAAATCATCGCCAGGAGCCTCACGGGGCGTGGCGCGCTGATCCATACCCGCAGCATGGAAGAGGCGTGCGCCATCAGCAACCGCATTGCGCCCGAGCACCTAGAGGTATCGAGCCGTAACCCGCATCGTTGGGAGCCCCTGCTCAAGCACGCCGGCGCCATCTTCCTGGGTGCCTACACCAGCGAGTCGCTGGGCGACTATTGCGCCGGCCCCAATCACGTGCTCCCCACCTCGGGCACAGCCCGCTTCTCGTCGCCGTTGGGCGTTTACGACTTCCAAAAGCGCAGCAGCCTGATCGAGGTCAGCGAGGACGGTGCGAAGACGCTGGGGCGGATCGCCTCCGTGCTTGCCCATGGCGAGGGCCTTCAGGCGCATGCACGCGCCGCCGAGATGCGCCTGAAAGATACTCAGCCATGACAGCACTTGACCCCAGGCTCCAGAGCCTGATCCGGCAGGACGTCCGGGACATGTCCGCCTATACCGTGCAGGCATCAGCCGGCATGGTCAAGCTGGATGCCATGGAGAATCCCTATGGCCTCCCCCCTTCATTGAAAACCGCATTGGGTGAGCGCCTCGCCAAGCTGGAACTCAACCGCTACCCCGACAGCCGTGTCGAAGATCTCCGCGCTGCGCTGGCAGCTTATGCGGGCATGCCCCAGGGTTACGCCCTGATGCTGGGAAATGGTTCCGACGAACTGATCTCTCTGCTGGCCATGGCCTGCGATGTGCCCGGTGCCTCCGTTCTAGCGCCTGTACCCGGGTTCGTGATGTATGCGGTGAGCGCGCAGTTGCAAGGCCTGGCCTTTCACAGCGTGCCGCTCACGCCCGAGTTCGAGCTTGACGTCACGGCCATGCTGGACGCCGTCGCGAGGCACAAGCCCACGATCACCTACATGGCCTACCCGAACAATCCCACGGCCAACCTCTGGAACGACATCGCGATCGAGAAGATCATCGCTGCGGTCGGCGAGCAAGGCGGTCTGGTGGTGATGGACGAGGCCTACCAGCCTTTCGCCGCGCGCAGCTGGATCGGGCGCATCCGCGCCAATCCGTCGGCCCACCGACATGTGCTGTTGATGCGCACCATGTCTAAGTTCGGTCTGGCTGGGGTCAGGCTGGGTTACCTGATGGGCCCGGCGAGCTTGATTGCCGAGGTGGACAAGGTGCGCCCGCCCTATAACGTCAGCGTGCTGAATTACGAATGTGCTCTGTTTGCACTTGAGCACACTGACGTTTTTGCCAGCCAGGCTTCCGAAATCAAAACCCAGCGTGCTATGCTTTTGGAAGCGCTGAAGAGTTTTCCGGAACTCAAGGTCTGGGATAGCGAGGCCAACATGATCCTGATCCGGGTGCCCGATGCGGCGAAGACCTTCGAAGGCATGAAGGCGCGCAAGGTCCTGGTCAAGAATGTGTCCAAGTTGCATCCCCTGCTGGCCAGCTGTCTGCGCCTGACCGTGGGCACCCCGCACGAAAACCGGTTGATGCTGAACGCACTGAAAGAATCGCTATGAGCACCGCACGCACGGCCGAAGTGGCCCGCAATACAGCCGAGACCCAGATCGTCATCAAGGTCAATCTGGACGGGACGGGCAAGTCCAAGCTATCCACCGGCATCGGTTTCTTTGACCACATGCTGGACCAGATTGCCCGCCACGGCTTGATCGATCTGGACATCGAGGCGAAAGGCGACCTGCACATCGACGGCCACCACACCGTGGAAGACGTTGGCATAACACTGGGTCAGGCTGTTGCCACTGCGGTGGGCGACAAGAAGGGCATCCGTCGTTACGGCCACGCCTATGTGCCGCTGGACGAGGCCCTGTCGCGCGTGGTGATCGACTTCTCCGGCCGCCCGGGGCTGGACATGCACGTGCCCTTCAAGAGCGGCATGATCGGCACTTTTGACAGCCAGCTCGCGTACGAGTTCTTCCAGGGTTTCGTGAACCACGCTTTCGTCACCTTGCACATCGACAACCTCAAGGGCGAGAACGCGCACCATCAGGCCGAGACCGTGTTCAAGGCCTTCGGCCGCGCGCTGCGCGCCGCGCTGGAGATCGATCCGCGCTCGGTAGGGGTGATCCCTTCGACCAAGGGCAGTCTATGACTTCCCCCCGAAGCGCCTGCGGCGCCTCCCCCTCCAGGGGGCGCCGCCAGCAGCCCGGCAAAGCCGGTTTTGCGGTGGTCCTGGAGTTGTTTCGATGAGCGAGCGGGTCGTGGCCGTCGTTGATTACGGCATGGGCAATCTACGCTCCGTCTCGCAGGCCGTGCAGGCTGCCGCTGCCGGCAGCGGCTGGCATGTGATCATCACGCAGCGCCCTGAAGAAGTGCGTGCGGCGGCACGTGTGGTCCTTCCAGGCCAGGGAGCCATGCCCGACTGCATGCGCGAGCTGCGTGATTCCGGCATGCAGGACGCCGTGCGGGAGGCTGCCGCCAGCAAACCGCTGTTCGGCGTCTGCGTGGGCATGCAGATGATGCTGGACCACAGCGCCGAGGGCGATACGCTGGGCCTGGGGCTCATTCCGGGGCAGGTGATCAAGTTCGATCTCGCGGGTCGTACCCAGCCTGACGGCAGTCGCTACAAGGTGCCGCAGATGGGCTGGAACCGCGTGCGCCAGATAGCGCATGGTGCTGCTGGCCCGCATCCGGTCTGGGCGGGCGTGCCCGATGGCAGTTACTTTTATTTCGTGCACAGCTTCTACGCCCGACCGTCCGATACGCGCCACAGCGCTGGAGAGACGGATTACGGGGTCCGCTTCACAGCGGCGCTGACACGCGATAATATTTTTGCCACACAGTTTCACCCAGAGAAAAGTGCTGCCCACGGCCTTGAGCTTTACCGCAACTTCCTACGCTGGAATCCCTGACCACGCCTACACAAACCGGTCACGCCGGCTCTGCCTCGCCCAAGCATCATGCTTCTCATACCCGCCATTGACCTGAAAGACGGACATTGCGTGCGCCTCAAGCAGGGCGACATGCACCAGTCCACCACCTTTGGCGAGGACCCGGCCCTCATGGCCCGCAGGTGGGTGGACCTGGGCGCGCGCCGCCTGCATCTGGTAGACCTCAACGGTGCGTTTGCCGGGCATCCCAAGAACGAGCAGGCGATCCGCAGCATCCTCAAGGAAGTCGGTGGCGAAATTGATGTCCAGCTCGGCGGCGGCATACGCGATTTGGACACCATCGAGCGCTATCTGGACGCCGGCCTGCGCTACGTCATCATCGGCACCGCTGCTGTTAAGAACCCAGGGTTTCTGCAGGACGCCTGCACTGGTTTTGGCGGTCACATCATCGTGGGTCTAGATGCCAAGGACGGTAAAGTGGCCACCGATGGCTGGAGCAAGCTGACCCGGCACGAAGTCGTGGACTTGGGCAAGAAGTTCCAGGATTACGGTGTCGAATCCATCATCTACACCGATATCGGCCGCGATGGCATGCTCTCGGGTATCAATATCGAAGCTACGGTCAAGTTGGCCCAGGCCCTGACCATTCCGGTCATTGCATCCGGTGGCCTGAGCAAACTGTCGGACATCGAAGCCCTTTGCGCCGTTGAGGGCGAGGGGGTCGAAGGCGTGATCTGCGGTCGCGCCATCTATACCGGTGACCTTGACTTCGAGGCCGCACAGATCCGAGCCGACGAGCTTAATGGCTGAAGCGGTCCTGCGTCACGAGGCTTTTCGTGGCCAGCCTTCCATCGTCCACACCCTTGCCAACGGCGACAGCCTGCGTGTGCTGCTGCATGGGGCGCATGTGGTCTCCTGGGTGGCAGGTGGTCGCGAGCGGCTGTACCTGAGCCCCGCCAGTGTCTTCGATGGTCGCAGCGCCATCCGTGGCGGTGTGCCGGTCTGCTTTCCCCAGTTCAATATGCGTGGCAGTCTGCCCAAGCACGGCTTTGTACGCAACCTGTCCTGGGAGCTTGACCAGCGGGTGCTGGATGATCACTTGGGGCGCCTCGCGCTGCGCCTGGTCGATGGCCCCGCAACGCGCGTCTTCTGGCCCCGGGCCTTTGAAGCCCGCCTGGTGGTGGACATGAGCCCTGGCGTCCTGCAACTGACCTTGGCCCTGCGCAACATCGATACGCGGCCCTGGTCCTTCACAGGCGCCTTGCACACCTATTTCGCCGTGGACGAAATCGCCCAAGTTCGGCTCGAAGGACTGCAGGGGCAGCCCGAGTGGGACGCCGTAGCGGACCGCCATGCCACTGGCACCAATCCCTTGCGCTTTGAGGCCGAGTTTGACCGTGTGTATCACGCCGCCCGCGAGCCCTTGCGTCTGCGCGAAGCAGGGCAGGCGCTAACCATAGCGCAAAGCCCGAGCTGGGCCCAGACCGTGGTCTGGAATCCGGGGCGAGACAAGATTCTGTCGGACCTGCCGGCGGGAGGCCATGCCCGCATGCTTTGCGTGGAAGCGGCTCAGGTGATGCATCCGGTGCCGCTGGCGCCAGGTGCGATGTGGGAAGGATGGTAGCGCCTGAGCGTGGCCTGAAGAGCGTGGCCTGAAGTCCACGCCACCTACAATCGCAGCCATGCTGGCCAAACGCATCATTCCCTGCCTGGACGTGACGGGCGGTCGCGTCGTGAAAGGCGTGAACTTTGTCGAACTGCGCGACGCAGGCGATCCGGTCGAGATCGCCGCGCGATACAACGAGCAGGGCGCCGACGAACTGACCTTTCTCGACATCACCGCCACCAGTGACGGCCGTGACCTGATCCTTCACATCATCGAAGCTGTCGCTTCGCAGGTTTTCATACCCCTGACGGTGGGTGGTGGCGTGCGCACGGTGGAGGACGTGCGACGCCTGCTCAATGCCGGGGCTGACAAGACAAGCTTCAATTCCGCAGCCATCGCCAATCCGCAGGTCATCCGCGACGCGTCGGACAAGTACGGCGCGCAGTGCATCGTGGTGGCCATCGACGCGAAGCGCAGGTTTGGTGACGATATGCTGGCGCGCGGCGAGGGCTGGGATGTCTATAGCCTTGGGGGTCGAAAGAACACCGGCCTGGATGCCGTTGCCTGGGCTCGCCAGATGGCCGACTTCGGCGCTGGAGAGATCCTGCTCACCAGTATGGACCGCGATGGTACAAGATCCGGCTTTGACCTGGCGCTGACGCGCGCGGTCAGTGACGCGGTAGGCGTGCCGGTGATTGCATCGGGCGGCGTTGGGAGTCTGGACCACCTTGTGGAAGGCGTGAAAAAGGGCGGGGCCGACGCGGTGCTGGCGGCCAGCATCTTCCATTACGGCGAGTACACGATTGCCCAGGCCAAGGCGCGCATGGCGCAGGCCGGCATTCCGGTGCGCGTCGAGGAGGTGGCATGAGCGCCGCCAGGCCGACCCCGGGCGCGAACGCCCCCGTGTTGGAAAGCGTCGCAAACATAGCGGCAGGCGTGGGTGTGCCCGATTCATGGCTCGACGAGGTGAAATGGGATGCTCAGGGCTTGGTGCCGGTCATCGCCCAGGAGCGGGGCAGCAAGGACGTGCTGATGTTCGCCTGGATGAACCGTGAGGCCCTGCAGCAGACGGCCATGCTGGGTCGGGCGGTCTACTACAGCCGCTCGCGCGGCAAGCTCTGGTTCAAGGGCGAGGAGTCGGGCCACGTGCAGACGGTACACGAGATACGCCTCGATTGTGACAACGACGTCCTGCTGCTCACCGTCACCCAGTGCGGGCACGAACCCGGCATCGCCTGCCACACCGGCCGTCACAGCTGCTTTTTCAGTGTGCTGCGTGACGGCGTCTGGACTGCGGTGGAGCCGGTGCTCAAGGACCCCGCAACCATCTACAAATGAAGAACATGGCCGACTCGACGAATTCTGCTGATGTCCTGGCCCGAATGGCGGCCGTCATTGAAAGCCGCCTGCCCGCGCAGGGCGGGGACCCCGAAAAGAGCTATGTCGCCCGCCTGCTGCGCAAGGGCCCCGATGCCTTCCTGAAGAAGGTCGGCGAGGAGGCCACCGAGGTCGTGATGGCCGCCAAAGATGCCGACCACGGGGGCGACCGCAGCAAGATCGTTGGCGAGGTGGCTGATCTCTGGTTCCACACCCTGATCACCCTGGCGCACTACGGCCTCAAGCCCGCTGACGTGATTACCGAGCTGGAGCGTCGCGAAGGCACCAGCGGCATTGAGGAAAAGGCCCTGCGCAAGGCACTGGCCCGTGAGGGCGGCAAGGCATGACGGTCGCGGGCACACTTCTTTGCAGGTGCCTGATCGCCCGGGCTTTGCTGAGCTGCGCGCCCCTCGGCCTGATGCACGCTGGGCGACGCTGTTCCAAGGAGCTTGCGTCATGACCCAGGTCCAACAAAGCCAGCCGAACTGCATCTTTTGCAGGATCGTGGCCGGCCAAATCCCTTCCAAAAAGGCTTATGAGGACGAGCATATCTACGTCTTCCACGACATCCATCCCTGGGCCCCCGTGCATCTGCTGCTGATCCCCAAGCTGCACATCCCCTCCATGGCCCAGGTCGGTCCGGAACACGCGGGTCTGCTGGGCCGCATGATGGCGCTGGTACCAGGTCTGGCCGAGCAGCACGGCTGTCGGCCCTACCCCGAGGGAGGATTTCGCCTGGTCTGCAATACTGGTGCTGACGGCGGACAGGAAGTGCACCACCTGCATATGCATCTGATCGGCGGCCCGCGTCCGTGGCTCAAGGGCTGATTTGCCTTCGCCTGCCGCCCGGGCAGGCGAGCGGATTAAAACCGTAAACTCACTAGGAGATAAACATGGGAACCTTTTCCATCTGGCATTGGCTGATCGTTCTGCTGATTGTCGTCATGGTGTTCGGCACAAAGAAGCTCAAGAATCTGGGCAGTGACCTGGGTGGCGCCGTCAAGGGCTTCAAGGACGGGATGAAAGATGGGTCGGCGTCGGAGGACAAGGCCGCTGCTGCGCCGGCTCCCCAGCAGGTGGCCAGCACGGCGGCGGCTCCCGCTGACAAGAACACGATCGACGTGGAAGCCAAGCCCAAGTCCTGAGTGATCGCTGAACCTGCGGCATGATCGACCTCGGTCTATCCAAGATTGCGCTGATTGGCGCGGTGGCCTTGGTCGTCATCGGGCCGGAGAAGCTGCCGCGCGTGGCCCGCACCATCGGCGCCTTGCTGGGCAAGGCCCAGCGCTACGTGTCTGACGTCAAAGCCGAGGTGAACCGCTCCATTGAGCTGGAAGAGCTCAAGAAGATGAAGAGCACCGTTGAGGGGGCGGCCCAGTCGGTCGAAACTTCAATCCAGTCCACCACCTCGGACTTCGAGAAGGAATGGTCCTCGGCCACCTCGGGCCTCGAATCTTCCCCCGACCTGTCGGCCAGCCTGACGTCGGTTCCCGCCTACAAGCACCCGGGCAAGAACTGGCGTCTCAAGCGCGGTGCCATGCCAGCTTGGTACAAGGCGCGTCAGGGGGTGAGGACGCGCGCTTTGTCGGGTGCCGCCCGTGTGGCACGTTACCGGCCCAAACCACTGAACTGAGTTCCCGTGCCGGTTGCCCCGGCAAAACCGGGTGCCGTAAACGGAATGATCGATGGCTGACCCCCAATCAAAAGACGACGAGCTGGCCGGCACGGAGCAGCCCTTTGTCCAGCACCTGATCGAACTGCGTGACCGCCTGCTCAAGAGCGTGATTGCCATGGCGGTGATGGCGGCGATTCTGGCCCTCTACCCGGGGCCGGGGGAACTCTACGATCTCCTGGCCGCGCCCCTGGTCGCCCACCTGCCCAAGGGCACCACGCTGATTGCCACCTCGGTCATATCGCCGTTCATGGTTCCGCTCAAGATCCTGCTGATGGCGGCCTTCCTGTTGGCGCTGCCGGTCGTCCTCTACCAGGTGTGGGCCTTTGTCGCGCCCGGTCTTTACAGCCATGAGAAGAAGCTCGTCCTGCCGCTTGTTGTGTCGAGCACTGTGCTGTTCTTCATCGGCGTGGCGTTCTGCTACTTTTTTGTCTTTGGCCAGGTCTTCGCATTCATCCAGGGCTTTGCGCCCAAGAGCATCACGGCGGCGCCCGACATCGAGGCCTACCTGAGTTTTGTGCTGACCATGTTCATAGCCTTCGGACTGGCGTTCGAGGTACCCATCGTCGTCATCGTGCTGGCCCGCATGGGCATCGTGAGCATCCAGAGACTCAAGGATTTCCGGGGCTATTTCATCGTGCTGGCCTTCATCATCGCGGCCATCGTGACGCCGCCCGACGTCGTATCGCAGCTCGCTCTGGCCATTCCGATGTGCCTGCTCTACGAGTTTGGCATCTGGGCGGCGCAGATCTTCATCCGCCACACGCGCGCGCCCGACGCGGAGCCCGCCGACAACTAAGGCCTACAGTTGCTGCGAAGCCCGGTTACTGTTGGTTGCGTCGCGGCTTGGGTCGAACGCCCGGCGTGATGCTGACCTCCAGCGTGCGATCCTGCCGCCGGATGACGAACACCGCAGCATTGCCGGGCTTGAGAGCCGCGACCCGGCTGAGCAATTCCGAGACGTTGAGCACCGGTTCACCGCTCACGCGCATGATGACGTCGCCGGGCCGGATGCCGGCTTGCGCTGCCGGCCCGTTCTGCAGCACGCCGGTGATGATCACGCCCTCGCCCCCCTTCACGCCAAAGGTCTCGGCAAGCTCGGGTGAAAGGTCGCTAGGCTCGACCCCGATCCAGCCGCGCGTGACCTGGCCTTCCTTGACGATACTTTCGAGCACTTGCTGGGCCGTACTCACGGGGATGGCAAACCCGATCCCCATATTGCCGCCCGAGCGTGAATAGATGGCGGTGTTGATGCCCAACAGATTACCGTTGGCATCAACCAGTGCTCCTCCCGAATTGCCCGGGTTGATGGCCGCATCAGTCTGGATGAAATTCTCGAAAGTGTTGATGCCCAGCTGGTTGCGTCCCAGCGCGCTGACGATGCCGCCGGTCACGGTCTGACCCACGCCGAAGGGGTTGCCGATGGCCAGCACCGGGTCGCCCACCTGCAGTGCGTCGGAGTTGCCAAGCACGATCACCGGCAGCTTGTCGAGCTCGATCTTCAGTACCGCCAGGTCGCTGTCAGGATCGGTGCCGATCACGCGGGCGCGGCCGCGTCGGCTGTCGTTGAGGATGACCTCGATTTCGTCTGCGCCTTCAATGACATGGTTGTTAGTCAGAATGTAGCCGCCGGGGCTGACGATGACGCCGCTGCCCAGACCGACCTGGGGCTCGTTGTCCTGATCACCAAAGAAGAAGCGGAACCAAGGGTCATTGGCGTGAGGATTGCGTCGGGCCGACTTGCTGGTATTGATGCTGACCACGGCAGCCGAGGCCCTCTGGGCAGCCACGCGGAAGCTGCCGGGTGGCTGGGCTGCTTGGCGCTCTGCGGGCGCCTGGAAGAGAGCGACCGTGGGTGTCTCGCCGGGCTGCATCACCCAGGCCGGCTTGAGGGTGACCAAGATGAAGTAAGCTGCCAAGAGGACCGTGACAGCTTGCGAGAACAGCAGCCAGTAGCGTTTCATGCTGGAAATTGTAGAGTGTGGCTGTCAATGGCAGCGCAAATCATCCATGTTGAACCGGCAGCACCGCGCAAGCCTGCTGCAGGCCAGCCTTGCAACGGCTGCGGCGTCTGCTGCCTGGTCGAGCCTTGCCCGCTGGGCGGTTTGCTGTCTGGGCGTCGTCACGGTACCTGTGCGGCCTTGCGCTGGGACGAGGGTGGCGGACGCTATGTCTGCGGCGCCGTCACCATGACGAACGAGGTCTTGCGCGCGGCCATGCCGGGTCCGGGCGGATCGCTGCTGCGCGTTTCCATGCTGCCACTTTTGCGTCTGATGGCGAAACGCTGGATTGCAGCCGGCCGGGGCTGCGACTGCAGCCTGGAGGTAGGACGACCGCCGCAATCTGATTGACAATCCGGTCCATGACCGATCGCATACAGCTTCTGACGGCCTTTGACGACCTGCTGCAACCCGAACGCTTCCGCGACTATGGCCCCAACGGCCTGCAGGTGGAAGGCAAGATCGGCGTGCGCAAGCTCGTTTCCGGTGTCACCGCCAGCCGCGCGCTGATTGAGGCCGCCATCGAAGCCCGGGCCGACGCCATCTTCGTACACCACGGCTTGTTTTGGCGAGGCCACGATGGGCGCGTGACGGGCTGGCTGAAGGAGCGCTTACGCCTTCTTCTGGCTTACGACATCAACCTCTTTGCCTATCACCTGCCGCTTGATGCGCATCCGGAGCTGGGCAACAACGCCTGTTTCGGATCGCATCTGGGCCTGCGCGGACTCTCGCGCTTCGGTGAGCAGGACCTGGGCTGGCTTGGAGAGCCGTCCGGTGGAGCACCGTTTCAGGACGCGGGTGCCCTCGCACGGCATGTGGAGCAGGCCCTCGGGCGCCCGGCGACGCTGGTCTCAGGCGCTGCCGGTGTCATCCGCAGGATCGCCTGGTGCACAGGCGGCGCGCAAGCCTATTTCGAGGCGGCGATTGCTGCAGGTGCTGATGCCTACATTACCGGAGAGATTTCCGAACCGCAGGCGCATTACGCGAGGGAATGTGGTGTGGCCTATCTGGCCTGTGGGCACCACGCGACCGAGCGTTACGGCGCACCGGCGGTCGCCGCGCACGTCGCGGTCCAGCTGGGCCTGGATCATGAGTTTATCGAGATCGACAACCCGGCATGAAACCGCTGGCTGTCACCCAGGGGGATGTCGCAGGCATCGGGCCTGAGATCATCGCAAAGGCCTTTCGCGATGCGCCATCAGACCTCGCTGGCTGCTTCGTCGTGGGCGATGTTGCGGCACAGCGCCGCGCGGCCCGTTGGGTCCAGCGCGAAGGTACGCCCATCCTGCCGGTGGCGCGCATCGATGGCATCCACGAGCTGTCGCAGGTGCCACCCCGCTGTCTGCCTGTGCTGGAAGTGGCCCGCCTTGAAGCGGACGTTCCCCCCGGGCGCGTGAGTGCCGCCGCAGGGCGACTGGCCGGGTTTTGTGTGCGCTGGGCTGCGCAGGCTGCGCTGCGCGGTGAGCTGAGCGCGCTGATCACGGCACCGCTGCACAAGGAGGCGCTGGCGGCCGCCGGCGCGCCCTGGGATTCCTATCCTGGCCACACCGAACTGCTACAGGCGGAGGCCGCTGCACATCTGGGTCGCGGCCCTTCGGAGGTGCCGGTGCGCATGATGCTTGCCAATGACGAGCTGCGAACAGTTCTCGTGAGCATCCACCTGTCCTTGCGCCAGGCGATCGAGGCGGTGACGCGTGGCAATGTGCTGCAAACACTGCGGATCGCCCATGCAGCCCTCCAATCCCTGCTGGGGCGTCGTCCCCGTATGGCGGTCGCCGGGCTCAACCCGCATGCCGGCGAGGGTGGACGGTTCGGCCGGGAGGAGCTTGAGGTCATCGAGCCTGCCGTGCGGCGGGCCCGTGACGAGGGAATGGACGTGATTGGCCCCCTGCCACCTGACACCGTCTTCATGCGCGCGCGGGGTGGTGCGTTCGATGTGGTGGTGGCGATGTACCACGACCAGGGGCTGATCCCCGTGAAGTACCTGGGCGTCGAGCAAGGCGTCAACGTCACTCTGGGTCTGCCGTTCATACGGACCAGTCCTGACCACGGAACGGCATTCGATATTGCCGGCACAGGTAGCGCGGATGCGTCCAGCCTGATTCAGGCGGTGCGTATGGCCCGTCGCCTCGTCGCCGGGGCCCGTCCCGACCCCCGAGTCGGCTAGAATACGCGGTGGCTCGCGCGGGCGAGAGCCGTGCGCGACAAGCTTCGAGAACCCGGTAGATTTGATTGAGGAATCCCATGAGCGATACGCTTGCCGATCAGAGTCAGTTGGATCAGTTGGACCCCAGCAAAAGGACGTGGCTGATCGCCACAGGTTGTGCGGGTGCCGTGGGTGGTGTGGCAACTGCCATCCCTTTCATCAGCACCTTTCAGCCCTCTGAGCGTGCCAAAGCTGCCGGCGCTGCGGTTGAGGTGGATGTCTCCGGCCTCAAACCCGGCGAGAAGGTCGTCGTTGAATGGCGTGGCAAGCCGGTCTGGATCATGCGTCGCACCCCCGAGCAACTCGAAAGCCTCTCAAAGATCGAGGGGCAGCTTGCCGACCCGAACTCCGATCGCAAGGCCTATCCTACGCCTGAGTACGCCAAGAACCGCCATCGCTCCATTAAGCCCGAGGTGTTCGTTGGCGTGGGCATCTGCTCGCACCTGGGTTGCTCGCCGATCGACAAGCTCCAGGCCGGGCCCCAGCCCTCCCTGCCCGACGACTGGACTGGCGGTTTTCTCTGCCCCTGCCACGGTTCGACCTTTGATGTGGCCGGTCGCGTGTTCAAGAACAAGCCGGCACCCGACAACCTGGAAGTGCCGCCGCACATGTACCTGTCCGACAGCAAGCTGCTGATCGGCGAAGACAAGAAGGCTTGAGGATCAAGAACATGGCTGAATTCAAGGAACTTCCCGCCGACGCACCCGCTGGCGCTAAGGTGGTCAACTGGTTCGAAAACCGTTTTCCGACTGCCTTTGAAGCGTATCGCGTCCACCTCGCGGAGTATTACGCCCCGAAGAATTTCAACTTCTGGTACTTCTTCGGCTCGCTGGCCTTGCTGGTGCTGGTGATCCAGATCGTGACCGGCATTTTCCTGGTCATGCACTACAAGCCCGATGCGGCCCTGGCCTTCGGCTCGGTTGAGTACATCATGCGCGATGTGCCCTGGGGCTGGCTTGTGCGCTACATGCACTCCACTGGCGCGTCGGCGTTCTTCGTTGTGGTCTATCTGCACATGTTCCGTGGCCTGATCTATGGTTCCTACCGTAAGCCGCGTGAACTGGTATGGATCTTCGGCTGCGCGATTTTCCTCGTCTTGATGGCCGAGGCCTTCATGGGCTATTTGCTACCGTGGGGCCAGATGTCCTACTGGGGCGCGCAGGTGATCGTGAACCTGTTCTCGGCCATCCCTTTCATTGGCCCTGACCTGGCCCTGTTGATCCGTGGTGACTACGTGGTGGGTGACGCTACGCTCAACCGTTTCTTCAGCTTTCACGTGATCGCCGTGCCCCTGGTGCTGCTAGGCTTGGTCGTGGCTCACCTGCTTGCGCTTCATGACGTGGGCTCCAACAACCCGGATGGCGTGGAGATCAAGGGCCCGAATGCCCCGAGGGACGCCAAAGGAAAGCCGCTGGACGGCATCCCCTTCCATCCCTACTACACCGTGCACGATATTCTGGGCGTCAGCGTGTTCCTGATGGTGTTCTCGGCGATTGTGTTTTTCGCGCCAGAGTTCGGCGGGTATTTCCTGGAGTACAACAACTTCATTCCCGCCGATCCGCTCAAAACGCCGGCCCACATCGCCCCGGTCTGGTACTTCACGCCCTATTACTCGATGCTGCGTGCCATCACGACCGAGATGATGTACGCCCTCATTCTCTGCGTCGTCGCCGCTGCTGCGCTCGCTCTCATCAAGGGACAGCTCAACACCTTGTTCAAGGGTGTCGTGGCGGGTGGCGCCGTCGTGCTTATCGCGCTGATGCTGGCGATTGACGCGAAATTCTGGGGGGTGGTCGTCATGGGCGGCGCAGTGATCATCCTCTTCTTCCTGCCCTGGCTGGACCACAGCCCTGTCCGGTCCATCCGTTACCGTCCGGATTGGCACAAGTACCTTTACGGCATTTTCGTGCTCAACTTCTTCATCCTCGGCTATCTGGGTGTGTTGCCCCCCTCGCCCATCGGCGAGCGTGTGTCGCAGGTGGGTACCGTGTTCTACTTCGGCTTCTTCCTCTTGATGCCTTGGTGGAGCCGTTTGGGTGAGCCCAAGCCTGTGCCCAGCCGTGTAACCTTTGGGGCGCACTGAGCTGGAGAAACACAATGAAAAAAATCATTCTTGCCCTCACCACCCTCCTCGCGATGAGCACTGGCGCGCTGGCCGCAGGCGGCGGCATTGCCTGGGACAAGGCACCCGTGAAGACGAGTGATCATGCGTCGTTGCAGAACGGCGCCAAGCTTTTTGTCAATTACTGCCTGAATTGCCACTCTGCGGCTTTCATGCGCTACAACCGTCTGCAGGACATCGGCTTCACCGAACAGCAGATCAAAGACAACCTGCTGTTCGCGACCGACAAGGTCGGAGAGACGATGAGGGCGGCCATTGATCCGAAGCAGGCCAAGGAATGGTTCGGTGCCAATCCCCCCGACCTCACGTTGATTGCGCGTTCGCGCTCTGCGGTTGGCAAGGGCTCCGGTGCGGATTACGTCTACACCATGCTGCGCACCTACTATCCTGACGACACGAAGGCAACGGGCTGGAACAACCTGGCCTTTCCCAACGTGGGCATGCCGCACGTGCTGTGGGAGTTGCAGGGCCAGCGTCGTCCGGTCATCGAGGTGAAGGAAGAGCACGGCCACAGGGTCGAGGTCTTCAAAGGCTGGCAACAGTTGACTCCGGGAACCATGACGTCGCTGCAGTACGAGCAGGCTGTGGGTGACCTGGTGAATTTCCTTCAGTGGATGGGTGAGCCGGCTCAGAACACCCGGGTGCAGATCGGCGTTTGGGTCCTCATCTTCCTGATGGGCTTCACCCTGATTGCCTGGCGTCTTAACGCTGCGTACTGGAAAGACGTCAAGTAAAACGAGGTGAGGTCTCGCACCGTTGTGGTGTAAAACTTGCTTTTTGCAGAGTGGGTTTGCGACAATGCAGCCCACTCTTTTCATTTTCCGTTGACCCTATTGGGATCAGCGTTCTCGTCAACCGTCTCCCAGGAGTTTTCAAAATGATGGTGCTTTACTCGGGCACGACCTGCCCCTTCTCCCATCGTTGCCGCTTTGTTTTGTTCGAGAAGGGCATGGATTTCGAGATCCGCGATGTCGACCTGTACAACAAGCCCGAGGACATCAGTGTGATGAACCCCTACGGCCAGGTGCCCATCCTGGTCGAACGGGATCTGATCCTGTACGAGTCCAACATCATCAACGAGTACATCGACGAGCGGTTTCCACATCCTCAGCTTATGCCCGGGGATCCGGTGGATCGGGCTCGGGTGCGTCTATTCCTGCTCAACTTTGAGAAGGAGCTTTTTTTTCATGTTTCCACCTTGGAGTCGCGTGCAGCCAAGAGCAACGAGAAGGCCCTGGAGAAGGCCCGTGCCCACATCCGTGATCGCCTGACCCAGCTTGCGCCCGTGTTCCTCAAGAACAAGTTCATGCTGGGTGAGAACTTCTCCATGCTGGACGTGGCGATTGCGCCTTTGCTGTGGCGCCTGGATTACTACGGCATCGAGTTGAGCAAAAATGCGGCGCCGCTGCTCAAGTACGCCGAGCGCATCTTCTCGCGCCCCGCTTACATCGAGGCGCTGACCCCTTCGGAAAAGGTCATGCGCAAATAAGGCCCACTCACCTTGTCGATCATGAATGCCAGCGGGACCACTTCGACCCGCCCCTATCTGGTCCGGGCCCTCTACGAATGGTGCACGGACAACGGCCTGACGCCGTATGTAGCGGTCCGGGTGGACGAAACCGTGCGCGTGCCCCGAGAGTACGTGAAGGATGGCGAAATCGTCCTCAACATCAGCATGGATGCCACCAGTGCGCTCAAACTGGGCAACGAGTACATTGAGTTCAAGGCGCGCTTTGCAGGGGTGGCCCGCGACATCATGATTCCCCTGGGCCGGGTCATGGCTATCTACGCCAGGGAAAACGGTCAGGGCATGGCTTTCCCGCCAGAAGAGGCGGAGTCGGCACCCGTGCCCGCGCCAGGAACGTCTGCGGATGCGCAAGCGCCGAGTCGCAATGAACTGCAGCCCCACCGTTCTGAGGGCCTGCTGGCTGGCAGCGATGCCGGGGCTGATGAGCCGGAGCCGCCGCGCCCTGGCTCGACCAACCCCGGTCGGCCTGCGCTCAAGCGGGTCAAGTAGGCAGCGCACCTGAGATATCGCGGCAGCGCCCTAAGGCGCTGTCCGCTAGAATCTGCGTCGTGCCGATTTAGCTCAGTTGGTAGAGCACCCGCCTTGTAAGCGGTAGGTCGTCAGTTCGAATCCGACAATCGGCACCATCTTGGTGATAGCCTTTTTCGGGCGCTTATCTTGTTATCGGCGTACACCGGGCACTTGGACTTTGAGCCGGATTGCGTTAACCTCCCAGCCCTTGGCTTGCAGATGCGTCGTCAGGGACGGCAGCATCTGACGCAGTTTTGCGGCCGCAGCATTGTTGTTAACAATCAGACACCAAATCGCACCGTCGATTGGCCCGGCGGTGATCGTGGCGCGGAGCACTGCCGGTATCATCGATTCAACAGCCCTGAGTCGTGCCTGAGAATCGTTGTTGAGGTCTGTCAACCGTGCCAGTACGGGTGAATCCTGCGTTGCCTGTTGAAGCGTTACAGCTGGTGGGCGACGGATCATGGTCGAGGAGCGCGGGGTCGAGGAGAAAAGATGCATTTGATTATCACGGATGCGTGGCTGGCCCGAAGCCGCGCGATACACCTGAGCGGCACCAAGCTGCTGCTGGCGGGGCTTGTCATGTCTTTTGCCCTCATGATGGTGGCAGCTGGTCTTTACCACTGGGTCTTCCTCAAGGGCGCGCGCGAAGGCTGGCCCGTCATCGGCTCACTGGTCCGGCTGGTGGTGAAGGACGAGTTCGCCCTGCGAGATCGTTTCATGCGGGAGAACCTCGATGTGATGGCTCGCCGCATTGGCGAAATGCAGGCCAAGCTTTACCAGCTTGAGTCCCTGGGCGAGCGTGTCTCGGGACTCGCGGGTATCAATCCAGCCGACATCCGGGCAAAACCCGGGCAGGGCGGCGCCCTGATTTCCGGGCGCCCCTTGACCCTAGAGGAGCTTGAGAAGACCCTGGCGGACCTGGATCGTGTCACCGAGCAGCGTACAGACCTCATGTCGGTAGTCGAGTCGCGGCTTTTTGAGCAGAAGGTCAAGAGCATGATGATCCCAACTCAGCATCCTGTGGAGTTCGGGGGCGCTGGCTCGGGGTTCGGCTGGCGCATCGATCCATTCACCGGACGCTCTGCCTTGCACACCGGGGTTGATTACCAGTCGCCGGTCGGCACAGCCATCCTGGCTGCTGCTGGCGGCGTGATCGTCACCCAGGAGTTCCGGCCAGATTACGGGCACATGGTCGAGATTGACCACGGCAAGGATTTGGTTACCCGGTACGCTCATGCCTCCCGGGTCCTCGTCAAGAAGGGCGATCTCGTCAAGCGTGGACAGAAGATCGCGGAAGTTGGCAATACGGGTCGTTCAACCGGGCCACACCTGCATTTCGAGGTTCTCGTCCGAGGGGTGCCCCAAGACCCGCACAAGTTCATGGCGGCCAACCGCACACAGCCCGCGCCGGCTGCGGCTATGCAGCGGCCTGCGTTGGTGGTCTCGGCTGTGCGCCCCGCAGAACCCGCTACGCCAGCAGGGCCCAGGGCGGTTGCGGAACCACCAGCAACGGCTGCCGCCGGTAGTGCGGCTGCAGCCTTGCCTGTGGCCGGACGCGCGCCCTCACTGCCAAACGCGACCGGCACCGCGCCGCAAAGGTAGAATCAATTGCTTTGCGTTCCCGATGCCTGCAGCGTCGGGAAGGGTGGCCGCCTCTGTCGGCCACACTCATCGACCTAGACTGAGAAGGATTGCACGGCGCTGCCACGTTAACGAACCGGCGGCGCGGCGCGGCGTTCATGGGCATCAATATCCTCACCAAAATTTTCGGCAGCCGTAATGACCGGTTGCTCAGGCAGTACCGGGGCGTGGTGGCCCGCATCAATGCGCTGGAGGCGCAATTCGAAAAGCTGGACGACGCGGCGCTGAGGGCCAAGACCACGGAGTTCCGCGAGCGCATCGCTGGCGGAGCAGCCTTGGACGACCTCCTGCCTGAGGCTTTCGCCGTCGTTCGCGAAGGTTCGAAGCGTGTAATGAGAATGCGCCACTTTGACGTGCAGCTCATGGGAGGCATTTCGTTGCACCAGGGCAAGATCTCCGAGATGCGCACTGGCGAGGGCAAGACCCTGACGGCAACGCTTCCCGTGTACCTGAATGCACTCGCAGGCAAGGGCGTGCACGTGGTCACGGTGAATGACTACCTGGCCAATCGGGACGCGCAGTGGATGGGGCGCCTTTACAACTTCCTTGGTCTAACGGTGGGCGTGAACCTGCCGCAGATGTCGCGCCAGGACAAGCAGGCGGCCTACGCAGCAGACATCACCTATGGTACCAACAACGAGTACGGCTTCGACTACCTTCGCGACAACATGGTCTATGAAGTAGCAGACCGGGTCCAGCGCGGGCTGAACTACGCCATCGTGGACGAGGTGGACTCCATCCTGATTGACGAGGCGCGCACGCCGCTCATCATCAGTGGCCAGGCAGAGGACCACACTGCCCTATACATTGCCATCAACAAGCTGGTTCCCAATCTGTCTCGCCAAGAAGGGGAGGCCGACCCGCGTACCGGCGAGGGCGTCATCAAGCCCGGGGACTTTACGTTGGACGAGAAGAGCCATCAGGTCTTCCTGACTGAGGCCGGTCATGAAAAGGCCGAAGCCCTGCTGGCCCAGGCGGGGCTGCTGCCTGAGGGAGCAAGCCTCTACGATCCCGCCAACATCACCCTGATGCATCACCTATATGCCGGCCTGCGCGCCCGGCATCTGTACCATCGTGACCAGCATTACGTGGTGCAGGGCGGCGAAATCATCATCGTGGACGAATTCACGGGCCGCCTCATGACTGGCCGGCGCTGGAGCGATGGTCTGCACCAGGCCGTTGAAGCCAAGGAGGGCGTGGCCATCCAGGCCGAAAACCAGACACTCGCGTCCATCACCTTCCAGAACTACTTCCGCCTCTATGGCAAGCTGGCCGGCATGACGGGCACCGCTGACACCGAGGCCTACGAGTTCCAGGAAATTTACGGTCTGGAGACGGTCGTCATTCCGCCGAACCGTCCGAGTCGCCGAGACGACCAGCTTGATCGCGTGTACAAGAGCACCCGAGAGAAGTACGCGGCCGCGATCGCGGATATCCGCGAGTGCTACGAGCGCGGCCAGCCGGTTCTGGTGGGTACGACCTCAATCGAAAACTCCGAGATCATTGCCCAGCTGCTCGAGAAGGAAAAGCTGCCGCATCAGGTGCTCAACGCCAAGCAGCATGCGCGTGAAGCCGAGATCATCGCCCAGGCTGGACGAACGAGGATGATCACGATAGCCACCAATATGGCGGGTCGTGGAACCGACATCGTGCTTGGCGGCAATGTCGAGAAGGCGATCAGCGCCATCGAGGCCGACGCCGCGCTCGACGAAACCAGCAAGCGCAAACAGATCGACGCTCTGCGTGTGCAGTGGAATCAGGAGCACGAGACCGTCGTGGCGCTGGGTGGTCTGAGAATCATCGCCACCGAACGTCATGAGTCGCGCCGGATTGACAACCAGCTGCGGGGTCGCTCCGGCCGACAGGGCGATCCTGGATCGTCGCGCTTTTACCTGAGTCTGGATGATGCCTTGATGCGCATCTTCGCGGGTGACCGCGTTCGCGCCATCATGGATCGTCTGAAGATGCCGGAGGGCGAGGCCATCGAGGCGGGCATCGTGACCCGCAGCATCGAGGGTGCCCAGCGCAAAGTCGAGGCGCGTAACTTTGACATCCGCAAGCAGTTGCTGGAGTACGACGACGTCGCCAACGACCAGCGCAAGGTGATCTACCAGCAGCGCAATGCCATCCTGGACGCGAAGGACCTATCGACCCAGATTCATTCCCTGCGCGAAGGCTGCTTTACCGACCTGGTGAGACAGTACGTGCCTGCGGAGTCTGTCGAGGAACAATGGGATGTCGCAGCCCTCGAGAAGGTGCTGCACGATGAATGGCAGATCTCCCTGCCAGTGCAGGCAACCGTAGAGCAGGCGGCTGCCATCGGTGATCAAGACATCGTCGAGAAAGTCGTCGAGGCCGCCCACGCGACTTATGCCGCCAAAGTGGAGCAGGCCGGCGCGGCCAACTTCATGCAGTTTGAACGCATGGTGCTGCTGCAGAGCATCGACACGCACTGGCGCGAGCACCTGAGCGCGCTGGATTACCTGCGTCAGGGCATTCACCTTCGCGGCTACGCTCAAAAGCAACCCAAGCAGGAGTACAAGCGCGAGGCATTTGAGCTTTTCGGTCAGTTACTGGATTCGGTCAAGAACGAGGTGACCAAGGTTCTGCTGACGGTTCGCGTGCAGTCCGGCGAGCAAATCGAACAGGCCGCTGAGGCCATGGAGACCAGGGCCGAGCAGATCGCCAATGTCACCTACACCGCGCCGACCGAGACGGGTGAAGTAGAGACAACGGTGGATGCCGCGACTGCGGTCGAGGCTGTGCCGCGCGTAGGACGCAACGAACCCTGTCCCTGTGGCAGCGGCAAGAAATACAAGCATTGCCATGGCAAGCTCAGCTGAAGATCGCGAGTTGCACGATGCCCGTCAATCTCCCCCTTCCCAACCCATCAGAGCTTTTTCCTATCGCGGGCGTGCGCATCGGCGTTGCGGAAGCTGGAATCCGCAAGGCCAATCGAAAGGACCTGACCGTCGTGCTGCTCGACGAGGGGGCCTCGGTGGCAGGCGTCTTTACGCAGAACCGTTTCTGCGCCGCTCCGGTGCAAGTGTGCCGCGAGCATCTGGCCGCCGGTCGGGGCATTCGCGCCATGGTGGTCAACACAGGTAACGCGAATGCCGGGACCGGTCACGAGGGGCTCGCCCGTGCGCGCAGCACCTGTGCTGCGCTGGCACGGCAGCTCGGTCTGGCACCAGAGCAGGTGCTGCCCTTCTCGACGGGTGTGATCATGGAGCCGTTGCCGCATGATCGCATAGAGGCAGGCTTGCCGGCAGCATTGGGTGATGCGCGGGAGGACAACTGGAGCCGCGCTGCCGAGGGCATCATGACCACCGACACCGTACCCAAGGCCTTTGGTACCCAGGTGGTTATCGGCGGTGTCACTGTCAGCGTGACTGGAATCAGCAAGGGCGCGGGCATGATCCGTCCCAATATGGCGACCATGCTCGGATACATGGCCACCGATGCGCGCGTGAGCCAGGCCGTGATGCAACAGTTGGCGCACGAGTTGGCCGAGGGCTCATTCAACCGCGTGACGGTAGACGGCGACACCTCAACCAACGACTCGTTCGTGGTGATCGCGAGCAACAAGGCCGCGCACGCCGCGATCGACGCGCTGGACAGCGTGGATGGACAGAAGCTCAAAGCCGCCATGCTGGAGGTTGCACGCAAGCTGGCCCAGGCGATTGTTCGCGACGGCGAGGGTGCCACCAAATTCATCACCGTGCGTGTGCAGGGCGGCAGGACAGCCGAGGAATGTCGTCTTGTTGCTTATGCAATCGCCCACTCTCCCCTGGTCAAGACAGCGTTCTACGCCAGTGACCCGAACCTTGGACGTATCCTGGCGGCGGTGGGCTATGCCGGCATTGCGGACCTAGACCAGAGCAAGATCGATCTTTATCTGGACGATGTGCACGTTGCCGTACAGGGCGGGCGCAACCCGTCCTACCGGGAGGACGACGGCCAGCGCGTGATGAGGCAAAGCGAGATCACGGTACGGGTCGCGTTGGGGCGTGGCATGGCCGAAGACGTGGTCTGGACCTGTGATTTCAGCCACGATTACGTGTCGATCAACGCCGACTACAGATCCTGATGCATCGGGCCGGACCGCCCGCATGAACCAGCATGAACGAGAAGTTTGAACGCCTGATCGATCGAGCGGAGCAGTTGATGCTACGTCTTGAGGCTATCCTGCCGCAACCCTTGGGCCAACCCGAGTGGGGTGCGTCCATCGCCTTCCGCTACCGCAAGCGCGGCTCCGGGCACGGGGTGCTGGAGCCAGTGGTTCATGTGGCGTCCATGGCGCTGGAGCAGCTTCGGGAGATCGATCCGCAGAAGGAAAAGATCCAGCGAAACACGGAACAGTTCGTGCGAGGCCTGCCTGCCAACAATGTCCTGCTGACGGGCGCGCGTGGTACTGGCAAGTCCTCGCTGATCCGGGCTTGCCTGCACACGTATGCCGCCCAGGGTTTGCGCCTGATCGAGGTCGACAAAAGCGACATGACCGACCTGCCAGACATTGTCGAGGTGGTGTCGCAGCGGCCCGAAAAGTTCATCGTCTTCTGCGACGACCTGAGCTTTGAGGATGGCGACGGCGGCTACAAGGCCTTGAAGTCCACACTCGATGGTTCCGTCTCGGCGTCCACGCCCAATGTACTGATCTACGTGACCAGTAACCGTCGCCATTTGCTGCCGGAGTACATGAAGGACAACCTGAGCTACCAGCCCAGTGAGGGCGGCGAAATCCATCCGGGAGAGGTGGTGGAGGAGAAGATCTCGCTGTCCGAGCGCTTCGGCCTGTGGGTGAGTTTCTACCCCTTCAGCCAGGACGAGTACCTGAGCATCGTCGCCCAGTGGCTCAAGTCCTTCGGTACCCCTGCAGCCGCCATCATGGCGGCGCAATCCGAGGCCCTGGTCTGGGCGCTGGAGCGCGGCTCGCGCAGCGGGCGTGTCGCGTATCAGTTCGCCAAGGACTACGCAGGCCGCCACGCCGCGGCGCCATGAAGCCCCCCCTGATCGCCGATGGCGATCGACCGCGCGAAGGCGGAGCGCAGCGCAGTATCACCGAGGTTGCGGTGGGCGTCCTGCTGCAGTCCGATGGCCGCTTTCTACTGACGTCCCGCCCTGCCGGCAAGGTCTATGCCGGCTACTGGGAGTTCCCGGGCGGCAAGCTGGAGTCGGGTGAAACCGTGCCTGCGGCGCTGCGGCGTGAGCTGCACGAAGAGCTGGGCATCGAGGCGCTGGATATCGAGCCCTGGAAGATCGAACTGGTTGATTACCCGCACGCGCTGGTCCGGTTGCATTTCTGCAAGGTCCGAAGCTGGCGCGGTGGACTTCAGATGCGGGAGGGCCAGTCGCATGCCTGGGAGCAGTTGCCGGTATTGTCGCAACCCGTCCTGCCGGGAACGGTCCCCGTGCTTCAGTGGCTGGCCGAGGAGCGAGGTTTTGCGGGGGCGACGCACTGCGATAGCGGCGCCTGAGTCACTGAAGTCTGGGGTCGCCGAATCCCTGTTCCTCGGGTGGCGCCTCGGTGGGCACGCGAAAATTCTCGCTGGCCCAGGCGCCCAGATCCATCTTGCGACAGCGCTCGCTGCAAAAAGGACGATGGGGCTGCGTGGGTGCGTAGACGGTCTGCGCCCCGCAGCTTGGGCAGCGCACCCGGCGTAAGGTACGGTCGGCGGGTGTGTCGCTGGGCCTTGTCATTCGTTTGAGCCAGTCGGGGGTCACGCGACTCAGGAGCACAGGGTCAGGTCCAGCGTAGCGTCTTGGTTGCTGGCGTGCAGGCGATCGTCTTCACCAAGCCGCATGAGCCGGATCGAAACGATCAGGCGGTTGCCGCTGATCTCCGGAATCAGACCCAGGCCCGGATCGATGCTCAGTCGCAGGAGCTGGAACGTACGGCCTTGCGGCAGGGCCTGCTGGTACTGGCCCGCGGGCGCCAGCACTTTCTGTGGCACGCCTGAGTCGCGCAGCAGGCCTAGCAGCAGCCCGATGGCATCCGCCAGCGGGGTGAGGGTGGCAATCCACCCCTGCAGATCTGCACGTCGACGGGGAGCGTCTTCGTGCTGCCATGCGTAGTAGGCCGGCAGATCAAATGCGCAGGTCCCGCCAGGGATGCCGATGCGGCTGCGTATGCTCATGAGCCAGTCGTTTTCGGTCAAGGCGTACCCGGCCTTGCCGCTCAGGCTGTTGAGATGGGCATAGCAGCCTTCGATTTGCTGCAGGACCTCATCGAGAACCCCCTGCGCAATGCTGGGGTTTCCACGGTAGCCGTTGAGGATTTGCTTCTGCTTTTCTAGGTCGCGCAGCACGTCCGCCTTCAGGTCCGCACGGGCACCGACATCCATGACCTCGAAAAGGCAGGCCAGTGCATAGTGATGATCAAGAGCGGCGTCGCGCGCTACCAGTTCCAGCAGGCGTCGAAACAGGTTCTCAAGCCGGAGATAGGTCCGGATGCGCTCGTTGAAGGGGTATTCGTAGGTGATCACGCTGCGCAGCTTCCGATGCCCGGATCATAGCCCCAAGCGGGACGCCAGCAGGTGCACCACTTGACCTAGCTCTGCCAGAGAAAGCCCCTCGTTGAAGATCACGTGATCGGCCGCCCGCAGACGCTGGCGGCGGCTGGCTTGCTGGGCGAGGATGGCCTCGACTTCAGCTTGTGTCAGGCCGCTGCGCTGCATCACGCGGTCGATTTGCGTCCGGGGTGTGCAATCGAGCACCAGCACCTGATCCAGCTGGGGGCGCCAGTGCGACGACTCGACCAGCAAAGGGATGTCTAGCACAACGCAGCGGTATCCGGTCCGCGTGGCATGCTCGGCCTGGCGACGCGACTCAAGACCAATCAGGGGATGCAGGATCTGCTCCAGGCGGCGCCGGGCGGCGGGGTCGCCAAAAACCAGGGAGCGCATGCGCGCGCGGTCCAGCGATCCTTCGGTTGATATCACTTCCGTGCCGAAGGCCTCCCGAATGGCGGGGATCGCCTGTCCGTCCGCAGCCGTCAGTTCACGAGAGATTGCGTCGGCATCTATTACCCTGGCCCCGAGCCCGGCCAGGAGAGAGGCCACCGTGCTTTTGCCGCTGCCTATGCCGCCGGTCAGGCCGAGACGCAGACCCTCCGGCATGGATCAAAGTCCCACCGCGCCCAGGATACTCTGCGGACCGAAGACCATGGCAGTCAGGCCGGCTGCCGCGAGAAAAGGTCCGAAGGGGACGTACCCCCCCTCCAGCAAGCGGCTATTGATTTTCAGCGCGATACCAACGATGGCGCCGATTACCGAGGCCATGAGGATGATAGGCACAAGCGCCGCCCAGCCAAACCAGGCGCCCAGCGCAGCGTAAAGCTTGAAATCGCCGTACCCCATGCCCTCCTTGCCTGTGACCAGCTTGAAACTCCAGTAGATGAGCCAAAGGGAAAGGTAGCCGCCTACTGCTCCCCACAGAGCGTCCGGCAGCGCCACGTTAGTCCAGCGTAGCGCAGCGATGATCAGGCCCGCCCACAGCAGCGGCAGGGTAATGCTGTCGGGCAGCAGTGTCGTATCCCAGTCAATCAGTGCCAGAGCGACCAGCGCTGATGAGAAGCCACACCATGCCAGGCCGGTGGGTGTGACGCCCCAATGCCAGATGCACCAGGCAAACAGCGCTGCCGTTGCAATTTCCACCAGTGGATAACGAGGGCTGATCGCAGTGCCGCAGGCCGAACATCTGCCTCGAAGCAGGACGTAACTCACCACCGGCACGTTTTCGTACCAGCGTATTGTGTGACCGCACTTGTGGCAGCGTGAGCGGGGAAGCAGGAGGTTGAAGGTCTCGGCCACAGGCGGCTCTCGACCGGCCAGTTCGGCGCACTCCGCCGCCCATTGCCGCTCCATGATCTTGGGCAGGCGGTAGATGACGACATTCAGAAAGCTGCCCACCAGCAAACCCAGCATGCCAGCCAGAGTCGCGTCAAAGTCCGGCGAGACCAGCATCAAACGACCTGACCCAGCTTGAAGATGGGCAGATACATCGAGATGACGATACCGCCAACGATTGTGCCGAGAACCACGATGATGATCGGCTCCATCAGGCTGGACAGACCGGCCACCATGTCGTCGACCTCGGACTCGTAAAAGTCCGCTGCCTTGCCCAACATGTGGTCGATCGATCCTGACTCCTCCCCGATGGCACACATCTGCAGCACCATACTCGGGAAAAGATGGACGTTGCTCATCGCGGCCGTGAGGCTCGTACCGGTAGAGACCTCTTGCTGGATTTTGACAGTCGCCTCCTCATAGACCGAATTACCGGACGCACCGCCCACCGAATCCAGGGCTTCCACCAGCGGCACCCCAGCAGCGAACATGGTCGACAGCGTACGGGTCCAGCGAGCAATACAGGACTTGTCAATCAGGGCGCCGAACACGGGAATCTTGAGCAGGAGTCGGTCCATGAAGCGCTGCATCTCGCGATTGCGCTGCCAAGCCTGAAAAAAGAAGTAAAGACCACCGCCAATCCCGCCAAAAATCAGCCACCACCACGCAACGAAGAACTCGCTCATGGCAATGACGAAAAGGGTCGGGGCAGGCAGGTCGGCACCAAAGGACGAGAACACCTGCTTAAAGGCGGGGATCACGAAGATCATGATCACAGCAATCACCACGAAGGCCACGACAATAACGGCGATTGGGTACATCAGGGCCGACTTGATCTTCTGCTTGATGGCCTGCGTCTTTTCCATGTAGACCGCGAGGCGGTCAAGCAGCTGGTCTAGGATGCCGGCCTGCTCGCCGGCCTCGACCAAGTTGCAATACAGGTTGTCGAAGTAAAGCGGGTATTTGCGAAAGGCCGTGCTCAGGGAGGTGCCCGTTTCGACATCGTTGCGAATGTCGTTGAGCAGGCGTGTGACGCTGGGGTTTGCGTTGCCGCGTCCAACAATATCGAAGGCTTGCAACAGGGGAACGCCAGCCTTCATCATGGTGGCAAGCTGTCGGGTGAAAATGGTGAGGTCCTTGGGCGTGATTTTCTTGCCCGAGCTCATCTTGCGCTTCTTGACCTTGCCCGGAAGAATGCCCTGACGACGGAGCGAGGCCAGTACCTGATTTTCGCCTACGGCGCGCATTTCACCGCGTACGATCTTGCCGTTGCGATCCTTGCCCTCCCACTCAAAGACCAGTTCCTTGGCGCCCTTGGGTTGTGCAGTTGCCATGGTGTCCCCTGAACCTCCGGGTTGTTATTCGTTGGTGACGGCCAGGACTTCCTCGAGCGAAGTCAGGCCTTGCTTGACCTTGTATAAGCCAGACTGGCGCAGCGAACGAACGCCCTCGGCCTGAGCCTGCCGTGCGATGTCGAGTGCCGAGCCATCGCGCAGGATGATGCGCTGGATCTCCTCGCTGATCGGCATGACCTGATAGATACCGACGCGGCCCTTGTAGCCGTTATTGCAGGCGGAGCAGCCGACTGGACGGTAACTGACCCATGACCCGTCCAGTTCATCCGGTTTGAAGCCGGCGTCAAGGAGCGCTTTACTGGGCATGTCCACCGGTGCCTTGCAATTCGCGCAGAGACGGCGCGCCAGGCGCTGCGCGGTGATCAGGACCACGCTGGACGCGATGTTGAAAGGCGCGATGCCCATGTTGCGCATACGCGTGAGCGTCGTCGGTGCGTCATTGGTGTGCAGGGTGGACATCACCAGGTGGCCGGTCTGGGCAGCCTTGATTGCGATGTCTGCGGTTTCGAGGTCTCGTATTTCGCCGACCATGATGATGTCGGGATCCTGTCGAAGGAAGGACTTGAGCGCGGCCGCGAAAGTCAGACCCGCCTTGTCGTTCACGTTGACCTGGTTGATGCCAGGCAGATTGATTTCGGACGGGTCTTCTGCAGTCGCGATGTTCACGCCCGGCTTGTTCAGCAGGTTCAGGCACGTGTACAGCGACACCGTCTTGCCCGAACCGGTCGGGCCGGTGACCAGGATCATCCCGTAAGGGCGGCTGATGGCGTCGAGCAGGCGCGCTTTTTCCTCGGGGTCGTAGCCAAGGGCGTCGATGCCCAGCTTGGCACTGCTCGGGTCGAGGATACGGATCACGATCTTCTCGCCGAACAGGGTCGGAAGGGTGCTGACCCGGAAGTCGATCACCCTGTCGGGGCCGACCTTGAGCTTCATCTTGCCGTCCTGTGGTACGCGCTTCTCCGAGATATCCATCTTGGAGATCACCTTGATCCGCGATGCGAGCTTGTCCTTGATGGCGACTGGTGGCGAGGCGATTTCGCGCAACTCGCCGTCAATGCGAAAGCGTACGCGGTAGTTGTGCTCGTAGGGCTCGAAGTGCAGGTCCGAGGCCCGCATGCCAATGGCGTCGATCAGCATCTTGTGGAGGAATCTGACCACCGGTGCATCGTCGACCTCGGAAGTTGAGGGTTCGGTGCTGTCGGACACCGTTTCCGTGTTGAGATCATCGAACTCGATGTCGCCGCCGACGATGTTGTCGATCGCCTCCGATGCCGTCATGGCGTGGGCCTCGACGAGCTTGAGCAACTTGTCGTACTCCGCAATGACCCAGTCCACCCCCATCTGGCTGGCGAACTTGATTTTCTCGGCCGCCCCCTGGTCCGACGGATCGGCAGTCGCCACAACCAGACGGTTGTTTCGCTTGCTCAGCACGACCACGCGGTAGTCGTGACAGATGCGGTTATCCAGCAGGTCCTTGGGTAGCCGGTTGACGTCGACAGCGTCCAGGTCAATGAGCGGAGCAGCGAAAGCCGCCGACATCGTGTGGGCCAGATCGGAAGCCGAGACCACGCCCGAGCCGGTAAGTTCGGCAATGAAGCTGGATTTCTTGCTCGTGGCCTGGCGGAATATGTCCTCCGCCGATTTCTGCTCCAGTTTGCCTGCGAGTATCAGGGCGCGCCCAAGTCCGGGCAGCGCGACGGGCGCATTTTCGCGTTGGATGACGGTGTCAACAGCGGCCATGTGCAATGTGAATCGGATTTCCGGGGAGAAACGCACGAATCATCGCCGATTGACCGTGTGATGTAAACGAAAGCGGGGGCGTGACCTGCAGGCAGACGTTGCTGCGCAACAGGAGCGCCAGGCCTCGGCAGCGAGGGGGGGGTTTGGTCGGAATGAGAGGATTCGAACCTCCGACCCCTTCGTCCCGAACGAAGTGCGCTACCAGACTGCGCTACATTCCGATTCCCGGGTTGCCGCCAGCGACTCAGGCCTGCCGCTGCAACAACTGAGCCGCTAATTGTATCAAAGTCGATGAATGCGCCCCGACGGGCAGTTGCTCTGCGGCCTGAACGGCTCGTTGCGCCTCTCTCGCTGCAGCCGCGCGTGCCACCTCCAGTGCGCCCGTGCGCCGAACGATTTCGATGACCTGTTCCAGATGTGTGACCGAGCCGTGCTCAACGGCCTCGCGCACCAGGTGGCGTTCGGCATCGCTG
This sequence comes from Curvibacter sp., assembly GCA_020248905.1. GTDB lineage: Bacteria > Pseudomonadota > Gammaproteobacteria > Burkholderiales > Burkholderiaceae_C > Hylemonella. The sequence goes on along the minus strand of JADCGR010000031.1, from coordinate 1,671 downwards.
CCCCGTTGCATGGCGGCGATGAGAGGCAGCGTGGCCTTGCCTTCACGCAGATCGTCGCCGAGACTCTTGCCCATGACGGCAGCGTCGCCGGCATAGTCCAGCACATCGTCAATGACCTGAAAGGCGGTGCCCAAGGCCTGTCCATACTCGGCGCACGCATCTTCCAGCCGGTTGTCGGCTCCGGCCAGTATGGCTCCGCAGCGTGCGCTGGCTTCGAAGAGCTTGGCAGTCTTTGACCGGATGACCTGCAGGTAGCCGGTCTCGTCGAGGTCGGCGTTGTGCATGTTCACCAGCTGCTGCACTTCGCCCTCGGCGATCACGTTCGTGGCATCGGCCAGTACCTGCATGATGCGCATGCTGCCTGCGTCCACCATCATCTGGAAGGCGCGCGAGTAGAGGAAGTCGCCAACCAGCACGCTTGCCGGATTGCCGAAAGCCTCGTTGGCCGTCGCGTTGCCGCGTCGCATGGTCGAGTCGTCGACGACGTCGTCGTGCAGCAGGGTGGCAGTGTGGATGAACTCTACGATGGCGGCCAGGTTGTGCCGCTGCGGACCGCAGTAACCCAGGGCTCCGCAGGTCAGCAGCAGCAGGGCCGGACGCAGTCGCTTGCCGCCAGCATCGATGATGTAGCGCGCCACCTGGCCCACCAGTGGAACGCCGGAGTCCAGCCTGGCCCCGATCACGCGGTCCACCTCCCGCATCTCGTCGGCGATCAGGGTTAGTGGGTTGGCGGTTGGGGGGATATTCACGTCAACAGGGCAGAATCCGCGAGAGAGTCGCGATTATAGGAAGACCGTGGCCGACGTCCGTGGGGAGCCAGGAGATTGTGTCAGTGAGCGCAAACAGTGATAGAATTTGAGGCTCCGTGGAAATCCGTCCACAGAGGATCAATCCAAGAGGTCATTCATGTACGCGGTCATAAAAACCGGCGGCAAACAGTATCGTGTTGCTGCTGGCGAGAAAATCAAAGTAGAACAGATTGCTGCGGACGTAGGCCAGGAGATCGTGATCGACCAGGTGTTGGCTGTCGGAAACGGCGCTGAACTCAAGGTCGGTACGCCCCTGGTGTCCGGCGCCACTGTCAAAGCCACTGTCGTGGCCCATGGCTTGCACGACAAGGTTCGCATCTTCAAAATGCGCCGTCGCAAACACTATCAGAAACGTCAAGGGCACCGCCAGCAGTTCACCGAGCTGCAAATCGGCGCCATCGCCGCATAAGGGGCAACAAAAATGGCACAGAAAAAAGGCGGCGGCTCTACGCGTAACGGGCGCGATTCGCAGCCCAAGATGCTCGGTGTGAAGGTGTTTGGCGGCCAGCAGATTAGCGCGGGCTCCATCATCGTTCGCCAGCGCGGCACCAAGTTTCACCCCGGTTCCAACGTCGGGGTGGGCAAGGACCACACCCTTTTCGCCCTGGTTGATGGCGAGGTCTCCTTCGCCACCAAGGGCGCGCTGAACAAGCAGACGGTGAACGTAACCGCTGCCTGATCGTCGCCCGGCCCAACCGCGAAACCCTGCGCCGCCCGCGCAGGGTTTTTGTTTTGTGCGCCCAGCATGGGCGCACTCTTGCGGGTGCAAGTCCCGCTGCGAACTGGTCACAGTGAGCAAAGCGAAGCGCAACTGCGTGAGGGTGACCGAGCGTGGGAAGGAAGCGTGGAGCGTAATCGCGAG
>JADCGR010000030.1 GCA_020248905.1 Curvibacter sp. | reverse complement strand
CAACGTGTCGATCACCGTCAAGCTCATCGCCCCCATCGCCATGGAAGAAGGCCTGCGCTTCGCCATCCGCGAAGGCGGCAAGACCGTCGGCGCCGGCGTCGTGGCCAAGATCATCGACTGAGGATCTGTGTAGGGGTATAGCTCAATTGGCAGAGCGTCGGTCTCCAAAACCGAAGGTTGTAGGTTCGATTCCTACTGCCCCTGCCACCTGATTCGTAAGGGTCGGGGTGCGAGAAAGCCCGCCACAACCTGGCGGGCTTCAGCGTCTGAAGAGGCGCGCTGGTTTTGGGTACGGACGCAAGGCGGAAATCTAGAAAATGGCAACTTCGCAAGTTGAAACAGTCGGTAGCGGGGCGGACAAGCTCAAGCTGGCGGCGGCAGTGGTCCTGTTGCTGGCGGGCTTGGTGGCTTTCTACTGGCTGGGCAAGCAGGGTCCGCTCGCGCAGTGGGGTGCGCTGCTGGCGGGCCTGGCCGCAGCGGTCGTGGTTTTCCTCACGGCTCAACCCGGACGCGACTTGATCGCCTTCGGCCGCGATGCATGGCGTGAGGTTGGCAAGGTGGTCTGGCCGGCGCGCAAGGAATCCATCCAGATGACGGCCTACGTCTTCGCCTTCGTGGTGGTGATGGCTCTTTTTCTGTGGCTGACCGACAAGACGCTCGAGTGGGTGATCTTTGATCTGATTCTGGGCTGGAGGAAGTGATGACTGACGTTCTGGATACCTCGTCGGCACCCGCCAAGCCGGTCAATCCGGATCTGCGCTGGTACGTGGTCCATGCCTATTCCGGCATGGAGAAGGCGGTCGAGCGCAACATCAAAGAGCGCATCGCCCGCTCCGGTATGCAAGACAAGTTCGGCCGCATCCTGGTGCCGATGGAAGAGGTGGTCGAAGTCAAGAACGGCCAGAAGCGCACCACCGAGCGCAAGTTCTTCCCGGGCTATGTGCTGGTTGAAATGGTCATGGCCGACGACACCTGGCATCTGGTGAAGCACACCAACAAGGTGACGGGATTTGTTGGTGGCGCCAAGAACCGCCCCGCGCCGATATCCGAAGAGGAGGTCTTGAAGATCGTCAACCAGATGCAGGAAGGCTCAGAGAAGCCGCGGCACAAAGTGGAGTTCGAGGTGGGTGAGTACGTGCGCGTCAAGGAAGGCCCCTTCACCGATTTCAACGGCACGGTCGAAGAAGTCAACTACGAAAAGAACAAAGTGCGCGTGGCCGTCACGATCTTCGGTCGCTCGACGCCGGTGGAGCTGGAGTTCTCGCAGGTCGAGAAAACGTAAGTCTCTTCAAGACCTGAGCCTCGCCAGTGCGGCGACAGTTTTCAGTTCGCGCTTTACGACTCGGCGCGGATGTTGTTTTGATGAGTCGCAAACCCCGGGGAGCCGAGGCAGATAGCCAAGGCGTCAGAACCCGTAAGGAGTAAAGCATGGCGAAGAAAATCGTCGGTTTTATCAAGCTGCAAGTGCCGGCTGGTAAGGCCAACCCGTCGCCGCCGATTGGTCCCGCTCTGGGCCAGCGCGGTCTGAACATCATGGAGTTCTGCAAGGCGTTCAACGCCCAGACCCAGGGCGTCGAGCCCGGTCTGCCGCTGCCGGTGGTGATCACCGCTTTCGCGGACAAGAGCTTCACCTTCATCATCAAGACGCCGCCGGCGACCGTGATGATCAAGAAGGCCATCAAGCTGGACAAGGGTTCCTCCAAGCCGCATACCGACAAGGTTGGCAAGATCACCCGTGCCCAACTCGAGGAAATCGCCAAGACCAAGATGAAGGACATGACGGCCGCCGATCTGGACGCCGCTGTTCGCACCATCGCCGGTTCTGCCCGCTCCATGGGCGTGAATGTGGAGGGCGTGTAAATGACCAAGCTCACGAAAAAAGCCAAAGCCCTGCAGGGCAAGGTTGACAGCAACAAGCTGTACCCGTTGTCCGATGCACTGAAGATCGTGCAGGAAGCTGCCACCGCCAAGTTCGATGAGTCGATCGACGTGGCCGTGCAACTCGGCATCGACGCCAAGAAGTCCGATCAGGTGGTGCGTGGCGCTGTCGTGCTTCCGCACGGCACCGGCAAGACCAAGCGCGTAGCCGTGTTCGCCCAGGGCGCCAAGGCCGAAGAAGCCAAGGCCGCCGGCGCCGATGTGGTCGGCATGGACGACCTGGCTGCCCGCGTGAAGGCTGGCGATATGCCCTTTGACGTGGTGATTGCCGCCCCCGACGCGATGCGTGTGGTGGGTACCCTGGGTCAGGTGCTCGGTCCCCGTGGCCTGATGCCCAACCCCAAGGTCGGCACCGTCACTCCCGACGTTGCCACGGCGGTGAAGAACGCCAAGGCCGGTCAGGTGCAGTTTCGCGTGGACAAGGCCGGCATCGTGCACAGCACGATCGGCCGCCGTTCCTTCGATGCTGCCAAGCTGCAAGGCAATCTGGCCGCGCTGATCGAGGCGCTGAACAAGGCCAAGCCCGCTTCGAGTAAGGGTGTGTTTTTGCGCAAGGTGGCGGTGTCGTCGACTATGGGTGTGGGTGTCCGCGTCGACACCCAGACCATCTCGGCGTAATCGCATGGAGTGATTTGGGCGGCCGGCAACGGCCGTCCGGTGTGGTGGGTCGGCCGGTTGCAGACCGGTCGGGTCATCCAAGACCGCTGGCGCACAGTTCTGCTGTGCTTAATCAGTGAAAGCCAGCGTAGATGGCGATCCCGCTGCAGATGGATTGGGTTCCAGAAACAGTTGGTCGCTGCAAGAAAGGCGTGTTCCGAGGCGCAAGCCGAGGGGCACATTTTGAAGGAGTTAGACCTTGAGTCTTAATCGCAGTGAGAAAGAAGCGGTCATCACCGAAGTGACCGGCCTCGCCGCTAAAGCTCAAACGCTCGTGATGGCGGAATACCGCGGCATTACGGTCGCTGACATGACCAAACTGCGTTCCACCGCCCGCAGCCAGGGTGTGAGCCTGAGTGTTCTCAAGAACACCCTGGCCCGCCGTGCTGTGGCTGGCAGCCAGTTTGAGGTCGCGGCCGACACGATGACCGGTCCGCTGATCTATGGCTTCTCCGTCGATGCTGTGGCCGCCGCTCGCGTGTTGGCCGATTTCGCGAAAACCAACGATAAGCTGGTGATTCGCGGCGGCGCATACGGCGGCAAGGCCCTAGACGTCAACGGCGTGAAGCAGCTCGCAAGCATTCCCTCCAAGGAAGTGCTGCTGGCTCAGCTGTGTGGCTTGCTCAAGTCGCCGATCTCCCGCACCGCCGTGGTGCTGGGTGCCCTGGCGGCGAGAAAAGGCGAAACGGCTGCCGCCTGATCCGGCGCAGCCTGCTTACCAACCAACTGGAATTTGAAGGAAATCAAAATGGCATTCGATAAAGACGCATTTCTGACCGCCCTGGACGGCATGTCGGTCATGGAACTCAACGACCTGGTCAAGGCCATCGAAGAGAAGTTCGGCGTGAGCGCTGCCGCCATGGCCGCTCCCGCAGCGGGTGGCGCCGCCGCCGGTGGCGCCACCGCCGCAGAAGAGAAGACCGAATTCAACCTGGTGCTGCTGGAAGCCGGCGCCAACAAGGTCTCGGTCATCAAGGCCGTGCGCGAAATCACCGGTCTGGGCCTCAAGGAAGCCAAGGACCTGGTCGATGGCGCTCCCAAGGCCGTCAAGGAAGCCATGCCCAAGGCCGACGCCGAAGCTGGCAAGAAGAAGCTGGAAGAGGCTGGTGCCAAGGCCGAGCTGAAGTAAATCGGTCTGGAGCTACTGCGCTGCGCGATCCTGGCTTTGCAATGCTAACCGTACGGAAGCACGGTTGCGCGTCTCAAACCAGCCCCGCAGCGCTCGCAACGTTCCGCCCTCGATTTACGCCAGGCAGGTTTCGTGGCCTGCCTTTTGCGCTTTCAGAGCGCACTTAAAATTTGCCCTGCAAGGCAATTTTTAAGTGACTTCTGACCCGACTGCAGAAGACGCCTTGGTTCGGGCCGTGTGCAATGCGCGGCCGTCCGCCATTGGTTGGTAGCGGCCAACCACCAAGCCTGCTGGGTGTGATGCCCGGCGCGCCAGTCGCCAAAGACCTCTCAAGCCCGTGGAGCAGATCTAATGGCCTATACCTATACCGAACGCAAGCGGATTCGCAAGAGCTTCGGCAGCCGCGACAGCGTGCTCGACATTCCCTACCTCCTGCAGATGCAAAAGGACGCCTACACGGCTTTCCTGCAGGCGGATGTTTCTTCCAAACAGCGCACCGCTGAAGGCCTGCAGGCCGCTTTCGAAGCTGCTTTCCCCATCGTCTCGCACAACGGCTTTGTCGAGATGAAATTCCTCGAATACAACCTGGCCAAGCCGGCTTTCGACGTACGCGAGTGCCAGACCCGCGGCCTGACCTTCGCGTCGGCCGTGCGCGCGCGTGTGCAGCTCATCATTTATGACCGCGAATCCTCGACCCCCCAGAACAAGGTGGTCAAGGAAGTGAAGGAGCAGGAGGTCTACATGGGCGAAGTACCGCTCATGACGACCAAGGGCTCCTTCATCATCAACGGCACCGAGCGCGTGATCGTCTCCCAGCTGCACCGCTCGCCGGGTGTGTTTTTCGAACACGACAAGGGCAAGACGCACAGCTCGGGCAAGCTGCTGTTCTCGGCCCGCATCATCCCCTACCGCGGCTCCTGGCTGGACTTCGAGTTCGACCCGAAGGACATGCTGTACTTCCGCGTCGATCGCCGTCGCAAGATGCCGGTCACCATCCTGCTCAAGGCCATCGGCCTGAACCCCGAGTCCATCCTGGCGAACTTCTTCGTCAACGACAACTTCCGGCTGATGGACAGCGGCGCGCAGATGGAGTTCGTGGCCGAGCGCCTGCGCGGTGAAGTCGCCCGCTTCGACATCACCGACAAAAGCGGCAAGGTTGTGGTCGCTAAAGACAAGCGCATCACCGCGCGTCACACTCGTGATCTCGAGCAGACAGGCACCACGCACATCAGCGTGCCGGAAGACCTCTTGGTCGGCCGCGTTGTGGCCCGCAACATCGTTGATCCTGACACCGGTGAGATCATCGCCAAGGCCAACGAGGAACTGACCGACGCTCTGCTCAAGAAGCTGCGTACCGCTGGTGTGCAGGAACTGCAGTGCATCTACACCAACGAACTTGACCAGGGCGCCTACATTTCGCAGACTCTGCGCATCGACGAAACGACCGACGAGTTCGCCGCGCGCGTGGCCATCTACCGCATGATGCGCCCCGGCGAGCCGCCAACCGAGGACGCGGTGCAGGCCCTGTTCCAGCGCCTGTTCTACAACCCGGACACGTACGACCTGTCGCGTGTGGGCCGCATGAAGTTCAACGCCAAGATGGGCCGCAGCGAGCCCACGGGCCCGATGGTCCTGACCAACGAGGACATCCTCGCCGTAGTCAAGATCCTCGTGGACCTGCGCAACGGCCGCGGCGAAGTGGACGACATTGACCACCTCGGCAACCGCCGTGTGCGTTGCGTCGGCGAGCTGGCCGAGAACCAGTACCGCGCCGGTCTGGCCCGCATCGAAAAGGCCGTGAAGGAGCGTCTGGGCCAGGCGGAACAAGAACCGCTCATGCCGCACGACCTGATCAACTCCAAGCCCATCTCTGCGGCACTCAAGGAGTTTTTCGGTGCCTCCCAGCTCTCGCAGTTCATGGACCAGACCAACCCCCTGTCCGAGATCACGCACAAGCGTCGCGTCTCGGCCCTGGGCCCGGGCGGTCTGACGCGCGAGCGTGCCGGCTTCGAGGTGCGTGACGTGCACGTGACGCACTACGGGCGCGTGTGCCCGATCGAGACCCCGGAAGGCCCGAACATCGGCCTGATCAACTCCCTGGCCCTGTATGCCCGCCTCAACGAGTACGGCTTCATCGAGACGCCCTACCGTCGCGTGGTGGACGGCAAGGTAACCAACCAGATCGACTACCTGTCGGCCATCAAGGAAGGTGACTACGTCATCGCCCAGGCAAACGCCACCCTCGACAAAGACGGTAAGCTCACCGGCGAGCTGGTGTCCGCGCGAGAGAAGGGTGAGTCCATCCTCTGCGGCGCCGACCGCATCCAGTACATGGACGTGTCGCCCGCTCAGACCGTGTCGGTCGCGGCTTCGCTGGTCCCTTTCCTCGAGCACGATGATGCCAACCGCGCGCTGATGGGCGCCAACATGCAGCGCCAGGCCGTGCCCGTGCTGCGCCCCGAGAAGGCCTTCGTCGGCACCGGTATCGAGCGCGTATCTGCGGTTGACTCCGGCACCGTTGTCACCGCCAATCGCGGCGGTCTGGTCGACTATGTCGACGCCACCCGTATCGTGATCCGCGTGAACGACAACGAGGCCGTGGCCGGTGAAGTGGGTGTGGATATCTACAACCTCATCAAGTACCAGCGTTCCAACCAGAACACCAACATCCACCAGCGGCCTATCGTCAAGAAGGGCGACAAGCTAGCCAAGGGTGACGTGATCGCCGACGGCGCATCGACCGACCTGGGCGAACTCGCCCTGGGTCAGAACATGCTGGTGGCCTTCATGCCCTGGAACGGCTACAACTTCGAGGACTCCATCCTCATCTCCGAGCGCGTGGTCGCCGACGATCGCTACACCTCGATCCACATCGAGGAACTGGTGGTCATGGCCCGCGACACCAAGCTGGGTGCCGAGGAAATCACCCGCGACATCCCCAACCTGTCCGAGCAGCAGCTCAACCGCCTGGACGAGTCCGGCATCATCTACGTGGGTGCCGAAGTCATGCCCGGTGACACGCTGGTGGGCAAGGTCACGCCCAAGGGCGAGACCACGCTGACGCCCGAAGAGAAGCTGCTGCGCGCCATCTTCGGGGAGAAGGCTTCCGACGTGAAGGACACCTCGCTGCGCGTGGACCAGGGCTCGCAAGGCACCGTCATCGACGTGCAGGTCTTCACGCGTGAAGGCATTCAGCGCGACAAGCGCGCCCAGCAGATCATCGACGACGAGCTCAAGCGATTCCGTCTGGATCTGAACGACCAGCTGCGCATCGTGGAAGCCGATGCTTTCGACCGTATCGAGAAGCTGCTCAACGGCAAGGTTGCCAACGGCGGCCCGCAGAAGCTGGCCAAGGGCACCAAGATCGACAAGGTCTACCTGGCTTCCGTCGAGAAGTTCCACTGGTTCGATATCCGCCCGGCCGACGACGAAGTCGCGAGCCAGCTGGAAAGCATCAAGAACTCGCTGGAGCAGACCCGCCACAGCTTCGATCTGGCTTTCGAAGAGAAGCGTAAGAAGCTTACCCAGGGTGACGAGCTGCCCGCAGGCGTGCTCAAGATGGTCAAGGTCTACCTCGCCGTCAAGCGCCGCCTGCAGCCTGGCGACAAGATGGCTGGCCGCCACGGCAACAAAGGCGTGGTCTCCAAGATCGTTCCGGTCGAAGACATGCCCTATATGGCTGACGGCACGCCGTGCGACATTGTGCTCAACCCGCTGGGCGTTCCCTCGCGCATGAACGTGGGCCAGGTGCTGGAAGTGCACCTGGGTTGGGCCGGCAAGGGCATCGGTCAGCGCATCGGCGACATGCTGCAGCAGGAGGCCAAGGCCGCCGAGCTGCGCAAGTTCCTAGAGGCCTTCTACAACACCTCGGGCCGCAAGGAAGACCTGAGCAGGCTCAGCGACGCGCAGATTGCCGAGATGGCGACCAACCTGTCCACTGGCGTAACCTTCGCGACCCCCGTGTTCGACGGCGCCTCGGAAGACGAGATCCGCGCCATGCTCAAGCTGGCCTACCCGGAAGAGATTGCCAAGGCCAAGGGCCTGACCGACACCCGTACGCAGGCCCGCCTGTTCGACGGACGCACCGGCGAGCAGTTCGAGCGCCCGACCACCGTCGGCTACATGCACGTGCTCAAGCTGCACCACCTGGTGGACGACAAGATGCACGCCCGCTCGACCGGCCCCTACAGCCTGGTCACCCAGCAGCCGCTGGGCGGCAAGGCGCAATTCGGCGGCCAGCGTTTCGGCGAAATGGAAGTGTGGGCGCTCGAAGCCTACGGCGCTTCCTACACGTTGCAGGAAATGCTTACCGTCAAGTCCGACGACGTGCAGGGCCGCACCAAGGTCTACGAAAACATCGTCAAGGGCGAGCATGCCATCGAAGCCGGCATGCCCGAGTCGTTCAACGTGTTGGTCAAGGAAATCCGTTCCCTGGGCCTGGACATCGAACTCGAAAGGAGTTGACACCCCCCTGTGCCGCTTCGCGGCTTCCCCCCAGGGGGACAACACCAGTGGCCCGGCAAAGCCGGTTCCAGGGTGTTCCCCGGTTAAGTCAACTCGTTGCACCAATTTTTTAAAGGAAGTTCATCATGAAATCCTTGTTAGACCTGTTCAAACAGTTCACGCCGGATGAGCATTTCGATGCCATCAAGATCGGCTTGGCTTCCCCCGAGAAAATCCGTTCCTGGTCCTTCGGTGAGGTAAAGAAGCCCGAGACCATCAACTACCGCACCTTCAAGCCCGAGCGTGACGGCCTTTTCTGCGCCAAGATCTTCGGCCCCGTCAAGGACTACGAGTGCCTGTGCGGCAAGTACAAGCGCCTGAAGCACCGCGGCGTGATCTGCGAGAAGTGCGGCGTGGAAGTCACGCAGACCAAGGTGCGCCGCGAGCGCATGGGCCACATCGACCTGGCCGCGCCCTGCGCCCACATCTGGTTCCTCAAGTCCCTGCCTTCGCGTCTGGGCCTGGTGCTGGACATGACGCTGCGCGACATCGAGCGCGTGCTGTACTTCGAAGCCTATGTGGTGACCGATCCCGGCATGACCCCGCTGAAGAAGTTCGGCATCATGTCCGAGGACGACTACGACGCCAAGGTCAAGGAATACGGTGACGAGTTCACCGCCAAGATGGGCGCCGAAGGCATCAAGGAACTGCTGCAGAACATCGACATTGACAACGAGATCGAGCGTCTGCGCGGCGACCTGACCGGCTCCGAGATGAAGGTCAAGAAGAACGCCAAGCGCCTCAAGGTGCTGGAAGCCTTCAAGAAGTCCGGCATCAAGCCCGAGTGGATGGTGCTTGAGGTGTTGCCCGTGCTGCCGCCGGACCTGCGTCCGCTGGTGCCGCTGGACGGCGGCCGCTTTGCGACCTCCGATCTCAACGACCTCTACCGCCGCGTCATCAACCGCAACAGCCGCCTGCGCCGTCTGCTGGAGCTCAAGGCTCCGGAAATCATCGCGCGCAACGAGAAGCGCATGCTGCAGGAAGCCGTGGACAGCCTGCTGGACAACGGCCGCCGTGGCAAGGCCATGACCGGCGCCAACAAGCGCGCGCTCAAGTCCCTGGCCGACATGATCAAGGGCAAGAGCGGCCGCTTCCGCCAGAACCTGCTGGGCAAGCGCGTCGACTACTCGGGCCGTTCAGTCATCACCGTGGGCCCGACCCTCAAGCTGCATCAGTGCGGCCTGCCCAAGCTGATGGCGCTCGAACTGTTCAAGCCTTTCATCTTCTCGCGTCTGGAAGCCATGGGCATCGCCACCACCATCAAGGCGGCGAAGAAGGAAGTCGAATCTGGCACCCCCGTGGTGTGGGACATCCTGGAAGAGGTGATCAAGGAGCATCCGGTGCTGCTCAACCGCGCACCCACGCTGCACCGCCTGGGCATCCAGGCCTTCGAGCCCATCCTGATTGAAGGCAAGGCCATCCAGCTGCACCCGCTGGTCTGCGCGGCTTTCAACGCCGACTTCGACGGCGATCAGATGGCCGTGCACGTCCCGCTCTCGGTGGAAGCGCAAATGGAAGCCCGCACGCTGATGCTGGCGTCCAACAACGTGCTCTTCCCCGCCAACGGCGAGCCTTCCATCGTGCCCTCGCAGGACGTGGTGCTCGGCCTGTATTACACGACGCGTGAGCGTATCAACGGCAAAGGCGAAGGCATGGTCTTCGCCGACACCGCCGAAGTGCAGCGTGCGCTGGACAACGGACAGGTCGAGCTGACCGCCAGGATCAGCGTGCGCCTGACCGAGTGGACCAAGGACAAGGCCACGGGTGAGTTCGTGCCGTCGACCAGCCTTGTCGAGACGACCGTTGGCCGTGCCCTGCTGTCCGAGATCCTGCCCAAGGGCCTGCCCTTCAGCAACATCAACAAGGCGCTGAAGAAGAAGGAAATCTCCAAGCTCATCAACGTATCCTTCCGCAAGTGCGGCCTGAAAGAGACCGTCGTGTTTGCAGACAGGCTGCTGCAGAACGGCTTCCGTCTGGCCACGCGCGCGGGCATCTCGATCTCCATTGACGACATGCTGGTGCCCAAGGAAAAGCACGAGATTATCGAGAGCGCGGAGCGCGAGGTGAAGGACATCGAGCAGCAGTACGTCTCGGGTCTGGTGACCTCTGGCGAGCGCTACAACAAGGTGGTCGACATCTGGGGCAAGGCTGGCGACAAGGTCTCCAAGGTCATGATGGACCAGCTACGTACCGAGAAGACCATCGACCGTCACGGCAAGACCGTGGACCAGGAGTCCTTCAACTCCATCTACATGATGGCCGACTCCGGTGCGCGCGGTTCCGCCGCGCAGATCCGCCAGCTGGCCGGCATGCGCGGCCTGATGGCCAAGCCCGACGGCTCCATCATCGAGACGCCCATCACGGCCAACTTCCGTGAAGGCCTCAACGTGCTGCAGTACTTCATCTCCACGCACGGCGCCCGCAAGGGCCTGGCCGACACGGCGCTCAAGACGGCCAACTCCGGCTATCTCACGCGCCGTCTGGTCGACGTGACGCAGGATCTCGTGGTGACGCAGGAAGACTGCGGTACCAGTGATGGCTCGCTCATGCGCGCCATCGTCGAGGGCGGTGAAGTCATCGAGTCGCTGCGCGACCGCGTGCTGGGCCGCACCGCCGCCGAGGACGTGCTGCACCCCGAGACCCGTGCCGTGCTGGTTGCCGCTGGCAACATCCTGGACGAGGACGGCATCGAGGAACTGGAAGCCGCTGGCGTGGACGAAGTCAAGGTCCGCACCGCGCTGACCTGTGCCACGCGCTTTGGCTTGTGCGCCAAGTGCTACGGCCGCGATCTGGGCCGGGGCGGCCTGGTCAACGTCGGTGAGGCCGTGGGCGTGATTGCCGCCCAGTCCATCGGCGAGCCGGGTACCCAGCTGACCATGCGCACCTTCCACATCGGTGGCGCCGCCTCGCGTGCGGCCATTGCCTCCAGCGTGGAAGCCAAGTCCAACGGCATCATCGGCTTCAACGCCACGATGCGCTACGTGACCAACAGCAAGGGCGAGCTGGTGGTGATCGCCCGCTCCGGCGAGATCGTCATCCATGACGAGCACGGCCGCGAGCGCGAGCGCCACAAGGTGCCCTATGGCGCCGTGCTGACGATCAAGGCCGACCAGCAGGTCAAGGCCGGCACCATCCTTTCCAACTGGGATCCGCTGACGCGCCCGATCATCACCGAGTTCGCCGGCAAGACCCGCTTCGAGAACGTTGAAGAGGGCCTGACCGTGGCCAAGCAGGTGGATGAAGTCACCGGCCTGTCCACCCTCGTCGTGATCGATCCCAAGCGCCGTGGCTCCGCCAAGGTCGTGCGTCCTCAGGTCAAGCTGATCGACGCCTCGGGCAACGAGGTCAAGATCCCCGGCACCGATCACTCGGTGACCATCGGCTTCCAGGTCGGCGCCCTGATTCAGGTGCGCGATGGCCAGGACGTTGGTCCCGGCGAAGTGCTGGCCCGTATCCCGATTGAAGGCCAGAAGACCCGCGACATCACCGGCGGTTTGCCGCGCGTGGCCGAGCTCTTCGAGGCCCGCTCCCCCAAGGACAAGGGCATCCTGGCCGAGGTCACGGGTACCGTGTCGTTTGGCAAGGAAACCAAGGGCAAGGTGCGCCTGCAGATCACCGATCCGGACGGCAAGGTCTGGGAAGAGCTCGTGCCCAAGGAGAAGAACATCCTCGTGCACGAAGGCCAGGTGGTCAACAAGGGCGAAAGCATCGTCGACGGGCCGGCCGATCCGCAGGACATCCTGCGCCTGCTGGGCATCGAGGAACTCTCGCGCTACATCGTCGACGAAGTGCAGGACGTCTACCGCCTGCAGGGCGTGAAGATCAACGACAAGCACATTGAGGTGATCGTGCGCCAGATGCTGCGCCGTGTCGTGGTCGAGAACCCGGGCGATTCGGGTTACATCGCCGGCGAGCAGGTGGAGCGCTCCGAAATGCTCAACACCAACGACACGCTGCACAAGGATGGCAAGATCCCCGCGACCTACACCAACCTGCTGCTAGGCATCACCAAGGCCTCGCTGTCCACGGATTCGTTCATCTCCGCGGCTTCCTTCCAGGAAACCACGCGCGTGCTGACCGAAGCCGCCATCATGGGCAAGCGCGACGAGCTGCGCGGCCTGAAGGAAAACGTCATCGTCGGCCGCCTGATTCCCGCAGGCACCGGCATGGCCTACCACGAGGCCCGCAAGGTGCGCGAGGGTATGGACGAGGCCGAGCGCCGCGCCATCGCCGATGCCGAAGCCGCCGAGCTGGCCGCGCAGCAAAGCAGCGAGGACGCCGCCACTGAGTAAGCCCGGTTGCGTGCCCGCGCTACCCTGCGCCCCTGCCCCAGGTGCCACCGTGCCTGGGGCATTTTTTTCACATGATCCGTCCGCATGACTGAAGACAAGCGAGCCCCCGAGCTCTGGCGCCAGCTGCAGGGCGCCGCCAGCGTGCTGGCTTCGGTGCGTGCCGGCCGCTCGGGCCCCGAGGCGCTTGAAGCGGTGCCCGGCAGCCTACGCCCGGGCGTGCAGGCGCTCGTCTACGCCGCGCTGCGCCAGCTCGGCCGCGCCGAGGCCCTTCGCCGTCTGCTCGCACCGCGCAAGCCGCCGCCAGCCGCAGATGCGCTGCTGTGCCTCGCGCTGGCCCTGGCCTGGCGGGACGAGGAGGCGCCCTATGAGGTCCATACCCTCGTCAACCAGGCCGTGGAATGCGCCAAGCGCACGCCCGCCACGCGGGCGCAGGCCAGCTTCGTCAACGCCTGCCTGCGGCGCTTTCTGCGCGAGCACGCGGCCCTGGTCGGCCGGACCGATGCTGACCCGGTGGCCCGCTGGAACCACCCCCGCTGGTGGATCGAGCGCTTGCAGCGCGAACTGCCCCAGCAGTGGCAGGCCGTGCTGGAGGCCAACAACCAGCAGCCACCGCTCACGCTTCGGGTGAACCGGCGCCAGGGCAGCGTCGACGACTACCTCGAAGCCCTGCGCGCCGCCGGCATCCCCGCGCGGCGCAACGGCGCGGCCGGCATCACCCTGGAGCGCGCCGTGGCCGTTCCGCAGTTGCCAGGCTACGCGCAGGGGCGCTTTGCCGTGCAGGACGCCTCCGCCCAGCTTGCGGCTCCCCTGCTGCTGCAAGGCCTGGCGGCCGGTGCCCACCCGCGCGTGCTGGACGCCTGCGCTGCCCCCGGTGGCAAGACCGCGCATCTGCTGGAGCTGGCCGATGCCGATGTCACGGCCCTGGACATCGACGCCACGCGTTGCCAGCGCATCTCGGACAACCTGCAGCGGCTGGGCCTGCAGGCCCGCATCGTGGCGGCCGACGCCGGCGTTCCGCAAAGCTGGTGGGACGGGCAGCGTTTCGACGCCATCCTGCTCGACGCACCGTGCACCGCCTCGGGCATCGTGCGCCGCCATCCCGATGTGCGCTGGCTGCGCCGCGAGAGTGACATCGCCGCCCTGGCCGCGCAGCAGGCCCGGCTGCTTGCGGCGCTCTGGCCGCTGCTGGCCCCGGGCGGGCGGCTGGTGTATTGCACGTGCTCGGTCTTTCGGGCCGAAGGCGAGGACCAGGTCCAAGCGTTTGTTGCACACAACAAAGACGCCCGCCGACAGCCCGCCCCCGGCCATTTATGGCCCGGTGAGGGGCCGCAGGCCGGGCCGGTCACGGACAATCAGCGCAGTGACCATGATGGCTTTTATTACGCTGTGTTGGAGAAGGACGCGGGCTGACCTGTCCGCGCTTTTCGTCTGTGCGCTCTGCTGGGGCGCACCCGTGCAGGCCGAGCCGGCGCGCGTCGACATTGCCCCCATTGAACTCCAGCGCAACGGTGACTCCGTCGAGCTGGCCACCACGCTGGCTTTTGAGCTACCCGCCATCGTGCACGACGCCCTGTCCAAGGGCGTCCCCGTCACTTTTGTGGCCGAAGCCGAGGTCTACCGGGAGCGCTGGTACTGGTTCGAGAAACGCGTCGGCGCCGCCCAGCGCCAGCTACGCCTGGTCTATCAGCCCCTCACGCGGCGCTGGCGCGTGAGCAGCGGCGCCGGTGAAACCGGCGCGGCACTGGCCCAGAGCTTCGACACCCTGGACGATGCTCTCGGCGTGGTCCGCCGCATCTCGGGCTGGCGCATTGCAGCCATCTCCGAGCTGGAGGCTGACAGCCCCTACCGCGTGGACTTCCGCTTCCGTCTGGACACCTCGCGCCTGCCGCGACCCCTGCAGATCGGCACCCTGGGTGAGAGCGACTGGGTACTCGCCGCCAGCGCCAGCCGGGCCTTCGCCTCCAGGAGCCTGAAGTGAATCCGTCGTCCGCGGCGGGTGAGGCGCAGCGCACAGGCCTACAGCAATCTAGGGCACTGCGCTGGACGCTGGGTGTCGTGCTGGCGATTGTCGTGGCCCTGTGCCTGGTGCTGTTGTTCCTGCTCACCCAGGCCACAGGCAATCGGGAGCTGTACGAACGCAACTACGCGCGCCTCTTCGTCCTGAACATGGTGGTGGCCGCCGCCCTGCTGGGCGTCATCGCCTGGGTGGGCTGGCGCCTGCTGCGGCGCCTGCGCCAGGGGCGTTTTGGCAGCCGGCTGCTCGTCAAGCTGGCCATGGTGTTTGCGCTGGCCGGGTTTGTGCCCGGCCTGCTGATCTACGTCGTGTCCTATCAGTTCGTCTCGCGCTCCATCGAGAGCTGGTTTGACGTGCAGGTTGAAGGCGCGCTGGAGGCCGGCGTGGGCCTGGGGCGCGCCACGCTCGACACCCTCTCCAGCGACCTGGCCAACCGCGCCCGCGCTGCGTCCGTCCCCCTGCAGGACACGTCCGACGTGGTGGCCGGCCTCATGCTGGAGCGCCTGCGCGAGCAGCTGGAGGTGCGCGACGCCATCCTCTGGAGCGCCAACGGCCAGCTCATCGCCAGCGTGGGCGACTCGCGCTTTCAGCTCAATCCCGAGCGACCTCAGCCTGCGCAGCTGCGCAAGGCCCGCAGTCAGCGCGCCGTGACCTGGATCGAGGGGCTAGAGGAAGGTACGGCCATGGCGCCAGCGCCAGCGCGTATCAAGGCCCTGGTGCTGGTGCCGCGCGCCGGGCTGGACATCCTGGACGAGCCGCGCTACCTCATGGTCACCCAGGCACTACCCGAATCGCTGGTGGCCAACGCCCTGGCCGTCACTGAGGCGCACAGCGAATACCAGGAGCGAGCGCTGGCGCGGCAGGGCTTGCGGCGCATGTACATCGGCACGCTCACGCTCAGCCTCTTCCTGGCGGTCTTTGGCGCCGTGCTGCTGGCCGTGGTGCTGGGCAACCAGATCACTCGGCCGCTGCTGCTGCTGGCCGAGGGCGTGCGCCAGGTGGCCGCAGGCGACCTCACGCCCAAGACGGCGCTGCAGGGCCGCGACGAACTCGGCGGTCTGACCCGATCTTTTGCCGACATGACCCAGCAGCTGGCCGACGCGCGCCGCGCGGTGGAGCTCAGCATGGAGCAGGTCAATGCCGCGCGCGAAAACCTGCAAACCATCCTCGATAACCTCACGGGTGGCGTCATGGTGCTGGATGCCAACGGCGTGATCCAGTCCGTCAACCCCGGTGCCACGCGCATCCTGCGCGTGCCGCTCGCGGCGTGGGAAGGTCGGCGACTGGCTGACATCGAAGGCCTGGAAGACTTCGCGCAGGCCGTCCAGCAGCAGTTCGACCGCTTTGTGGAAGAGCGCGCCGAGCACGCGCTGGACCACTGGCAACAATCCTTCGAGCTCGGCCCGCCCTCGGGCTCGCCCGCGGCCGAGAGTGCCGAGGGCCGCGGCACCCTCACGCTTGTGGCGCGCGGCGCCGAGCTGCCGGGCAAGGCCTGGCTGCTGGTGTTTGACGACATCTCCGAAATCGTCTCGGCCCAGCGTGCCCAGGCCTGGGGCGAGGTGGCGCGCCGACTCGCGCACGAAATCAAGAACCCACTCACGCCCATCCAGCTCTCGGCCGAACGCCTGGAGAAAAAGCTCACAGGCAAGGTGGCCGACACCGAGCAGGCCGTGGTGACCAAGTCTGTCAAGACCATCGTCGACCAGGTGGACGCCATGAAGCGCCTGGTCAATGAGTTCCGTGACTACGCGCGCCTGCCGGCGGCCGAGCTCAAGCCCCTGGACCTCAACGCCCTCATCACCGAGGTGCTGCAGCTCTATGGTGGCTCAAGCGCCCGCATTCCTGTGGTCAAGGACCTGGACGAGCGCTGCCCGCCCATCCTGGGCGACGCACAGCAGTTGCGCCAGGTGCTGCACAACCTCGTGCAGAACGCCCAGGACGCCACCGACACCGCCGGGCACTGCGGCCCGGAGTTTCCCGTCACCATCCGCACCCAGTGGGTCGAGTCCAGTGGCCGCGTGCGCATGAGCGTGCTCGACTGGGGGGTGGGTTTTCCCGAGCCCATCCTCAAGCGCGCTTTCGAGCCCTACGTGACGACCAAGGCCAAGGGCACGGGCCTGGGGCTGGCCGTGGTGAAGAAGATTGCCGACGAGCACGGCGCGCGCATCGATCTTGCCAACCGCCAGGCGGACGAGCAGCTTGTGGGGGCCCAAGTATCGTTATCATTCGCTGTGGAAAAGCCGGCTGCGGCCTGACCCCACCTCTACGAGAGACCCCGCGTTCACATCATGGCAAACATACTGGTAGTTGATGACGAGCTGGGCATCCGCGACCTGCTCTCGGAAATCCTGAACGACGAGGGGCACAGTGTGGAAGTGGCGGAGAACGCAGCCCAGGCCCGCCAGGCCCGCCAGAATGAACGCCCCGACCTCGTGCTGCTCGACATCTGGATGCCCGACACCGATGGTGTGACGCTGCTCAAGGAATGGTCCACCTCCGGCCTGCTCACCATGCCCGTCATCATGATGAGCGGCCACGCCACCATCGACACCGCCGTGGCCGCCACCAAGATCGGCGCGCACTCCTTCCTCGAAAAACCCATCACGCTGCAAAAGCTGCTCAAGGCCGTGGAGCAGGGCCTGGCGCGCAACGTTCCTGCTGCTGCGGCGCCTGTGAGCGCAAGCCATGCGGCCTTGCCCGTGGGTGCCGCTGCCACGGTGCAGATCGTGGCCGCCGTTGCCGCCCAGGACATCGGCCCCCAGGCCCGGCAGAACTTCCAGCTCGACAAGCCCCTGCGCGAGGCACGCGACGAGTTCGAGAAAGCCTATTTCGAATATCACCTCGCGCGTGAGAGCGGCTCCATGACCCGCGTGGCCGAAAAGACCGGCCTGGAGCGCACCCATCTCTACCGCAAGCTCAAGCAACTCGGCGTGGACCTTAGCCGCGGCAAGCGCGGCGGCAACTGAGCCCGCCCGGGGGCGACCCGCGCTGCTGCTATAATCCCCGCTCTCTTGGCCCGGTAGCTCAGTTGGTAGAGCAGCGGATTGAAAATCCGCGTGTCGGTGGTTCGATTCCGCCCCAGGCCACCAAAATTCAGCGCCCAACTGTTCTCAGTTGGGCGTTTTCATTTGTGCTCCCCGCATGACACGCGGGGTTCCCGCACATTCTGCGTGTGCGACCGGGGTCCTATGGCCTGGCGGGAACATCCCCGGTTGCCCTCCGTTCCGCCCTCTCTTCTCTCGAAATCGGCGCTAACTTCTTCGCCGTGGCACACGCAATTGGCCTTGTAGATCATTGAATTGCAAGTGCGTCGGCACCAGCGGTTGCCCGGAAGGTTTGCCCAACCAATCCCATCACCAACGCGATGCAGTGGAGACATTCACTCAGCGCAGTGACAGTTGCGCTCATTGATACGTGCTGTGCTGCATGGCATCGACCGCCAAATCGATGAACCCTCTGACTTTTGGCGTCAGGTATCGGGCGCTGGCAAAGACGGCGTGAACGGGTACGGCGGGGGGTAACCAATCGGTCAAAAGAGGGCGCAAGCGCCCCGCCTGAACGGCGGGTGCGGCGACGATCATGGGCAATTGTGCGATGCCAAGTCCGCCAACGGCAGCATCACGCACAGCAAAAACATTGTTCGCCCTCATGCGGGGTTGTAGCGCGACTCTTTCTTGCTGACCGTCTTGCGACAGTACCCATGTCGCTTGATGGCTGCCACCTGCGAAGGCCAGGACATCATGCGTTGCAAGATCGCTCGGCAGGTTGGGCGCTGCGCGTCGGGCGACATAGGCGGGTGCTGCAAACAAGCCGTAGTGCAACTCCCCCAGCTTGCGTGCAGTGAGCGCCGAATCCGCCAGCGGTCCAACGCGGATGGCGAGGTCGAAGCCCTCGTGCACGATATCGACGATGCGCCCGGTGAAGTCGGCATCTACCCGCACCTGCGGATACCGCTCAAGATACGCAGCGATCCACTGACTCACGGCAATCATCCCGAACTCCACCCCACAGGTCAGCCGCAGCACGCCGCGTGGCTCGCCTTGCGCCTTTTGCACCGTCCGCTGCGCGTCCTCGACCGAGGCAAGGATGCCAACGGCACGCTCGAAGAACTCACGCCCAATTTCCGTAAGGGATAGTGCACGCGTCGTGCGTTCGAGCAAGCGCACCCCCAGCTCCTTCTCGAGCTGCGTGACCACGCGCGACAGGTAGGCCTTCTGGGTGTTCAGCGTCTCGGCCGCGCGCGTGAAGCTGCCGGTTTGCACGACTTTGACGAAGGCTTGAAGTGAGGAGAGTTCCACTGTTATCCTTTTGAGCAACAGACAGTCATATTAGAAGGTATTTTTCTAATTTAAGGCAAGTCTCAAACTCCCGGTCATCTTCAAAACATCCAGGAGCCGACATGAGCCTCAAAGACCCCAACATCCTGAACCCGAACGCCAAAAAGCGCATTGCCATCGTCATCGCCAACCCGGCGGTTTCCACCACCACCGGCTGGCCGGTAGGTTTCTGGTGGAGCGAGTTGACCCACCCGTACCACGTCTTCACCGAAGTCGGTTACGAAGTCGAGGTGTTCAGCCCTGCGGGCGGTACGTGCCAAGCCGACGGCATGAGCGACCCGAACGATGCCAGCGGCTACAGCAAGACCGACCTCATCAGCCAGGGCTTCATCCACACGCCAGAACTCAAAGCGCTGGTGGACAACACGAAAAAAGTGGCCGACATCGACGTTTCCGCGTTCGACGCCATCGTGGTGGCGGGTGGCCAGGCACCGATGTTCAGCTTCGAGCAGGCCACCGATCTGCACGCCAAATTTGCTGCGTTCCATGAAGCGGGCAAAGTGGCTGCCGCCCTGTGCCACGGCGTGGCCGTGTTGGCCTTTGCAAAAAACAGCCAAGGCGAACCCATCGCCAAGGGCAAGACGGTGACCGGCTTTGCCAATTGCGAGGAGGACTTCGCCGACAACGCGGTGTGGAGCTACAACATGCTGCCGCGCGGCACCCACATCATGCCCTGGCGCATCGAAGATCGACTCAAGGAGCTGGGCGCCAATTACGTGCAGGGCGGCCTGTGGCGCGGATTCGCGGTGCGCGATGGCAATCTCATCACCGGCCAGCAGAACTTCTCGGGCGAAGAAACCGCCCGCTTGGTGGTCGAAGCGCTGGGGCGTTGAACATGAACCCTATTCCCAGCATTCTTGTTACCGGTGCTACCGGTAATATCGGTCAGGCCTTGGTCGCGCAACTCAAGCGCGACGCCGCCGACCTGGAGGTCATTGCGGCTTCCCCGAAAGGGGAGTCCTTGGCTCAGGCGCCAGGGCGTGCCTTGAATCTGCTCGACCCTGCTTCCGCGCAGGCGGCGATGCAAGGCATTGATCGCCTGTTTTTGGTCACGCCTGCGCATCCCGACATGGAAGCGATGACGACCAATGCGGTCAAGGCTGCCCAGTCCGCCGGTGTGCAGCACATTGTGCGGGTGTCGGGGGCGGGCGCCGATGCAGCATCGGACATCGCCATTGCGCGGCTGCAAGGCCGGTGTGATCAGATCGTCATCGACTCCGGGCTGCCCTACACCCTGCTGCGGCCGAAGAACTTCATGCAGAACTTCACCACTTTCCTGCGCGACATGATTCGGGCAGGAACGGTGTATTCCTCGCAAGGAGAGGGCAAGGTGCCGTTCATCGATGCGCGTGACATCGCTGCCGTGGCTGCCACGGTGTTGCAGGCACCGCCAGCGCATGCCGGACAGGCATATACCCTGACTGGGCCTGAAGCGCTGACCAACGCCGAGGCACTGGCGGTGATCGCGCGCGAAATCGGGAGATCCGTCGCGCTCGTGCCCATCGGCGAAGAACAGGCCATCGATGGCATCCGGCAGGCGGGCATGCCCGAATCGATGGTGCAGGCCATGTCCAGTCTCAACCGTGTTATTGCTGCGGGTTGGGTGGCCGAGGTGACTGACGACGTCCCCCACTTACTGGGTCGCCCGGCGCGCGTCTGGGCGGATTTCGTTGCAGAGCATCGCAGCGCATGGTGATGAGCGAGCAGAGCGCTGCCCTCAACGAGCCCGTGACGGTGCTCATCCGCAGACGCGTCAAACCGGGCTGCGAGGCCCAGTACGAGGCCTGGTTGCAAGCCTTGCAAGCCGAGGCCCGCACGCTGCAGGGTTACCTGGGCGTCACAACACAACGCCCGGGCACCAGCGGGCCACGGGAATATGTCAGCGCAGTGCGCTTCGATTCCTTGGCCAGCCTGCGAGCCTTCGAAACCAGCGAGATGCGCGCCCGCCACCTGCGCGAGGTGGCCTCACTGGTCGAATCCGACGCGGTTTGGGAGGAGCTCACCGGACTGGAATTTTGGTTCAGCGCACCGCCGGGTACGGTGGTGCCACAGCCGTCGCGTGCGCGCATGGCGCTGGTGATGATTGCTGTGGTGTTCACGCTGGTGCTGGTGATTGGCACGGCGGTCAACACCGCCTTCGCGCTGCTGCCCTTCGTCACGCCGTACCCGTTGCGGCTGCTGGTCACCATCACCATCGAAGTGGTGTTGATGACCTGGTGGGTGATGCCTTGGATTACCCGGAGGCTGGCTGGCTGGATTTACCCAAGTCACAAGACAAGTTGACTGTTGATCAAGGAGAAAGACATGAGCATTTCAATCATCGGAGCCGGCAACGTCGGCATGGCCCTGGGTAGCGCGTTCACTCGGCGTGGAGAATCGGTTGTCTTTGGTGTGCCTGATCCTGACAAATACCGCGAGTCGGTGTCGGCCTTGGGGAATGGGGCCAGCGTAGCAAGCACGGCCCAGGCCATTGCTGCCAGCGATGTGGTCATTCTGGCGGTGCCCTATGCCGCGCTGCCCACCATCGCGCAAAGCGTGCCCGACTGGCAGGGCAAGATCCTGGTCGATGCCACCAATCCTCTGGCGCCTGGCTTGTCGGGCTTGGTGCTAGGTACCAGCACGTCGGGGGCTGAGGAACTGGCAAAACAGGCGCGCGGCGCGCGTGTGGTCAAGGCCTTCAATACGACAGGCGCGGAAAACATGGCGGATACCCTCTACCCCGATGGCGCTCCAATGATGCCCTTGTGTGGTGATGATGCTGATGCCAGACAGCGTGTGGCGACGCTGGCCACGCTCGTCGGTTTCGATGCTGTCGATATGGGCCCCCTCATGGCGGCACGCTATCTGGAACCGTTCGCCATGACTTGGATTCATCTGGCCCTCAAGCAGGGCTATGGCCGCAAGTTTGCGTTCGGCATGTTGCGCCGAAGCTAACGGAAGACCGAGATGACGCATCCGGGCACGTCGGCTGATTTGCCAGTTCATCCACATGGCCGTAAGGCAACGTGGTTTGAGCTGTTCTTCGATTTGGTCTTTGTGGTGGCAGTGGCCCAGCTCTCGGGCGCTTTCTCGCATCACTATGATTGGGCAGGTGCTGCAGGGTTTGCCTTCGGCTTTCTTGCCATGTGGTGGTGTTGGTTGGGCCACACCTTCTTCGCGACCCGCCTTGATGAGGATACGCCCAGGCAGCGATATGTCGGGCTTGCGAAGATTCTGGCTGTGGTCTGGATCGCCTATGGCGCATCAGACCTGCTCGGAGCGCGTGCGTGGGTCTTTGCTTCCGGCATAGCAACGTTCAAGTTGCTGCTGGCCCTGGCGTATGCACTGTGCTGGCGCTGGCGTGGTGCACGAACACTCATCCGCACCTACATGTCCATCTACCTCGTGCAGGCTGTTCTTTGGGCTGGTTCGATCGGCATGAGCCCTGAATGGCGGTGGGCTCTTTGGGGCGTGGCTTTCGCGCTGGATCTCGCTTCCCCGTGGCTGGTTGCCCGCCACACTGATCAAGTGCCACCGCATGCCGAGCATTTGCCTGAGCGCTTTGGTCTTTTCACCATCATCTTGCTGGGTGAAGGCATGGCGGGCAGTGTGCATGCGCTGGATCACGGCGCAACGCTGTCCCTCCAGGCGTTCTATGCTGCGATTGGCGGTGCCTTGCTCACCTTCATGATTTGGATCGGCTACTTCGAGCGAGCACGAGCGCAAAAAGAGCGCGAGTCCGATGTTCCTGGCGCAGGCCGCAACCTAAGGCTATGGGCCTATGCTCATGTCCCACTGTATCTGGGCGTCGCGGGAATTGCGGCCGGAACAGTTCATTTGGCAACTCAAGCCGAACTAGATGGCACAGCGCAAAGGCTATTCGCGTGGGGTGTGACCTTGGTGATGCTGGGATTGAGCCTGCTGGGAGCAGCTTCAGGATCTGCTGTCAATAAACCGGCATGGATGCGCACATTGCCTAATTTCGCCATCGCGGGGATCTTCATCGCATCGGTCAGCAATCTTGATCTTGCCAGCATTGCTCATGTCTATTTGGCTGCTGGTGTCGGTTTTGCTCTGCAGTTGGTCGCCGCAAGACTGTCAGACACGAGGTGACGCTGGTTGAAATCAAGAGAAAGTAGCGCTTGATGGGTGAGCGCAAGGCATGGAATACAAGCCTGCGCGCTGCTGCGTGACAACGAGTGCTCCGTAGGCCGCCAGCCGCGCCTCGTGCTCCGGCTTGCCCTTGTCCTTCGACTTGATCTTGAACAGGTCAATCGGCTTGTCGCTCTTTTGGCCAGCGCGCTGCATGATCCTTTCTCCGTCCGCCTCGGCTCCCTTGAACGACCACAGCGCTTCGAACACCTTGGCCTGACCATCGGTGAACCGAATCGGCATGGCCTGCACGTCCGGCAGCGTCGCCCACTTGAAGTCCGCCGAAAATGGCCCGTTGACAGGCGCGGCCGGATCGGCCACTGCTGGCGCTGCAGACGGTACCGAAGGGATGAAGGTGATCCCGCCGCCATAGAACGTGAATCGTTCTTCCAGCGCCAGCCATTCCACACCCGAGCCGAAGGGCGATCCGCGAGTCGTGCGCGGCCTGGGAGTGATGACCCGGATGCTGCTGCCCGCCACGCGCACACGATCCAGCAAGTTCGGCTCATGCAGCACTCGTGTCAGATCTCGGGCCAGCAACACCGGAGAACGGCGGGCGTCACCGATTCGCCAGGCTCCGTCGCCCAAGTCAGCGATGTCGTCGCGGCTCTCGATGTCGAGGGCGAGGCGCATTTTCTGCCGCAGCCAGTCTTCATCCAGGGCCAACGCCGCACCGTCGATTGCTTCGACGGGCACCTGGCCACAATCCGGGCACCGGCAGATCCGGCCGCCCCGACCATCACTCCAGACCTGCGCCCGGTGCTGCTGGCAGTGCGGGCAGAGCACAAAGGACTGATCCAACATTGTTGGCCTGACCGCTTTGCCGAGCACAGGCAAAGCCGATACCTCGCGTGGCGACAGCGTGGAACGTAGCACCGGCGTGCCGCCCGCGAACAGGCGGCAAACCAGGGCCCAGGCATCGTGCGTCGCCATTGGTCAGTCCTCGAAGGCCGATGAGGAGCTGACTGCGTCGGTCTCCGGCGGCAATTCCTGTGCACTGAGAGTCTGGCCCTTCTGCAAGATGCCCACTGCAACCAGGTAGCCTTCCAGCTGTGCCTGCATCTTGGCGTCGAACTTGTGCAGGTTCAGCCGCCCTTTGCTGGTCACTTCGATGGTGACCACCTTGGGGCGTGTCCTGCCCGGCTCGGGCGGGTAATAGAGATTGACCTGCGCCGCCGTCACTGCCCACTGCCCCTCCAGCGGGCCAGGCAGCTTCTCCTTCAGCAGATCGTGCACCGAGCGTTGCTGGCTGGACTGCATCGCCGTGCATTCGATCTTGAGCGCCGTGTCGGGGCTGAGCAGGGTGAGTGCCTTCAGCTGAACCATCGAGAAGCCGTCCTCAAAGACCTCCGGCACATCGAATCCGGTGCGCAGCATCGACAAATCCAGCGTCGGCGACTTGATTTTGTGAGCGCTCGCTTTCACGCCCAGCACATGCTCCGCGAAGGCCTCGACCAGCATCTGCTGGTACTTCGCGCCGCCGCGCACCAGCGTGCGCACCACGCCGGTGGACTTGGCGTACTCCAGCACCATGTGAATGTTGGGGTTGCCGACCCTGCGCTTCAGGGTTGCGCCCTCGAACTCCAGTCGCAGCATCGCCATGTCCTTCACATGGACTGACAACAGGAACACCCCCGGGCTGCGCTCGACCAAGTGCGCCACGCTGCCGTCACCACATTGCAGTTCACGCTTGTAGAAGGCAGAGATGGCGTGACGCAACGCAGTCAGATTGGCATCCGAACCGTTCGGCTGGCGCTTCAAGCCGAGATCGTATTGCTGCGTCTGCTGCCCATGCTGCTCCCAAAAGCTGAAGTCATAGGCGCGCTCGAACAGCGCAGGGTGGTGGACGTAGAGCCAGAAGTGACCTGCCCCCGTTCAGCCGTACCAACGTAAAGTTAGTGAAGTCCGTCAACCTGGAGAATGACGGACATGAAGAAGAGCAGATTCACCGAAGAGCAGATCATCGGATTCATCCGGCAGGCCGAAGGTAAGCGGCCAGGCACGCCACATTGACCTGTGCGTGCCAATGTGCTGATCAAGTCGAGATCAGGTGATCAGGGCGTCGCCAGCGTCCAGCGGTGCGGCAACAGCTCATCGATGCGGTGGTTCGGATGCTCGAGCAGCCGCT
>JADCGR010000003.1 GCA_020248905.1 Curvibacter sp. | reverse complement strand
GGAATGAGCGGTTCTACCCTGGCCCAAAACTCATCCGACACCTCCCACGACTCGACACGCGCTTTGCCCATCGGCGCCTCCGAACGCCGCGCAAGATGCGGCTCGGGGCGCTAGTTTACTATTTACGGATAAGTTCTTAGTCATCCTGACCCTGAAGGCCCAGCCTGGCCGGGCCGCAGAATATAAACCTTTGAACACCGAAGCAAAAGGAGCACACCATGTCCGATTCCATCGTCATCGTCAGCGCCACCCGCACCCCCATGGGTGCCTTCCAGGGCGACTTTTCCTCCCTGTCTGCCCACGATCTTGGCGGCGCGGCCATCAAAGCGGCAATCGAGCGCGCGGGCATCGCCCCTGAACTCGTGAACGAGGTGCTGATGGGCAACTGCCTGATGGCCGGCCAGGGCCAGGCCCCGGCGCGTCAGGCGGGTTTCAAGGGCGGTCTGCCCAAGAGTGCGGGCGCAGTCACCCTGTCCAAGATGTGCGGCTCGGGCATGCGCGCGGCCATGTTTGCGCATGACATGCTGGCCAGCGGCAGTGCCGACGTCATCGTGGCGGGCGGCATGGAGAGCATGACCAATGCGCCCTACCTCATGCTCAAGGGCCGTGGCGGCTACCGCATGGGCCACGACAAGATCTACGACCACATGATGCTTGACGGCCTCGAAGACGCTTACGAGGCTGGCCGATCCATGGGCACCTTCGGCGAGGACTGCGCGGCCAAGTACCGGTTCACGCGTGAGCAGCAGGACCACTTTGCCTCCACCAGCGTGCGCCGCGCGCAGGCCGCTATTCAGAACGGCGCCTTCAACGCCGAAATCACGCCCGTGACGGTGAAGACCCGTTTGGGGGAGACCGTGATTTCGATTGACGAAGGCCCGGGCAAGGCCAAGCTGGACAAGATTGCCTCGCTCAAGCCCGCCTTCAAGAAGGACGGCACCATCACCGCCGCCAGCAGCTCGTCCATCAACGACGGTGCTGCGGCCCTGGTCATGATGCGTGCGTCCACCGCCGCGAAGCTGGGTTGCACGCCGCTGGCCAGGATTGTGGCCCACACCATGCACGCCCAGGCGCCCGAATGGTTCACGACGGCCCCGGTCGGCGCCACCCAGAAGGCCCTGGCCGCAGCCGGCTGGCGCGTGAAGGATGTGGATCTGTGGGAAGTCAACGAGGCCTTTGCCGTGGTACCCATGGCGCTGATGGAAGAGCTCAAGGTCTCGCACGATATTGTCAATGTCAACGGGGGCGCCTGCGCGCTGGGCCATCCCATCGGTGCCTCGGGCGCGCGCATCATGGTCACGCTGATGCATGCGCTCAAAGCGCGAGGCCTCAGGCGCGGCTTGGCCACGCTGTGCATCGGCGGCGGCGAGGGCACGGCCGTGGCGCTGGAGATCTTGTGAGGGGCTGATGCACGGTGAGCGAGGTCCTGGACATCGGCGCCTCGCGCGGTATCGGCCTGGAATTCGTGCGCCAGCACAGGGCCGCAGGTGATCGCGTGATCGCCACGGCGCGCGACGCAGCGGCCCTGGCCCACCTGCGCACAGTCGGGGCCGAGGCCCTGCGCGTGGACGTGGCCGACCCGGCCAGCATCAGCGGCCTCGCGCTCAAAGCCCGTTTTGTCTTCATCACCGGCGGCATGGCCGAGATTGGCACTGTGGCGTCCGCCATTCCTGGCTCTTCCGCGTGAGCAAGGCCGCCCTGAACACGGGCGTGGCCCCAGCGCGCCACGACTATTCCCAGGTCATCATGGTTGCCCCGTCGTCGGGCTGGGTGCGCAGAGACAGGGGTGGCCCGGGTGGCACGCTGTCCGTGGAAGGAAGCGTCTCGGCCATGCAGCAGACGCTGGGGGCGCTGCACCCTGCCGACAGCGGCGCGTTCCTGCAGCACGACGGGCGTCGCTTCGCGAGCTGGTAGGCCGGTGGCACGCGCATAATTGACGTATACGTCAACGTCAACCTCAAGCCTGTCCATGCTGCTCACCCCTGACCAGGAAATGATCCGTGACGCCGTGCGCGACTTCGCGCGCGCCGAGCTCTGGCCCCACGCTGCGCAGTGGGACCGCGAGCACCACTTCCCGCGTGAGGCCCACCGCAGCCTGGCTGCCCTTGGGGCCTATGGCATCTGCGTGCCCGAGGCGCTGGGCGGCGCTGGCCTGGACTACCTGAGCCTCGCGCTGGTGCTGGAGGAGATTGCCGCAGGTGACGGGGGCACCAGCACCGCCATCAGCGTGACCAACTGCCCGGTCAATGCCATCCTCATGAAGCACGGTAACCCGCAGCAGCAGCAGACGTGGCTGACGCGCCTGGCGCGCGGCGAATTGCTCGGTGCTTTCTGCCTGACCGAACCGCATGTGGGCTCGGACGCCTCGGGCTTGCGGACCACGGCGACCCGGCAGGGCGAGGGCTATGTGCTCAACGGCGTCAAGCAGTTCATCACCAGCGGGCAGAACGGCCAGCTGGCCATTGTCATTGCCGTGACCGACAAGGATGCCGGCAAGAAGGGCATGAGCGCCTTCCTGGTGCCTACCGAGTCGCCCGGTTATGTCGTCGAGCGCCTCGAAGACAAGCTCGGCCAGCACAGCAGCGACACCGCGCAGATCCGCTTCGAGAACTGCTTTGTGCCGCAAGCCAACCGCATCGGCGCCGAAGGCGAGGGCTACAGGATTGCGCTCGGGGGGCTGGAAGGCGGGCGTATCGGCATCGCGGCGCAAAGCATAGGCATGGCGCGCAGTGCGCTGGACGTCGCCATCCAGTACGCGCGCGAGCGCGAAAGCTTTGGCCAGCCCATCTTCAACCACCAGGCCGTAGGCTTCCGACTGGCCGAGTGCGCGACCAAGATCGAGGCGGCGCGCCAGCTCACCTGGCACGCTGCGGCGCTGCGCGACGCGGGCCGGCCCTGCCTCAAGGAAGCCGCCATGGCCAAGCTCTTTGCCAGCGAAATGGCCGAGCAGGTCTGCACGGCTGCCATCCAGACCCTGGGTGGTTATGGCTACGTGAGCGATTTCCCGCTCGAGCGCATCTACCGCGACGTACGCGTATGCCAGATATACGAAGGCACGAGCGACGTGCAGAAGATCCTGATCCAGCGCGCGCTCTGAAGATAAACGAGGAGACCGACCATGCCCATCACCAAAGGATTCCGTGCACTCGTCGACGAAGCCATGGCGCAAGTGCACACGCGCAGCGTGCCCGAGGTGCTAGGCATGCTCGACGACCCCAAAGTCCAGATCGTCGACATCCGCGACGTGCGTGAGCTCAAGGACGGTACTGTCACCGGTAGCACCCACGCACCGCGCTGCATGCTCGAATTTTGGGTGGATCCCGACTCGCCGTACCACAAGCCTATGTGGGCCGACGAAAGCAAGCATTTCGTACTCTTCTGCGGGGCCGGCTGGCGCAGCGCCCTGGCCGCCAAGACCCTGCAGGACATGGGTATGCGCAACGTCTCGCACATCGACGGCGGCTACGCCGAGTGGGTCAAGCACGGCGGACCGACTGAGACTCTGGAGCAGCGCAAGGCCAACAAGGGCGGCTGAGGCGTGAACGCCTGTCCCTGCGGCCGGCTCGACGTATCGGGTAAGCCCCGGCCATACGTGCAATGCTGCGGCCTGTATCTGGAGGGCTGGGCCAGCGCACCGGCGCCGGATGCCCAGGCCCTGATGCG
Source organism: Curvibacter sp. (assembly GCA_020248905.1). GTDB lineage: Bacteria > Pseudomonadota > Gammaproteobacteria > Burkholderiales > Burkholderiaceae_C > Hylemonella. Next base: position 102,759 of record JADCGR010000003.1, on the reverse strand, counting down.
CTCGCGTTACTCGGCCTACGTGCTGGAGCGCGGCGCCTACCTGCTGGCCACCTGGCATGCCAGCAAGCGCCCGACGCGCGTCACTTTCGATGCTGGCGGGAAGTGGCTGGGGCTGGAGGTGCGCGATGCCCGCGCGACTGATGCCGACCATGCTGAGGTGGAGTTCATCGCTCGCCGGCGCGACGCCTCGGGCCGCGCCATCCGCCTGCACGAACGCAGTCGCTTCGTGCGCGAGCAGGGCCGCTGGTACTACGTGGACGGGGACAGGAAGTGAGGTTCGAGGCCGTGCTCTTCGACTGCGACGGTGTGCTCGTCGATTCAGAGCCCATCGTCAACCGTGTGCTGCGCGACATGCTGGCCGAGCGCGGCTGGGTGCTGAGCCTGGCTGAGTGCATGGCCATCTTCCTCGGCAAGATGGTGCGCGACGAAAAGGCCCGCATCGAGCATCACACCGGCCAGCCCTTGACGGACGACTGGTTGGCCGATTTCCGTGAGCGGCGCAACCAGGCGCTGGCGCAGGAGCTGGCCATCGTGGCCAACGCGCGTGAAGCGGTGCAGGCCGTGCACGAGCGGCTCGATGCGCGCATTGCCTGCGCCTCGGGGGCAGATCGGCACAAGGTCGAGCTGCAGCTGCGCAAGGTGGGTCTGCTCGACTACTTCGACGGCCGTATCTTCAGCGGCCATGAAATGCCGCGCTCCAAGCCTCATCCCGACGTGTATCTGGCTGCGGCGCAGGCCCTGCGCGCCCCGCCGGCCCGCTGCGCCGTGGTGGAGGACACCCTGACCGGCGTTCGCGCCGCACGGGCGGCGGGCGCCACCGTGTTCGCCTATGTGCCGCAGGGCGACCCAACCCCGTTTCTGGCCGCAGGCGTTGCCACCGTTTTTCGCGATATGGCCGAACTGCCCGCGCGGCTGGCCTGAGGGCTCAGGACAGCGGCGAAAAGCTCAAGGTCGGCCCCGCGACTGCGGTCGACGCCGGAGGCAGCAGCTGCGTGATTTCGGCAGCCGGCAGGGCACGCGAGAGCAGGCACCCCTGGACATCTTCGTAGCACTGGAAACGCAGGACGTCAAACTGCGCCTGGTTCTCCACACCTTCAGCGACGATCACCTTGCGCAGACTTTGCCCCATCGAGATCACGGCCCGCGCGATCATCGCGGCGTCGTCCTTATGCTCCAGGCCGGTAGCATGAACTCGTCCCCGCCCAGCCGCTGTGCCATCTGCTTCATCAGGTCATCACCCGCGTCATGCCCCAGGCTGCCATTGGCGAACCTGAAGTTGTCGAGGTCCAGGAATACCACCACCAGGTGGTAGCCCCGCCGTGCCGCACGCGCGATACCCTGCTCGGTCTGGAAGATGCCCTCCGGGGCCTGCTCGAAGATCTCACGGTAGCGCCGCTGCGCCTGCTCCCGCACTTGCGTCAGCGCTTGCTCCTCGGGGACGCCCACGCCACGTTCCAGTACCCACTTGGGCTTGCCGTCCTGGGTCAGGATGCGGTATTGCACCGTGAAGCGCTGGCCCTGCCGCAAAGCTGCAGAGATGATGGATCGCAGCCGCTGGCGGTCCTCCGAGTGCGTGACCAGCTACCAGGACACGGATACCCGCAAACGCCCGGCCCGCGAAAAGTGACGGAGCGTCTCCCGGCAACGATAGCGCCCGATGCGCGCGTCAAATCTGCCACAATTGACGTTTACGTAAACGTCAATTACCCCCCGTTGACTCCGGAAAGCCCGCCATGCCGATACTGGAATCGCAACTCAACGCCCGCTCGGCCGACTTCCAGGCCAACGCTGCCGCCATGCGCACCGTGGTGGACGACCTCAGGGCGCGGGTCGAGCAGGTGGCGCAGGGCGGCGGTGAGACGGCCCGCGCCCGGCACGCGGCGCGAGGCAAGCTGCTGCCGCGCGAGCGCGTGCAGCGTCTGCTGGACCCGGGCACGCCCTTTCTTGAACTAAGTCCGCTGGCCGCCTACCAGATGTACCAGGACGAGGCGCCCTGCGCCGGCCTGATTGCCGGCATCGGCCGCGTTAGCGGGGTGGACTGCATGATTGTCTGCAACGACGCCACCGTCAAGGGCGGCACCTATTACCCGATGACGGTCAAAAAGCACCTGCGCGCGCAGGAAATCGCCGAGGCCAACCGTCTACCCTGTATCTACCTAGTGGATTCTGGTGGCGCCAACCTGCCCAACCAGGACGAGGTCTTCCCCGACCGCGACCACTTCGGCCGCATCTTCTACAACCAGGCGAACATGAGTGCGCAGGGCATTGCGCAGATCGCCGTTGTCATGGGCTCGTGCACGGCCGGCGGCGCCTATGTGCCCGCGATGAGCGACGAAGCCATCATCGTCAGGAACCAGGGCACCATCTTTCTCGGCGGCCCGCCGCTGGTCAAGGCGGCCACCGGCGAGGTGGTGAGCGCCGAAGACCTGGGAGGCGGTGACGTGCACACGCGGCTCTCGGGCGTGGCCGACCACCTGGCGCAGAACGACCTGCACGCGCTGGCGCTGGCACGCGCCTCGGTAAGGAACCTCAACCTGCAGAAAACGCCTCAGCTCACGCTGGCCGAGCCTGTACCGCCGCGTTACCCTGCAGAGGAGCTCTATGGTGTGATCCCGACCGACACCCGCAAGCCTTTCGATGTACGCGAGATCATCGCGCGCATCGTTGACGGCTCCGAGTTCGACGAGTTCAAGGCGCGCTACGGAACCACGCTGGTGACCGGTTTCGCCCGTATCGAAGGCATGCCTTTGGGCATCATCGCCAACAACGGCATCCTGTTCAGTGAGAGCGCGCTCAAGGGCGCGCACTTCATCGAGCTTTGCTGCCAGCGCAAGATCCCGCTCGTCTTCCTGCAGAACATCACGGGTTTTATGGTGGGCCGCAAGTATGAGAACGAGGGCATCGCACGCAACGGCGCCAAGATGGTCACGGCAGTCTCCACGGCGCAGGTACCGAAGCTCACCGTCATCATCGGTGGCTCGTTTGGCGCCGGCAACTACGGCATGTGTGGCCGCGCCCTCGGGCCGCGTTTTCTGTGGATGTGGCCCAACGCACGCATCAGTGTCATGGGCGGTGAGCAGGCGGCCAGCGTGCTGGCCACCGTCAAGCGCGACGGCATCGAGGGCAAGGGCGGGCGGTGGAGCGCGCAGGAGGAAGAGGCCTTCAAGGCCCCGATCCGCCAGCAGTACGAGGAGCAGGGCCACCCCTATTACGCCTCGGCCCGCCTTTGGGACGACGGCATCATCGACCCGGCCGACACGCGCCGTGTGCTGGCCCTGGGCCTGAGTGCGGCGCTCAATGCGCCCATACCGGACACGAAGTTTGGCGTGTTCCGCATGTGAGGCGCGCGTGAAGGACTACTTCGCCCTGCTGGCGCGCTACAACCTCTGGGCCACGCGCCGGATTTACGAGTCGCTCGACGCGCTGTCAGAAGCCGACTACCGGGGCGACACCGGCCTGTTCTTTCGCTCCATCCATGGCACGCTCAACCATCTGCTGGTGGCCAGCGACCGCGTCTGGTACCGGCGCTTTGCTGAGGGCGTGTCGCCCCGGGACGTGCAGCTGTCCGACGAGCTGGAGACCGACCGCGCGACCTTGAAGGCAGCGCAGCTGCGCAGCGCCGCGCATTGGTGCGATTTTGTGGCCAGCGTTTCGGTCGAGCGCTATGCGGGCATGATCGAATACACCACCATGCGTGGCACGGTGGCCGTGTTGCCTTTTGCCGCCACCCTAGCCCATGTGTTCAACCACAGCACCCACCACCGCGGTCAGATCACAGCCGCGCTGACGGCGCGCGGCCATGCCGCCCCCGCGCTGGACCTGGTCTACATGCTGCAGCAGGAGCAGGCAAGGCCGGCGGGCTGAGCTGTCAGAATGCGGGCCCTTTGCTGATAATTTCGAGCGTATGACGATGTCCCCCCCCGCCCAAGACGACTGGGTGGCGCGTAGCCTGCGCAGTGTCTGGCATCCCTGCACGCAAATGCAGCACCACGAGACGGTGCCGTTGATCCCCGTGAGCCACGGGCGCGGGCCCTGGCTGGTCGATACACAGGGGCGCGAGTATCTGGATGGCATCAGCTCGTGGTGGGTCAATCTTTTCGGTCATGCCAACCCGCGAATCAACGCCGCGCTCAAGGACCAGCTTGACAAGCTCGAGCACGCCATGCTCGCTGGCTTCACGCACCGGCCGGTGGTCGAGCTGTCCGAGCGTCTGGGCGCACTCACAGGTGGCGTGCTGGGCCACTGCTTCTATGCCTCCGACGGCGCCTCAGCCGTGGAGATCGCGCTGAAGATGAGCTTCCACTTCTGGCGCAACAGCGGTCAGGCTGGCAAGCAGGAGTTCGTGTGTCTGGCCGGTAGCTACCACGGTGAAACGCTGGGCGCGCTGGGCGTGACGGACGTGGCGCTGTTTCGCGAGGCCTACGGGCCACTGGTCCGGCGTGCGCATGTGGTCGACTCGCCCGACGCGAGGTTGGCCCGCGAGGACGAGACGGCCGTGGATGTGGCGCGCCGTGCGGCGGCTGGGCTGGAGACCCTGTTGCAGCAGCGTGCGGGCCAGGTGGCGGCTGTGGTCGTGGAGCCCCTCGTCCAGTGCGCCGGCGGCATGGCCATGCACGACGCGCAGTACCTGCGCGAGTTGCGCGCCATCTGCGACCGGCAGCAGGTGCACCTGATCGCCGACGAGATCGCTGTGGGCTGCGGGCGCACCGGCAGCTTCTTCGCCTGCGAGCAGGCCGGTGTCTGGCCCGATTTCATCTGCCTGTCCAAGGGCATCAGCGGCGGCTACCTGCCGCTCTCGCTGGTCATGACGCGCGGCAGCATCTACCAGGCCTTCTACGACTCGGACGTCACGCGCGGCTTCCTCCATTCGCATTCCTATACCGGTAACCCGCTGGCCTGCCGTGCTGCGCTGGCCACACTCGATCTGTTTGCGCAGGATGATGTGCTCTTCAACAACCGGCGCAAGGCGCGGGTTCTGAGCCAGGCCCTGCAGCCGCTGGCGGACGATGCGCGGGTGCGTCACTTGCGCCGCCAGGGCATGATCTGGGCCTTTGACGCGGTGCTCGAAGACGCGCAGCAGGCCGCCACCTTCTCGCGCCGTTTCTATGCAGCTGCCCTGCGGCGCGGGCTGCTGTTGCGCCCCATCGGCTGCACCGTCTACCTCATGCCACCCTACGTGCTGGACGATGAGGAGATGCATCTGCTGGCTGAGCGCACGCTGTTGACCTTTGACGAAGTCATGCGCACGCCGCTGGTGGCTGCCTGGAGCGAACCCCAGGGGAGCATGCTGTGACCCTGGCCTTGATCGACGCATTGCAGGATCGCATCGCGTCCCTCGATGTGCAGGGCCTGCGCCGTCGTCGCCGTACCACCCACAGCGCCTGCGCGCCACAGCTGGTCGTGGACGGCCAGCGGGTGCTGAGCTTCAACAGCAACGACTATCTTGGTCTGGCGGCCGATGCGCGCATTGCCACAGCGTTGCAGGAGGGTGTGCGGCTGTATGGCGCCGGCAGCGGTGCCTCGCATCTGGTCAGCGGGCATACCCAAGCCCACGAGGCACTGGAGGAACGGCTCGCCGACTTCATGGCGCCGCATCTCGTCCAGGCCGACGCGCTCTACCTTAGCACGGGCTATATGGCGAATCTGGCCGTGCTCACGGCGCTGGCGTCGGCCACGCCTGGCGAGGCCGAGATCTTTTCCGATGCGCTGAACCATGCCTCCATCATCGACGGCGCCCGTCTGTCGCGCGCCAGGGTCACGGTCTACCCGCACAACGATGTGGCGGCATTGGCGCAGGCACTGGCTGCAAGCGACGCCGCCACCCGCATCGTCGTGACCGACAGCGTTTTCAGCATGGACGGCGACATCGCTCCCTTGCCGCAGATCCTCGCGCTGGCCCAGCGCCATGGCGCCTGGCTCGTGGTGGACGACGCCCATGGCTTCGGGGTGCTCGGCGAGCACGGTCGCGGAGCGCTGGAGCATTTCAGTCTCAAGTCGCCGGAGCTCGTGTGCATGGGGGCGCTGGGCAAGGCTGCCGGTGTGAGTGGTGCCTTCGTTGCCGCGCATGCCACCGTGATCGACTGGCTGGTGCAGCGCGCCCGGCCCTATATCTACACCACCGCCGCAGCACCGGCCCTCGCGCACGCGTTGCTGACGAGCCTTGCGGTGATCGATAGTCGTGAGGGCCAGCAGCGCCGCGCGCAACTCGATTTATTACAGCACCAGCTCAGCGAGCTACCTTTGCGCGCGGGCTGGCGCCAGCTGCCCTCAAACACCCCGATACAGCCGCTGGTGATCGGTGACAACGCGGCCACCCTGGCCGTGGCGCAGGCCTTGTTCAGCAGCGGCATCTGGGCTTCGGCGATTCGTGCGCCGACGGTCCCGGTCGGTTCGGCCCGACTGCGTTTCACCCTTTCGGCAACTCATACCCAGGAGGACGTGGGGCGTCTGCTGGACGCATTGCACGCCATCGCCAAGGAACCCTGACGCCATGAACGCTTTTTCCTGTTTTGTCACCGGAACCGACACGGAGATCGGCAAAACCTTGGTCAGTGGCGCGCTCGTGCACACGCTGTGCCAGGCGGGTGTGCGTGCGGTCGGCATGAAGCCACTTGCGGCGGGTGCCGAAGTGGTGGACGGCGAGCTGCACAATGAAGATGTGGAGTTCCTGCACGCGGCAGGCCCGATCAAGCTGCCCCGCGAGCTCACAACCCCTTATCTGTTGCGCGCCCCGGTAGCGCCACATCTTGCGGCGGCACTGGAGTCCCGGCCCATCGAGCCGAGCCGCGTCGTCGCGGCCTATGAGCAGGTACGCGCCCAGGTCGAGGCCGTGGTGGTTGAAGGCGTAGGCGGCTGGCGTGTGCCGTTGACCCCAAGCTACGACACCTCGGACCTCGCGCGCGAGCTTGGCCTGCCCGTGATCCTGGTGGTGGGGCTGCGCCTGGGCTGCATCAACCACGCCCTGCTGACCGCCGAGGCCATCGCCGCACGCGGCCTGCACCTCGCCGGCTGGGTGGCCAACACGGTGGACCCCTCCATGGCCCAGTCTGACGGAAACGTCGAAGCCATCGCCGCGCGCCTCAGCGCTCCCCTGCTGGGCCGTATTCCCCGACTCAGCCCGCCCTCGGCTGCCGCAGCGGCAGCTTATCTGGCCCTCGGAAAGGTAAAGACCGATGTTTAAGAAGATCCTGATTGCGAGCCGTGGTGACCAGCGGCGAAGCCGCGCAGCAGCGAAGCTAAATGGCGTGGTGCGCGCAGCGCACGCAGGCGATTGCACCGCGATGGAGGTGGCGTATGTTTAAGAAAATCCTCATTGCGAATCGCGGTGAAATCGCTTGCCGTGTCGCTGCGACGGCCAGGCGTTTGGGCATCCATACGGTGGCTGTCTACTCCGACGCCGATACCAGCGCCAAGCACGTAGCCGTCTGCGACGAGGCTGTGCACATAGGCGGCAGCGCCCCGGCCGAAAGCTACTTGCGCTGGGAGCGCATCATTGCGGCTGCACAGGCCACCGGCGCGCAGGCCATCCACCCGGGCTATGGCTTTCTCAGCGAGAACGAGGCCTTCGCGGAGGCCTGCGCCAAGGCCGGGCTCGTCTTCATCGGCCCACCGGCGTCGGCCATCCAGGCCATGGGTCTGAAGGCCGAGTCCAAGCGCCTCATGGAAAAGGCGGGCGTACCCCTGGTGCCGGGTTACCACGGTGCGGATCAGGATGCGGCGCTGTTGCAGCGCGAGGCGGATCGCATCGGCTACCCGGTGCTTATCAAGGCCAGCGCGGGCGGCGGCGGCAAGGGCATGCGGGTGGTGGACAAGCGCGAGGACTTCGAGAGCTCGCTCGCCTCCTGCCAGCGCGAGGCCATCAACAGCTTTGGCGACGCGGCAGTGCTGATCGAGAAGTATGTGCAGCGTCCGCGCCACATCGAGATCCAGGTCTTCGGTGACGTGCACGGCCACTACGTCTACCTTTTCGAGCGCGACTGTTCGGTGCAGCGTCGCCATCAGAAGATCCTGGAGGAAGCGCCTGCGCCCGGCATGACGCCCGAGTTGCGTCAGCAGATGGGAGAGGCTGCCGTTGCTGCGGCGCGCGCCGTCCATTACGTGGGCGCGGGTACGGTGGAGTTCATCGTCGAGCAGCGGGATACAGGCGTCGCGCCGGGCCGCCCCAAGCAAGCGAGCGCCCCCTCGGGGGGCAGCGAGGACACGTCAGTGCCGAGCGTGGGGGTCAACAATTCCGAAATGACCTTCTTCTTCATGGAGATGAACACGCGCCTGCAGGTCGAGCATCCCGTCACCGAGGCCATCACCGGCCTGGACCTGGTGGAATGGCAGTTGCGCGTGGCCGCAGGCGAGCCCCTGCCGCTGCGGCAGGAGGAGTTGCGTATCCACGGTCATGCCATCGAGGCGCGCATCTGTGCCGAGAACCCGGACAAGCAGTTCCTGCCTGCCACGGGCACGCTGCAGGTCTTTGCCCCGCCGCCCTGCAGCGAATTTGCCGTCAGCCCGGTGCGGGTGGATTCCGGCGTGCGCCAAGGCGATGCGATCAGTCCCTACTACGACTCCATGGTCGCCAAGCTCATTGTGCACGGCGATACGCGCGAGCAGGCGCTGGCCCGTCTCGATGCAGCGCTGGCCGCCACGCGCATCGTGGGCCTGCAGACCAATGTGCAGTTCCTGCGGCATGTGCTGGCCAGCCACTCCTTCGCCCAGGCCGATCTCGACACCGCGCTGATCACGCGCGAATCGGCGGTGCTTTTCGAGCAGGAAACGGTGGGCTTGCCGCTGGCCGCTGCCGCTGTGGTCGCGCACGCGCTGCTGCAGGAGCAGTGCGCCGCCGGGGGCGGGTGGATCGATCCCTGGGCGCGACGCGATGGCTGGCGCCCGCATGGCATCACCCAGCGCTACTTTGACTTGGCCTTCCATGAAGAGCGTCACACGGCCGTGCTCCACTACCGGCACGATGGCGCGTTGCACCTGCAGATCGGGCAGGCGGCCGCGCCGCTGTCTTTCAGCCAGGGGACGGACGGCATGGTGCTGCAGTACGCCGGCCAACGCTTCACGGTGCAGGTGGAGCTCAGCGGCGAAGTGGCCCATGTGTTCACGCTCCGGGGCGCCACGCAGATCACCGTGCTGGATGCGCTGGCCCATGCTGGCGAGGCGCAGGCCGAAGGCGGGCGCCTCACCGCGCCCATGCCGGGCAAGGTGGTGTCCTTCACCGTGAAGGCGGGTGATACCGTGGTCAAGGGGCAGGTACTGGCCGTGATGGAGGCCATGAAGATGGAGCACACCATTGCGGCGCCAGCTGCGGGCGTAGTGGCCGAACTGCTCTTCGCGCCGGGGGACCAGGTGTCAGAAGGCGCGGAGTTGCTCAAGCTGTCGGTGGTGTGATCGTTGCGGCTCGCTCGTCTCCCTATGCTTGCGTCATGAAGATCTATTTCTGCGGCGCCGATTTCAAGCCCGAGCCCTGGCTGGCCGCACTGCGGGCAGCGTTGCCGCAGGCCAGCGTGGAGGTCTGGTCGCCCGGTGCGCCGCCCGGCGACTACGCCATGGTCTGGGCGCCACCGCAAGCCTTTCTGGACGAGCAGCCGCAGCTCAAGGCCCTGTTCAACCTTGGCGCAGGGGTCGATGCGCTCACGCAGCTGCGTATTGCGCCGGCCACGAAGATCGTGCGGCTGGACGATGCGGGCATGTCGGTGCAGATGGCGGAGTACGTGCTGCAGGCATTGATTCGTCATTTCCGCGAGTTCGATGGCTACGAGGCCGATATGGCTGCGGGCCAGTGGTCCTTTCGCAAGCCGCGCCTGCGCGCGGACTTCCCTGTGGGCATCATGGGCCTGGGCGTGCTGGGTCAGCGCGTGGCGCGTGCGGTCCAGCAGTTTGAGTTTCCCGTTATGGGCTGGAGCCGCAGCCCCCGGCAGGTCGAGGGCGTGCGCTGTCATGCCGGTGTGCAAGAGTTTGACGCCTTCCTCGCCGAGACCCGGGTCCTGGTCTGCCTGCTGCCGCTCACCGATGAGACGCGCGGCATCCTGAACCGCCGCACCCTCTCGCGGCTGCGCCCCGGCGGCTACCTGATCAACGTCGCGCGCGGCGGCCATCTGGTCGAGGAGGACTTGATCCCCTTGATCGACAGCGGCCAGCTGGCCGGCGCTGCGCTGGATGTGTTTCAGCAGGAACCGCCGCCGACCAGCCACCCGTTCTGGCGCCATCCAAGGATCACCGTTACCCCGCACACCGCCGCGCGGACGCTGCGCGACGAAAGCGTGACCCAGATCGCGGGCAAGATACAGCGCCTGGAGCAGGATCTGCCGATCGCGGGTATCGTCGACCCCAGCAAGGGCTATTGACATGAAACTTCCATCACGTGTCCAGCTGATCGACGTCGGCCCCCGCGACGGCCTGCAGAACGAAAAGCAGCCCGTCCCGGCGGCGGTAAAGATCGAGCTCGTGCAGCGCCTGCAGGGGGCGGGCCTGAAGGAGATCGAGGTCACGAGCTTTGTCAGCCCCAGGTGGGTGCCGCAGATGGCCGACAACGCGGAGGTCATGGCGGGCATCACGCGCCAGCCGGGCGTGCGCTATTCGGTGCTGGTGCCCAATCTCAAGGGCTGGGAGGCGGCGGCGCGGTCGCGCCCCGACGAGATCGTGGTCTTTGGCGCAGCCAGCGAGGCCTTCAGCCAGAAGAACATCAACTGCTCCATCGCCGAGAGCATCGAACGCTTTGCCCCGGTGGTCGAAGCCGCACTCGCCGCAGGCATTGGCGTGCGCGGCGCCATGAGCTGCACCGTGGGCTGCCCCTACGAAGGTGAGGTCTCGCCCGAGCGCGTGGCCATGCTTGCGCGGCTGATGAAGGGCATTGGCGTGCAGCGCGTGGACGTGGCCGACACCATCGGCACGGGTACGCCCCGAAAGGTGCAACGCGCCATCGAGGCGACGCTGACGCACTTTGACATTGACGACATCTCGGGACACTTCCACGACACCTATGGCCAGGCGCTGTCCAACACCTATGCGGCACTGGAGATGGGTGTGTGGAACTTTCAGTCCTCGGTGGCCGGCCTGGGCGGCTGCCCTTACGCCAGGGGCGCGACGGGTAACGTCGCCACCGAAGATCTGGTCTATCTGCTGCAGGGCCTGGGCATCGAGACCGGTGTGGACCTGGAGCTGCTGGTCGATGCCGGCGTCTTTATCAGCGCGGCGCTCGGGCGCAAACCGAACTCGCGTGTGGCCACGGCCATCCTCAACAAGCGGGGCTGAGGCGAACACCATGGAGTGGCTGGCCCGGCAGGCGGTGCGTGCGCAGCAAAAGGCGCGGGACTTGCCCTCGCCCTGCATCTCGGTCTGCCGCATCGCAGCTTCGAACGGCCTGTGCGAAGGCTGCCTGCGTACGCTCGACGAGGTGGGCGCCTGGTCGAGGCTGGACGACGAGGGCAAGCGTGCGGTCTGGGCGCGCATCGAACAACGCGCTCTGCGCGCGGCAGCATCTAGCCAAGGAGACCGCGCGTGAAGCAGATCATCTTCTACCTCGACTTCATCTCGCCGTACAGCCAGCTGGCCTTTGAGCAACTGCCTGAGGCCCTTATGGGGCTGAGTTATTCAGTCCGCTATCGCCCGGTGCTGCTGGGTGCAATGCTGCGGCACCACCAGCTGCTCGGACCAGCCGAAGTGCCGGCCAAGCGCGACTGGACCTACCGCCACGTGACATGGCTGGGCCATATGCAGGGCGTGAAGCTGGAGATGCCGGCCGTGCATCCCTTCAACCCTTTGCCCCTGCTGCGCCTGGCCATCGCCTGTGCGAACGGTGGTGATCCCAATCGCTATGTCTGCGAAAGGCTGCTGCGCCATGTCTGGCACGGCGGCTTTGATGCCAACGACCCCGATCGTCTCGCGGCCCTGCGCGAGCAGCTGGCACCACCACTGATGCCAGATGACGAGCGGGTGAAGACGCGCCTGCGTGCCAATACCGACGAGGCCATCGCCTCGGGCGCCTTTGGCGTGCCGAGCTATGTGGTGGACGGTCGCCTCTTCTGGGGTGCGGACAGCCTGCCCATGCTGCGTCGCTATCTTGAAGGCGATGCCTGGTTCGATGGACCGGGCTGGCACGCGCAGACAGCCATGCCCTCGCGCTGAGCCAAGCTTAGTGGCCAGCACCTCGGCCGTGAGGTGCCGCAGTGCCTGGCGTCTGGTCAGGTAGCGCTCAGCTTCAAGTCAGCCATGGTTGGTTTCGCGTCAGAGCGAGGTCAGTGCGCTCTTGAAGAATCGTCTCCAGTTCCCGAGCCGGGGACCAACCACTCAGGAGACCCACCATGGCTAACACCGCGACTGAGGCCAGTCGGCCTATGAGCGCGGAAGAGAAGAAAGTCATCTTCGCTTCCTCGCTTGGTACCGTTTTTGAATGGTACGACTTCTATCTCTACGGCTCGCTAGCGGCCATCATCGCCAAGCAGTTCTTCAGCGGCCTTGATCCCAACGCAGCGTTCCTGTTCGCGTTGCTGGCCTTCGCGGCAGGCTTCATCGTGCGTCCTTTCGGAGCCATCTTCTTTGGCCGCCTTGGCGACATGATCGGTCGCAAGTACACCTTCCTGGTCACCATTTTGCTGATGGGCCTGTCCACCTTCGTCGTGGGCCTGCTGCCCAGCTACGCCAGTATCGGCATCGCCGCGCCGGTCATCCTGATTGCGCTGCGCCTGCTGCAGGGTCTGGCCCTGGGCGGCGAGTACGGCGGCGCGGCCACCTATGTGGCCGAGCACGCACCGCACGGCAAGCGCGGGGCCTACACGGCATGGATCCAGACCACGGCCACGCTGGGTCTGTTCCTGTCGCTGATGGTCATCCTCGGCACCCGCACCGCTTTGGGTGAAGAGAAGTTTGCCGACTGGGGCTGGCGTGTGCCCTTCATCGTCTCCATCCTGCTGCTCGGTATCTCGGTCTGGATTCGCCTGTCCATGAACGAATCCCCCGCCTTCCAGAAGATGAAGGCCGAGGGCAAGACCTCCAAGGCCCCGCTCACCGAGTCCTTCGGCCAGTGGAAGAACCTCAAGATCGTGCTGCTGGCCCTGTTCGGCCTGGTGGCTGGCCAGGCTGTGGTCTGGTACTCGGGTCAGTTCTATGCGCTCTTCTTCCTCACCAGCGTGCTGAAGGTGGATGGCGCGACGGCCAACATCCTGGTGGCCGTCGCGCTGCTGATTGGCACGCCCTTCTTCGTTGTCTTCGGCACGCTGTCGGACAAGATCGGTCGCAAACCTATCATCCTGGCGGGTCTGGCGCTCGCGGTCGTGACCTACTTCCCGCTGTTCCAGGCGCTGACCAACGCCGCCAACCCCGATCTGGCCGCCGCCCAGCAGAAGGCCAAGGTCGAGGTTATCGTAGCGCCGGGCAACTGTTCCTTCCAGGGCAACCCGGTGGCACGCGAGATCGACTTTTACAAGTCCTGCGATATCGCCGAGCGTTTCCTCGCGCAGCAGTCGGTGAGCTTCCAGAACAAGCCGGTGGCAGGAACGACAAATGCCATCGTGCGCGTCGGCGAGAAGGAAATCACTGCCCCCGTGGGCAGGGTGGAGGGCGGCAAGTTCGACGCCGAGACCGTCAAGGCGATCGCGGCCTTCCGCAAGGAAGTGGCCGAAGCGCTCAAGGAAGCGGGCTATCCGGCCAAGGCCGATCCGGCCAAGCTGGACAAGGTAGCCATCGTCGCCATTCTGACCATCCTCGTGATCTACGTGACCATGGTCTACGGCCCGATCGCGGCCATGCTGGTCGAGATGTTCCCCACCCGCATCCGCTACACCTCCATGTCGCTGCCCTATCACATCGGCAACGGCTGGTTTGGCGGCCTCATGCCAACCATCGCCTTCGCCATGGTGGCTCAAAACGGCGATATGTACTACGGCCTCTGGTATCCCATCACGATCGCAGCTATCACCTTCGTGATCGGTCTGCTCTTCATCAAGGAAACCAAGGACGTGGACATCTATGCCCATGACTGAGCGGGCTGCGGGTCGCTTACAGCGGCCCCGGCCAGCCGGGGCCGTCGCCCTGCGCAGAGGGCCCGCTTTTTTCAGCACGCAAGGAGAAACATCATGTGGAAAATCATCGTTGGCTTCATCATCTTCGCGGCGCTGGCCTTGTTCGTCATCATCCAGGGCGGTGACCAGCTCGACATGAGTGGCGAAAAGCAAGGCGGCGACGCAACGCACGCATCAGACAAACCGGCCTCCGCGACGTCAGCCCCGGCCTCAACCGCCCCGGCCCCTGCGCAAGCCGCCAGCGCGGCGAAGTAGATGGCGCGTCCGTCCCGCGAACGGAAGGAGCGCGCTAGCGGCGGAACTTGCCGTCCGCCGTGATGATGGACAGGTCGGCAAAGTCCATGCCCGTGTGGTCCTGGGGGCTGAAATGCACCTCCAGGCCACCAATGTCGAACTTTCCGAAGTTCTCCAGGGCTGACTGAATACGCGCACGGCTCGGCCTGGGTCCGGCACGCCGGAGCGCTTCGACGAGCACCTTCCCCGCCGCGAACCCCTCGAGCATTGCCGGGCTGACCTCGCCGCCTCCTTTGGCGCGCGCAAGATCATGGGCCTCCTTGACCAGGCCATAAGACATGGACTGGGGGAATACCTGCGTCACAATGACCCCACGCGCATGCTGGCCCAGGCCCTTGACGAAACCGGCGGACGCGTTGTTCGACAGCGTCACCACCTGGGCACTGCTGCCCGCTGCGCGCAGCGCCTTGATCCCGTCGAGGACAGCAGCTGCGGACGCCACCAACAGCACAGCCTGCGCACCTGCCTGTTGAACGGCCGGACCAATCCGGCTGAAATCCGGCTTGTTGCGGTCGAACTTGTCTAGCAAAATCGGCGCCAGCTTGGCGGCCGCGAAGCCCTTCTGAGCGCCTGCCAGTCCATCCAGGCCGAAACTGTCATCCACATGCAGCACGGCGATTCGGGTCATTCCAATGGTGGCCAGGTGGGTGATGGCTTTCTCCGCCTCGCGCTGGTAGGTCGCGCGAACGTTGAACACATGCTTCCTCACGGGCTGGTGCAACACCATGGCGCCGGTGGACGGCGCGATCAGCGGTATGCCGTGCTTGTCCAGCAGCGGCATGATGGCCTCGCTGTGCGGTGTGCCACGGCTGAGGAACAGCGCCGCCACATTACGCTCCTCGATGAGAATACGCGCGTTCTCCGCCGCCTGCTTGGGATCAAACCTGTCATCCAGGGAGATAGTAAGTTCGATCTTCTGGCCGGCAACGCCGCCCCGGGCGTTCACGGCGTCGATGTAGAGCCTCGCGCCATCAGTCGTCTCTTTGACGCCGGCGGCCACCGGGCCGCTGAATCCGGCTGTCTGGCCAATCAGAATCTGAGCCTGGGCGGCCGCACTGGCCAGCGCAAGCAGCAGCGCAGAAAAGGCCATGAAGTGCTTCATGTATCCTCCTTTTTTCGGAATGGTTGCAGTTTAGCGAAGCCGGTGATTCCTTCCACTTTGTGATGCCCTGCAGTCACGCTTGGGTAACGAGGCTTGCCTAGAATCCTCTGTCTTTTTTCCGAAGACCAGAGCCATGACCCAGGGAACCATTCGCATCCGCGGCGCACGCCAGCACAACCTCAAGAACCTGGATCTGGACATCCGCACCGGCGAGCTCACGGTGGTGACGGGGCCCAGCGGCTCGGGCAAATCCAGCCTGGTGTTCGATACCCTCTATGCGGAGGGTCAGCGCCGCTACGTCGAGACGTTCAGCGCCTACGCGCGCCAGTTCCTGGACCGCATGGACAAGCCGGCTGTGGACAGGGTGGAAGGTGTGCCACCGGCCATCGCCATCGACCAGACCAACCCGGTGCGTTCCTCGCGCTCCACGGTGGGTACGATGACCGAGCTCAACGACCACCTCAAGCTGCTCTACGCGCGTGCGGCCCAGCTCTTTGACCGGCAGACGGCGCAAGCGGTACGCCACGACACGCCCGATTCAATCTACGCTGAACTGCAGCGTCGCGCGGACGCTGCCGGCGACCCTCGCCTGGTGCTGACCTTTCCAGTGGAGCTGCCCGGCAATA
Source organism: Curvibacter sp. (assembly GCA_020248905.1). Classification (GTDB taxonomy): domain Bacteria; phylum Pseudomonadota; class Gammaproteobacteria; order Burkholderiales; family Burkholderiaceae_C; genus Hylemonella. The sequence goes on along the minus strand of JADCGR010000003.1, from coordinate 86,725 downwards.
CCAGTCGCGAGGAGATCGAGCAATGGCTCTCGGCCAGCGGTTTCACGCGCGTGCAGGCTGAGCGCGAGGTGGCGACGCCGGCTGGCCCGCGCACGAGCGTAGCGCCGGGCCGCCCCAAGCAAGCGCGCGCCCTCTCGGGGGGCAGCGAGGACACGTCAGTGCCGAGCGTGGGGACTGTCAAGGTTCTGGATGTCGTGGCGGACCGCTTCCGTCTGGCGGGTACCGAGCGGGCGCGGGTGGTCGAGGCCATCGAGGTGGCGCTCAAGCGCGGCAGCGGGCGTTTGAATGTCTATTCACTTAAACCCGTTCAGCCTGAGCTTGTCGAAGGCCCCGGCGGCGTTTCGACGGGCTCAGGCCGAAAGGAAGAACCCGAGATATGGCGTTTCTCCACCGGCCTGCACTGCCCGGACAGTGATCTGCGCTACGCCGATCCCATCCCGTCCATGTTCTCCTTCAACTCGGCCGTCGGCGCCTGTGGGGTCTGTCGTGGCTTTGGGCGGGTCATCGGTGTGGACTACGGCCTGGTCATCCCGAACGACAAGCTCACCCTGCGCGCGGGCGCGATCAAGCCCATCCAGACGCCGGCCTGGGCCGAATGCCAGGACGATCTGATGCGCCACGCTGAGGCTGCGGGCATCCCGCGCGATACCGCCTGGAACAAGCTCACGCAGGAGCAGAAGGACTGGGTCATCAACGGCTCGCCCAACTGGAAGGGTAAGTGGAACCAGCAGTGGTATGGCATCAAGCGCTTCTTCGAGTACCTGGAGAGCAAGGCTTACAAGATGCACATCCGCGTGCTGCTGTCCAAGTACCGCAGCTATACGCCCTGCGAGACTTGCCACGGTGCCCGCCTGAAGACCGAGAGCCTGCTCTGGCGTATCGGCAACAAGGACGATGCCGATGCCGTGTTGGCGCCTGAAAAGCGCTTTCTGCCCGCAGGCACCCCCTGGAGCCGTGCGCAGCTTGAGGCCCTGCCGGGCCTGTGCCTGCACGACCTCATGCTCATGCCGCTGGACAGGTTGCGCCAGTTCTTCGAGCGGATCGAAAAACGTGACCTGAGCGCTTCCACGCATGCGCCCGGCGAGGCCCAGGCACTTAAGCTTCTGTTCGAAGAGATTACCACCCGCCTGCGTTACCTTTGCGATGTCGGCATCGGCTACCTGACGTTGGACCGCCAGAGCCGAACGCTCAGTGGCGGCGAGGTGCAGCGCATCAACCTGACCACGGCGCTGGGCACCTCGCTGGTCAACACGCTCTTTGTGCTCGACGAGCCCAGCATCGGCCTGCACCCGCGTGACATGCACCGCATCATCGAGGCCATGCAGCGCCTGCGCGATGCGGGCAACACCCTGGTGGTGGTCGAGCACGATCCGGCCGTGATGTTTGCGGCCGACCGCATGATCGACATGGGCCCCGGTCCGGGCGAACGTGGCGGCCAGATCGTCTTCGACGGCAGCACGGAAGACCTGCGCCAGGCCGACACGCTGACGGGCGCCTACCTCGGTGCGCGCAAGCAGATCGGCATGGGCTTCAAACGCATGGTCGCCGAGAACACGCCGCGTCTCATCCTCGAAGGCGCGCGCGAGCACAACCTCAAGAACGTCGCGGTCGACATTCCGCTGGGCCGCCTGGTCTGCGTGACGGGCGTGTCGGGCTCGGGCAAGTCCACCTTGATCCAGGATGTGCTCGCGCCGGCCCTCATGCGCCATTTCGGTCAGTCCACCGAAACGCCGGGCGCGTACGACCGCCTGCTCGGCGCCGAACAGCTGGCCGACGTGGTCTTCGTGGATCAATCGCCCATTGGCAAGACCGCACGCTCCAACCCGGTAAGTTATGTGGGGGCCTGGGACGCAATCCGCGAGATCTATGCCAACGCACCGCTGTCGCGCCAGCGCGGCTACACCGCGGCCAAGTTCAGCGCCAACAGCGGTGACGGCCGCTGCCCCACCTGCGGCGGCTCGGGCTTCGAGCACGTGGAGATGCAGTTCCTCAGCGACGTCTATCTGCGCTGCCCGGACTGCGACGGCAAGCGCTTCCGACCTGAGATTCTGGAGATCACGGTGGAACGCGGGACCGAAGGTCCCTCCGGTAGCCGGCGTCTGCTGAACGTGGCCGACGTGCTCGACCTGACCGTCAGCGAGGCGGCGGCCTTGTTCGCCGGCGACCGCGACGTGATTCGCGCCCTGCAGCCCATCGTGGACGTGGGCCTGGAATACGTGCGCCTGGGCCAGCCCGTGCCCACGCTCAGCGGCGGTGAAGCACAGCGCCTCAAGCTCGCAGGCTTCCTGGCTGAGGCCGCCAAAAGCGCCAGCAGCAGCCGCCAGACTCTGGCAAAGAAAGGCACGCTCTTCCTCTTTGACGAGCCCACCACGGGCCTGCACTTCGACGATATTGCCAAGCTCATGCGCGCTCTGCGCAAGCTCCTTGACGCCGGCCATTCCCTGCTCGTGATCGAGCACAACCTGGATGTGATGCGCGCCAGCGACTGGCTGATCGACCTCGGGCCGGAAGGTGGCCAAGCCGGTGGCCAGGTAGTGACTGTGGGCACACCGGAGGACGTACGCCAGCACCCGAGCTCGCACACGGGCCGCGCGCTGCGCGAATACGCACTGGCCATGGGCGAAAAGCAGGCGGTGCAGGAAGGTGCGGCGCGCTTGCTGCCCGCTCTCGTCCAGCGCTCGGCGCCCGGCGCTCAAATTCCCGTGGACGCCATCCAGATCGTCAATGCCCGCGAGCACAACCTCAAGGCCCTGACGGTGAATATCCCGCGTGGCAAGTTCAACGTGATTACGGGCGTCAGCGGCTCGGGCAAGTCCACGCTGGCCTTCGACATCCTGTTCAACGAGGGGCAGCGTCGCTACCTGGAGTCGCTCAACGCCTACGCACGCAGCATCGTGCAGCCCGCAGGCCGGCCCGAGGTGGACGCGGTCTACGGCATCCCGCCAACCGTGGCCATCGAGCAGCGCCTCAGCCGTGGGGGGCGCAAATCCACGGTGGGCACGACCACCGAGGTCTGGCACTTCCTGCGCCTGCTCTACGTCAAGCTCGGGGTGCAGCACTGCACCCACGACGGCGCCGCCGTGGCACCGCAGACGGCCGAGAGCATCCTCGCGCAGCTCATGAAGCAGTTCAGGGGCCAGGAGATCGGCCTGCTCGCGCCGCTGGTGCTGAACCGCAAGGGCGTGTACACCGAGCTCGCCGGATGGGCGCGCCCGCGTGGTTACACCCATCTGCGCGTGGACGGCAATTTCCTGCCGACGCAGGGCTTTCCGCGCATCGACCGCTTCAAGGAGCACACCATCGAGTTGCCCGTGGCCAGCCTGGTGGTGGACCCCGCGAACGAGACGGCGCTTCGTCTGGCGCTGAGCACGGCGCTGGAGTACGGCAAGGGCGTGTTGCATGTGCTGAGTGGACTGGAGGGCTTGGCCGACGTGATGAAGAGCGGCGGCACAACCGCGCACATTGGTACGCTGCATGTGTATTCGACCCAGCGTGCCTGCCCGGTCTGCGCCACGTCGTACGCCGAGCTCGATCCGCGCCTGTTTTCCTACAACAGCAAGCACGGCTGGTGCCCGGATTGCGTGGGCACGGGCGTCAAGCTCAGCAAGGAGCAGCGCAAGCTGCTCGACGATTCGGTGCGCGACGACAAGGACAAGGGCCGCGAGCAGACCTTTGCCGAGCCCGAGGTCGAAGACGTGGCCGACGTGGCCTGCCCGGGCTGCGAGGGCGCGCGGCTCAACACCACCGCCCGCGCCGTGAAATTCAACGGTGCGGGCATTGCCGAGATTGCCCGCCTGAGCGTCAGCGACGTACGGGCCTGGGTCGAGACGCTCCAGGTGCTGGGGCGCCTGAGCCAGCGCGAGACCGACATCGCGCGCGACCTGATTCCCGAGATCAGGAGCCGTCTCGAATTCCTCGAGCAGGTGGGCCTGGGTTACCTCACGCTGGACCGTGGCGCACCCACACTCAGCGGCGGCGAGGCACAGCGCATCCGCCTGGCGGCGCAGCTGGGCAGCCATCTGCAGGGGGTGTGCTACGTGCTGGACGAGCCCACCATCGGCCTGCACGCGCGCGACAACCAGATCCTGCTCGATGCGCTCCACACCCTCAGCGAGCGCGGTAACACCCTGGTGGTGGTCGAGCACGACGAAGACACCATCCGTCGTGCCGACCATCTGATCGACATCGGGCCGAGTGCCGGCAAGCGCGGTGGGCGGCTGGTGGCCCAGGGTTCGGTGAGCGATCTCACACAGGCCACTGATTCGCAGACGGGGCGCTATCTGCTGCACGCCATGAAGCACCCGCTGCAGCCGCGTCGTCCGGTGGCTTGCTGCGAGGCTGACTCTCTGGCGGCCGGAGCGCGTTCCTCCAAGCGTGCCAATGCTGCTTCGACAGGCGATGGGCTTGGGGCGGCTGGCGATTTGCGCTCGCGCCGTGAGGAGGCCGCGCTAAGCCCATCGCCTGCCCACCAAGCCGACCTGCAATGGCTTACCGTGCACGGCGCGAACCTGCACAACCTGCAGCACGTCACCGCCCATCTGCCACTCAAGCGGCTGGTGGCCGTGACCGGCGTCAGCGGCTCGGGCAAGTCTACGCTGGCGCGCGATGTGCTGCTGGCCAATGTTCACGCCGTCGTTGCCAAGCGCGCCACCAAGGCCGGGCGCGACGCGCTGGCCCGGGGCGTGGACTGGAGCGGTTGCGTGGGCGTCATGGGCTTCGAGACCATCGACCGCGTCCTCGAGGTGGACCAGACCCCCATAGGCAAGACGCCGCGCAGCTGCCCGGCCACCTACATCGGTTTCTGGGACACGATTCGCAAGCTCTTTGCCGAGACGCTGGAAGCCAAGGCACGCGGTTACGCAGCCGGGCGTTTCAGCTTCAATACCGGCGAAGGCCGCTGTCCGAGTTGCGAGGGCCAGGGCGTGCGCACGATCGAGATGAGCTTCCTGCCTGACGTGAAAGTGCTCTGCGAAAGCTGCCGCGGCGCACGCTTCAACCCCGAGACACTGGCCGTCTCCTGGCGGGGCAAAAGCATCGGCGACGTGCTGCAGATGGAGGTGGACGAGGCGGTTGAGTTCTTCGCGTCCATGCCCAGCATCGCGCACCCGCTGCAGCTGTTGAAGGACGTGGGGCTGGGCTACCTGACGCTGGGGCAGCCGTCGCCCACGCTGTCAGGCGGTGAAGCGCAGCGCATCAAACTCGTGACTGAACTCAGCAAGGTCCGCGACGAGGTGGGCCGGCGCGGGCAGAAGGTGCCGCACACGCTCTATGTGCTGGACGAGCCCACCGTGGGCCTGCACATGGCCGACGTGGACAAGCTCATCCGCGTGCTGCACCGGCTCGTGGACGGTGGCCACAGCGTGGTAGTGATCGAGCACGACCTGGACGTGATTGCGGAAGCCGACTGGATCATCGACCTCGGCCCCGAAGGCGGCAAGGAGGGCGGCCGTGTCGTGGCCGCCGCCACGCCGGAAGAAGTGGTGCGCCTGGGCACGCACACCGGTAGGGCGCTGGAGCCTGTGCTCGCGCGAGCGTGACGACTCACCTGAAATCCAGCAGCGCTCGGGCCACCTCGGCAAAGCCGGCCCCGCGTTCGCTGGGGGTGATGTAGCGCGGCGTGCGCGTCAGCTGCGCCTCGAAGTGGCGGATATTGGCCACGCCCACGCTGTGGGTGAAGTGCTGGAACATGGGCTGGTCGTTGCCCGAGTCGCCCACGAAGACCCAGCTTTCCAATTCCTGGGTGAGATCGCGCCCATGGAGCTCGCGCACGATCCAGCAAGCACCGCGCCATTTGTTGAAGTCGTCAAAGCAGCCGTGGACGTGGATGCTGCTCACCGTGGTGTACATGCCAGCGGCCTGCAGGATGGCCAGGATCTGCTGCACCGCTTCGGGCCGCAGCCGGGTGTGTTCGTTGTAGTCAAACGCAAGATCGGTTTCGCGTCCGCCCGCGTCGCGGGCGCGCAGCGCGCCGGGCACCTCGGCCAGCACCCGTGCGGCAACTTCTTCCATGCGGGCCTGCAGCATGGCGCGCCGGGCGGCGTCCTGCTGGTACAACCGCGTGATCGGCCGGTGATGCTTGCCCGAAAACTCCGCAGTGTCCTGTCTGCCTGTTCCGGGCCCGGGTACGAGGGCCAGCGCCCCGTTCTCGGCCACCATGGCGTCGGCGGGCCAGGGGGTCGCGTGCACGCCGTCCATCAAAGGAAGACACCAGCCGATGTGCCGGCCGGTGATGGGCACGACCGCCAGACCCGCCGCCTTGAGATCAGCCAATGCCTGCAGTGCCTCGGGGGCGATGGTGCCGCAGGTCGTCAGCGTATCGTCGATATCGGTGAACACGCCAGTGATGCGGCGGCGCTGTTCGGCCGGCCAGTCAGACAGAGGAAGCATGGAGTGATGACGGAGAATCGAGGCAACTTTAACTGAGAGACCCGGACCCCGTCATGAACGAAGATCTGCCCGTGCAGGGCACGCAGCACTGGGTGCTGCACGAGGAGCTGCGCCTGTTTCTCTGTGAGAAATACACCGGCAGTCCGCAGGGCAAACCTGTGCTGCTGCTGGCCCACGGCTCGGCCACGGCCGGGCGCGAGAGCTTCGACCTCAAGGTGCCAGGCCATCCGGAGTACAGCCTCATGGATTTTCTGGCGCGTCAGGGTTTTGACGTCTTTGCGCTGGACGTGCGTGGCTTCGGCAGATCCACCAAACCCGAGGGCTTTCTCACCACCGATCAGGCGGCCAGCGATCTGGATGCCGCGGCCGACCACATACTCGCGCTGCGTGGCGTGCCAAAGCTGAACCTGCTGGCCTGGTCCTGGGGCACGCAGTACAGCGGCCAGTTCGTGATGGCGCATCCGCAGAAGGTGGCGCGCTATGCGGCCTATGCCCAGATGCATGCCGAGAGCTCGGACCTCAGGGCGCGGCGCGAGCGCCTGGCCACTTTCCAGCGCACGCCCTATATACGCATCACCGAACAAGGCTGGAAGCTGCGCTTCAACTCCATGACGCCCGAGACGGTCAACGACCCGGTGGTCATGGACGCCTTCGCCAAGTCGGCCGCGCTGGTCGAGACGAAGTCACCGACCGGCCCGCAGGTGGACCTGCTGACGCGCCAGCCGCTGATCGACGCGACCAGGATCACCGTGCCCGTGATGATGATCCACGGCCAGTACGACGACGTGGCGGACCTGGACGGCCTGTGGCCCTTCTTCAAGGCACTGCCCAATCCGGACAAGCAATACGTGGTGGTGCCCGAGGGCGGGCACATGCTGCATCTGCAGAAGGGGCATGCGCGCTTGCAGCATGCGGTGGCGTCCTGGTTCTCGGCCCCGGATTGAAGCTCGGCGCTTACTCACGGACAAGGAGACATTCATGCGGCAGCGCAGATACTGGATGGCAAGTGGCCTGGCCCTGGCCCTGACGGCGCTGTTGCCGGCCCAGGCGCAGGAAACCGGCTGCATTGGCGTGGTGGTGATGCACGGCAAGGGCGGCAAGCCTGATGGCCTGGTCGGCGAGCTGGCCAGCGGCCTCGCGGGGCGCGGCATGCAGGTGCGCAATCTGGAGATGCCCTGGTCCGGTCGTCGCAACTACGACGTGGCGCCCGAAGCGGCCGAGGCCGAAGTGGCGCAGGCGCTGGACGAGCTGCGGCGCGCCGGCGCGCAGCGGCTCTTCCTGGTCGGCCACAGCCAGGGCGGCGTGTTTGCGCTGCACCTGGGTGCGCGGCTGCCGCTCGCCGGTGTGGTGGCCGTGGCACCGGGCGGCAATGTGGCTGCACCCATCTACGAGCAGCAGATTGGCGCGCACGGAGCCCAGGCCCGCGAACTGTTGACAGCCGGCCGTGGCGCCGAAGTGCAGTCCTTTGCCGATTACGAGGGCAGCAAGGGCACGACCGAGGTGCGCACCCGTGCCGACGTGTACTGGGCCTGGTTCGATCCCGCAGGAGTCATGAACCAGGAGCGCGCCTTGCGTGCACTGCCGGCCCAGCTGCCCGTGCTCTACGTGGCGCCGACCGGGGACTATCCGGCCCTGCGTCGTGTCAACCCCAGCCTGTTCGCGCTCCTGCCCAGCCAGCCGCTGACCCGCTACCTGCAGCCCGACACGAACCACGCAAGGGTCCCCGCCTACGCGCGCGAGGCGATCGCGGACTGGCTGATCGAGGCGTCGGCGCGCTGAAGCCGCGCTCAGCCCGCACTCTGCAACGCCAACCCCGCATGCTCCCGCAGCGGATGGAAGTGGATTTTCGGAAACCGTTCCTGCGCCAATCGCACGTCGTAGGGTGAGGTGCACAGATAGGCCAGCGTGTCGGCCGCGTCGCGCGCCAGGCGCTGCGGGTAGGCGTCACAAAACGCCTTGAGTTCCGCCGTTGTGTCGGCCGTGATCCATCGTGCGCCGGTGTACTGGCAGCCTTCCAGGCGAACGTCCGCGTCGTACTCGCTTTTCAGGCGGTGCTGCACCACTTCGAACTGCAGCTGGCCGACCGCCCCCAGCAGCATATTGCCGCCCATCTCGGGCTTGAACACCTGGATGGCGCCTTCCTCGCCGAGCTGGGCCAGGCCTTGCTGCAGCTGTTTGGTGCGCAGCGGGTTCTTGAGCACCACGGTCATGAAGAGCTCGGGCGCGAAGAAGGGCAGGCCGGTGTACTGCAGGGCAACGCAGCCGTCGGTGATGGTGTCGCCCAGCTGCACGCCGCCATGGGTGGTGAAGCCTACGATGTCGCCGGCATAAGCCTCGTCCACCGCCTCGCGGCGCTGGCTCATGAAGGTCACCACGGAAGTAGGGCGCAGTTCCTTGGCCGAACGCTGCACCTTGAGTTTCATGCCCGGTGCGTACCGGCCCGAGCACACCCGCACGAAGGCAATGCGGTCGCGGTGGTTGGCGTCCATATTAGCCTGCACCTTGAAGACCACGCCCGAGAAGGCGTCGTCGTCGGGCTGCATCTCTTTCAACACGGTCTGCTTGTTGACGACCAGCGAGCTGGTGCGCGGGCCGGGCGGGGGCGCGAGGTCCACGAGTGCGTCCAGCACCTCCATGACACCGAAGTTGTTCACGCCCGAGCCGAAGAATACGGGGGTCTGCTTGCCCGCCAGAAAAGCTTCCCGGTCGAAGGCCGGCGAGGCGCCGGTGGCCAGTTCCATGCTTTCGACAGCCGCATCGTAAGCGGTGCCGAAACGGGCTTGCAGCGCGGCGGTATCACTAAGGGGAATCGCTTCGAAATCCTGCGGGCGGCGCTCGCTGCCAGCCTCAAACACCGTCATGGCCTGCGTGCGCAGGTTGATAATGCCGCCAAAGCTCTTGCCCTGGCCCACGGGCCAGGTCATGGGCACGCAGGGCATGCCCAGTTCGCGCTCCACTTCGTCCAGGATGTCCAGCGGGTCGCGAACCTCTCGGTCCATCTTGTTGACGAAGGTGATGATGGGTGTGTCGCGCTGGCGGCAGACCTCGATCAGGCGGCGCGTCTGCGCCTCCACACCATTGGCCGCGTCTATGACCATGAGCGCCGAGTCCACCGCGGTGAGCACGCGGTAGGTGTCTTCCGAGAAGTCCTTGTGGCCGGGGGTGTCGAGCAGATTGATGACGTGCTCGCGGTACTGCATCTGCATCACCGAGCTGGCCACCGAGATGCCGCGCTGCTTTTCGATTTCCATCCAGTCACTTGTGGCGTGGCGGCTGGCCTTGCGTGCCTTCACGGAGCCGGCAATCTGGATCGCGCCCGAAAAGAGCAGCAACTTTTCTGTTAGCGTGGTCTTGCCGGCGTCCGGGTGCGAGATGATGGCAAAGGTGCGGCGGCGCCGTACTTCCTCGGCGATGTGGCGGGCTGTAGACACAGGAATTTCAGCTTCGGTAGGCGGATCCGCGGGACCCGCATCGGACGGGCAGCGCAAGGCACGGGCGGCGCCGGGGCTGCAAAGCGGCGATTTTATCGCGCAGGCCCCGGGCTATAGTGGGTGGCGTATTGCCGCAGGAGGCCTATGACGCTGCAAGACTTGCTGGGGACCGAGCTGCCCTTGATCCAGGCGCCCATGGCGGGCGTCCAGGGTAGCGCGCTGGCCATCGCCGTGTCGAATGCCGGAGGCCTGGGCTCGCTGCCCTGCGCCATGCTCTTGCCCGAGGCTATGCGTGCTGAGCTGGAACAGATCCGGGCGCAGACTGCGCGGCCTTACAACGTCAACTTTTTCTGCCACTGCCTTCCCGAGCCGGACGAGCGCCGCGAGGCGATGTGGCGCCAGAGCCTGGGGCCCTATTACCGCGAGTACGGCATCGACCCGACCACGATACCCGCAGGCCCGGGGCGTCGGCCCTTTGATGCGGCGGCGGCCAATCTGCTGGCTGAATTCAGGCCACCAGTCGTGAGTTTCCATTTTGGCCTGCCCGACGAGGCCTTGCTGGCGCGCGTGCGCAGCTGGGGCGCCAAGGTGCTGTCCTCGGCCACCACCGTGGAAGAGGCGCGCTGGCTTGAAGCGCGCGGCGTGGACGCCGTGATCGCACAGGGCCTGGAGGCCGGCGGCCACCGCGGCCACTTCCTGTTCGAGGACCTCACAACGCAGCTGGGCACCTTCGCCCTGCTGCCACAGATCGTAGGTGCCGTGCGTGTGCCGGTGATTGCGGCCGGCGGTATTGCCGACGCCGCCGGGGTGCGCGCGGCGTTGACGCTGGGCGCGGCGGGCGTGCAGGTCGGCACGGCCTATCTGCTCTGCCCCGAGGCGACGACGAGCAAGGTACACCGCGACGCACTTCAAGGCGACGCTGCGCGTCACACGGCGCTGACCAATCTCTACACCGGCCGCCCGGCGCGGGGCATCGTGACGCGCCTCATGCGGGAGCGGGGCCCCTTGAGCCCGCTGGCGCCGGCCTTTCCGCTGGCTACGGCTGCGGTGGCGCCGCTGCGTGTCAGGGCCGAGGCCGCAGGGCTCGGCGACTTCACGCCGCTTTGGGCGGGGCAGAACACCAGCGGCTGTCGCCCGGTGCCGGCAGCCCAGCTTACGCGCGAACTGGTCTCTCTTGCCGACTGCTCGTCATCGCGAGATAATCGTCGCGGGCTGTAATCTACGTGAGCTACGTCTGCCTGAGCACGCCTTGGACTGAGGATGCGTTAGCGTTTGTCGCAAAGGAAACGCCATGACCCGTTGCATGATCGTGATCACCATATTGCTCAGCAGCCTTGCAAGCCCGGCCTGGGCAGAATCGTCCTGGAACGAGCTGGAGCAGCGCTGCTGGAACAGCTACCAAGCCAAACGGACCAGCCTCTCTTATGAACTGAGCTTGAGCGAGGTGCGTTTTGCCAATCTTTGGGACGGCCAACGGGTGCTTTCGCCTTTCAAGGTGGCGTTTGCCGTGCGCGGCATGGGGGTGACGCCGGCCAAGGTTCCGGTCAAGAACACAGGGCATCACCATCTCCTGGTCAACCAGGATTTGCCGGCCAACGTCCGCGAGGACCTGCCTTTCAATGACAACCATCGGCACTTCGGCAAGGGCCAGACGAGCACCGTACTTGATCTGCCACCGGGCAAGCACCGGCTCAGGCTGCTGTTCGCTGACGCCGACCATGTACCATTCTTCGTGTATTCCCGGCAAATCACCGTAGAGGTGCTTGCCAGGCGCAGCGATGCCAAGGCCGCTCAGTTGCCGCGGGTGATTCCTGACGATTTCGTGAAGAGCTGTGCACTCTGGTACGAGAACCTGGTCACCCGCCCGGACCCGCAGGGCAAACCCGCCTACTTTCTGAATCTGAGGGAGGGTGACGAGCTATCAAGCCCCTTCAGGCTCATGATGGGTGTCGAGGGCTATGGCGTCTGTTCGGCAGACGCAAAGGTGGAAAACACCGGCCATTTCGCGCTGGACTTGCTGCAAAACGGCAGGCCCGTGCAGAAATGGGTGTTGCGTGGGGGGCAGACGGAAATGGACGCAACCCTTGCTCCGGGCAAGTACACCCTGAATCTTCAGCTGCGTGCCTCCGATGGACGTCCATTGGGTATCGCCGAGACTGTCAGTTTCACAGTCAAGAAGTAATGCGTTCTTGACGCCGGATGGACCTTGCGGGGCTGTCCCCCGGCTCGAAAGCCGCCGGCGGGATTGCTGCTCAAGCCAGAATCCCGCAGGCTCCGTATAATCAGCAACTTCCGAGGAGCGTTGCGGCTCGTTGCCTGATCGTCAGGCCCACGGGTTAGGCTCGGAACCCAAGGCTCACGGCCTTGCCTCCCAACTGCGCTCACCCACCAGTCTGCTGTGCGGTGAGCCTGTCCTCCCCTCATGTTGACTCCGGTGGCGTCCCAACCGCTTTTGTTTTGGAGTTCACATGAGTGCCGTACTCAAACCCGCCCAGGATTACGTTGTTGCAGATCTGTCGCTGGCCGACTGGGGTCGCAAAGAGATCAAAATCGCCGAGACCGAAATGCCCGGCCTGATGGCCATCCGCGAGGAGTTTGCCAAGAGCCAGCCGCTCAAGGGCGCGCGCATCACCGGTTCCCTCCACATGACCATCCAGACCGCCGTGCTGGTGGAAACGCTGGAAGCCCTGGGCGCTGAAGTGCGCTGGGCCTCGTGCAACATCTTCTCCACCCAAGACCATGCCGCTGCTGCGCTGGTGGCCAAGGGCACCCCGGTGTTTGCCTACAAGGGCGAGACGCTGAAGGACTACTGGGACTACACGCACCGCATCTTCGAGTTCGGCCCCAAGGGCGCAGCCGGCGAAGGCCCCAACATGATCCTGGACGACGGCGGCGATGCCACCCTGCTCATGCACCTTGGCAAGCGCGCCGAGAAGGATGCCTCGGTCATCGCGAATCCGGGCAGCGAGGAAGAGCGCGAGCTGTTTGCCGCCATCAAGACCAGGCTGGCCCTGGACCCGACTTGGTACAGCCGCAAGAGCGCCCAGATCATCGGCGTGACCGAAGAGACCACCACGGGCGTGCTGCGCCTCAAGGAAATGTCCGCCAAGGGCAGCCTGATGTTCCGCGCCATCAACGTCAATGACTCGGTGACCAAGAGCAAGTTCGACAACCTCTACGGTTGCCGCGAGTCGCTGGTGGACTCCATCAAGCGCGCCACCGACGTGATGATCGCCGGCAAGGTCGCCGTGGTCGCCGGCTACGGCGACGTGGGCAAGGGCTCGGCCCAGGCCCTGCGCGCCCTGAGCGCCCAGGTGTGGGTGACGGAGATCGACCCCATCAACGCCCTGCAGGCCGCAATGGAGGGCTTCAAGGTCGTGACCATGGAGTACGCCGCCGACAAATGCGACATCTTCGTGTCCGCCACGGGCAACAAGAACGTGATCCGCTACGAGCACATGGCTGCGATGAAAGACGAGGCCATCGTCTGCAACATCGGCCACTTCGACAACGAGATCGACGTTGCCTCGCTTGAGAGGCTTCAGTGGGACGAGATCAAGCCCCAGGTTGACCACGTCATCTTCCCGGACGGCAAGAAGATCACCCTGCTGGCCAAGGGCCGTCTGGTGAACCTGGGTTGCGCCACCGGCCACCCCAGCTTCGTGATGTCGTCGAGCTTTGCCAACCAGACCATTGCACAGATCGAGCTATACACCAAGCCGGAGCAGTACCAGGCGGGCAAGGTCTACGTGCTGCCCAAGCACCTGGACGAAAAGGTCGCGCGCCTGCACCTCAAGAAGGTCGGCGCCATGCTGACCGAGCTGACGGATGAGCAGGCGGCCTACATCGGCGTGCAGAAGCAGGGACCGTACAAGTCTCAAACGTACCGCTACTAGGCGCCACTGCGCGGGCGCATTGCGTTGTTGGGCGGTGCCAGCAATCCTCATGTGCCCCAAGGCACGTTGCGGTTCTTGTGCTCCGTCCGTCTAGCACTGCATCCCGCTCGCTACGCGCCGGTACGTGATGATTCTCCCTGGCCTCATCATCTTCATGCGAGCCGATCAGCTTCTCGTCGAGCGCGGCCAGGCCGCGTCGCGCGCGCAGGCGCAGCGGCTGATTGCCTCGGGTGTCGAATGGCGCCTCAGTGAGGCGTCGCCCTGGCGCAAGGTGGCCAAGAACGGTGACGAGATTCCCCCGGTTGCCGAGCTTCGCCTGCTCGATGAGGCCGAGGCGCGCTATGTGTCGCGCGGTGGACTCAAGCTGGAGGGCGCGTTGACGCAGCTCGGGCTCACGGTGCAGGGATTGCGCTGCCTCGACGTGGGGCAGTCCACGGGTGGTTTCACCCAGTGCCTGCTGGCCCGGGGCGCGGCGCAGGTCGTCGGTGTGGATGTGGGGCGTGATCAGCTGCACGCCACCCTGCGTGCAGACCCGCGCGTGGTCTGCCTCGAAGGCATCAATGCCCGAGCCCTGACGCCCGCATCCCTGGCCCAGGCCTGGGACGACGCGCTCTGCGAGACGGTGGCGGAGCAGGAAGACAACGAGACCCCGCCTGCGGCACCCTATGCGTGGATGCGCAACGGCGGCGAGATTGCCGATGACTACGACGATAGCGACGACGCCAAGGAACACGAGATCGAGGCCTTCAAGGCTCAGCGCGCTGCGCGTGCCCAGGCCGAGGCGCTCGGGGCGCTGCTGCGGCAGCGCCGTCGCCGCGCGGCGTTCGCCGATGCCGAGGTGAATCCGGTGTTCCAGATGATCACGGGGGATCTGTCATTCATCTCGCTGACGCTGGTCTTGCCGGCCCTGCGGCCGCTCCTGGCCCCGCGCGGGCAACTGCTGCTGCTGGTCAAGCCGCAGTTCGAACTGCAGCCGGGCCAGGTGGGCAAGGGCGGCATCGTGCGCGATGCGGCGCTGTATCCGCAGGTGGAGCACAAGTTGCGTGAGGCCTTTGCCGTGCTGGGCCTGCAGGTGCAGGCCTGGATCGATTCTCCGATTGCCGGTGGCGACGGCAACCGCGAGTTTTTCATCCACGCCATCAAGAAGGAATGAGGTGCGCATGAGCGAACAGACTTTGCCCATCAGCGTGGAGTTTTTTCCGCCCAAGACGCCCGAAGGTGTGGACAAGCTGCGCGGCGTGCGCCAGCAGCTCTACACGCTGCAGCCCGAGTTCTGCTCGGTTACGTATGGCGCCGGTGGCTCCACCCAGGAGGGCACGTTTGCCGCCGTGCGCGAGATCCTGGCCGAGGGCCACGATGCGGCCTCCCATATCTCCTGCATCGGTGCGACCAGGGCGACGATGCGCGAGAATCTTGCCGCGCTCAAGGCCATGGGCGTTAAGCGCCTGGTCACGCTGCGCGGCGATTTGCCCAGCGGTTATGGTTCGGGCGGCGAGTTCCAGTACGCGAGCGATCTGGTGGCCTTCATCCGCGCCGAAACGGGCGAGCACTTCCACCTTGAAGTGGCGGCCTATCCGGAGGTGCATCCCCAGGCCAAGTCGCCGGCATCAGACCTGCAGGCCTTCGTGGCAAAGGTCAGAGCCGGTGCTGATTCGGCCATCACGCAGTACTTCTACAACGCTGACGCCTACTTCCGCTTCGTTGAGGAGGCAGACGTGCTTGGGGTCGGCGTACCCATTGTGCCGGGCATCATGCCCATCACCAGCTCCGCGCAGCTCATGCGCTTTTCCGATGCCTGCGGCGCCGAGATTCCGCGCTGGATCCGGCTGCGCCTGCAGTCGTTTGGTGACGATACAGCGTCCATCAAGGCCTTCGGACTGGATGTGGTGACGGCGCTGTGCGAGCAGCTGCGCGCCGGCGGTGCGCCAGCCCTGCATTTCTACAGCATGAATCAGAGCGTGGCTACGCTGGAAATCTGCAAGCGCCTGGGCTGCTGAACGCCTTCAGCGCGCGCGGGTCACCAGCCAGATGCCCGGCAGCACCAGGGCCAGGCCCCAGAGGTGGAAGCCATGCAGTCCCTCGCCGAGCACAAGCCAGGCCATGGCGGCGGTATAGATGGGAGAGAGGTAGAGCACCACACTGACGCGCGCCGCGCCGAGCTCGTGCTGCATGAAGGAATGGGCCAGGTAGGCACCGAAACCCGGGATGACAGCGGCGACGACGGCCAGCGTCAGCCCTACGCTTGTGAGCGCCGGGGCTGGGGCGTGCGCGATCTCCCAGAGCGCAAACGGCAGGTTGACCATTGCGCCGGCCAGGCTGATCACGGCCAGTCGCGCGCCCATGCCCAGCGGGCTTGACCATTTGCGCAGCAACAGGGAGTAGAGCGTCCACGAGACGGTGGCCGCAAGGATCCAGCCGTCACCGGGCACGAACTGTACCTGCAGCAACGCATGCCACTGTCCCTTGAACACGACGTGCAATACGCCAGCCAGGGCCAGCCCGACGCCCAGGGCCTGACGACCCGTGACTCGTTCCCCGAGCCACAGCGCTGAGGCCAGCACGATGAGCACCGGTGAGATGGAGTAGATCAGGCCGATGTTGGCGGCGCTGGTGGTCTGTCCGCCGATGTAGACCCAGGCGCCGCAGATCCACATGCCCAGCGCGCCCAGCACCAGGTAGTGACGCCAGTCGGCCAGCGCCTGCCGCCAGTGCACGCGGACCTCGCGATGGCTGCCCAGCGCGAACAGCAGGCTGGCCAGCAGCCAGCGTGACATCGCCAGCAGATGCGGTTCGATCAAGCCGGGGGCAACGCGCGCGATCAGGGCGTTGACGCCCCAGAGCGCGGGCGTGATGAAGATCAGGAGCAAAGCGACGCGAGATCGCGTGAAAGCGGGCATGAGGGGCAGGTCAGGCGGCGCTCAGCCGCCGCCGTCCAGCGTGAAGGCCGCGTTGCGGTCCTGCCCGAGCCGTTGCACCAGCTGCGGCAAGGCAGGCTGCAGCAGGCCCTTGAGGGTGTGCGGCGGGTTGATGATGAACATGCCGCTGGCGGGTAAACCCGGGCGCTTGGCATCGTCAGCGACCGGCATCTTGCTGGACTTCACCGTGAGCGTGGCGTGCAGCCAGGGCTTGCCGGCCTTGGTGGCCAGGGTCTTGAGCCGGCGCGGCAGATCGTGCGCCTCGGGGCGCGGAATGATGGGGTACCAGACGGCATAGCAGCCCGTGGCAAAGCGCTTGAGTGCCTGGGTCACGAGGGAAGCCACGCGGGCGTAGTCGGTCTTGACTTCATAGCTCGGGTCACACAGCAGCAGGGCACGACGAGAGGGCGGGGGCAGGAACTTGGTGACGCAGTCAAAGCCGTCTTCGCGCAGCACGGCCACCTGGCGGCCCGCGTCCAGCTGGGCGACGTTGGCGTCCAGCGTCCGGGCGTCGGTCGGGTGCAGCTCGTACAGTTTGAGCCGGTCCTGATCACGCAGCAGGCGCTGGATGATGAAGGGCGAGCCGGGATAGACGCGGTTGCTTCCCTTGTGGTTGAAGCTGGCCACCAGATCGACGTAGTCCTGCAGCGCTGGCGCCAGGTCTTGCTGCTCTCGCTGATCGAGCAGGCGTCGGAAGCCATCGGCAGCTTCTGCGCTGATCTGGGCGAACTCGCTGTCCAGCCGGTACAGGCCGGCGCCAGCGTGGGTGTCGATGACCGTGAGCGCCGTTTCCTTCTGGGTCAGGTGACTGAGCGTGGCGATCAGCACCGTGTGCTTGAGCACGTCGGCATGGTTGCCGGCGTGGAAGGCATGACGGTAGCTGAACATGCTAAGAGGATGTTAACGACGCAGCGGCCTGGTCCAGGACGCCCGCAATTCCGTGCAAGAATCACCTGCTATGGCCGACATTCTGACCGATCCGGCTGCCTCGCTCGCAGTGCCCCAAGTGGTGACCCACGCGGATGCATTACCACCCGGCACGCAGGTGGCGGAGTTTGAGATTCGCGGCCTCCTGGGTGCCGGGGGCTTCGGACTGGTCTATCGGGCATATGACACCTCGCTGCAGCGCACAGTGGCGATCAAGGAGTACATGCCTTCGGCCCTGGCGGCGCGCCCGGCGGGGCTGGTGCTCTCGGTTCGCTCCGCCTCCGAACTGGCGGCCTACCAGTCCGGACTGCAGTCCTTTATTGCCGAGGCGCGGCTGCTGGCACAGTTCGATCATCCGTCCCTGGTCAAGGTCTACCGCTTCTTTGAGGCCAACAACACGGCCTATATGGTGATGCCGCTGTACCGAGGCATCACGCTGAAAGAAGCGCGCAACCAGATGTCGGCGCCGCCGTCCGAGGAGTGGCTGCGGACCGTGCTCTGGTCGGTGCTACAAGGCCTGCGCGTCCTGCACCGTAACGACACCCTGCACCGGGATTTGTCTCCTGACAACATCTTCCTCCAGGACATGGGGCCCCCCGTGCTGCTTGACCTGGGCGCTGCGCGGCGTGCCATCTCCGACAAGTCGCAGAAAATCACGGCAGTCCTCAAGGTCAACTACGCGCCCATTGAGCAGTTCGCGCGGGCCGAGGTGCTGAGGCAGGGCCCCTGGACCGATCTGTACGCCTTGGCCGCTGTTGTCTATAGCTGCCTGCACAACGATCCGCCCGTGCCCGCCACCTTGCGTTTGGTCCGCGACAGCCAGCCCTCGGTGCGCAGCGTGGTGGCGACGGTCAAGGAGCGTTTCGGCCTGGCCTACTCTGACGAGTTCGTGCGCACCATCCAGCACGCGCTGTCGGTCCAGCCCAGCGACCGGCCACAGAGCCTGGCGGCCTTCTTTAAGGAAATGAAACTCAAGGCGCCGCCTCCCCTGAGCAAGTTCGACTGGCGTGTCAAACTCGGCGCCTCGCTGCGCTGTGACCAAAAGGACTCCCATTCCCGCCAGTTCTGGCATACCGAGCTGCAGACCGTTGCCGCTACGAGAGCTCGCACGGTTCAGCAGCCCCGGCGCAAGAACGTCTGGTGGCCTCCTGCGCTGCTGGGGGCGGTAGTGCTTGTGTGTGGGGGCTACCTGACCTGGGTTCTGGCGGGCAAGGGTGACGGGCCCGCCACGCCAGTGCCGACACCGGCGCCCGAGCCAGTGGCTGCGACACCCTCTGCGACACCCTCTGCGACGCTGGTCACCGACGCTGCGCCCGCCGAGCCGGCGCGTGTGGCGCCAGCGGCAGAGCGCGCCGCGGCTGCGCCGCCGCCGACTGCGGCCCGCCGGGCGGTGATCGCACCGGCACCAGCGGCAGCACCCGCTCGTGCGCCCGCGCCCGTGGAAGTGCGCAAGCCGATGGCCCCGCCGCCGCCCAAGCCAGAGGTGACGGAGGTCAGGCCTGCAGCAGGTCCAGTTGCCGTGCCCGAACCCGCCGCTGCGCCGGAGTCGGCTCC
The DNA here is from genome assembly GCA_020248905.1 of Curvibacter sp. Classification (GTDB taxonomy): domain Bacteria; phylum Pseudomonadota; class Gammaproteobacteria; order Burkholderiales; family Burkholderiaceae_C; genus Hylemonella. The sequence continues at coordinate 67,615 of JADCGR010000003.1, read as the reverse complement.
CGCCACGAGGGAGCTGTGCGCTCAGGCCGGCTTCTTCGTCAAGTCCATGTGCATCCACCAGGAGTGCAAGAAGCCCGAGAACGCGCGCCTGCCGGTTTGTATTGAGGACCGTAGGCGCTACCAGGACGCGAATCCCTCCAGCCCGCCGTGAAGCGTGCGTCGCACGCGTGCATGTCGGCGCAAATGTTGTTCGGATGCACGGCGTCTGAGTTGGCTCGCCTACTGCGGGCCGGTCCCGCCGATGCCGACAGGCTTCCATACAATTAAACGCTATGGCAGAAATCCCGACCGATCCGCATGCCTCCGCACCTGTGGGCGCCCAGCCGGTCGCGCATCTGGATGCCCTGCCGCCAGGCACACGGCTGGCCGAGTTCGAATTGCAAGACCTGTTGGGCGTGGGAGGCTTCGGCCTGGTCTACCGCGCTTACGACACGTCTTTGCGGCGTTCGGTGGCGATCAAGGAATACATGCCTTCGGCCCTGGCGGCGCGCCCGGCGGGGCTGGTGCTCTTGGTTCGCTCCTCCTCCGATCAGGCGAGCTACCAGTCCGGACTGCAGTCCTTCATTGCCGAGGCGCGGCTGCTGGCGCAGTTCGATCATCCGTCCCTGGTCAAGGTCTACCGATACTTCGAGGCCAACAACACGGCCTATATGGTGATGCCGCTCTACAGCGGCATCACGCTCAAGCAGGCGCGCAACCAGATGGCCTCGGCACCCCCTGAGGAGTGGCTGCGAACGGTCCTCTGGTCCGTGCTGCAGGCCCTGGAGCTGCTGCATGAAAACAATACCCTGCATCGTGATGTATCCCCGGACAATATCTTCCTGCAAGACAGCGGACCACCGGTGTTGTTGGACCTGGGAGCGGCGCGGCGCGCCATCAACAGCAAGTCGGGCAAGCTGACCGCAATCCTGAAAGTCAACTACGCTCCCATAGAACAGTACGCTGAGGCAGCGGGTCTGCAGCAGGGCCCCTGGTCCGATCTCTACGCGCTGGCCGCCGTAGTCTATGGCTGCCTGCGCAACGACCCGCCCCAGCCGTCGACGACGCGTGTCGTACATGACAGCATGCCTGCGCTGAGCCAGGTCACCGATACCCTGAGTGATCACTTCGGGCCGGCCTATTCCGAGGCCTTTGTCGAGACCCTGAGCCGCGCGTTTCGCGTTCAACCCGGCGAACGGCCGCAGTCCGTGTCGGATTTCATCCAGCAGATGGGCCTGCAGGTGCCCGCCGGTCTGAACAAGTTCGACTGGCGCGCCGAACTGGGCGGCACCCTGCTGCAGTCCGCCCCGACCGTTGAGGCGGATGCTACGACGCAGGCGGCTTTGCGCACCGAGCCCCAAACCGCACCGGTGCCTGGACCCGCCGCCACGGTTTACCTCACGACCCATCCGACCGGGCCTTCGGCGCCTCCTCCTCCTGCCAGGTGGCATAGACGCGCTTGGGTGCTGTTCCTGTTGGCCCTGGTGGTGGCGGGCTTGGGCGGCTGGTTGTGGCTCACCGGTGGGGACGCCTGGGTGGCGGCCCCGGAGCCCGCACCCACACCTTCGTGGGCGAGGCCGGCGACGACGGAGCCCGCAGTAGAAAAGGGGACGGACGCCCGGCCACCAGCCGGCTTGGCGGGGAAGCCTGGGCAGGCCGCAGCTGGCGAAGCGTCTGGCTCCGCCATGCTGCCTGGCACGCCCGCTGGGTCTGGGCCCTCGGCCGCCATGGCGTCGGTGGCCCAGCCCGCAAGCCCCGCATCGGCGCCCAAGCTGCCTGCCCGGCAGCCCAAGCCGCCGGCTGCGGCCCCCGTGAAGCCGCCGCAGCCCAAGGTTCTGTGCCCGGATGCCAGTGTCTTCGCACGACCTATATGCTTGTTTAGGGAGTGCCTGAAGAAGGAGAACCTCGATCACCCCATCTGCGTGGAAAGCCGTAACCAGCTCGACCCCCAGCAGGTCAATTGAGGCCGGTGCGCATTGAGGCCGGTGCGCACCCCTAAACTTGTATAATCGTCGGCTTCGCAGCGCTTTTGCGGCCCCGCGGCGAAGCGTGAACTCACCACCTAAGAGATTCCCGACAGAGGAAAACCGACCGTGGAAAAGGGCCGCCCAAACCCTCTCTGAAGAGAAAACTCATGACCAAAACGATCAGCGCCAAACCCGCTGACGTGAAGCAAGAGTGGTTTGTGATTGACGCCACCGATAAGGTTCTCGGACGGGTAGCCAGCGAAGTTGCCCTCCGTCTGCGCGGCAAGCACAAAGCCATTTACACGCCTCACGTCGATACCGGAGACTTCATTGTCGTCGTCAACGCAGCCAAGCTGCGAGTGACCGGAACCAAGTCGCTCGACAAGATCTACTATCGCCACTCGGGTTTCCCGGGGGGCATCTACGCCACCAACTTCCGCGACATGCAGGCCAAGCATCCCGGCCGCGCGCTGGAGAAGGCCGTCAAAGGCATGCTGCCCAAGGGACCCCTGGGCTACGCCATGATCAAGAAACTCAAGGTGTACGGTGGTGCCGAGCATCCCCACACCGCCCAGCAGCCCAAGGCGCTGGAAATCTAAAGGAGCCTTGACATGATTGGTGAATGGAACAATGGCACCGGCCGTCGCAAATCGAGCGTCGCCCGCGTGTTTCTGAAAAAGGGCACCGGCAAGATCACGGTCAACGGCAAGGATATCCAAGAGTATTTTGGCCGCGAGACCTCGATCATGATCGCCAAGCAGCCGCTGTTGCTGACCAACCACGCCGAGACTTTCGACGTGCAGGTCAACGTGCACGGTGGCGGTGAGTCCGGCCAGGCTGGCGCGACTCGTCACGGCATCACGCGTGCCCTGATCGACTACGACGCGTCGCTCAAGCCCGTGCTCTCGCAAGCCGGCTTCGTGACGCGCGACGCCCGCGAAGTCGAGCGCAAGAAGGTCGGTCTGCATTCCGCACGCCGTCGCAAGCAGTTCAGCAAGCGTTGATCTTGCGGTTGCCCGCAAGGGCAACAAACTGTTGCAAAGCCGGGGCCGCCAGGACGGAAATTCTGGCGGCCTTGCTCTTTGCGACTGCTAGACTCGTCCGCTTATGCGTATGCGACTGCTTCTTCGCCGCCTGACGGTCAGCGCCCCGCGCATGTCCGTGCGCAGCGCTTTGCCCTGGCCGGTACGCTGGATTGGTGCCGCCGTCGTTCTGGGCTTCTGTGCCGCCATTGCCCTATGGGCTTTCGAGTTCGGCAAGGAGATCGCGGGTATCGACGACAACCGGATCCAGGACCTGACGCGGCTTGAGCGCGAGGTCGGCGACCTCAAGCGGAACCTGGAGTCGATGAAGGAAGAGCGCGACAAGGCGCTGGCCCTCGCCAATACCTCCACCACGCTGATGACCGCCGAGAAGGCGGCTTTGGAGCGCCTCAGCAGCCTGAACAAACAGCTCGAGGTCGATAACCAGCGCCTGCGAGACGACCTGGGCTTCTTCGAGAAGCTGATCCCCTCGGTGGGAACCGAGGCACTGGCCATCCGCGGGCTGCAGGCCGAGGTACAGGACGGCCGGCAGGTGAAATGGCAGGTGCTGGTGATCCAGCCGCTGAAGAATGCCCCCGAGTTCACGGGCCGGCTTGAGATCAGTTTCACCGGCCTGCAGGCCGGCCGGCCCTGGACCTCGACCTTGCCGGAGGGGCCGCAAGCGATTAAGCTACGACAGTACGCGCGCGCGGAAGGGTTGTTCGATCTGCCGCCCCAGACCCTGCTCAAGGGCGTCAGTGTCAAGGTGATGGACGGCAATGTGGTCAAGGCCGTCCAGTCGATCAAGTTGTAGGCCACGCCTGATGGGGTACCCACATGTTTACCAAGAAGAACCAGCCAGCCATTCGCAGTCTGATTGCCGACGGCAACCGCATCGAGGGCCACGTCTATTTCACGGACGGCCTGCGCGTCGACGGCTCGGTGGTGGGTGATTTACGCTCTAGCGAAGACAAGAACAGCATCCTCGTGATTTCCGAGACCGCCTCCGTCACGGGCGAGGTCCACGCCGACCACGTGATCGTCAACGGCATCATCAAGGGCCCGGTCTACGCGCGCCGCATGCTGGAACTGCAACCCAAGGCCCGCATCGAGGGCGACGTCTACTACACCTCCCTGGAAATGCACCAGGGCGCCATCATCGCGGGGCTGCTGCGCCCCACGCCGGCCATGATGGAAGACAAGCCCACCCTCAAGCTGGCGGCCAATAACAACTGATTCCGTTTGTCGGCCTGCGGCTGGCCATTGGCCATCCCCGCAGGAGGGTGAATTCCTGAGCGGCTTGGTGTACTATTCGAGCCAGTTTCCCTCTTTTCCCGGAGTTCTCCATGAGCGCTGTTGCCGAATCCGTCCAGACCGAGATGCCCTCGCCCATCCTCTTCACTGACAGTGCCGCTGCCAAGGTGGCCGACCTGATCGCCGAGGAGGGTAACCCCGACCTCAAGCTGCGCGTCTTCGTGCAGGGCGGTGGCTGCTCGGGTTTCCAGTACGGCTTCACCTTCGACGAGGTCGCCAACGAGGACGACACCACCATGACCAAGAATGGGGTGTCCCTGCTGATCGACGCCATGAGCTACCAGTACTTGCTCGGCGCCGAGATCGATTACAAGGAAGACCTGCAAGGTGCCCAGTTCGTGATCAAGAATCCCAACGCCACCACCACCTGCGGTTGCGGTTCTTCCTTCTCGGTCTGATCAACGGTCCGGCTCAGGCCGGATAGACCGCTCCAAGCACACGGGCGCCACGGGCGCCCGTGACGCTTTCCAGGCTGCCTGTTTCCCTCATCAGTGCCTTTTGGGCGAGCCAGGCGAAGGCTGCGGCTTCCACCTGAAGCGCTGGCAGGCCGGCTGCCGCCGAGTTTTCGACCCGGACCTCCGGGAGGTGGGCCTGCAGGCGGCGCATCAGCTCCAGGTTCAGCGCGCCCCCGCCGCAGACGTAGAGTTGCCGGCAACCCGGGCCGAGGCGCTGCAGGTCCCGGGCACAGACCCGCGCGCTGAGCTCGGTCAGCGTGGCCTGGACATCGGCCGCCGCCACCGGACCGGCTCCAGACAGGCGCTGCGCCAGCCAGTCTGCATGAAACAGATCGCGGCCCGTGCTCTTGGGCGGTGCTTGCCCGAAGTAGGGCTCCTGCAGCAAGGCCTGCAGCAAGGGCTCATTCACACGTCCGCTCGCCGCCCAGCGGCCTTCGGCATCGTAGGGCTGCCGAGTGTGGAGCGCGCACCAGTGATCGAGCAGGGCGTTGCCTGGACCACAGTCAAAACCGAGCACGCGGCCCGCCTGCAGAACTGACAGGTTGGCAATTCCACCCACGTTCAGTATGGCAACGACTTCGTCCCCACGCCCGAACTGGGCCCGGTGGAAGGCCGGCACTAGAGGCGCGCCCTGGCCGCCAGCGGCCACGTCGCGGCTGCGGAAGTCCGCCACCACGCAGATGCCGCTGAGCTCGGCCAGCAGCGCCGGGTTGTTGAGCTGCAGGGTGTAGCCCGTGCCGTCCCACTGGCCCGGCTGGTGCCGAACCGTCTGGCCATGCGCGCCAATGGCGCGCACCGCAGCCGGCGCGACATCTGCTGTGCGCAAAAGCTCGGCGATGACCTCGGCATACAGCCTGACCAGCGCGTTTGCCGCCAGCGCGGCGCGGTGCAACTCGTCCGGACCGCTGCGGTTGAGGGCCAGCAGCTCGGCGGACAGCGCGGGAGGAAAGCGCCGCGCTGCATGCTGCAGGACGCGCACGCGCTTGCTGCTGCAGTCGGCGAGAACACCGTCCACCCCATCCAGCGATGTACCGGACATTAGCCCGATGTACAGCTCGGACATGGGCATCAGCGCGCGGCCAGGAGCTGTGCCGCAGCCAGTTGCTGCCGTGCCAAGACAGCCTGGCGCTGGAAAGCCGGGCGTGCAGCGGCGGAGACGGGAACCGACTCGCCATTGCGGGTCACGGCCAGCGGATTCTGATGTCGGCCGTTGATGCGGAATTCGTAGTGCAGGTGCGGGCCGGTCGCCCAGCCGGTCGCTCCGACTGCGCCGATGGTCTGGCCCTGCTCGACACGCTGCCCCTTGCTTACCTGGATGCGGCTGAGGTGGGCGTAGACGGTGACGTGGTTGTTGCGATGCCGCACGAACACCACGTTGCCGTACCCACCCTGGACGCCAGCGAAATCGACAACGCCATCGCCCACGCTGCGCACAGGCGTGCCCGTGGGGGCCGCGTAATCGACACCCAGATGCGCCGCCCACTTCTGCAGGATCGGGTGAAAGCGCAGCTTGAAGCCGCTGGTCACGCGCGAGAAGGCCAGCGGCGATGCAAGGTAGGCGCGCTTGAGGCTGTTGCCTTCGAGGGTGTAGTAGCCACCGCGCCCCTGGGTCGCACGACCGTCGTCGCGCGCTGCGCCGGGACTCGCTTCGTTGAACCACAGGGCCTGGTAGGCCTTGCCGGCGTTCACGAACTCGGCGCTAAGCACGCGCCCGGCGCGCAGGGGCTCGCCATCGCCCTCCAGCACTTCGTAAACCACTGAATAGCGGTCGCCCTTGCGCAGTTCTCGGTGAAAGTCGATATCGCCCGAGAAGATCTCGGCAATCTGGATGGCTACGGCGTCGGGGATGCCGGCGTCGTCGGCAGAGGCGAAGAGCGAGCTGTCGATGATAGCGCCGGCGATTCGGATGGAAGCCGTGAGGGGCGCTGTTTCCATGCGCGACTGAAAGCCCGTGCCCGATCGTTCGATCACGAGGCGCTTGAAGCTGCCGTCGTCATCCGGGCTCCAGCGCGCGACCAGCCTGAGAAGGGTGTTGCGCTCGCTGGCTTCGGCCGTGAGCAGCCGACCCGTGCGCCCCAGCAGATGGCGGTGGACGAGCGGGTCGCGGCGCAGATGGTTGGCGGCCCCGGCGTCGTCGACACCCAGGCGGCGCAGCAGGGCTTCGGCGGTGTCGTTCGCGCGTGAGATGTCCGAGCGGTACAGGCTGTAACGATGGGCTTCCAGCGCCCGGGCCTGATCCGGCGCCGGCAGGGGCGTGACGGCCTCGGCGATCTCGCGCACGGGCAGCCGGGCAGGGTCAGGCGCTAGGGTGACCACGGCCGCTGCCAGCGCGTAGGCCCCGCCCCCCAGCAGCGCAATGGCCAGCAGGCCCGGCCCAAGACTGCGCGGCCGCTGCGCGAGCGCCTGGCGCAGACGCGTCAGGGCTGATTCCAGGGCGGCGGTACGCGCGAGCTTGAGCAAGTGGATTCCAGATCGGGGTGAAACAGTGAAAAGGACGCCACTTAGAATCATGGCCTCCGGTCATCGCGTGAGTATATCGACCCCCTCGGGTGGCACTGAAAAAATCCTTATGAATCAAGCTTCTGTGTCGACTTTTCCCGTCACCGACCCGGTGCGCGCCGCACTGGCCGTGACGCAGCGCGGCTGCGAGGAGCTGCTGCCGGAAGCCGACTGGGTGCAGAAGCTGGCGCGCTCGGAAGCGACGCGCACGCCGCTGCGCATCAAGCTGGGCCTCGACCCGACCGCGCCGGACATCCATATCGGGCATACCGTCGTGCTCAACAAGATGCGCCAGTTGCAGGACCTCGGGCATCAGGTGATCTTCCTGATTGGCGATTTCACCAGCCTCATCGGTGATCCCTCGGGACGCAACAGCACGCGCCCTGCGCTCACGCCGGAACAGATCAAGGCCAATGCCGAGACCTACTACCGGCAGGCCAGCCTGGTGCTGGACCCTGCGAAGACGGAGATCCGCTACAACAGCGAATGGAGCCTGCCCCTGGGCTCCATGGGCATGATCCAGTTGGCGGCCAAGTACACCGTCGCGCGCATGATGGAGCGCAATGATTTCCACGACCGCTTCAAGGCTGGCAATCCGATTTTGGTGCACGAGTTCCTCTACCCGCTTATGCAGGGCTACGATTCGGTGGCGCTCAAGAGCGATCTGGAACTCGGCGGTACCGACCAGAAGTTCAATCTGCTCATGGGCCGTCACCTGCAGATCGAGCACGGACAGGAGCCGCAATGCATCCTGACCATGCCGCTGCTTGAGGGCCTGGACGGCGTGGACAAGATGTCCAAGTCCAAGAACAACTACATCGGCATCACCGAGGACGCGAACACCATGTTCGCCAAGGTGCTGTCGATCAGCGATGAACTCATGTGGCGCTGGTACACGCTGCTGAGTTTCCGGTCCCTGGACAACATCGCGCAGCTGAAAAATGAGGTGGCGCAGGGACGCAACCCCAAGGAAATCAAGGTGCTGCTGGCCAAGGAGATCACGACGCGCTTCCACTCGGCGTCGGCGGCCGAGGCTGCAGAGCAGGACTTCATCAACCGCAGCAAGGGCGGTATCCCCGACGAGATCGAGGAACAGACGATCCGTCTGGAGGCCGGGCCCGCCGGCATCGCAGCCCTGCTCAGGCAGGCGGGCCTGGTGGCCTCTTCCGGTGAGGGCAACCGCCTCATCGATGGCGGCGGCGTGCGCGTGGACGGTGCGCCGGTCGCCGACAAGGCCCTCAAGCTCGGCGCGGGAAGCTATGTGCTGCAGGTTGGCAAGCGCAAGTTCAAGAAAGTCACTTTGATTGCCTGATGCGTCCAGCCCGGCGTCTCGCCGAAGCGGCAGCCCCCGAGCCTGACCTGGTCAGTTTTCGGCCTATTTATTGCTTAGTGGAAACACGGTGGCGCTGAATTGCCTTGCCATGGAACACTCCCCGCATTAAAAAAGCAACTCGTTGGGCTGTATGGACGCGCAAGCTGTATTCAAGAAGACTGATAAGGGGGCTGAGGCTATCGCGACCCGTGGACACGGTGTCTCCGGCAAGCTCCGCATGTTGCTGATCCCCGTTGACGGCAAGAAAAGCGGCGAGGAACTCGTGCGCATCGCTACCGGCATGGGTGAATCTGCCCAGCTCCTTGAGCAACTGCTCGCCCTGGGTCTCATCGAGGTGGTTCCTGGCGCCGTGGCCGCCATCAGAGCCCCTGGGGCGCCCGTAGCTGCCTCGGCGACAGTTCCTGCCGTGGCTGCCGGCGGCGATCTCGGCAAGGCCCGGTCGGTGGCCACGCGCATGCTGGCTGAACTACTGGGTCCGGCGGGTGACGACCTCTGCGTGCGCCTGGAGGCGGCCAAAGACGTGCCGCAGTTCATAGAAATCATGAAGCGGGCGTACGAATTCGTGCGTGGGATCAAGGGCCAGACCGCAGCCGACCGCTTTGGCGCTGAAGTCGAGGCCCGGATGCCCAAGGGTTGACGCGAGCGTTTCAGGCGTCCAGCCAGGCTCGCAGCGGTGCCCGCTCGCCCGCCGCGAGGCGCCAGGTCGATACCGCGCGCGGTAGTTTGAGCTCCAGTGACAGCAGGCGACGGTCCCGAGCCACGAGCGCCCGTACGCGGTTTTTCCCACCAGCGTAAAGCAGCAGGTCGTCAAGCTTGTGCAGGCGCCAGCTGCTACGGCTGCGCCCGGTGCCTGTTTCCACGCCCAGCCATTCGTCGCCGGCGGCGAAGCCGGCTTGCTCGGCCGCGCCGCCCCGCAGCACGGTCTTGATTTGGACGGACCCACCCGACTCTCCCACGCGCAGGCCCAGGCGCTGGGCCAGTTGAGCCGGCTCCTCGTGGATAGTGACGCCGTGCTGCGACAGCAGCTCGCGCAGCGGCAGCTCTGCGGTGCCATGGACCCAGCGCCTGAACTCGCGCGCCCAGCTGCGTCCGGTCAGTTCTTTCAGCACCTCCTGCACGTCTTCCTCACGCATCGGCCCCGCAGCGCAACGCTGCCACAGCAGGCGCATCACATCGTCCAGGCTATGCGCGCTCTCTGCGCGCAGGCTCAAGTCCAGGCAGAGCGCCACGAGCGCGCCCTTGCCGTAGTAGCTGACCGTCGCGTTGGGCGTGTTTTCGTCGGCGCGGTAGTACTTGACCCAGGCGTCGAAGCTGGCCTGGGCCACCGACTGCACGAGCCGTCCCGGCGTCTGGTGCAGCTGGTTGATGGTCTTGTTGAGTAGGCGCAGATAGGCTGCGTCGTCGAGCAGGCCAGCACGACGCAACAGCAGATCGTCGTAATAACTGGTGAAACCTTCGAAGAACCAAAGCAGCTGCGTGTAGTTCTCCTGCGCGTAGTCATAGCGCGTGAACTCGACCGGACGCAGGCGTTTCACATTCCAGCTGTGGAAGTACTCGTGGCTGATCAGGCCCAGCAGGGTGGTGTAGCCATCGGCCAGCTTGGCCTCGAGGCGCGGCAGGTCCCGCCGGCCGCAGATCAGCGCCGTCGAGTTGCGGTGTTCGAGACCGCCGTAGCCGTCGTCGGTGGCGTTGAGCAGGAAAAGATAGTGACGGAACGGCGGCTTGCCGGTGCGTCCGGTCGCGCGGCCCTCGGCGTGCCAGAACCGGATCGCGGTTTCGCAGATGCGCTGGGCGTCGGCCAGCAGGCGGCTGCCGTCAAAGCTTGGCGGTGCGCCCGCCACGACGAAGCGGTGTGGCACGCCGGCCGCCTTGAACTCGCCACTCCAGAAGGAACCCATCTCGACCGGGCAGTCCACCAGTTCGTCGTAATCGGCGGCCCGGTAATGGCCCCAGCCGCGGCGGTCAACCCTGATTGCGCTCAGCCCGCTCGCGACCTGCCAGTCGGTCGGCGCCGCGCCGGGCAGCAGTGTAAGTTCGTGCGCCGCGTTCTCTTGCCCGACAACGCGCAGGCACAGGCTGGTGCCGTTGAAGAAGCCGCGCTGGCTGTCGAGCCAGGCCGAGCGTACCGAGTTGTCGTAGGCGTAGACCTCGTAGCTGAGTTCCAGCGGCCGCCCGGGCTCGCAGGCGATTTCCCAGCTGCACTTGTCCACCTGCTGCGCCGCGAGGCTGCGTCCGCTCTGGCGCGCCTGCATCCCTTGCAGGCTCTTGGCGAACTCACGCACCAGGTAGCTGCCAGGTATCCAGACCGGCAAGGCCACGCGCTGATGGGCAGCGGGCTGCGGGACCGTGAGCGCGATGCGGTAGAGGTGGGCGTGCAGGTCGGCTGCCTCGATGCGGAAGTGAGGGGCGGCCGTTGGGCGGCTGGAACGGGTGGGCATGGGTGCTGGCGCAAGTCAGCGGGTGGTGGCAGCGAGCTGCTTCTCGATCTGGCCCGCATCGACGGCGCCAGGAACCCGGCTGCCGTCGGCAAACAGCAGTGTGGGCGTGCCCTGGATCTTGTGCTTCTGACCGAAGGCGAGGTTGCGCGCGATGGGCGCGGTGTCACAGGCTGCGGCGGTGGGCATCTGCTCCTTGAGCATCAGATCAAGCCAAGCCTTGGCGCGGTCCCGCGAGCACCAGACCAGCCGGGATTTCTCGGTGGAACCAGGGCCCAGCACGGGGTAGAGAAACACATGGATGGTGACGTTGTCCAGTCGCGCGAGGTCGCGCTCGATACGCTTGCAGTAGCCGCAGTTGGGATCGGAGAAGATGGCCATCTTGCGCTGGCCGTTGCCGCGTACGACCGTGAATGCGTCCTTGAGGGGCAGGCTGCTGAAGTCGATCGCGAGCAGCTTCTCCACCCTTTCCTCGGTCAGGTTGCGGCGCTGGCGCACGTCGATCAGGCTGCCCTGGATCAGGTAATTGCCCTCGGCGTCCGTGTAGTAGATGTCGTTGTCGTTGACGCGGATCTCAAACAGACCGGGGATCGGGGTTTTGCTCACCTCGTTGATGGCCGGCAGCTGGGGCAGGCGTTCGGCCAGGTTCTTGCGGATCGTGGCTTCCTGGGCGCCGGCGCCCAGGGCCAGCAGGGCGGCCAGCAGGCCGGTCGTCCAGTGCAGGGTGTTCTTCATGTCCGTCCTTCAAAAACTCATGGCCTGCCGGGCGAGCCAGTGCTTGATTCCGCCGCTGCGTTCGACGCCCAGCAGGCCCCAGCTGCGTAAGGCGCTCCATCCCTCGCCCTCGCGCGCATACAGCAGTTGCAGACCGTCCATGCCCAGGTCCAGCGCCAGCATGCCAGCCTTGCGGCTGCGTTCGTAGCGACGCAGCAACTTTGCGTCATCCACCTCCCGCCAGTACTCGCGCCCGTGTAGCACGCGCGTGAGCTCGGCCACATCCGCCAGGCCCAGGTTCAGGCCCTGGCCGGCCAGCGGATGCACGTTGTGAGCCGCGTCCCCGGCGAGTACCCAGGCGCCCGTGTCGCGGTGGCCCGACCACTGGCGGGCCTGCGCCTTCTGCAGCGGCCACGTCCTGCGCCCGCTGGCCAGGCTCAGGCGCCCCAGCGCATGCTCGCTCGCGTGGCCCAGCGCATCGCACAACGCTGTCGCGTCCAAGTGCTGCAGCTGCGCGGCACGCTCCGGGGAAACAGACCAGACCACGGCCACGGAGTTACCCTGCGGTCCGCCCAGCGGCAAAAAAGCGAGGATCTCGCCCCGGGCAAACCACTGGCGGGCCACCTGGCCGTGGGGCTGCTCACATTGCAGGCGGGTGGCCAGGGCATGCTGGGCGTAGGGGGTCACATCAAAATCGACGCCGAACTCGGTGCGGGTGCTGCTGGCCCGCCCCTCGCACACGACGGTGAGCTTGGCCGGGGCAGCCGCAGACAGCAATTCGATGCGGGGCTGATAGCGCAGCGCCTCGGCCAGCCGCGCTTCAAGCGCCGGGACATCCACGATCCAGGTCAGCGCGTCCACGCCCAGCCGGGCAGCTTCGAAATTCAGCACGCTATCGCGGTCGCCCCGCACGCGCATGTGCTGGACCGGGGTGGCCGAGCGTTCGTCATCGGGCCAGGCCCGCACGCTTTCCAGCAACGCGCGGGAGGCCCGGTTCAGGGCGTAAGCACGAACATCAGCCCCGGCGTCCGGTAGAGCCGTCTGCTCCACGATGCCTACGCGCAGGCGCTCCCGCGCCAGCAGCAGGGCCAGGGTGCGGCCGACGATGCCGTCGCCGCGTATGCAGATGTCCAGAGCCTGAGGCATGCAAACATTGTAGAAGCCGAGGCGGGCCGAGGCAGAATCGGTGTCTTTCATCTTGAATCTTCAGGAAGCACGCCGTGAACGCTCCCGTTTCCGAGTCCGCCCAGGTTGAGGCGCGCATCGCCCAGCTCTTTGTCTATCCGGTGAAATCCTGTGCCGGCATCGCCTTGTCCGAGGCGGTGCTGACTGAAACCGGTCTGGATCTTGATCGTGCGTGGATGGTGGTGGACGACGAAGGCGAGTTTGTCACCCAGCGCGAGGAACCCCGGCTCGCTCTCGTGAAGCCCGCGTTCAGGCGCGACGGCACTGAGCTGGAGTTGCGCGCGCCGGGCATGCTGGCGCTGCACCTGCGGGTCGACACCGTCGAGGCGCCCTACCGGGTGAGGGTCTGGAACGATGTGGTGCCGGCCTACGACATGGGCGATATCGCGGCCCAGTGGTTCACCGATTTCCTGGCCCTGACCGTTGAGGGCCTGCCTCGGGCCGGCGCGCCCCGGTACCGCCTAGTGCGCTTCGATCCTGAGCACCAGCGCCTGTCCAGCCTGCAATGGACCGGCGGCATCAAGGCACCCAACCAGTTCAGCGATGGTTACCCCCTGCTGGTGCTGGGACAGTCCGCGCTGGACGGGCTCAATGAGAAGCTACGGGCCGGCGGGCATGCGCCGGTGGACATCCGGCGCTTCCGGCCCAATGTCGTGCTGGCAGGCCTGGAGGCGCACGACGAGGATCGCGTGGGGCCCCTGCAGATCGATACCACCGAGGGCCAGGCTGTGCTCACGCCCGTGAAGCCCTGCCCGCGCTGTCCCATCCCCGACATCGATCCCGACACAGCCCGCAGTTCACCCGAGGTGGGCGACGCTTTGCGGACCTACCCTCGGGATGCGCGGGTGGACGCAGCCCTGACCTTCGGCATGAATGCCATCGTCACGGCCGGCGTGGACCATGTGCTGCGCGTGGGGCAGACGGTGCGCGCTTCCTACCGTTTCGACTGACGGCCTTTAGCAGCCATGCCCCTGGCCGAAGGCCGTCGCCGTCGCGGCGCTTCCAACGGATGCTGGTGGAATATCGCCAATACGGTCCGCATCGCCGGCGCATGCCGACTACGTGGCCGGCGGCGAGTGCACCATCCACCATTTGGCGGCGGAGGTGGTGCTGTAGACGTTCGATCTGCGTGAGCGGGTGGGTTTCCAGCACGCAGGCGCGGCGCCTGCCAGCAGCGCCCTGTTGCGCGGGCGGGCTCAATAGGTGTACCCCAGCCGCTTCAGCGCCCGTCCTTACATGAACAAAGGCAAGCTGCCGCTGCTGGCGGTCGCGTGTGCGGCGCGCCTCAGTGCCAGGTCCGGTGTTCCTACGCTCGCGTCGCTAGGGGTTAAGGGATTCGAGTTGACGCATTGGCACGCGCTCTTTGCGCTGGGGAGCTTCAACTCCTGATCGCCCAGCTCAACCGCGCGCTGAACGAGGTACTTCAGGCCCCAGAGATCAGCCCGCACATCCAGCAGGACAGGACCCCGGCCCGCAGCAGCACGCCCGGGCCATTGGCCCAGCACGTATGGGCCGAGCTGGATCGCTGGCAGGCGGTGGTACGCGTTATTGGTCTTGGGACTTCCCATGAAGTACTTGAGGCCCAGGAAATGGGTCTGCGGTGACTGACGCCCGGGCCCTGGCCCGGCGCGCGCCGCGACGGCCGATCAGTACAATCTCGCCTCAGTTCTCGACCCCTTGTGCAAGTCACGGCTGCCATCCCCCGGACTCGGGGTCATGCAGCCAGCGGCCCAGGGTGGCCGCGTGCCTGCCTGCCGGCTTCGTGCCGGGCCGTGTCCCGCCTCCCTTGGCGCGCGTGGTGCACCAGGGGCTGATACCAAAGGAATTCCATGTCTCTCAAGTGCGGCATCGTCGGCCTGCCCAACGTTGGCAAATCCACCCTATTCAACGCCCTGACCAAGGCGGGAATTGCGGCAGAGAACTACCCCTTCTGCACCATAGAGCCGAACGTCGGCGTGGTCGAGGTGCCGGACCCCCGCCTCCAGCAGCTGGCTGCGATCGTCAAGCCCGAGCGCATCGTGCCGGCCATCGTCGAGTTCGTGGACATCGCGGGCCTGGTCGCCGGAGCCTCCAAGGGCGAGGGCCTGGGCAACCAGTTCCTGGCCCACATCAGGGAGACCGATGCCGTCGTCAACGTGGTGCGCTGCTTCGAAGACCCCAACGTCATCCACGTTGCCGGCAAGGTGGACCCGATTGCTGACATCGAGGTGATCCAGACCGAACTCTGCCTGGCCGATCTGGGCACCGTGGACAAGGCTCTGCAGCGATACAGCAAGGCGGCCAAGAGCGGCAATGACAAGGAGGCTGCGAAGATGGCCCAGCTCCTGCCCAAGGTACAGGCTGCGCTGAACGAGGGCCAGCCCGTGCGCGCCCTGGCCCTGTCCGACGAGGAGCAGGCCTTGCTCAAGCCGCTGTGCCTGATCACGGCCAAGCGCGCGATGTTCGTGGGCAATGTGGCCGAGGATGGCTTCGATAACAACCCCCTGCTCGATCGCCTCAAGGAATACGCGGCCAAGCAGAGCGCCCCGGTGGTGGCCATCTGCGCCAAGATCGAGGCCGAGCTGGCCGAGATGGACGATGCCGACCGGTTGGACTTCCTCAAGGAGCTCGGCCAGTCGGAGCCGGGCCTGAACCGCCTGATCCGCGCAGGCTTCACGCTGCTGGGTCTGCAGACCTACTTCACGGCCGGTGTCAAGGAAGTGCGCGCCTGGACCATCCACATCGGTGACACGGCCCCGAAGGCGGCTGGCGTTATTCACGGTGACTTTGAGCGCGGCTTCATCCGCGCCCAGACCATTTCCTTTGCGGACTACATCGCCTGCAAAGGCGAGCAGGGCGCCAAGGACGCGGGCAAGATGCGCGCCGAAGGCAAGGACTACGTTGTGCAGGATGGCGACGTGATGAACTTCCTGTTCAACGTCTAACGGTTTGGGCGGATTTCGGCGGTTCTCCCGGGCCTTTGTCGGAATACCAAGTTATTGATCTGTATGGATATTTAGGTCCGGCTGGTGCCGTCAGGCACCATTGCAAGCCGATCCTGAAGCCGGTGGCGTCGCGGGTGCGGATCGCTCGCCCCCAAAACAAGCGGGTGCGGTCGCCACCCCCCCCTCAGAGGCGCCCATGCTCACCGACACCCAGTGCCGCGCGGCCCGGCCGCGCGAGAAGGCCTGCAAGCTCACCGACGGCAGCGGCCTCGTGCTTGAGGTCAAGCCCAATGGCGTGAAGGCCTGGCGCTACCGCTTCAAGCTCACCACCGCCGCCCGCAAGAACGGGCCGAGCGTGGCCGCCGAGGCCAAGCGCAGCATGGCCGGCGTGTTCGAGCTGGCCATGGCCACGCTGCGGGTGGACCGCGACCCGGTCTACCCGGTGCGCCGCGCCCTCCCGCCCAACAAGACCCAGTACAAGCGGGCGCTGGAGCCCGAGGAGATCGGTCGCCTGCTGCGCGACATGGCGGGCCATGGCGGCCGGCACGAGACACTGGCGGCCTTCCGGTTGATGTGGCTCACGCTGTGCCGCCCGAGCGAGTCGGTGGAGGCGCGCTGGGCTGAATTCGACCTCGATGCCGCGCTCTGGCGCATTGCGGCCGAGCGCATGAAGCAGCGCAAGTCGCATGCGGTGCCGCTGCCCCGGCAGGCGGTGGAAATGCTGCGGGCACTGCGGGGCATCACCGGCCACCATGAGCACCTGTTCCCCGGGCGCGACGACCGCAGCAAGCCGATGGCGATCGCCTCGTTCCGGCAGGCCCTGCACGTGCTGGGCTGGAGCGGGCAGTACAGCCCGCACGCCACCCGCACCACCGGCAGCACCCGGCTCAACGAGATGGGCTACCGGCCCGACTGGATCGAGCGCCAGCTCGCGCACGTGGAGCCCAACTCGGTGCGGCGCACCTACAACCACGCCGAGTATCTCGCCGACCGCGCGGTGATGATGCAGCGCTGGGCGGGCCTGCTGGATGAGTGGGAGAAGGCGGCGGGGGAGGAAGGCGGCGCCATACCGTCTGGTGCCTAACACAAGGACACATCTTTCCTCCTTGCTAAACGCAGACTATCATATGGGTTCGTTTTGGCCCCATGTGAAAGGCAGCGATACGGATGGCCAGCCGCCCCGAGTCATCGACGAGAGCAGGACGGTACATCTCCCAGCCGACGGGGTACCGCGCCTTCATGCCTGCGCCGCTGCCACCACAGCCGGCGATCGACCTGACGGGCGAGTTTCCAGCGCTGCTGTCGGCGGCCGACCGCGCGATGGGGCGGCTGGACGGCTCCGTGCTGACGCTGCCGAACGCGGACCTCTTCGTCTTCATGTACGTGCGCAAGGAGGCGGTCCTGTCCAGCCAGATCGAAGGCACGCAGAGCTCGCTGCAGGATCTGCTGTCGGCTGAAGCGCAACTCTTCGACGAGCGCCTGCCTCGTGATGTGGATGAGGTGATCAACTACGTGCGGGCGATGAACCACGGCCTCGCGAGGCTCCCGGACCTGCCGGTCTCGGTGCGGCTGATTCGCGAGATCCATGCGGAACTGATGCGTGGCATACGCGGTGGACGGCTTCAACCCGGCGAACTGCGGACCACCCAGAACTGGATCGGCCCGGCCGGCTGCACGCTGAACACGGCGGCCTTCGTGCCCCCGCCGCATCATGCCGTTGCGCAAGCGCTGGGCGACCTGGAGAAGTTCCTGCACGGGGACGACTCACTGCCTCCGTTGGTGAAGATCGCGCTGGCCCATGTGCAGTTCGAGACCATCCATCCGTTCCTAGACGGCAATGGCCGCGTCGGGCGGCTGCTGATCACCTTCCTGCTGACCGAGGCGGGCGTGCTTCACAAGCCGGTGCTGTACCTGTCGCATTACTTCAAGCAACACCGGCAGTCCTACTATGAGCACCTGCAGGCCGTGCGCGACTACGGGGCATGGGAGGCCTGGCTCGCCTTCTTCCTGCGGGGAGTGATTTCGGTCGCTCGCGAGGCAGCAGAAACGGCGCGACGCATTCTCCAGTTGCGCGAGCAGCATCGCGCCGCGATCACCGAACAGCTCGGTCGCGCCGCCGGGAACGGCCACAAGGTGCTCGAATCGCTGTTCGACCGTCCGATCGTGTCGGTCAGCGACGTGCAGAAAATGACCGGCACCACCTATGCGGCGGCTAACGGTCTGGTCTCCCGCCTGATGAAGCTGAACGTGCTCAGCGAGATGACGGGCTACGCGCGCAATCGGCGCTTTCGCTACGCACCCTATGTCGCCCTCTTCAACGACATGGGGCCGGGCGAGGACTCTCCACAGGCGGGCACATGACCAACGAAGCCTTCGCCCGGGTCAAGATCGACGCGTTGTTGGCGGCGCACGGCTGGAACACCCAGGACCCCAACGCTGGGCTTTCACGCGTCGTCACTACCGACGCGCCGCGTAATGACGACGCGCATCGTTGGCGCAGCGGCTGGCCGCTGAGGGGTTGCCGCAGCCTGCCGATGGGCTCGGCGGCTGGGGCAGGGGTCGACGTGTTCTCCTGCCTTGCGGCGGCCGGCTCTCGGGAGACTAGCCGGCTCAGGTGCCGCTGTACCTGCTGTCGGTGGCCGAGTCGGGCGAGCGCAAGACCACCTGCGACCGGGTCTTTGGCGCCGCGCCGCAAGCCGTCAGCGTTCCCCGCCTGCTCTACGCCGACGCCACGCCCGAGGCGCTCTACCACGCGCTGGTTACCGGCTGGCCGAGTGCGGCCGTGATATCGGCCGAGGCGGGCGCCGTGTTCGACGCGCACGGCAAGGGCTACCAGGCCATCCTGCGCAACCTCGCGCTGCCCAACGTGCTGTGGGACGGCGGCGAGATCGCGGTCGACCGCCGCAGCAAGCCGTCGTTCCGGTTGCGCGACCGCCGCCTCACCTTCGGCGTGGTGGTGCAGCCCGAGGCGCTGCGCGGCTTTCTCGAACGCGCCGGCGCCTTGCCGCGGGGCCGCGGCTTCATCGCCCGCTTCCTGATCGCGTAGCCGGACAGCACACATGGGCAGCGACCCCATCGGCCAGCGCCCGAGGTGCTGCCGGCCGTCAATGCGTTCAACGCATGCGCATGCGCCTTGCTCGACACACCATGCGCCATGGATGCGCAGGGTGGACTCTCGCCGACGATGCTGGATCTCTCGCACGCGGCTCACGGGGCTCACGTGGCTCGCGCGGCTCGGGCACAGGCGCATGACCGTATCGAGCGCAACCTCGGAGGTGGCGGTGACTACGTAGTCATCTGCGATGCCGCCGCCAGGTTAGCCGAGAACATCGCGCGTCTGGCCGCGCTTCTCGTGCTGTTGCCGCTGTAGGTCGCGCGCGCCTGCGCCAGGTAGTGGTCTGAGAACAGCAGGAACAGCATGGGGGAGGATGCTTTTCGGGAAGTCCATCACACCCTCGCGCGAGTCGTTCAAGTCGAACACGGCCGCCTTGAGGTCGAGGCGCGCAGCCAGCGCGCGCACCGGGCGCCATCACTCCGCCAGATCGCGTACGCAAAGGACGTGATTGTGTCCGCGAATGTCGTCGCCTTGGGGGCCGAAGCCGGAGGGAAACGCGCCGGGTGTCGCCGTCTTCGGGTCGCTTCGCATGGCTCCTGCGCCGTGCACATCAAGCCAGCGGCGTCGCCCTGATCCGGGCGGCACCTCCATGTAACCCATCGCCGGCCCGATCGCCGCATAGACAGCGAGTTCGCCGGTCCGTGAGAAGGCGCGATTCGGCGCCGTCGCGGGCGGCGGCCCCTCGAGATGCGTGGTGGACGACCAGAGGTAGACAAGGTGATCGCTGAACCCGAACAGCGGATCGATGGCCGGCATTCGGGAATAGTCGACGATCGAATGAAGTTCCTTCGCGTTCGGCAGTCTCCAGTCCCGGTGACCGCCCAGCGAGAGCCCGCCGCAGTAGGCCAGGGCGTCCGCCCAGCGCAGCGCCCCAGCGTCATTGCGCCGCTGCCAGACCAGGCCCGTTGCGCGATCGGTCACCGTTTCAGCGTCCGGGTGGAAATCGTTCCGCCCGTAGGAAGGACCTCGAACCAGTCGGACGGCGAGCCGGTTGGGCGTCTGCATGCGGTTGCCTGGGTCCTTGACCGGATAGCCCTTGATCCGGCCGTCAGCGAAGTTGACGCCAAAGACCGTTTCGTCGCCGCCCATGGTCCGGCCGACGTAGCGTGTCGCGCTCCACTCCTGAACATCGATCGGCCTTCGGCCGTGCGCCGCGTCGCCGAGGCCTGTGCCCGCACCGTAGGCGAACTCGAAGACGGAGGTGTCGATGTAGGGTCGCGAGGTTCGCGGATCGCCCGAATACCCGCCGCGATAGTCGATGAGCGAATACAGTTCGCGGATTGTCGGCGTGCGCCAATCATCGTGACCGCCAAGACGGCTCGCCCGCGCGAAGCCGTCGAGATCGAAGAATGTAACCGGAGGGCTGGGCGCCTTTGCCCAGACGAGTCCCGTTACCCTGTCCGTGACCGTACCGTCGCCGTTGTCGACATAGCTGGGTCGTCTGCCAGGATGCTGGGCGTCCTGCCCGGAGAGAAAAGCCCCGGCCGCCGAGCACTGGATGGCGTCGCCATGTTCGCTGTAGCACTTGTCCTGCCCCGTACCAACGACCGGGTAGTGCGCGGCGGCCGATGCAGCCGTTCCCGCCCCCCAGGTCTGAAATACGACAAGGGGGAGGCAGGTGCCAGCGATGAGAGCGAGGATGGTCTTCATGAGCAATGCACAAACGCTGCGTTACCCTCGTCTATTCTTGTGTGGCCGGATCTATTGCGCCCAATTCTCCACACTGAGGCCGTCGTGCGCGAAGCTCACCTGAAAACCGCTCTGGCGCAGTGTGGTGCTCAGCCAGAGCGCCAGGTCCGGCGTGTCTTCAGCCAGCAGCAGGTGCAGACCTAGGGTATTCACGGGGGTGCTTTGACAGCCGTTTGAAAGCCGTTCTCGCGGCAAGTCACCAGAATAGCGGGACAGGCGCTAGCCTGCTGAATCTTACACAGGAGATGACCATGGAAATGAAAAAACGCGACTTCATGCGACTGGGTGCCGCAGCCGGTGCGACGCTGGCCCTGCCGGGCTGGGCCCAGGGCAAGCCCCTGTTCGAGACCCTGAACATGTTTGTCCCGGCCGCGCCCGGCGGTGGCTGGGACGGCACCGCGCGTGCGATTGAGCGTGCGGCCAAGGCAGCGGGCCTGGTGGGCAATATGGCGTTCGAGAACGTGGGCGGCGCAGGCGGCATGGTGGGTCTGCCGCGCTATGTGAACCAGCGCAAGGGCCAGGGCAACAGCCTGATGGTCGGCGGCTCGGTCATGGTGGGCGCGGCCATCGCCAACAAGAGCCCGGTCACCATGCGCAACGTGACGCCGATCGCGCGCCTGACAGAAGAGGCCGGCGTGGTGGCGGTCCCGGCTGGCGGCAAGATCAAGGCCTGGAAGGACCTGGAAGCCGCGCTCAGGGCCAATCCCAAGGCGGTCTCCGTGGCCGGTGGCAGCGCGGGCGGCACTGACCACCTCTTGCTGGGCCTCATCATCAAGGCCCTGGGCGGCAACCCCCGCGAGGCCGCCTATGTGGCTTTTGCTGGCGGCGGCCCGGCCAACGCGGCCCTGCTGGGCGGGCAGGTGGTGGCGGGTATCTCAGGGTATTCCGAGTTTGAAGAGCAGATCAAGGCGGGCCGCCTCGTTCCCCTGGCGGTGTCCGGCAACAAGCGCATCCCCGGCGTGGACGTGCCCACCCTGACCGAGCTTGGCGTGCGCGTGACCGCGGCCAATTGGCGCGGCGTCTTCGGGGCGCCGGGCATCACGACGGCGCAGCGCGATGCGCTGGTGGACTTCATGACCAAGGTGCATGCGTCCGAGGCCTGGCGCAAGGAACTGGATACGCGCAAGTGGACCGATGTATTCCTGGCGGATTCGTCTTTCGAGCGCGAAATCAACGCCAATATCCGCGATACCGAGGCGATCATGAAAGAGTTGGGTCTGGCATGAGCGGCCCGGCCCGGGCCTGGTTGCCCCGCACGGTGCGCGGGGTGGCAACATGACCCCGCTGCGCCTCGCCGGCCTGCTGCTGGCCATTTCTGCTGTGGCCGCCTGGCAGGTCACGGTGATCCCGGAGTCGCTCATGCAGATGACGGTGGGGCCGGTTCTGGTGCCGGCCGTGGTCGTCGCTGTGATGATGCTGCTGGCGGTGCTCTATGGCGTGAGCGCACTGCGCGGGCGCCAGGCGGACGAGGGCCGCGTGCCCGGCAACGAGCCGCTGGCCGGCGCCAATGCGCGCGTGATCAGCCTGCTCGGCGCCGGTGTCGCATTCATGGCGCTGGTGGGGCCGCTGGGCTTTGTTGTGCCGGCCACGCTGTGCGGCATGGGTGTCGCGCGTGCCTTTGATGCGCCGCTGGGCTGGCGCAGCGCGCTGGTTTGCGGTGCCATCGCCACCGCGTTCTGGTTCATCTTTGCCCGTGTGTTGGGCGTCGGTCTGGGGCCGGGATTCAGCTGGCCTCTGTAGGGTCTGGTGCGTAAGTTGTAGGGAGCTTTCATGGACGGATTCCAGGCGCTGATGGGCGGTTTTGCCAATGCCTTGCAGCCCACGACACTGCTGTGGGGGCTGGCGGGCTGCCTGCTGGGCACGCTGGTGGGGGTGCTGCCCGGCATCGGTCCGGCGCTGACCATCGCACTGCTGCTGCCCCTGACCTACCAGGTGCCGGCAACCAGCATGTTCGTGATGTTCGCGGGCATCTATTGCGGCGCTGCCTATGGCGGTTCCACCACCTCCATCTTGCTCAACACGCCCGGCGAGTCGGGTGCGGTCGTCACGGCGCTGGAGGGCAACAAGATGGCGCGGCGTGGCCGGGCGGGCCAGGCTTTGGCAACGGCGGCGATTGGCAGTTTTGTGGCGGGTACCATCGGGACGCTCGCGCTGACTTTCGTTGCACCCTGGGTAGTGGACGCTGCGCTGGCCTTCGGACCAGCGGAGTACTTCAGCCTGATGGTTCTGTCGCTCGTGGCGGTGTCGGCGGTGCTTGGCAGTTCGATCCTGCGTGGGCTCTTGAGCCTGTTCGCGGGCCTGCTGTGCGGCCTGGTGGGTATTGACCTGCAGACCGGTCAGCCGCGCTTCACGTTCGGCCGTCCGGAGCTGCTCGACGGGCTGGAGGTCACGGTGGTGGCTGTTGGCCTGTTTGCGGTGGGCGAAGCCCTGTACCTTGCCTGGCAGGGGCGTGAATCACGCGGTGGCGAGGTCATGAAGATGTCGGGTAGCCTCTGGCTCAGCGCGCAGGACTGGGCACGCTCCTGGAAGGCCTGGATACGCGGCGCGCTCTTCGGATTTCCCATCGGGGCCATGCCTGCGGGGGGCGCGGAACTGCCCACCATGCTCTCGTATTACACCGAGAAGAAGCTCAGCAAGCATTCGGAAGAGTTCGGCCACGGCGCGATCGAAGGCGTCGCCGGACCGGAGGCCGCCAATAACGCTGCTGCGGCAGGTGTGCTCATGCCCCTGCTGACCCTGGGTATCCCGACATCCGCGACGGCGGCCATCATGCTCTCGGCCTTTGAGGGCTATGGTATCCAGACGGGCCCGCAGCTGTTCAGCCAGCAGGGTGCCCTGGTCTGGACGCTGATCGCCAGCCTTTACGTCGGTAACGTCATCCTGCTGGTGCTCAACCTGCCGCTGGTCAGCCTGTGGGTCAAGCTCCTCAAGATCCCACCGCCCTGGCTGTATGCCGGCATCATCGTG
The DNA here is from genome assembly GCA_020248905.1 of Curvibacter sp. Taxonomy (GTDB): domain Bacteria; phylum Pseudomonadota; class Gammaproteobacteria; order Burkholderiales; family Burkholderiaceae_C; genus Hylemonella. The sequence continues at coordinate 44,017 of JADCGR010000003.1, read as the reverse complement.
GTCTCAACTGCGGGGGTGTACGGCGCCGGAAACTCCGTGTTCAACGTGGGCCTGCTTTTTGTCTTCGGCCTGTTCGGCTTTCTGATGCGGCGCTTCGATTTCCCGGCGGCACCGCTGATCGTCGGCATGATCCTCGCCCCCATGGCTGAGCAGTCCATGCGTCAGGCCCTGACCATCAGCCAGGGCGACTGGCTCACCTTCTTCACGCGCCCGCTCTCGGGCACGCTGATGGCGGTATCCATTGCCCTGCTGGTGCTGCCGTCCCTGTGGCGCCGGCTGAGGCGCGTCAGAGGCTGACCCCGCCGGGAAACAGCCAGAGCAGCACGGCCGTCATCGTGACATAGCGCGCGAACTTGCCGATGGCCATGTAGAGCAGGCAGGGCCAGAACGGCAGTCGCAGCCAGCCAGCGACGGCGCACAGCGGATCGCCAATGCCCGGCAGCCAGCTGAGCAGGCAGGCCCGAGGCCCGATACGCTCCAGCCAGTCCAGCGCGCGTACATGGGTGTCGGAGTGACGGACGCGGTCCACGAGCCGATGCGAGCCCCAGCCCATGCCCCAGCTGACCGCTCCCCCCAGCGTGTTGCCCGCTGTGGCCACCAGAACGGCGGGCCAGAACAAATCGGGGTTGAGCTTGAGCAAGCCGAACAGCGCAGGCTCCGAGCCCATGGGCAGGAGGGTGGCGGAGACGAAGGCGATCAGGAACAGCGTGACCAGACCGTACTCGGGCATTGCCAAAAGCGTCAGCACTTGATTGAGCCAGGACTCCATAGCCCGGGCAGTATATGCAGGCTCGCCTGTGCAGACGCGCGCCATTTCAATTGCTGAAATTTTGTGCAGATAGAATACCGGTAGCGGCAAACGCGTCATCCTCGCGCGGCGTCCATTTCCCAGCCATCCCCTCAACGCCCTCCGTCATGAAGATCGGTTCCTTCGAACTTCCGAACAACCTGTTCGTGGCACCAATGGCGGGCGTGACAGATCGCCCTTTCCGGCGTCTTTGCAAATCGCTGGGCGCAGGGTATGCGGTGAGCGAAATGGTGACCTCGCGCAAGGACCTGTGGAGCAGCCTTAAGACTTCGCGCCGCGCCAACCACGAGGGAGAAGCTGGCCCCATCGCCGTGCAGATCGCCGGGACTGACGCGCCCATGATGGCCGAGGCGGCCGTCTACAACATCGAGCGCGGTGCGCAGGTCATTGACATAAATATGGGCTGCCCCGCCAAGAAGGTCTGCAATAAATGGGCCGGCTCGGCCCTGATGCAGGACGAATCGCTGGCCATCCAGATCGTCAGTGCCGTAGTCGAGGCGTGCCTGCCCCACGGTGTGCCGGTTACGCTCAAGATGCGCACCGGATGGTGCCAAGCCAACAAGAACGCCCTAGCCATTGCCCGCGCCGCCGAAAGCGCTGGTGTGCAGATGATCACTATTCACGGCCGTACGCGCGAGCAGGGCTACACGGGCGCGGCCGAATACGAGACCATTGCCGCCGTTAAGGCCGCGCTGCGCATCCCCGTTGTGGCCAATGGCGATATCACCTCTCCCGAAAAAGCCCGGGCTGTGCTGCGCGCCACGGGAGCGGACGCGCTGATGATCGGTCGTGCGGCCCAGGGCCGGCCCTGGATCTTTCGCGAGATTGCGTACCACCTGGCCACCGGCGAGCAGCTCGCGCCCCCGCTGGTTGTCGAGCTACGTCGCCTGCTGCTTGAACACCTGGAAGATCACTACACCCTGTACGGCGAGTACACGGGTGTGCGGAGCGCCCGCAAGCACATTGGCTGGTACCTGCGGGCGCTGCCGGGCAGCGAGGGCTTCCGCGTACGCATGAATACTTTGGACGATCCCCGGGACCAGTTGCAGTCCGTGGCAGATTATCTGGATGAACTCGGGACCCGCATGGACCGCCTGCCAGTGGCCATGGACATTGGGACGACAGAAGAAATGATGGAGCTTGCCGCATGAGCGCCGCGCAGCCGTTCGAAGGCGCTCACACCGCAATGCGGAGCATGGAGGTTATTCAGTGAGCAAGAAACAGATCGAAGAATGCGTGCGCAACAGCCTGGAAGGCTATTTCAGGGACCTGCGTGGCACCGAGCCTGATGGCATGTACGAGATGCTGGTACGCATTGTGGAGAAGCCCTTGCTCGAGGTGGTGATGCAGCAGGCCGAGCAGAACCAGTCGCGTGCCGCACTCTGGCTGGGCCTGAATCGCAATACTTTGCGCAAGAAGCTGGTCGAGCACAAACTGATCAAGTGAGGTCGAGCGTTGGGCATTCAGCGTCAAGCGAGAACGGCCCGGCCCTGATTTCGCTCAACGCCCAACGCCTAACGCCCAACGCTCAACCTCTTTATGAACGCACTGCTCTCCGTTTCTGACAAGACCGGCATCGTCGAATTCGCCAAGGCGCTGCACGCGCTGGGCGTCAGGCTGATCTCCACCGGGGGCACGGCCCGGCTGCTGGCCGACGCCAAGCTGCCCGTGACCGAGGTGGCCGACGTCACGTCTTTTCCCGAGATGCTTGACGGCCGCGTCAAGACCCTACACCCCAAGGTGCACGGCGGCCTGCTCGCGCGTCGCGATGTGCCTGAGCATATGGCTGCGCTCAAGGCGCATGGCATCGACACCATCGACCTGCTGGTGGTCAACCTCTATCCCTTCGAAGCCACGGTGGCCAAGCCCGGCTGCACGCTGGAAGATGCCATCGAGAATATCGACATCGGTGGCCCGGCCATGGTGCGCAGCGCGGCCAAGAACTGGAAGGACGTAGGCGTACTGACCGACGCTTCGCAGTACCCGGGGGTGCTGGAGGCGTTGAAGAAAAATGGCAAGCTGTCAGACCCGCTGCGCTTCAAGCTCTCGGTGGCCGCCTTCAACCGCATCGCCAACTACGACGCAGCCATCAGCAACTACCTCTCGGCCATCGACGAAGACGGCACCCACGCTGCCTTCCCAGGTCAGTCCAACAGCAACTTTGTCAAGCTGCAGGACCTGCGCTACGGCGAGAACCCGCACCAGAGCGCGGCGTTCTACCGCGACCTTCATCCCGCTCCGGGCTCGCTGGTCACAGCCACGCAGCTACAGGGCAAGGAGCTGAGCTACAACAACATTGCCGATGGCGACGCGGCGTGGGAATGCGTGAAAAGCTTCGACGCGCCGGCCTGCGTGATCGTCAAACATGCCAACCCCTGTGGCGTGGCCGTGGGCAAGGATGCCCTGGAGGCCTACAGCAAGGCCTTCCAGACCGATCCCACCTCGGCCTTCGGCGGCATCATCGCCTTCAACCGCACGGTGGACCTCGTAGCCGCGCAGGCCGTGAGCAGGCAGTTCGTCGAGGTGCTGATGGCACCGGCGTACACGGCCGAGGCCCTGGAACTCCTCAAGGCCAAGGCCAATGTGCGCGTGCTGCAGATCTCGATGGACGGGGTCAGGCGCGCCGGCAGGACGGCGTGGGAGCGCGGCCTCAATTCGCACGACGTCAAACGTGTGGGTTCGGGTCTGCTGATCCAGACCGCTGACAACCAGGAGTTGCAGCGCAGCGAGCTCAGGGTCGTGACCAAGCTCGCACCGACGGAGCAGCAGTTCCAGGATCTGTTATTCGCCTGGAAAGTTGCCAAGTTCGTCAAGAGCAACGCCATCGTTTTCTGCAAGGACGGCATGACCATGGGCGTGGGTGCCGGCCAGATGAGCCGACTGGATTCCGCGCGCATTGCCAGCATCAAGGCGGAACACGCCAGGCTTTCGCTCCAGGGCACGGCGGTGGCAAGCGATGCCTTCTTTCCCTTCCGCGATGGCCTAGACGTGGTGATCGACCAGGGCGCCACCTGCGTGATCCAGCCGGGCGGCTCCATGCGGGACCAGGAGGTCATCGATGCAGCGGACGAGCGCGGTGTGGCGATGGTGTTTAGCGGCGTTCGCCATTTCCGCCACTGAAGTTCGACGCTGGGCCACTGCGCCAACGCAGGGCGGCGTTGCCCGGTGCTCGGAGTTCTCACGTACTGCAAGTACGTTTCGGTTCCTGCGCTCCGGGCGCCCAGCCCGGCGTCCGCTGGCTATGCCCCCTGTCGAACTTTACCGAACGTTCAGCGCAGTGTCTTGAAGACCTCGCGTGCAGCAGCGAGCGTGGCGGCGATGTCCTCTTCGCTGTGCGCTGCGCTCACGAAGCCGGCCTCGTACAGCGCAGGGGCAATGTAGATGCCGCGGTCGAGCAGCCCGTGGAAGAGCCGGTTGAACTTCGCGCCCTCGGTCTTCATGACGGTGGCGTAATTCTGCGGCAGCTCGGTCAGCAGGAAGAAGCCGAACATGCCGCCTTCGCTGTCAGCACAGAAAGCGATGCCCTGCGCCTCCGCTGCCGACTTCAGGCCGGCCATCAGCCCGCGCGTCTTCTGGCCCAGCGCTTCATAGAAACCGGGTTTCGCGATTTCCCGTAGGGTGGCCAGACCGCAGGCCGTGGCGACCGGGTTGCCCGAAAGCGTGCCAGCCTGATAGACCGGGCCCAGCGGTGCAAGCTGTTCCATGACGGCGCGCGGGCCGCCGAAGGCTGCCAGCGGCATACCGCCACCGATCACCTTGCCCAGTACCGTGAGGTCGGGATTGAAGCCCGGGATGAGCCGCGCATACACGCTCTGGGCACCCCCAAGTGCGACCCGGAAACCCGTCATCACCTCGTCAAAGACCAGCAGGGCACCGTGTTGCCTGCAAAGCTCGTGGCAGCGCTTCATGAAGGGCACGGAGGCGCGCACAAAATTCATGTTGCCCGCGATAGGTTCGATCATCACGCAGGCCAGGTCGGGGCCATGCAGCGCGAAGGCCTCTTCGAGTTGCTGAACACTGTTGTATTCGAGCACCAGAGTGTGCTGAACCACCTCGGCGGGTACGCCTGCGCTGGTGGGGTTGCCGAAGGTGGCCAGGCCCGAACCGGCCTTGACAAGCAGGGCGTCCGCGTGGCCGTGGTAGCACCCCTCGAACTTGATGATCTTGCTGCGACCCGTGGCGCCGCGCGCCAGGCGCAAAGCGCTCATGCCAGCCTCGGTACCCGAGCTCACCAGGCGCACCATCTCCATAGAGGGTACGAACTTGAGGATCTCCTCGGCCAGCTCGATCTCGCGCTCGGTGGGGGCGCCATAGGAAAAGCCGTCGACGGCGGCTTTCTGCACCGCGTCGAGAACGGCGGGATGGCCATGACCCAGAATCATTGGTCCCCAGGAGCCGATGTAGTCGACATAGCGCTTGCCCGTGGCATCCCAGAAGTGGGCACCCTGTGCGCGCCGAACGAAGCGCGGTGTGCCGCCTACGGCGCGGAATGCGCGCACAGGCGAATTCACACCACCGGGAATGACGCGCTTGGCGCGTTCGAACAGGACGTCGTTGCGGTCAGTGCTGGGTGTCATGCGGGGGCAGCTCCAGGGTCGAAGACGGACCTTCTGCCTCGTCTTGTGTGGGATTTTCGTTGGTGTCGGCCTGGGCCCAGAACAGGCGATCGGGGATCACATGTCCCATGCCGGGGCGAAAGCCGCCGTCCAGGCAATGGTCGAGGTAGCCCAGGGCTTCCCCGAACGCTTCCATGAGGTCGCAGCCGCTCGCAACGAGAGCGCTCAGCGTGGCGCTCAGCGTGTCGCCTGCGCCCGAGAAGACCGCCTCGAAGCGCTCGAACTTCTCGCTGGCCAGCACCGTCTGTGGGCTCGCGAGCACGTTTTCGATGTGCTGCTCTGCCGCCGGGATTCCGGTGACCAGCGTGTAGGGGACACCGTACTCGCCGGCAGCACGGGCGATGTCCCTTGCGGTCGGGCTGCGCGCACCGTCCCAGTCCGGCAGCAACCAGCGCCAAAGCGTGCTGTGGTTTCCAACCAACAATGTCGTCTGGGGCAGCACGAGCTCCTGGAAGGCATCGAGGTACAGGTCAATCTGCACTTCGCTCCACCACGAGAGATTGGGCATGTAGGCGATCAGCGGCAGGTCCGGGTAGTCGGTGGCGATCTCCGCAATCGCGCTTAGGTTCTCGGGGGTGCCTGCAAACCCCACCTTGATGGCCTGGACGCTGACATCCTCCAGCAGGCCGCGGGCCTGCTCGGCCACGACCTCCTCGTCGAAGGGGAAGTGGTCGAAGGTCTCGGCGGTATCGCGTGCATAGGCGCCCGTCACCACCGGCAAGGCGTGGGCGCCAGCCGAGGCAATCGCGGCTACATCACCCGAGAGGCCGCCCGCGCCGCTCGGGTCATTGGCGTTGAAGACCAACACGCAGGGAGGCTCACCTACATCGTGCGCGTTGTCCTCGGGGGTGGGGGTTTGCATGGGCTGGCCTGGAAGCGTCATCAGGCAGAATAAGACTGATCGTTGCGAGAAAGCCGTCAGATGGCGGATTTCACTTTGTACAATATTGCATTCTATTCGAAGGTCCCCTAAGCTGTGAGCGACAAAAAGACTTGGATGTGCCTGATCTGTGGCTGGATTTATGACGAAGCGTCCGGCGATCCGGAGCACGGCATAGCCCCCGGGACCGCGTGGGCCGATGTGCCCATGAACTGGACTTGCCCGGAGTGCGGGGCGCGCAAGGAAGATTTCGAGATGGTTCAGATCTGAGGCCGTACCGCAGGATGCAGACTCTCATCGCCCGTCCGCTTGTCACCAGGAGCTGCCTTCCGTGAGCACGCAAGAAACGCCTCTCAAGGTCCTCGTGATCGACGACAGCAACACGATACGCCGCAGCGCCGAGATTTTTCTCAAGCAAGGCGGACACGATGTGCTGCTGGCCGACGATGGCTTTGACGCGCTGGCCAAGGTGAACGACTACCAGCCCAATCTGATTTTCTGCGACATCCTTATGCCACGACTCGACGGATACCAGACCTGCGCCATCATCAAGCGCAATGCGAAGTTCGCGTCGGTGCCGGTGGTCATGCTGTCGTCCAAGGACGGGGTTTTCGACAAGGCCCGCGGCCGCATGGTCGGCGCGCAGGACTACCTCACCAAGCCTTTTACCAAAGACCAGTTGTTGCAGACGGTGCAGCAGTTTGGCATAGTCCTTCAAGGAGTAAGTTGATGCCTATCCTCAAAGTTTTGATTGTCGATGATTCCAAGACGGAACTGATGTTTCTTACGGATTTGCTGCAGAGGAACGGTATGTCGGTGAAGACGGCCGAAGATGCCGATGATGCGTTTCGCCGCTTGTCCGAGGACAAGCCCGACCTGATCCTGATGGATGTGGTGATGCCGGGCCAGAACGGTTTTCAGCTAACGCGTGCGATCAGCCGCACCCCCGAATACGCAGGCATCCCGATCATCATCTGCACCAGCAAGAACTTGGAGACCGACCGGGTCTGGGGCATGCGCCAGGGCGCACGTGACTATGTGACCAAGCCGGTGGACGAAGCCGAGTTGCTGGGCAAGATCAAGGCGCTGGGCTGACCGCGACCCCATGGCCAATCGCGAAGCACTCAGGGACCTGCAGGCACGACTGGCAAACCGTTTGCAGGCTGCCAAGGCCGAAGGTCTTTCCATTTCGTGGCTGGCGGTACGCGCCGGAGGGCAGGATTACCTGCTGCCGCTGGCTCAGTCCGGGGAGATTTTTCCTTTGCCGGCGGTCCAGTCGGTTCCGTACTCGCAAACCTGGTTCCTGGGGGTCGTGAACCTTCGCGGTGGGCTGTTTGGCGTGGTGGACCTGGCGTCTTACGTTGCGGGCAAGGCGCCCCTGCGGACAGAGCAGTACTGGGCGCAGGCCAGTGTGGTGACGCTGAACGCCGCGCTGGAAATCAACTGCTGCCTGCTGATCGATTCCCTGGCGGGCCTGCGCCACGTCGGGGCATTTTCCGGCTCAGAGCCCCCGCCCGACGATGCCCCGCCGTATTTTGGTAACCGTTATGTCGACGTTGACGGCAGCCGCTGGCAGGAGATCAATCTTCAGCAGCTGTCACAGATGAGTGAATTCTTGAGCATCAGTGCCTGAAGAGACCGCACTAAACCCCTGAAGGTTGCAACATGTCCGTCCTTAAGAAACTCCTAGGCAAAAAGAAGTCGCCCGATTCCGAGCAGAGCGTCGACTTGAGTCTGGCCATGCCGGACGATCTGTCCGCCTTGCCGCGGGGCCCGGGCGCCGACAAGAGCTTTGACACCCAGCTACAAGACCTCTCCCTGTCGCCGCAGGCCGACCCGGAAGACATCGTGAGCGTGCCCCTTCTGGGACGCCGGCCGATCGGCGAACAGCAGCGTTTGCTCTGGTGGCTGCTCGGTCTTGCGCTCACCGTGTTGGGCGTGATCGCGTTCGTGGCCCTGACCTCGGCGGATCGCGTCGCGCAACAGCTCAACGCTACCGGCGTGGCGCTGACGCAGTCGCAGCGTCTGGCCAAGTCGGTGTCCCAGGCTCTGGTGAGCGTGCCGCAGGCCTTCGTCGAAGTGCGCGAGTCCTCGAGCGTCCTTGTGCGCACCCTCAAGGGCCTGCGTGACAGCGACTACGCTCTGCGACTCGAGCCCCTCGATCCTGAACTGTTGCCGCAGCTCGAAAAGGTGTTGCCGCTGATGGAGCGTGCAGAGAAAAGCTCCGCTGTGATCCTGGCCCAGGAGACGTTCCTGACCCAGGTGGGGACTGCCCTGCGCACCATCAACCGCCAGTCGTTCGACCTGCTGGAAATCGCCGAGACGGTTTCCTCGCTGAAGCTGCAGCAAAGCGCAACGCCCGTCGAGATCTCTGCCGCCGGTCAGCTCGTGATGCTGACGCAGCGCATCGGCAAGTCTTCCAACGAGTTCCTGACGGCCGAGGGCGTGAGCCCCGAGGCCGTGTTCCTGCTTGGCAAGGACCTGAACTCCTTTAAGGAAATCGCTCAGGGCTTGCTCGACGGCAGCCCAGAGCTGCGCCTCAACGCCACCAAAGACGCGCAGACCCGCGAGCAGATCGAAGCCCTTATCAAGCTCTACGAGCAGACCCGCACCCAGGCTGGCGCCATTCTGGGCAACCTGCAGGGCTTGGTGTCGGCACGCAGCGCCCAGATCACCATCATCAACGACTCCGAGCCCATGCGTCGCGATCTTGAGGAGTTGCAGACCTTGCTGGCCACGCGCACCGGTCTGAGCACGGCCAGACTGCTGTCCCTGTTTGCTGCGGCCAGTTTCGCGCTGCTTTGCGCGGCTGGTTTGGCCCGTGTTCAGCTGATGGATAGCCGCCGTCGCCAAGTCGCTGCCGAAGCGCAGCGAATGGAGGCCGAGCGTCAGGAGCAGGAGGCCAAGCGCGTCAACGATGCCAACCAGGCGGCCATTCTGCGCCTGATGAACGAACTGCAGACGGTGGCCGAAGGCGATCTGACGCAGGAAGCAACCGTGACCGAAGACATCACGGGCGCTATCGCAGACTCCGTGAACTACACGGTCGAGGAACTGCGACTGCTGGTGGGTAACGTGCAGAACACGGCGGCCCAGGTGGCGCAGACCACAGCCGAGGTGGACCAGACATCCACGGAGCTGCTCGCGGCGTCCAACGAACAGCTGCACGAGATCCGTGAAACGGGCCGCTCCGTGCTGGACATGTCGACCCGGATCAACCAGGTGTCGCATCAAGCCCAGGAATCGGCTGCGGTGGCGCGCCAGTCGCTGCAAGCGGCCGAATCCGGCCTGCGGGCTGTGCAGGACGCCATCGGCGGTATGAACGCCATCCGTGATCAGATCCAGGATACGTCCAAGCGGATCAAGCGGCTGGGTGAATCGTCACAGGAGATCGGTGAAATCACGGAACTGATTTCGGACATTACCGAGCAGACGAACGTGCTGGCCCTCAATGCCGCCATCCAGGCCGCATCCGCAGGTGAAGCCGGTCGCGGCTTTTCGGTGGTGGCGGAAGAAGTGCAGCGCCTCGCCGAACGCTCCGCCGACGCCACGCGCCAGATTTCGGCGCTGGTGAAGACCATTCAGACCGATACCCAGGACGCCGTTGCCGCCATGGAGCGCTCGACGCGGGGTGTGGTCGAAGGAGCCCGACTCTCCGACAACGCCGGTACCGCTCTGACCGAGATCGACCGCGTGTCGCGCCGGCTGGCCGAGCTGATTGAGCAGATTTCGGATACCACCTCGCGCGAGGCGGCCATGGCCTCGACGGTGGCGGACAACATCCAGCACATCTTCGCGGTGACGGAACAGGCGGGCGAAGGTACCCGTGCCACGGCCGCCCAGGTGCGCGAACTGTCGCGCATGGCCGAAGAACTGCGCCAGTCTGTGGCGCGATTCAAGATTGCCTGATCCCTCCAGGGTCCGTCCCACGCAGGAGCCTCCAAGCGATGCAAGCTCTCGCAGCCGCCAATAGCGACAACGATCAGCAGCTCAACGATCTGGGCCCCTTGGCCTGGGTGCTCGAAGAACTGCGCAAGTCGCTCGATGGCGCGAACAAGGCGATACGCCGGTTCGTGCGCGACGCCGATCTCGCCCGAGGTTCGGACCTTGAGTCGCTCGATGGCAGTCAGTTGCGGATTGCGCGCCAGCAGTTGCACCAGGCGGTCGGCGCGCTGGAGATAATCGGTTTGGCAGAGCCTGCCAAGGTGCTGCGCTCCATGGAGGCGCTCGCGCAGAAGTTCGTCGAGCGGCCCGAATCGTGCAGCGAAGACGCGGCGACCAAGGTCGAGCGCGTCAGCTTTGCCCTGGTGGAGTTCCTCGAAAGCGTGCTTCGTGGAAAGCCGGCATCGACGGTGGCCCTTTTTCCGCAGTACCGCGATGTGCGCGAGCTTTTGGGTGAGGAACGTATCCACCCGGCCGAGCTTTGGACGCATGCGTGGCGCTGGATCGATGTCGATGTGCCGGCCCCGGCGGCTCCCCTGACCTATGAGGCAGGCGTGCGTGCGCAGCTTGACGCGGCGGTGCTCAAGGTGATCAAGACGGGCAACCTCAGCTCGGCGCAGGCCCTGCGTGACGTCTGCCTCGGCCTTGCGGCGGGTCAGGCGCAGCTGGAAGCCCGGGCTTTCTGGAAAATCGCCGCAGCGTATTTCGAAGCGCTGGCACTCAAGCTCTGTCCTGCAGACGTCTATGTCAAGCGCGCCGCTTCGCGCGTGCTGATGCAGTACGCGAGCCTGGCCAAGGGCTCGGCGGAGGTGTCTGATCGCCTCGCGCAGGACCTGCTCTTTTTCTGCGCCCAGGCTGCGCCAGCCGACCCGCAAAAGGCCCCGGTGCTGGCGGCGGTCAGGCTGGCCTACGGCCTGAGCCAGTCGCGCCCGGTCAGCTACGATAAGCCGCAGTACGGGCGTTTCGACCCGGCTGTTCTGGTGCAGGCTCGCAAACGCATCGCAACCGCGACCGAGACCTGGTCCGCACTTTCCGGTGGGGACACCAACCGTCTCAAGGTCGTCTCCGAGCAGTTCACCCAGGTGGGCGAGTCTCTGCTCAAGCTGAATCCGGAGAACCGCGAACTGGCTCGTGCGCTGCTCAAGGCCGTGGACCAGACCGTGCGTTCGGCCGAGCCCCCGACCACGCCCGTGGCCATGGAGGTCGCGACCTCCATCCTGTACCTCGACGCCGCCTATGAGGACATGGACCCCACCGAAACCCATATGCAGGATCGCAGTGACCGGCTGGCGAGGCGTCTTGACCATGTGGTTTCGGGGGGGCAGCCCGAGCCGCTGGAGCCCTGGATGGAGGATCTCTACCGCCGGGTCAGCGACCGTCAGACCATGGGCAGCGTGGTCGAGGAGCTTCGTACCGGTCTCACCGAGATCGAGAAATCCCTGGACACCTTCTTCCGCAACCCCAAGGACAAGCAGCCGCTGAACGACGTCCCCAACCAGCTCGCCCAGATGCGCGGCGTGTTCTCGGTGCTCGGACTGGACCAAGCCTCGCTCGCCACGGTGCGCATGCGTGATACCGTGGAGAAGTTCCTGGTCGACACGATCGAGGAAGACGTCGCGCGTTCGGATGTCTTCGAGAGGTTCGGCAACAGCCTGGGCGCGCTGGGCTTCCTGATCGACATGCTGAGCTACCAGCGTGCGCTGGCCAAGAAGCTTTTCGTCTATGACGAGGAGAAGGGAGAGTTCAAGCCCCTGATGGGACGCGACCGCGAGCAGGCCTTGCCTGCGCCAACGCCGCAGATCAACGCCCCCGCAACGACGGTTCCCGCGCCTGCCGTGGTCCCTGCGACTGCCCCGATCTCCGCTGCTGCGCCCATGGTGGCAGCAAAGGCAATGCAGGCAGCGCCCCCAGTTGTCAGCGACGACGACGACGGTGCGCAGTTGCGCGACATCTTCCTGGAAGAAGCGCGTGAGGTGGTGCGCAACGGCCTCGATGCGGTCTCGTCCCTGCTCAAGGATCCGGCCGACCTGGCCCAGCAGACCACGCTGCGTCGTGCTTTCCACACCCTCAAGGGAAGTTCCCGCATGGTTGGTTTCGCCGAGTTTGGTGAGGCGGCCTGGGCCATGGAGCAGATGATGAACAGCTGGCTGGCCGAGCAAAAGCCAGCCCTGCCCGAGCTTCTGGAACTCTCCCAGTCGGCCATCCAGAGCCTGGGCCTGTGGGTCGAAGCCATCGCCAGCGGTCAGGACGCGGGCCGCAGTGCAGCCGCCTTCCGGCAATCCGCCGACGCCATGCGCGTCGACGGCCGTCTGCTCCCCTTGCCGGCGGGGGTTGCGGCGCCCGTGGCTGCTGTTCCCACCCCCGTCGCTGCCACTATGCCTGTGCGCCCGGCGGCCCAGCCGCTGTCTCTGTCGGTCGAATCAGCACCCGAGCCGGTGGCGTCGCTGCCCCCGCTTGTTTTCGAGTCGACCGAGTTGCTCGATTTCCAGTTGCCCGGCCAAACACAGCCGGCCGGGGTCGCTGCAGCCCCTGGCCTTGACGCCGGGCTGGGAGATATCGGTGACATCGACTTTGGTAGCCTCGCCTGGGTTCCGCCCGCGGCATCGGCACCTGCGGGCACCTCACCCGGCATGGCCAGCGATTGGGCTCCTACCAACCTCGCTGGCCCCTATCCGCCACCAGCAGTTGCCAAGCCGGCGGCTGACGACTGGGCTGCAACACGCATGGCCGACGCCGATGCGCCCACCCCGGACCTGCCCGGCTTGGAGAACAACTGGGCCCTCACGTCCACCGCCGCATTTGAAGCTAAACCTCCCTTGCTTGATTCGGGATCAACCCGTCCCGCTGGCATCGAAGATTTCGGGATTGACGACCTGACGTCGCCGCCTCTGGTGTCTGCACCTGAGCCTGCCGAGGAACAGGTCAAGGTCATCGGCTCGCTGCGCATCGGCATTCCCCTGTACAACGTTTACCTTAACGAGGCCGATGAGTGGTCGCGCCGGTTGCAGAACGAGCTCAATGAATGGGTTCTGGAACTGCACAACCCGGTTCCGGATAGCGTTATTGCCCTGGCGCATTCGCTGGGCGGCAGTTCTGCCACGGTGGGGTTCAAGGGTCTGTCAGAGATCGCCCGGGCCCTGGAGCAGGCCATGCAGCATGTGCAGCTGCACGGCCAAAACCTGCCCGAGCATGCGCGTGTCTTTGTCGCTGCGGCCCAAGACATCCGGCACCTGCTGCATCAGTTTGCGGCGGGCTTCCTCAAGGCGCCCGAGGCCGGTCTGGTCCAGGCGCTGCAGGCCATCGTTGAAACAGAGTTCACGCCGCTGGACGTGCTTGAGGGAGCGTCCGAGGACCCCGCAGGTACTGAGGTCACCGAGCTTGATCTGGGTGACCTGAGCTTCGACTTCACGGCGCAGGCACTGGCTCCTCCTGGCCCCGTCGTCAAGCCTGAAGCGCTGGATTCTTCTCCTCAGCGCCCGGCCGCCGTCGCCCCCCCGCTGTCGACCGCAGCGGCCAGCCGGGCCCTGCCCGGCGCAGCCCGGATCGTGGCCGGGGACGATGCCGACGATGATCTCGACGCGGTCGACGTGATCGACCCGGATCTCTTCCCGGTCTTTGAGGAAGAGGCAAACGAACTCATGCCCCAGCTGGCGTCGGCCCTGCGGCAGTGGTCTGAGCATCCCGACGACCGCGACGCGCGGCTTGACGTGTTGCGTGTGCTGCACACCCTCAAGGGCAGTGCCCGCCTGGCCGGTGCCATGCGTCTGGGCGAGCTGGCGCACCGGCTTGAGTCGGTAATTGAGCAGATGGGCGCTGATTTTGTCCAGGCGGCCCAGATCGAACCCATGCTGACCCGCTACGACCGGCTGCAGAACGTCTTTGACGAACTCTGCAATGGCGCCGTCGCGCAAGACTCCTATGCCTCGCAGCCAGCGCCTGCGCCGGCCAAGTCTGCTCCTGAGGAGGGCGCGGCTGAGTCGGCCGCACCTGCTGTATCCAGAACCGAGGCGACGTTGGCCGTGGCGGCACCGGGCATCCGGCCGGTGTTGCCCGCCGCGCCGGCCAAGTCTGCTCCTGGGCAGGGCGCGGCTGAGTCGGCCGCACCTGCTGTATCCAGAACCGAAGCGACGTTGGCCGTGGCGGCACCGGGCATCCGGCCCGTGTTGCCCGCCGCGCCGGTCGTACGGCCCGCTGTGGCCCAGGCCTCGCGCGTTGGCTCGGGCCAGACCGTGCGTGTGCGCTCCAATCTCCTGGACCGGCTGGTCAACCAGGCCGGTGAGGTCATGATCACCCGCAGCCGCCTGGACCAGCGCCTGGGTCAGCTCAGTGGCTCGCTGGGGGAATTGACGACCAATCTGGATCGCCTGCGCACCCACCTGCGTGACGTCGAGTTGCAGGCCGAGTCTCAAATGCAGTCGCGACTGGCGCAAGCCAAGGACACCGCCCAGGGCTTCGATCCCCTGGAATTTGACCGCTTCACCCGTGTGCAGGAACTCACCCGCATGATGGCCGAGTCGGTAAACGACGTGGCCACGGTGCAGCGCAATCTGCAGCAGACCATCAGCGGCACCGAGGACGACCTGATCGCCCAGGCCCGCCAGACGCGCGAGTTGCAGCGCGACCTGCTGCGCACGCGCATGCTGGAATTCGAAAGTATTTCTGAGCGTCTGTACGGTGTGGTGCGCCAGGCCGCGAAAGACGCGGGCAAGCAGGTCCGGCTGGATATCACTGGCGGCTCCATGGAAATCGACCGTGGCGTACTTGACCGCATGGCGCCTGCTTTCGCGCACATGCTGCGCAATGCGGTCGCGCACGGCATCGAGCCGGCCCAGCAGCGCGAAGCCGCCGGCAAACCGGCGGCCGGTACGATCAATATCAGCCTGAACCAGGAAGGCAACGACGTCTCGGTGACCTTTACCGACGATGGGGCGGGCCTGAACCTGCCTCGCATCCGCGAGAAGGCGCTTGCGCTGGGGCTGGTTGCGCCGGGGCAGTCTCTGAGCGACGCCGATGCCGCCAACATGATCTTCATGCCTGGCTTCTCCACCGCGTCCAGCGTGACCGAACTGGCGGGACGCGGCATCGGCATGGACGTGGTCCGCTCCGAAGTCCAGTCCCTGGGCGGACGCATCGAAACCTCGACCACGGCCGGCTCCGGTACCAGCTTCAAGCTCATACTACCGCTGACCACTGCCGTGACGCAGGTGATCATGCTGCGCATGGGCGAACTCAGTATCGGTGTGCCGGCCAACCTGGTTGAGATCGTGCGCCGTATCACCCGTGGCGAGTTGGAGCAGGCCTACGCCAACGGCAGCATCGAGCACGGTGGCGAGACCGTGCCTTATTTCTGGTCTGGTGCGTTGCTTCAGGCCTCGGCCCGCAGCCATGAGCACGGTGGCAAGACCCAGCCCGTGGTGATCTTGCGCAGCGCGGGCCAGCGTGTTGCAGTGCACGTCGACGAAGTGCTAGGCAACCAGGAAGTCTTGGTGAAGAACCTCGGGCCGCAGTTGTCCCGTCTTCCGGGCCTGGCTGGTATGTCGGTCCTGGCCTCGGGGGCGGTGGTGCTGATCTACAACCCGGTGGCTCTGGCAACGGTTTACGGCGAAAAGGCCTACGAGCTGCAGCGCGGCAGGGTCGAACCGGCGCCACCCGTCGCGCAATTCGTGCAGGTCGCGCAGGCGGCCACAGGCGAGCATTCCACGGCGCCTGGCCCCGGCGGCGAACTGCCCCTGGTGCTCGTGGTGGACGACTCCATCACTATGCGCCGCGTCACCCAGCGTCTGCTGCGCCGCGAAGGCTACCGCGTGGCGCTTGCGGCCGACGGCCTGCAGGCGCTCGAACGACTCGCCCAGGAGCGGCCCGCGGTGGTGCTGTCCGACATCGAAATGCCGCGTATGGACGGCTTCGATCTCGCGCGCAACATCCGTGCCGATGCCAAGCTTCGGGATCTGCCCATCATCATGATCACATCGCGGATTGCCGAGAAACACCTCGAGCATGCCAAGCAGCTCGGCGTGGACCATTACCTTGGCAAGCCTTACTCGGAAGACGAATTGCTCGCGCTCATCAAGGACTACTGCGCCCAGGCTGTGCCGGTCTGAGTGGAGCGCGCGCAGCCTGCGCTGCACGGATCAGGGCGTTTTCGCATCGGGTTTCTTAACCACCGCGTAGCGCGCCAGCGTGCGCTCGCGTGCTTCCTCGTGGCTCACCATAGGCTGTGGGTAGTTCTGCCCCAGTACCACGCCCGCCGCGGCCAGCTCCAGCGGGCTGGCCAGCCAGGGGGCGTGCACCGCTGCGTCAGGCAGGGCGGCCAGCTGGGGCAGGTAGCGCCGGATGAAGCGGCCCTGGGGGTCAAACTTGCGGCTCTGGCTCAGCGGGTTGAAGATGCGGAACCACGGCTGTGCGTCGCAACCGCTGGACGCCACCCACTGCCAGCCGCCGTTGTTGGCGGCGAGATCGAAATCGTTGAGCTGCCGGGCGAAATAGCGCTCGCCCCAGCGCCAGTCGATCCCAAGATCCTTCACCAGAAAACTGCCCGCGACCATGCGCAGGCGGTTGTGCATGTAGCCACTGTGGTTGAGCTGGTGCATGGCGGCGTCCACGATGGGGAAGCCGGTGCGCCCTTCGCACCAGGCTGCGTAACGGGCTTCGGCCTGCGGGCCCTGCTCCCATCGGATCGCGTCGTAGGCTGGCCGAAAAGCGCGCCCGTCGACATGGGGGAAGTTGGCGAGGATCTGAAAGTAGAAATCACGCCACGCCAGCTCCCCCAGCCAGGTCTGCGCGCCGGGGCTGCCGGCGGAACTGCGCTGCAGTGCCAACGTGACCAAGCGGCGGATGGAGACCGTACCAAAGCGCAGGTGCACCCCCAGATAGCTCGGGCCCTTGAGCGCCGGATAGTCGCGACTCTCATGGTACTGGTCCATGCGGCCAAGAAAATCATCGAGCAGCTGTCGCGCACCGCTGGCCCCGGCAGGGATGCGCAACGCCGAGAGATTGCTGGCCTCAAAGCCAATCTCAGGCAAGGTAGGCACAGGCTGGCGTAAAGCCGCGGGTCTGGGCGCCAGGGCCCGGGCCTGCGGCGCGCAGTCGTGCACGGACAATGGCTGTTGCAGGCGGGCGAGCCACGCGCGTTTGTAGGGAGTGAACACGGTGTAGGGTGTGCCACCACCTGTCAGAACCTCGCGGCCTTCGAAGATCACGTGGTCCTTGCAGGTCTGCAGGGCGATGCCGGCCGCAGCGAGCGCGCCGCGCACCCGCGCATCGCGCGCCTGGGCCTGTGGCTCATAGTCATGGGCCGCAAAAACCGCCTGTACGCCCAGTTCGCGGGCGAGCGCGGGCAGGACCTCGCTGGCCAGGCCGTGGCGCACGATCAAGCCGGCGTGCTCGTGGCCGGCCAGGTCGCGCAAGCCCTGGTCCAGCTCGCTCAGGCAGGCCAGAATGAACTCAACCCGGCGATCCGCCCGGGGCAGTGGATCGAGGATCTCCCGGTCCAGAAGGAAGGCGCAATGCACCTGACGGCATTGCAGCAGGGCCAGGTTCAGGGCGGCCTGGTCGTCGATCCGCAGGTCGCGGCGGAACCAGACCAGACCGGAGGCTAAGGGTTTATCCATGGGACCGTTAAAATTCACTTATGGCCGATGATTCTGCACCGATCAACCTGACGAATCATTTTCTGATCGCGATGCCCGGTCTGGCCGATGAGACTTTCGCCAAGAGCGTGGTCTACCTGTGCGAGCACAGCGAGCGCGGCGCGCTCGGCCTGATGATCAATAAGCCCACAGACATCAAGCTACAGAACTTGTTCGACAAGGTCGAGTTGCCGCTAGGCCGTGCTGACCTCAGGGATACGCCGGTCTTCCACGGCGGGCCGGTCCAGACCGAGCGCGGCTTCGTGCTGCATGAGGCTTTGCTCAACACGCCGCCCCCTCAGGGCGAAGAGCCTCACGAAACAGTGTACGCCTCGACCATGATGATCCCGGGTGGCCTGGAGATGACTACCTCGCGCGATGTGCTCGAAGCCCTGTCGACGGGTGCCGGCCCGAGCCGCGTTCTCGTTTCGCTGGGGTACTCGGCCTGGGCCCAGGGCCAGCTCGAGTCCGAGATCGGCGAGAACAGCTGGCTGATCGTGCACGCCGATCCCGCCGTGATCTTCGAGACTCCCGTGGCCCAGCGCTACGACAAGGCCCTCTCGCTGCTGGGCTTGCAGGCTTGGATGCTCTCACCCGATGCGGGGCATGCATGAATATGGAACACCCCCAGACTGCGCTGCGCTTCATGCCTGGTGCTTGCGCCAGAGGCGCAAGCTCTTGGGCCTGTCCAAGCCTGCGCAGGCAGGCTTGGAGCCGCAGGCCTCAGCCCCTTGCAGGGGACAGCGCCAGTGGCCCGGCAAAGTCGGTACCACGGCGTTACGCGTGTGGGCAGGTTGTTTCGGGGGCTGGTCTGGCATGAACACGGCAGCAAGCATGACTGCCGTCCCTTTCACTCAGCAAACCTTTCTCGCTCTGGACTTTGGCCTCAAGCGCACGGGGGTCGCCGTGGGTAACCGACTGTTGCGGCGCGCTGAGCCACGACCCACGATACGCGCCGAGGGTGATGCACGTTTCGAGCAAGTCGCGGCCCTGCTCAAGGAATGGCAACCCGACGCCATCGTTGTCGGCGTGCCCCTGCACCCAGACGGCGCGCCACACGAGAATACGGCCCGGGCGCAGAAGTTCGCGCGGCAGCTACGTGGCCGCTTCGGCCGGCCGGTGTACGAGGTGGACGAGCGCTACAGCACCACCGAAGCCCTGGCGCGAGGCGAAGCGGATACGGACGCAGGCGCCGCCTGCATCATCCTGGAACAGTTCCTGAGGAGTCTTGAATGAGTACCCTGGCACTGGATGCGGAAGCGCTCTATGCAGAGCTGCAGCGTGGTGTGCGTGGCCTGTGCAAGCCTGAAACCCGCCTGGTCGGCGTGACCTCCGGCGGTGCCTGGCTGGCCGAGCGCCTGCAGCGCGAAATCGGACTGGACGGCGAACATGGCGTGATCTCTTCCGCCCTGCACCGTGATGACTTCGCGCAGCGCGGCCTGGCCAGCAGCGGCCAGACCGTGCTGCCCTTCGATGTGAATGGCGCACAGATCTTGGTCCTCGACGACGTGCTCTACACCGGACGCACCATCCGCGCGGTGATCAACGAGCTTTTCGACTACGGTCGCCCGGCGGCCATCCGGCTAGCCGTGCTGGTGGACCGCAGCGGGCGCGAGCTGCCCATCCAGGCCGACTATGCTGCCGCCCGCGTGGCCCTGCCGCCCGGCCGGGTGCTGGCGCTGGCCCGTGATGCGGATGACCGCTTCCACTTCCGGGTGGAGGCCACCTGAGCAGGCGCGACAGAACACAAGGCATCACCATGCTCTACAAACGCAACCCCCAACTCAACAAGAACGGCGAGCTGATCCACCTGCTCTCCACCGAAGGGCTGCCGCGCGAAATCTTCACACACGTTCTGGACACCGCAGCCAGCTTCGTGAGCGTCAGCGACCGCGAAGTCAAGAAAGTTCCGCTGCTGCGCGGCAAGAGTGTGTTCAACCTGTTCTTTGAGAACTCCACGCGCACCCGCACCACCTTCGAGATCGCGGCCACACGCCTGAGCGCCGACGTCATCAACCTCGACATCGCGCGCTCCTCGGCCTCTAAGGGCGAGAGCCTGCTCGATACCATCGCCAACCTCAGCGCGATGGCCGCCGATCTCTTCGTGGTTCGCCACAGCGAGTCGGGTGCACCATATCTCATCGCGCAGCATGTTGCGCCTCATGTTCATGTGATTAACGCGGGTGACGGGCGGCACGCCCATCCGACGCAGGGCCTGCTGGACATGTACACCATACGGCACTACAAGAAGGATTTTTCCAATCTCACAGTAGCCATCGTCGGTGACGTGCTGCACTCGCGCGTGGCGCGCTCCGACATCCACGCACTGACCACCCTCGGGTGCGCCGAGGTCCGGGTCGTCGGCCCCAAGACGCTGGTGCCCGCCGCGATGGCGCCCATGGGCGTGCGCGTGTGCCACACCCTGGAGGAGGGCATCCGCAGCGCAGACGTCATCATCATGCTGCGCCTGCAGAACGAGCGCATGAGCGGCGCGCTGCTGCCTTCGAGCCAGGAGTTCTTCAAGAGCTACGGCCTCACACCCGAGAAGCTGCTGCTGGCCAGGCCCGACGCCATCGTCATGCACCCGGGGCCGATCAACCGCGGTGTCGAGATCGACTCGGCCGTGGTCGATGGCAAGCAGAGCGTGATCCTGCCGCAGGTCACCTTCGGCATCGCCGTACGCATGGCGGTCATGAGCATCGTTGCGGGGAATGAGGCATAAGATGAAACTGTTGATCAAGGGTGGCCGCGTCATCGATCCCGCCAGCAACCGTGACGAGATTGCCAACGTGGCCATTGCAGCCGGGCGTATCGTCGCCATCGGTCACGCGTCGGCCGATTTCGCCCCCAATCGCGTCGTCGAAGCCTCCGGTTGTGTGGTCGCTCCGGGCCTGATCGACCTGGCCGTACGGCTGCGCGAGCCGGGTCATGAGCACGAGGGCATGCTCGAATCCGAAATGGCCGCAGCCGTGGCCGGCGGTGTGACCGCCCTTGCGTGCCCTCCCGACACCGATCCCGTGCTCGACGAGCCAGGTCTGGTAGAGATGCTCAAGTTCCGCGCGGAAAAGCTGCACCAGGCGCGCGTCTTTCCGGTCGGTGCGCTCACGCGGGGGTTGCAGGGCGAGATCCTCACCGAGATGGCAGAGCTCAGTGAGGCCGGCTGCGTGGCTTTCGGGCAGGCGGACACCGCGCTGGTCAATACCCAGGTGCTGCAGCGCGCCCTGCAGTACGCCAGCACCTTTGGCTACGCGGTGTGGCTGCGCCCCAATGACCACTACCTCGGCCAGGGTGTGGCCGCCAGCGGGGCGCTGGCTACGCGTCTGGGCCTGTCCGGCGTGCCGGTCGCAGCCGAGACCGTGGCCTTGCACACCGTCTTCGAACTGATGCGCGCCACAGGTGCGCGCGTGCACCTGAGCCGGCTCAGCAGTGCTGCGGGGGTCGCGCTCGTGCGCCACGCCAAAGACGAAGGCTTGCCCCTGACCTGCGACGTCAGCATCAACTCCCTGCATCTGACCGATCAAGACATCGGCTACTTCGACAGCCGCATGCGTCTCAATCCCCCACTGCGTCAGCAGGCCGACCGCGACGCGCTGCGCGAGGCTCTGGCCGACGGCACCATTGACGCGCTGGTGTCTGATCACACCCCTGTGGACGAAGACGCCAAGATGTTGCCCTTTGCCGAGGCCGAGCCGGGTGCCACCGGGCTGGAGCTTCTGCTCAGCCTGGCCTTGAAGTGGGGCCAGGAAAGCGGCGTGGGTCTCACGCGTGCGCTGGCCGTGCTCAGCAGTGAGCCCGCACGCGTATTGGGCACGGCGCTGGGTACGCTGCAGGCCAGCGCTGGCCAGCTTGTCGTGGGCGGCGTGGCCGATGTCTGCATCTTCGACCCGCAGGCCGAGTGGACGGTGTTGCCCGAGGCGTTGCGCAGCCAGGGCAAGCACACGCCGTTTGCGGGCTACGCGCTGCCTGCGCGCGTGCGCTGGACCCTCGTCGGGGGGCAGATTGCCTACCAGGCCGTTTGAGGCGCCGTCGGGCCGCCCCAAGGTGACTCGCGCCCTCCTCGAGTGTGGCGAACGACGCGGGGTGCGTGAGCGTGGGGGGAGATAAAGTCTCCCGCCTGCGCGCGGCCTGGCGGCTGGCGCGTGCCCTGCTGCACATCGTCGCCGGGTTGCTGACCATCCTGCTGCGTTTTCCGCGCCTGAGCGAGCCGCAGCGCGAGATGCGCGTGCAGGTCTGGTCGCGCGCGATGCTGATCCATCTGGGTATCCGGCTGGACGTGCGCGGCGCAGCCAACCTGCCAGGCCCGCTGCTCCTGGTGGCCAACCACATCTCCTGGCTGGACATCACCTCGCTGCACGCGGCCCGTTTCTGCCGTTTTGTGTCCAAGGCCGATGTCCAGGCGTGGCCCCTGATCGGCGCACTGGCCAGCGGAGTGGGCACGCTCTTCATCCAGCGCGAGTCGCGGCGCGACGCCATGCGCGTGGTGCACCACATGGCCAAAAGCCTGCTCGCCGGTGATGTCCTGGCGGTGTTTCCCGAAGGCACCACCAGCGACGGCATCGACCTGCTGCCCTTCCATGCCAACTTGCTGCAGGCCGCCATCTCGGCGGGCGCGACCGTGCAGCCTGTGGCCGTCCAGTTCCTCGACGCCGATGGGCAGCGCAGCCTGGCGCCTTGCTACGTGGGCGATGACACCCTGCTGGGATCGGTGTGGCGCACGGCGTGTGCGCGGGGCCTCACGGTGCGCATCGTTTTTGGCGAGCCGCAAGCGGCCGAAGGCCGGGAACGCCGCGCCTGGGCCCAGACCCTGCGCGAAGAGGTCATTCGTCTGCGCGAACCTTGACCTTCGCAGGCAGTTCTGCACCGCTCTGCCGGACACAGGGCATCTGGCACAGCTCGCTGCCGTGCAGTTCGCAGGCGCGGTTGAAGGTCACAACGTGGTCCACCTCGGGGCGTATGCCGATCCACTCACCGAGCTTGTGGTCGTGGTGGCTCGGCACATGGGCCATCACGGTCAGACCGCCTTCGAGGCGCAGGGTGTAGAGGAACTCCGAGCCCCGGAAAGCCTTGCGGATGATCTCGGCTTTCACCGGTGCGTCGTCGTCGTGGACGATGTCGTCGGCGCGCAGCAGCACATCGCATTCCCCGCCGGAGAAAGCGCAGGGCAGGGGGCATTCGGCCACGTCCGTCAGTTCCCCCAGCGGGGTCTGCACCACGATGTGCCGGTCGACTTCGCGGATCGTGGCTGGCGCGAATACCCCGTGACCGATGAAGTCGGCCACAAAGCGGGTGGTGGGCCGGTGGTACAGGGTGTAGGCGTCATCCCACTGGTGCAGGCGCCCCTCGTGCATGACACCGATGGTGTCGCCTATTGCAAAAGCCTCAAGCTGGTCGTGTGTGACGAGCAGGGCGGTGGCCTGCGCCGCCTTGAGGATGTTGCGCACCTCGTGGGCCAGCCTCTCACGAAGCTCCACATCTAGGTTCGAGAAGGGCTCGTCCAGCAGCAGCAACTGCGGACGCGGCGCCAGCGCGCGCGCCAGTGCCACACGCTGCTGCTGGCCGCCTGAGAGCTCGTGCGGGTAGCGCGGCTCACTGCCAGCCAGGCCCACCAATTCCAAGACTTCGCGCACACGGCGCGAGCGCTCCGTCGCCGGCAGGTCGGCAATGCCGAAGGCCACGTTTCGGCTCACGTCCAGATGCGGGAACAGCGCGTAATCCTGGAACACCATGCCGATGCGTCGCGCCTCAGGCGCGAGCCTCGTGTGGCTGCTGCTCACCACCCGCCCTGAAAGGCGGATTTCACCGCCGCTCACGGGCTCCAGCCCGGCAATCGCGCGCAGCAGCGTGGTCTTGCCGCAGCCCGACGGCCCGATCAGCACGCCGATATCGCCGGCCCGCAGGCCCAGGGACACATCCCGGACGGCGGCCTGGGCGGCCCCGGGGTAACGGACTTCAAGCTGGCGCAGATCGACAAACATAGCGGGATTGTAAATACATACAATTCTCAAGAAGTTTCTCTGGCCTGCTGCAATAGCGGGACAGCCCATGCCACGCTTGCGTCACTTTTTCCTGCTCCTGTTCACCGCGCTGCTCATGCTGCCCGTGCTGTCCCTGCTGGGCGCTTGGCTGCCAGGGGATGGGACGGGCGCGCAGGCGGGCGCCATCCTGCGCCAGATGGCCGCCACCGTCTTGCCGGACTACATCGTGACCACGCTGTGGCTGTGTGTGCTGGTGACCCTGGGCGTGATCATCGTGGGCCTGTCCACGGCAGCAGCCGTGACTCTGTTCGACTTTCCCGGCCGTCGCTTCTTCGAGTGGGCGCTCCTTCTGCCGCTGGCCATGCCGGCGTATGTGGTCGCTTACGCCTACACCGATTTCCTGCAGTACAGCGGCCCCTTGCAGACCTGGCTGCGTGAGGCCACGGGCCTGCAGGGGCGGGTCTTTCCAGAGATCCGTAACCCGGCCGGCGCGGCCTGGGTGCTGACGTTCGCGCTCTACCCCTATGTCTATCTGCTGGCGCGCACCGCCCTGGCCGAGCGCGCCAGCCACCTGATGGAGGCCGCCCGGCTCCTCGGCGCATCGCTGTCACGCCGCATCCTGGAGGTGGCCCTCCCGCTGGCGCGTCCGGCCGTGGCCGCCGGCGTGGCGCTGGCCCTGATGGAGACCCTGGCCGATTTCGGGGTGGTGAGCTACTTCGGCGTTCAGACCTTCACCGCTGGCATCTACAAAGCCTGGCTGGCCATGGACAACCGCGTGGCGGCCGCCCAGCTGGCCACACTTCTTCTGGGTCTTGTCGTCCTGCTGCTTTGGTTGGAGCATCGCTCCCGCCGGCGCTTGCGCTTTGTCAGCGCGCGCCTGGGACTACCGTCCGGGGCTGAGGCGCGGCCGCTACCCTTGCGTGGCAAAGCCATGCTCGCCGCATGGGCGGTCTGTGCCCTGCCGCTGCTGATGGGCTTTGTCGCACCTGTGCTCTTCATGTTCCGGCCGCTGGTGGCCGACTGGAGCGTGCTGCCCTGGGATCGCCTTCTGGCGTGGGCTGGTAACAGTATGCGCCTGGGTCTGCTGGCCGCCGTACTGGCCGTGGGGCTGGCGCTGCTGCTGGCGTTTGCCCTGCGCCGCCTGCCCGACCTGCTCACGCGTGCCGTGGTCTGGCTGGCCGGACTCGGCTACGCAGTGCCGGGAGCGGTCGTCGTCGTGGGCCTGTTGCTGCCTGTGGGCTGGGTTCAAGCCACCTGGCCGCAGGCGGGTGCCGCGTACTGGATCACTGCCACCTCGCTGGGCCTGGTCTGGGCCTATCTGGTGCGCTTTGTCGCCGTGGCCCTGCATTCAGTGCAAAGCGGCTACTCGCGCATCCCGGCCAGCCTGGATGACAGCGCGCGCATGCTGGGCAGCGGTGCCTGGGGCCTTCTCAGTCGCGTGCATTGGCCGCTGCTGCGTCGCTCGGCCATGGCGGCCTTGCTGCTGGTGTTTGTGGACGTGATGAAGGAGCTGCCCGCCACCCTGGTACTGCGACCCTTCAACAGCGACACCCTTGCGGTCGTCGCCTACCAGCTCGCGCGAGACGAGCGGCTGGGCGAGGCGGCCCTGCCGTCGCTGGCGCTGGTGCTTGTCGGCCTGATCCCGGTGCTGTTGCTCAGCCGCACCTTGCGTCATAAGAATGGCTGATGAGATCAGCAGCCTCTCTGTAGAATGCGCACGTTCCTATATTGAGATGGTCCACAGATGAGCAAGCGCTCCAACCCGGCGAACGCAGCCGTCGTGATTGAGTCGGAGCAGGTGTTTGAGCTGGCGGCAGAGGTGTTTCGCGTCATGTCGGCGCCCATGCGCCTCAAGATCATCAGCCATCTTTGCGATGGTGAGCGCAACGTCAGCTATCTGCTGAGCAAGATCGAAACCACCCAGCCCAATATGTCGCAACACCTCACCACGCTTTACCAAGCTGGCGTGCTGGGTAAGCGTCGCGAGGGCGTGCAGGTTTATTACCGCATCATTGACGAGCGTGTGGCTGCCCTATGCCGCGCAGTGTGCACGCAGATTGCCGCTGACGCACATTTCGAGCCTGCTCCTGTATCGGCCATCGTCGCACCCTTGCATCGCTGATGCGATGAAAAACGGGGCCCTTGGGGCCCCGCCCTGCTTCTCATGGGCTGTCGCTCAGGGTTTGAGGTAGACGTAGCCTTCCTGGGCCTGCAGCCGGGCCACCTCGGCCACGCCCGAGGGCACGATCCGGGCTTCCATCACCACGCGGTCCGGGCTGATGTTGCGCGTCACCAGCGTGTTATTGCAGACCCGGAACTCCACGCCCTTGCTTGCCAGGTCGCCGACGGTGCCCGAAAACTCCCGCCCCTGGCTGTCCTTGGCGTCCTGCAGCAGAAAGTTGATGCCCGGGCCATGGGTGACCACGACGATCTTGTCCTGCGGTGCCGCGTTGTAGTGATTGCGGATGTTGTTCAGGATGGCCGGTACCGTGTTCACGTCGGTGTTGACGTGGTACACGGCCCGCGTCTGCTTGGGCCCGGACGTCGAGGCGCAGCCCGACAGGTTGAGCAAGGCGAGCCCGGATAGCAGGAGGGAGGCAAGCGTTTTGTACATGAGCGTTTCCTGAAGCGATGGTTATCGGGGCGTCGGCGGGGGCCAGCTTGCAACGGGCCCGGGCGGCAGGCGGGGCCCGTGTGGCATCAGCGCAGCGTATCGGCCCAGATGTTGTGCGCCCAGTTCATTGCATACACACCCTCCAGCTCATTGGGTGCGGTGGATACGCCACCCGAGCCCGGCACGGTCTTGTAGGTCTTTTCGGTCGCGTCGTACTGGTGTACCGAGGCCACATGGACCACGAGCTTGTCGTTCACAAAGCTGTAGCAAGTGTTGGTCAGCAGCGGCTGGGGGTTGACCTCCAGGCCAGAGAGCTGGGCGACGACGGCGGCAGCCACCACCTTGCCGTGCGAGTTGGCCATGTGTCCAGACTTGGGCATGGCCGGCGCCGCGAGCACCGAGTCACCGATCACATGCACGTCCTTGGCCACGGTCGATTCAAAGGTCTGGTAATGCACGTTGCACCAGCGTCCGTTGGCGTTGGCCAGGCCGGACTGCACGGCAATGAGGCCCGCGCTCATATTAGGCAGCACGTTGAGCACGTCGGCCTTCACGTCGTCGGCGGTCTCGAACTTGATGGTCTTGCTCTTCGCATCGACTGCGACCGCACGGTGGTTGCCGCGGAACTCCAGCATGCCGGCGTAGTTTTCGGCCCAGAACTTCTTGAACAGGGGGCCCTTGGATGTCACGTCCGGGTTGGCGTCGAGAATCAGCACCTTGGATTTCGGCTTGGCCTTCTGAAAATAATGGGCAACCTGACTGGCGCGCTCGTAGGGGCCAGGCGGGCAGCGGTAGGGCGCCAGCGGAATCGCCATGGCGAAGACGCCACCGTCCGGCATGGCTTCAAGCTGGCGGCGCAGCGCCAGGGTCTCGGGGCCGGCTTTCCAGGCCTGCAGTACCTGGCCCGATGCGCTGGCGTCCTTGAGGCCCTCGATGCTGCTCCACATGTAGTCGACCCCGGGCGAGACGATAAGCTTGTCGTAGCCGATGACCGCACCACCAGCCAGCGCGACCGTCTTCTTGCCGCGGTCGATCTCGATGACGCGGTCGCGTGCATGGATCACGCCATGCTTGCCCTTGAGGTCGTCATAGGGCGTGGTGATGTCGCCCATGTTCTTGGAGCCGCCGATCACCAGGTTGGAGATCGGGCAGGAGATGAAGCTGTTGTTGGGCTCGACCAGCACCACGTCAATCTGGTAGTTGGAGAGCATGCGCACGTACTTGGCGGCCGTGGCGCCGCCATAGCCGCCGCCGATCACCACCACCTTCGCCTTGGCGGGCAGGGGCGCCGTTGTGGTGCAACCCACCATGGAAAGAGAACCAACGGTGCCAAGCGCGAGGGAGCCCTGGACAAAACTGCGTCGTTTCATATTCTGGTTCTCCTGCTCAGCGCTTGAGGCTTGCGAAATAGGTCGCGACCGACTCGATCTGCTGCTCTGTCAGGCCCTTGGTTAGCTGGTGCATCACCGTGGCGGGGCGAGTGCCATCACGGAAGGCCTTCATCTGGGCGATCTGGTAGTCACGCGGCATGCCGGCCAGCGAGGGGATGGCGGAGCCGTCAACTGCGCGGCCGTCGGTCCCGTGGCAGTTGGCGCAGGTGGCGGCCAGGGCACGCTGGTACAGCTTGGCGGCGTCCTGCGGGTTGGCGTTGGCGGCGCTGGCAAGGCAAAGCCCGATGGCCGCCCAAAGGGGAGTGAGGCGCATGAGAGTCTCCTAAAGAATACAAATATCACCAGCAGCTAATTTAGCGAATTGCCTGCTGGCTCAAACCGGGTGTTTACCCTCGCGTACCTTACACCGTAAACCTTCGCCACATCGGCCCGTACGGACTGATGGGGCTTGCATGTTTCCGGACATTGCGCTCACGCGCACAGCGGACCTATCGGCTGTACTGCGGCTGTCGGTGAGCCGGTCCGTCAGACCGGCGCCTGCCCACATGCCGATCAGTGCCATCCACGCCGTCGGCGCGAAGACCGATCCTCCCCTCACGCCCGCGCTCACGGCACAGCCGCTGGCCAGCATCGAGCCAAAACCCATGACGATTGCGCCGGCGATGTAGCGTCGCATGCTGTGGCCATCCTTGAAGCCCTTGAGTTGGAACTCGCGGCCTGCCAGCGCGCCCATGAAAAAGCCCGCAAACACGCCGGGGAGCAAGCCGAAATCGAAGCCGATGGGCGGTGTCGGCGAGGACAGCGCGCGTATCAGCCATTCTGCCGACGGCCCGCTGAAAGTCAGGCCCTGCAACTTTGCAGCGCCGAAGCTTTGGACCGAGATCAGATATGTGGTCCACCAGCCCGCAGCCACGGCCGCGCCGGTCCCGATGCCTCCTACCCATTTCCACAGGCCCCAGCCGCTGCGGATGGCAAAGAAGAGCGCCACCGCAAACCAGACCAGGCCCACACTGAGCCCGCCCCGGTGGCCAATGCCCGTGATGGCCAGCAGGTCGCGCGAGGGCCCGCTGTCAACTGTCCACTAGCTGCTGATCCCCGAGCGCAGCGGCGCCAGCGAGCCGGGCAGCGCCGCCTGGGCTATAACCGCGAAGGTCAGGCCCGAGAGCAGCGCGCGCAGGCAGAACCGGGAGCGCTGCGCAAAAACGCCGAACAACAGGCCGATGAGCAGGCCACACGCCACGAGCCACCCACGCTCACCGTACCGCTCAATCAAGGTTGCCAGATCTATGAGGCGCTCTCATAATTCAGCATTTGCTTATATCAAAAAAAATACCAGACCGGGCCCTTCTCTATCTCCTTGATGTGTCTCAAGTTCCGGTGATCAAGCGCTCTGCATCATTGTGTTCATGAATCTCGCAGGAAAGTTGGCCACGCCGGCGCTTGGGCTGCTGCTGGCGCTGGGCGCGCGCGCGACCGAGGGCGTGCCCATGGTGGCGCAGCAGGTGGCGCCAGCCGCCTGGTATGTCGAGGGTGTTTCAGCCCTGGGATCGCCGGCCAACCAGAACTTCATCTCGAACGCGGGCTTCGTGGTCACGCCCGCCGGTGTCGTGGTCATCGATGCGCTGGGGTCGCCGGCACTGGCCCAGCGACTCGCGGGCGAGATTCGCAGGATCACGCCCCAGCCCATCACCCACGTGATCGTCACGCACTACCACGCCGACCACATCTATGGTCTGCAGGCCTTCAAGGCCATGGGTGCACGCATCATTGCGCACCGGGCTGCGTTGGCCTATCTGAACTCCGACACCGCACGCCTGCGTCTGCAGGCCTCGCGCGCCGAGCTGGCCCCCTGGGTAGACGACAACACCCGCCTGGTTGAAGCCGACCAATGGCTCGACGGGGACCAAACCCTTGCGGTTGGCGGGGTGGATTTCCAGATCCGCTTCGTCGGCCCTTCGCACACGCCCGAGGATCTCGTCGTCTACGTGCCCGCGCAGAAGGTGCTGTTCGCGGGCGATCTGGTGTTTCGCAGCCGAATTCCCTATGTGGGGCAAGCGGACAGCCGGCAGTGGATCGCCGCGCTGGACAAGCTGCTCGCCTTTGATGCCACCGTCGTGGTGCCGGGGCACGGCCCGCTGTCGCGCGAGGCCCGCAAGGACATGCAGCTGACGCGCGACTACCTGGTCCATCTGCGGGCAAGCATGGGCCAGGCGGCCCGCAACCTTGAGCCCTTCGACGAGGCCTACCGGAATACCGACTGGAGTCGCTTTGAGGACCTGCCGCTGTTTCGCGTGGCCAATCGCATGAACGCATACAACACGTATCTGCTGCTGGAGCAGGAGGGCGGCAAGTGACGCCCGCCAATGCCGCGCGCCGCCGATGGCTGCTCGCAGCCGCGGCCCTGCCCTGGTTTGGGCCCAGCGCCCGGGCTGCCGAGCTGCCGCTGGCGCACAACTTCCAGCAGGAACTGGCTGCGGCCCTGGCCCGGCGCGAGCCGCTGGTGGTCATGGTCAGCCTGGAAGGCTGTCCCTACTGCAGGATCGTGCGCGACCAGCATCTCGAACCCCGGCATCGGCTCGACAGTCTGACCGTGGTGCAGGTCGATATGCGCTCTCGCAACCGCGTGCTGGACTGGCAGGGCCAGCCCGTGACGCACGACGAGCTCGTGCGCCTCTGGAAGGTCCGCGTTGCACCCACGGTGCTACTCCTGGGCCGGGGCGGCGCCGAGGTGGCCGAGCGCCTGGTGGGCGGCTACATTCCCGACTTCTACGCCGCCTACCTTGAGCAGCGGCTGGAGCAGGCCCGCGCCAGCCTGCGCTGAAGCCAGCGTGACCCGCAGTACAAACATCGCATGCTCGCCCTCTTGCAACGCGTCCGGCAAGCCCGCGTCGAGGTCGACGGCCAGTCCGTCGGCGCCATCGGGGCGGGCCTGCTTGTTTTTGTCTGCGCCGAACGCGGTGACACTGAATCCACCGGTAACAAGCTTCTGGCCAAGATCCTGAAGCTGCGCATCTTTGCCGACGAGGCCGGCAAGATGAACAGGAGCGTGGTTGATGTGGCGGGCGGCCTGCTCATCGTGAGCCAGTTCACCCTGGCAGCCGATACTGCGGGCGGCAACCGGCCCAGCTTCACGAATGCCGCGCCGCCGGACGAGGGGCGGCGGCTTTACGACCGCTTTGTCGCGCAGGCCCGCACTTTGCATTCCAAGGTGCAGACCGGGCAGTTTGCCGCAGACATGCAGGTGCATCTGGTCAATGATGGGCCGGTGACGATATCGATGCGCCAGCCGTGAACTCGTGCCCATGAGCCGCTATAACCTGGCGCGTTTCGATTTTGTCTCCCTGCGGCTGGTGTCTCTTTGCGCGCAGACCGGCAGTCTCACTGCCGCAGCGCGCGACTGCCATCTGGTTCTGCCAGCGGCCAGCCGGCGCCTGCGCGATCTGGAAGCCGTCGTTGGCGAGCCACTGTTTGAAAGACATTCCCGTGGTCTCATTCCCACCGCCGCCGGCCGCGCCTTCGTGCGCCATGCGCTGGTCCTGCTCCAGGATCTGGATGCTCTGATGGAGGACCTGGCTGACCTGCGGCAGGGTGTGGTGCGGCACATCCAGCTGGCCTCCAGCACGGCCGCCATCAATCAATTTCTGCCGCCGCTGCTGGCGCGCTACGCCGAGCAGCGGCCTGGCATTCAGGTCGATCTGGAGGAACAGGTGTCCGCCCAGGTGGTGAGCATCCTGCGCGAGGGACGCGCCGAACTGGGGGCCTACGTACAGGGGCCGGACGAACAGGGACTGGAGGTCACCGACTTCCGGCGTGACGAGCTGGTACTGATCCTGCCCGCCGGCCACCCGCTATCGGGTCGTCGCCCCATCGCCTTTGCCGACACCCTGGACGAGCCGTGGATCAGCCTTGATACCGGTGCGGCCGTGCTGCTCCAGCAGCAGCAGGCCGCGTTTGCGGCCGGGCGTCCCTTCAAGCTGCGCATGCAGGTGCGCAGCTTCGACGCCGTGGGCCATATGGTTGCGTCGGGACTGGGCATCGCCGCGCTGCCCAAGGCGGCCGCCCTGCCCATCATTCAGGCCATGAAGCTCTCCTGGCGCCCGCTGAGCGACCACTGGGCGCAACGTCAGCTCAGGATTGCCATCCGGGCCGAGGCCGACGCCGAAGTGCGGGCGCTGCGCGATTTTCTGTGTCAGCCTTCGCAAAACGCGAAGGCTGCCCTCGCCAGGAAACGATAGACGCCGAGGGCGTGCCCGGCAGACACTGCCGGGTATGGACAAGGATCGTGTCACGCTGCAGCAGGCCCCGGCCCGTACCGGCCCACTTGCCGGCCTGAAGGTGCTGGAGCTGGGCCAGCTGATCGCCGGGCCGTTTGCCGGCAAGACCCTGGCGGACTTTGGCGCCGAGGTCATCAAGATCGAACCACCCGGGGCGGGCGATCCCCTGCGCAAGTGGCGTTTGCTCAAGGACGGCACCTCCGTCTGGTGGCAGGTGCAGTCGCGCAGCAAGAAGTCGCTGGCCCTGGACCTGCGCACACCCGAGGGGCAGGACCTCGTGCGCCGGCTCGCTGCGGATTCCGATGTGCTGATCGAGAACTTCCGGCCCGGCGCCATGGAGGGCTGGGGACTGGGGCCTGAGGAGCTGCAGGCGCTCAACCCGCGCCTGATCATGCTGCGCATCAGCGGCTACGGGCAGACCGGCCCCTATCGCAACCGCCCGGGCTTCGGGGTGGTGGCCGAGGCTATGGGCGGCCTGCGGCATCTCACGGGTGAGCCCGGTCGTGTGCCGGTGCGCGTGGGCGTCAGCCTGGGCGACACGCTGGCCGCGCTGCACGGCGTGATCGGCATCCTGCTGGCGCTGCAGCATCGCCACAACACGGGCGAGGGCCAGGTCATCGACGTGGCTTTGTACGAGGCCGTCTTCAACTGCATGGAAAGCCTTCTGCCTGAGTACAGTGCCTTCGGGGCCGTGCGCGGGCCGGCTGGCTCCGCGCTGCCCGGGATCGCGCCGACCAACGCCTACCGCTGCAAGGACGGCGCGTACGCCCTGATCGCGGGCAATGGCGACAGCATCTTCCGCCGGCTCATGACCCTGATCGGGCGCGACGACTTGGGGCGTGATCCATCCCTGGCTGATAACGCGGGGCGCGTAGCAAGGGTGGCAGAACTCGACGACGCCATCGGCGCGTGGACGTCGACGCGCAGCGTGAACGAGGTGCTGGCAGCGCTGGAGGGTGCATCCGTTCCTGGCGGACGCATCTATACCGTGGAAGACATTGCTTGCGATCCACACTACCTGGCGCGCGAAATGCTCCAGACCGTGCGTCTGGACGACGGCACTGGGCTCACGGTGCCCGGCATCGTGCCCAAGCTGTCCCGATCGCCCGGGTCCCGGGATCGCAACGCGCCCGCGCTCGGCCAGGACTCCGTGGAGGTGCTGCGCGGTATGGGCCTGAACAAAGCGCAGATCCGTGAGCTCATCGAACGCGGCATCGTGGAGGCACGCTGAGATGCAGAGGGTATTCTTCAACGAGGTGGTCACGCGGGACGGCTTCCAGATCGAGCCCGAGTTCGTGCCCACCGATGCCAAGGTCTCCCTCGTCGACGCGCTCAGCCGCTGCGGCTACGCCAAGATTGAAGTCACCTCCTTCACCTCGGCCAAATCCATTCCCATGTTGCGCGATGCCGAGGAGGTCATGGGACGCATCGAGCGCGTTGAGGGCGTCGAGTACACCGTGCTCGTACCGAATGTTCGTGGCGCCGAGCGGGCGCTTGAATCCCGCGCGGATGAGTTCAACCTGGTGATGTCGGTTTCCGAGACCCACAACCTGGCCAATCTGCGCATGCCACGCGAGCGCAGCTTCGCAGCCCTGCGGGAGGTGATCGGCCTGATGGACGCTCGGGTGCCCATCAACGTTTCGCTTTCGGCCTGCTTTGGCTGCCCGATGGAGGGCGCGGCCCCGGCTTCCGAGGTCATGGCCTGGGCAGACCGCTTTGCGGAGCTGGGTGTGCGCGGGCTGACCTTTTGCGACACCACAGGCATGGCCCATCCCTCGCAGGTCAGCCGACTGTGCGAGGCGCTGCGCATGCGCTACCCCGGCCTGCAACTCACCCTGCATTTTCACAACACGCGTGGCATGGGCCTGGCCAATGTACTGGCCGCCGCGCAGCAGGGCATCGACCGCTTTGATGGCTCGCTGGGTGGCCTCGGGGGGTGTCCCTATGCGCCAGGCGCCAGCGGCAACATTTGCAGCGAGGACGCCATCCACATGCTGCAGGCCGAGGGCTACGAAACGGGTATCCACCTCGCTCGCCTGCTGGTGCTGGCGCGCCAGCTGCCCGGGATTGTGGGTCACGCGGTGCCAGGGCAGGTGGCCAAGGCAGGACGCACCGTCGACCTGCATCCCGAGCCCGGTCTTGTTGCAGACATCAGAAGCAGATTCGCATGATCGACCACCTGGACCACCTTGTCCTCACCACCTCGCGCCGCGAGGCCTGCATCGATTTCTACACCCGCGTACTCGGTATGCAGCTGGAAAGCTTTGTCGGTGGCATGCCGCCCGTGGAGCGCCTGGCGTTTCGGTTCGGGTCGCAGAAGATCAATCTGCACGTGCAGGGCGCGGAGTTCGAGCCCAAGGCCCACCTGCCGGTGCCGGGTGCGCTCGACCTTTGTTTCATCGCCACCGTGCCGCTGGAGCAGGTGATCGAGCGGCTTAACGCCGCGTCCTGGCCCGTCGTCGAAGGTCCGGTCATGCGCACCGGGGCCACGCAGAAGATCCGCTCCATCTACGTGCGTGACCCGGATCTCAACCTGATCGAGATTTCGGAACTGGCCTGAGGCCCTGGACACCTCCCCAACGCCTACATCGACCTTCAGGAGTAAGCCATGGATCGACGCTTGATGATGCTCGCCAGTGTGACGATGTGCTCGTGCGCTGTGGCAGGCGCGCTACACGCGCAGACCCGATACCCCAGCCGGCCGCTGACCCTGGTCGTGCCTGCATCGCCTGGCGGCACGACCGATTTCACGGCCCGCCTGGTCGCCGAGCCGCTCTCGCAGATTCTGGGTCAGCCCGTGATCGTGGACAACAAGGCCGGGGCGGCGGGCAATATCGGCAACCAGGTGGTGGCCCGTGCCAAGCCTGACGGGCATACCCTGCTGGTCGCCTACAGTGGCTACCAGGTCGGCAACCCGCATCTGTTCAAGAAGGCGGGCTGGGACCCCATCAAGGATTTCGTGCCCGTGGCGATGATGACACGGGCGCCGCAAATCGTGGTCGTGCGCCAAGGCCTGCCCTTCAGAACCCTGTCCGACCTGGTGGCCTATGCCCGCGCCAATCCGGGCCGGCTCAACTACGCATCGTCTGGCAACGGGTCCATCCAGCACATCGCGGGCGAAATGCTGCAGCAGCAGACCGGGACCACGCTCACGCACGTGCCCTACAAGGGGGCCGGTCCCGCAGTGCAGGATTTGCTGGGCGGTACCGTGGACGTGTTCATCACCACACCGGCCTCGGTGGTGGCCCATGTCAAGGCCGACAAGCTCAAGGCCCTCGCGGTGACGGGCGGCGCGCGTCTGCCCTCGCTGCCAGAGGTGCCCACCGTGGCCGAGGTCGGTTTGCCCGAGTTCAAGCTCGACTCGTGGTTCGCGCTCTACGCGCCGGCCGGCACACCTGAAGACGTGGTGCTGACCCTGAACCGGGCCTTGGCCCGCATCCTGGCCCAGGAAGACGTGCAGAGAAAAGCGGCGGACTCGGGCACATCGGTCGAGCTCATGACACCCAATCAACTGGGCGCCTACACCCGGCGCGAGCTTGACTTCTGGGGCGCCGTGATCAAGGCGGCGCGCATCACGCTGGACTGAGGCAGCGGGCTCTGATCATTCATACGGACTGGCGTACCCCATGGCCTGCATCAGCAGGACCTCCAGCGCTTCCATTTCCAGCGCATCGTCCTCGTTCGTTTCATGCTCGTAACCCTGCGCATGCAGGGTGCCGTGCACCAGCAGGTGGGCGTAGTGCTCCTCCAGGGTCTTGTTCTGCGCCCTGGCTTGCCTGGCGACCACGGGCGCGCACAGCACCAGATCGGCTGTGACGAGGGGCTCGCGGGTGTAGTCAAAGGTCAGCACATTGGTGGCGTAGTCCTTGCGGCGGTACTCGTGGTTGAGCGCGCGACCCTCGGCGGTGCCCACAACGCGCACGGTGATCTCGGCAGGGTGCAGCAGGGCCATGCGCATCCAGCGCGCGGCCCGCGCCTTTGTGAGCAGCTGCTTGTGCGCTTCAGGCACACCCGCTCCGAACTGCAGCGACAGGTCAAGGTCCGGTGCGGTCATTCGGCCCCGCCCGGCTTGCGTTGCTTGTCGTAGGCATCGACGATGCGCGCCACCAGCGGATGGCGCACCACGTCGGCACTGGTGAAGCGACAGATGCCGATGCCCTTGACGCGCCGGAGCACGCGTTCAGCGTCAATGAGGCCACTGAGTTGGGTCTTGGGCAGATCGATCTGGCTCACGTCGCCCGTGACCACGGCGCGCGAGCCAAAGCCAATGCGCGTGAGGAACATCTTCATCTGCTCGGGCGTGGTGTTCTGCGCCTCGTCCAGGATGATGAAGGCGTTGTTCAGCGTGCGACCACGCATGAAGGCCAGTGGCGCGATTTCGAGCGCATTGCGCTCGAAAGCTTTGGTGACTTTCTCGAAACCCATGAGGTCGTAAAGCGCATCGTACAGCGGGCGCAGGTAGGGATCGACCTTCTGCGTCAGGTCGCCGGGCAGGAAGCCCAGGCGCTCACCGGCTTCCACGGCCGGGCGAGTCAGCACGATGCGCTGCACCGTGCTGCGCTCAAGCGCGTCCACCGCGGCAGCCACCGCCAGATAGGTCTTGCCCGTGCCGGCCGGGCCGATGCCGAAGGTGATGTCGTGGCTGGCGATGCTCTCCAGGTAGAGCGACTGATTGGGCGTGCGCGCGCGCAGCGCGTGGCGGCGCGTCTGAAGCACGGTGTTGCCATCGGCGTCTGCTTCCAGCGGCATGCCGCTGTCGCCCGTCAGCATGAGTTGCACGTGCGCCACGTCGATCGGGCGTTGCGCGATTTCGTACAGCGCCTGCAGTACCTCCATGGCGCGCTGGGCCTGCTTCCTCACGCCGTCCACCTTGAACTGCTCGTGGCGGTGCGCGATCTTGACCTGGAGCGCGGTCTCGATGATGCGCAGGTGCTCGTCGGCCGGGCCGCAGAGATGGGCCAGGCGTGTGTTGTTCGGCGGGGAGAAGAGGTGGCGCAGAATCACGCTGATAATTCCTAAATCAATCTCTCAATGATAGGTCCCTCATGATCGGAAGGCTCTCCGGCACCCTCCTCGAGAAGAATCCACCCCAGGTTCTGGTGGAGTGCCATGGCGTGGGCTACGAGGTGCAGGTCTCCATGGGCACCTTCTACAACCTTCCTCCCTTGGGCGAGAAGGTCACGCTGCTCACCCACTTCGTCGTGCGTGAGGACGCGCAGCTGCTCTACGGTTTCGGCACCAGCGGGGAGCGCGAGGGCTTTCGTGAGCTCATCAAGATTTCAGGCGTGGGGCCGCGTACCGCGCTGGCGGTGCTCTCGGGCATGAGTGTGGCCGAACTGGCCCAGGCCGTGGCGCAGCAGGAGGCGGGCCGCCTGGTGAAGGTCCCGGGCATCGGCAAGAAGACGGCCGAGCGTCTGCTGCTCGAACTCAAGGGCAAGCTCGGTGCGGACCTGGGCGCGCCGCACGCACAGCCCGGCGGCGACGTCGAGGCCGACATCCTGCAGGCATTACTGGCCCTGGGCTATAGCGACAAGGAAGCGGCCGCCGCGCTCAAGGCACTGCCCAGGGACGTGGGCGTAAGCGAGGGCATCAAGCTCGCCCTCAAGGCGCTGGCGAAGTAGACCCGCCCGGGGCGTAAGGGAGCTGGATTTCGCCGATGCGCCGAGCGCTGGTGTTCAGGGCCGTCCGCCCGGGCCGATCAGCACCGCGTCGCGTACAGGACGGCCATTGTGCGGCTGCACGGGCCGTGCGTTGTTTGCATAGAGCTGGCCAAAGAGCCTCAACTGCTCGCGGCTGATGCTAACCGGCTGCTTGAGGATGAGCCAGAGCACGCCCTCGGTGCACGGCGGGGTGGTGAGCGAGCCCATGTACTGGTAGTAGCGCTGGTCCTTCGGCAGGATCTCGCCCACATCAATCAGGTCCGGCGGCAGGTGCACGCTGTCGTTCACGTCCAGCGGCATATGCGTCCAGACCTTCTGGATCAAGGGGTTCTCCTCACCGGGCTCCAGCAGGACGGCCAACATGGCGAGCTGCCCCAGCTCGTTGCGGTGCACGAAATGGCCCACCATGGGATAGCTCTGGCCGTTGATGCGCTCTTCCGCAGGATGGTGAAAGTGGAACTGCAGCAGCTGGTAGGTGTTGCCTCGCACCGTCAGGGTGTTCTCGCCGTACACGTTCACCTGGATGGTGTGGCCGTTGTTCGTGACCGTGCCCCTGCTCGGCACGTAGCGAAAGTCGATGGCTTCGGCCGGGCCCTTGAGCGTTTTATTGTCCTCGATGTGGATGGGCGACTGACGCTGGCCGCTGGCGCAGATGGCAAAGTCGGGCTTGAGCCTGCCCCACTGGTCCGGGCCGCCCTCGCCCTCATAGCTCCAGTGGATGTCCTTGTGCG
This sequence comes from Curvibacter sp., assembly GCA_020248905.1. Lineage (GTDB taxonomy): Bacteria > Pseudomonadota > Gammaproteobacteria > Burkholderiales > Burkholderiaceae_C > Hylemonella. Next base: position 5,498 of record JADCGR010000003.1, on the reverse strand, counting down.
CTTCCCGCGCTGCAGGCGCTGGGGCCCGCTGCGGGCGGATCACCAGTCCACCTTCGCGCGGCCGCTGGCCCAGCACCGCCGGGGCCGGTGGGGCATCCTGCGCACGGAAGTCCACCGGGTTCACGGGTGCCGGGCTGCCCGGCGCCATGCCGGCGTTGCTGCTCTTGGGGTCGATCAGCAGGTTCAGGCGCTTCTTGCTTGGGTCACCGCTTTTCATGGCCTCGCGTAGCTGCGATTCGAGGTCCACACGCGTGCCTTCCAACCGCACCGGCTTGGCTGTGGCTGCCTCCCTGGCCGCTGCAGGCGCGGGCTCGGCGGCGCGCACGTCTGCGGCTACCGCAGCGAGCAACAAGCACAGCAGCACGGGCCGAGCCCCCCGGGTCGGGGGCATTGTGGGGGCACAAATGGCGGTCATGGGCAGGACGAGGGTGTTCGTTTTCATGCTATCGGCAAAGCGGCTGAGTAACTTTAGGTCAGCTATAGTCCACGCTGGTTTTCCTTCCCCTTTCTCCTGCTGGCCGTGAGCATACAAACCGACGATTTTGAAATGCCATCGGATCCGCGCGTGGTCTCGCCCGCGCCCGTGTCGGCCGGGGAAGAGGCTATCGAACGCGCACTGCGGCCCAAGCTGCTCGACGAGTACGTGGGCCAGGCCAAGGTGCGCGAGCAGCTGGAAATCTTCATCGGCGCGGCGCGCAAGCGCGAGGAGGCGCTGGACCATGTGCTGCTTTTTGGCCCGCCCGGCCTGGGCAAGACCACGCTCTCGCACATCATCGCGGCCGAGCTCGGCGTGAACCTGCGCCAGACCAGTGGTCCCGTGCTCGAAAAGCCCAAGGACCTGGCCGCGCTGCTGACCAATCTTGAGAAAAACGATGTTCTTTTCATCGACGAGATCCATCGGCTCTCGCCCGTGGTGGAAGAAATCCTCTACCCCGCGCTGGAGGACTACCAGATCGACATCATGATCGGCGAGGGCCCGGCGGCGCGCAGTATCAAGCTCGACCTGCAGCCTTTTACCCTGGTAGGCGCCACCACGCGCGCTGGCATGCTCACCAATCCGCTGCGCGATCGCTTCGGCATTGTGGCGCGACTCGAGTTCTACACCGCCCAGGAGCTGGCGCGCATCGTCACCCGTAGCGCGGGTCTGCTCAACGCGCCCATGGACGCTGAGGGCGGCTTCGAGATCGCGCGCCGCTCGCGCGGCACACCGCGCATTGCCAACCGCCTGCTGCGCCGCGTTCGCGACTACGCCGACGTCAAGGGCACAGGCCGCATCACGCAGGACATTGCGCACAAGGCCCTCGCGATGCTCGATGTCGACCCGCAGGGCTTCGATCTCATGGACCGCAAGCTGCTGGAGGCCGTCATCCATCGCTTTGACGGTGGCCCTGTGGGTTTGGACAACATCGCAGCCAGCATCGGCGAGGAGGCCGGCACCATCGAGGACGTGATCGAGCCCTACCTGATTCAGCAAGGGTTCCTGCAGCGGACCCCGCGCGGACGCATCGCCACCCTGGCGGCCTACCGGCACCTGGGTGTGGCGCCGCCCAGCACCGAGGGCGGCCTGTTCGGGCCATGAACGCAGCTCGCACACGGATATGACGCAAGTCCCCGCATCCACGCAAGCACCCGGCGCGTGCGACCGGGCGGCGGACGACGAGCTGAAAGTCCAGGCCAGCCTGATCCACCAGCTCTACAACAGTCTGCCTGCCATCCTGGTCAACGTCACGCTGATGCCGCTGGTTCTGGGCGCTGTGCTCTGGGGCCGGGTGTCTGCCCAGCTTTTGGTGGCCTGGGTTTCCTTGGCCTTTGTCGTGCTGGTGGCCCGCTTCACGCTGGCGCGCCTGTACGCGCGCCGCAAGCCGCCGCAGTCCGAGGCCTTGCGCTGGGCGCGCTACTTCACGGCAACGTCGCTGCTCTCGGGCCTGACCTGGGGGCTCGCTGGCTGGCTCTTCTTTGTGCCGGGCGCGGCGGCGCAGCAGGTCTTTCTGTTTGTCTGCATCATCGGTCTGGCGGCCGGCTCGATCATCGTCACGTCCTACTGGCTGCCCGCCTACTACGCCTACGCCATTCCTTCCATTGGCATCTCGGTGGCACGTCTGTTCGCCGAATCCCGGCCCGAGTACGTGGGCCTGGCGGTCTTGATGCTGATGTACCTCGCCATCATTTCCCGCGTGGCACGTATCCAGCACCGCTCGGCGCGTGAGCTCATCCGCCTGCGCGATGCTAACCTCGATCTGGTCCAGCAGGTGAGCCAGGAGCGCGACCGCGTGATGGAGATCAACCGCTCGCTGGACCGTCGCGTGGAGGAGCGCACGCGGGAGCTCGCCGCCGAGATCACCGAGCGCAGGAAAGTGCAGGCGCAACTTGACCATCTGGCCCACCACGACCCGCTCACCGGTCTGCCCAACCGCCTGCGCCTCACTCAGCTGCTGTCCAAAAGCTGCAGTCTGCGTGGACCCCGACGGGCTGCCGGCCTCTGGCCCTGCTGTTCATTGACCTGGACCGCTTCAAGGAGGTGAATGACACTCTGGGCCACAGCATCGGCGTTCGCCTGCTGCAGGCCGTGGCCGAGCGCCTGGGCCAGGTGGTACCGACGGAAGGCGCGCGGGTCCGACTGGGGGGAGACGAGTTCGTGCTCGTCGTGCAGAGGATGCGCAGCCGCGCGGAGCTGGCCGCCCTGGCCGAACAGCTGGTCGCGCGACTGGCGCAGGTCTTCGATCTGGCGGGCTACCGCATCCACATCGGCGCGAGCATCGGCATCTGCGTCTGCCCCGAAGACGGCGACGATGTCGAGACCCTGGTGCGCAATGCCGACACCGCCATGTACGAGGCCAAGCAGCGCGGGCGTGGCCAGTACTGCTTCTACCAGGCGTCCATGACCGAGAACGCCCAGGCAAAAGCCCACCTTGATCAGCTCCTGCGCCTGGCCCTGCACTCCCCCGAGCTCACGCTGCACTACCAGCCGCTGGTCGACGCCCAGGGGCGGCCCGCCGGGGCCGAGGCGCTGATCCGGTGGAACAGCCCGCAGCTCGGGCTTGTAAGTCCGGCCCAGTTCATTCCGGTCTCGGAGGAGACCGGCTTCATCGTCCCGCTGGGGGCCTGGGTGCTGGGTGAGGCCTGCAGGCAAGTGGTGCAGTGGCGTGCGCAAGGGCTCAAGGTGGCCCGTGTGTCGGTCAACCTCTCCGTGCGGCAGCTGGAGCATGAGCAGATCTTGCAGACGGTGCGCGAGGCGCTGGCCGAGACGGGCCTGGAGCCCGCCGCCCTGGAGCTGGAGATCACCGAATCCGTCATCATGACCTCGGAAAACGCCTTGCTCCGCCTGCGGGAGCTCGCGGACCTGGGCGTGACCCTGGCTATCGACGACTTCGGGACGGGTTACTCCTCGCTAGCCTATCTGCGCCAGCTGCCCGTGCATGCGCTCAAGATCGACCGCTCTTTTATCGCGGGCATCGGCCACAGCTCCGGTGACGAGGCCATCATCAAGGCCGTGGCCGGCATTGCGCGCAACCTCGGTCTGCGGCTGGTAGCCGAGGGGGTCGAAACCGATCTGCAGCGGCAGTACCTGATCGGCCACGGCATTGACGAACTGCAAGGCTACCTCGTCGGCCGGCCAGCGCCTGCACAAGAGTTTTCCCGTCTCTGGTCCTGCGTCGGCTAGGCCTGCGGCCTTCCTGCTTGACAGCCTTTGCTCCCGTGGGGATTTACCGCCCGCGTATCACGCGCCTCTGGTGTGGCCGAGACAATCCGGACGCTCACAGGCAGACTACCCCGGTCGGTCTGCCGCAACACTCAACACGTGCCGCCCTGATGCGGCCACCGACCCTGGAGACTCCCTAATGTTCATTCGACAACGCCGACTTGCCCTGGCTGCCGCTCTGCTGGGCTCCCTGCTCGCACCGCTGGGCGCTACTGCCCAGGACTGGCCCAACAAGCCCATACGCCTCATTGTCAACTTCGCGCCTGGCAGCTCGCCCGACGTGATCGGCCGCGCCGTGGCCACGCCCCTGGCTCAGGCCCTGGGGGTGTCCGTGACCGTGGAGAACCGCAGCGGTGCCGCCGGCATGGTGGGTGCCGACGCAGTGGCCAAGGCCCCGGCCGACGGCTACACCCTGCTCATGGCCTCGGGCAGCACGGCCGTGATTGTGCCCACCATCACGCCCAAGATGCCCTACGACCCCAACAAGGATCTCGCCCCGGTGGCGGCCGGCGCGCGCGTGGAGCTCTTCCTGGTGGTGCGCTCCAACTCCCCTTTCAAGACCTTTGCCGACCTGCAGGACTTTGCCCGCGCCAACCCCGGCAAGCTGAGCTACGGCAGCCCGGGCAATGGCTCCACGCCCCATGTGGGCGCCGAGATGCTCAAGGGCATGGCCGGCATCTTTGCGGTGCATATCCCCTACCGCGGCTCGGCTGCGGCCCTGCAGGACCTGCTGGCAGGCAACCTGGACTTCTTCATGGACCCAGGCATCGCCGCGCCGCACATCCGCGCCGGTACGCTGCGCCTGCTGGCCGTGGGCAGCACCAAGCGTTCCTTCCTGTACCCGGACACGCCCACGCTGGCCGAGCTGGGCCTCAAGGGCTACGACGCCGGCTCCACGCACAGCTTCTACGCGCCAGCGGGCACGCCGCAGCCGGTGATCGAGCGCCTGAACCGCGAGATCAACCGTATTCTGGTCTCACCCGTCGTGTCGCAGACCATCCGCAACCTGGGCGCCGAGCCTACGCCCATGACGCCCGCGCAGCTCACCGCGCTGAATGCCGCCGATACGCGCCGATATGCGGCCATCATCAAGGAAAAGGGCATTTCCGCCGACTGATGTCCCCGCCATGCTCTACGCACTCCTGAAAACCATCCACGTCCTGTCCATCCTTGTCTGGGTGGGCGGCATGGCCTTCGCGCATTTCTTCCTGCGCCCGGCGGTGTCCAGGCTGGAAGCCCCCGAACGCCTGCGCCTGATGCATGACGTGCTTGGGCGGTTTTTCAGTGCGGTGCTGTGGGCGGCCGGGCTCACGCTGGTCAGCGGCCTGTGGATGATCGGTCGCGTGGCCAAGCAGCTGGTGCAAGGCGGTGGCAGTTTTGCCATGCCCCTGGAGTGGACCGTCATGGCCGCCCTGGGCGTGGTGATGGTCGTCATCTTCGGGCACATCCGCTTTGCACTTTACACGCGTCTGTCGCTCGCCGTTGCTGCACAGCAGTGGCCGAGCGCTGGCGAATCGTTGGGCCACATCCGCCGCTGGGTCAGCATCAACCTGGGCCTGGGCGTGACGATCGTGGTCGTCACGCTGATCGGCTTGCCCGGCTGAGACATGGCGGGCTTTTCGTCCCAAGCGTGTTTTGAAGGCACCCGCCGGGTGCCTTAGAACTTATCCGTAAATAGTAAACTAGCGCCCCGAGCCGCATCTTGCGCGGCGTTCGGAGGCGCCGATGGGCAAAGCGCGTGTCGAGTCGTGGGAGGTGTCGGATGAGTTTTGGGCCAGGGTAGAACCGCTCATTCCTG
>JADCGR010000029.1 GCA_020248905.1 Curvibacter sp. | reverse complement strand
CATCGCCTTCCGCAAAGTTCCGCTCTCAGTGAACCTTATTTACGGATAAGTTCTAAGCTTCAGCGTATCGGCCCTGGAGGCGTAGTTGGGAGACTTCTCTCCGACTGGCTGACGACCTGCGAGCTAGGGTCTCCCACCGTATCCGGCTATCCGGTCCGAGCATGAAGGCCCGGCCGAGCGACTTGCGCATCCGGGGGGCGGTACGGGTCGGTTCGGTCGATGGATCGATTGACGGTGCCGTTGTGCATTGGCATAATCTGCCAATGCATACTAGCGAGAGATCGGCATGCCTACACGCAACGTTGTTCTGACCAACTACCAGGCCTCTTTCGTGGAGCGGCTTGTCAGCACAGGACGGTATCAAAACGCCAGCGAAGTCTTGCGGGAAGGGCTTCGCATGGTGGAGCAACGTGAAGCCGAGGATGCCTCACGCCTGGAGGCCCTGCGTACTGCGGTCAAGGTCGGCATTGCTGACTTCGAGCAGGGGCGATACGCCAGCTTTGAATCGGGTGCTCAACTCAGAGGTCACCTGGCGTCCGTGGCTTCGAAAGCCATCGCAGGTGCATGAGACAGGTTTGGACGGTTCGACTCGGTCAACAGGCTGAACAGGATTACGCTGAAATCCTGCAGTGGACGGTCATGACCTTCGGCGAGGGTCAGGCTAGCAGCTACGCTGAAACGATTGCGCTGGCAATCGAGGCCTTGGAGCAGGGACCCGATATTTTGGGTGCCAGAGCGCGCGAAGACATCCAGCCAGGCATTCGGACATTGCATGTCGCTCGGCAGGGGCGCGCTGGGCGACACTTCGTGGTGTTCCGTTCGGCCGGATCGGACATTGACGTCCTGAGGCTGCTTCACGACAGTATGGACTTGCCACGGCACTTCTCTGCGGCCAAGGATCGCTCGCCCTGACACAAAGCCGGCAGTCGGGAGGCGCTGGTGCTGGCCCTTTTCGCCCGCTTTGCGCCCGCTTTGCGCCATCGGTGGCGGCGATCGACTTCAAAGACCGTGAGCTGTTGCTGGAGCTCATTCGTCCGGCAGGTGGGTAACTGCGGCCTGTCGTCGGGAGCTCAGTGGCGGCCCCCTACATTCCGGGAATCCGCGCATGTGGGGGAACTCGCCAAAGTGTGGACAAAGGCACTCATGAGCGCTCGCCGTGACGTTGTTTCGCTAGGTCGGGTTGCAGCGCGGTATTGTTGGGCGCACGGTCTACACCACCAAATTGAAGGGCTCGGATAATCTCCGGGCCCTTTTTCTTGCCTGAAATCCCCGCGTGGTGCGGGGTTCCGGCCATCAGTGCTGCGGGTGGCCATCTGCCGAAATGCCTGGTTTTCAGCGTTTTTGGCTCCAAGTCTGTCTCTATTCTCTGTTTGGCCCGCGGGTATGGCGCAGTTTTGGTTCTATACGAATCAACAACTTACGCGCGGCGGTTCATCGTCAACCAAGGCGAGCGATCAGGCTTCAAACCTGCCTCGCAGGCGAGATGGGAACTTATACGTTACCATTTAGTCTATGAGCTACCAGATCAAAGAACTACTGCTGGACGATGGCGACAGTCCCTTTGCGGAGTGGTTCGGGTCGCTGGAAGCCGTTGCAGCCGCCAAGGTACGCGTAGCTGTCTGGCCGGATGGAACAGGGAAACCTGTCCAACGTTGAGTGGTTCCGTGGCATCGGTGAGTACAAGATCGATTGGGGGCCGGGCTTGCGCATCTACCTAGCCAAGGATGGTCTGAAGATCATCATCCTGATCGGTGGCGGTACCAAGAAGCGTCAGCAGCAGGAAACCGACCAGGCGGTGGCGCTGTGGGAGGACTACAAGCGCCGCAAGGCATCAACTAGACAAGGAAAGTGAACATGGCACTGACCCGTGATTTCAAAGAAACCGTGGCCGCGCGCGTACAGAACGATCCGGCCTTTGCGCAGGCACTTCTGGACGAGGCCATCACCCTGTTCGTCAATGGCGAGCCGGAATCAGCCAAGCTAATCCTGCGTGACCTCGTGAACGCGACTGTCGGCTTCGAGGCACTGGCCGAGGAAATTCACAAACCGGCCAAAAGCCTGCACCGGATGCTGTCGCAGTCTGGCAACCCGACCATGAGCAACATCTCGGCAGTGTTTGCGGCCATCAAGCGCGCACTGAAGGTCGAAGTGCGCACGCAGGTGGTGATGGCCTGACTTTTCACGCATCAAACCTCGCCACAGACTCCCGCTGCCCCACCCAGTGGGTCGGCAGCGGGTTCCGCTGAAACCACAACAGGCTCATACGCCGGGGCTGCTGCCCGGCCAGGATGGTCTGGATGATCGCTGGCTCCAGTAGGGTCAGCCGCAGCAGTTAATTGACCGTCGAGTGGTGCAGGCCTCGCTGCCTTTGGTGACCACGCCTTCCGCACCATAGGCCTTGGCCATCAGTGTGGCCGAGCGCAAGGTCACGAAGTCATCAAAAATGCGGCGCACCAGTCTGGGCTCGTCCTCGTTGATCACCAGCAGACGGTTATCGACGTCGTACCCCAACGGCATCCCCATTCACGCGCTGAACGATCAATAAGCCAAGCTATCGGGGTAACGGCCACCACAAATGGGGTAACGAGGCCAGCAACTACCCCAATCGCCATGCCGCTAATCCCGGGCATTTCAAGGTGGCTGCCACCGTGACCGTCTGGTAGACTGATGACGATTTAAAACGACTTTGATGCCTCTGTGAGTGCCAATGCTATGAACTCCGAACCGTGGGTCACTGCCATCGATGTTGCCCGGCATCTGGGCGTGGTCAAGGACACCGTTTACCGCTGGCGCGAGCGCAAGGGCTTGCCCGCACACAAGATCGGACGGCTCTGGAAATTCCAGCTGTCCGAGGTGGATGACTGGGTGCGCGCGGGTGGCGCGGATGAAGACAAGATGAACGATTCGACAGGAAACCAAGCATGACCAGCATTCAACAGCGCGCCGAACTGCAACGCCGGATCTGGCAAATCGCCAATGATGTCCGAGGGGCTGTGGACGGTTGGGACTTCAAGCAATACGTGTTGGGCACGCTGTTTTATCGCTTCATCAGCGAAAACTTTGCGGCCTACATCGAAGGCGGTGACGAGAGCATCGACTACGCCGGGCTCTCCGATCTGGTCATCACGCCGGAAATCAAAGACGACGCGATCAAGACCAAGGGCTACTTCATCTACCCCAGCCAGCTGTTCGTCAACGTAGCCGCCAGCGCCAACACCAATGACAGCCTGAACACCGACCTGGCCAAGATCTTCTCGGCCATTGAAAGCTCTGCCATTGGCTACCCATCAGAGCGGGACATTCGAGGCCTTTTTGCCGACTTTGACACCACCAGCAACCGCCTGGGAAACACCGTCAAAGACAAAAACACCCGCTTGGCTGCTGTGCTCAAAGGCGTGGCGGAACTGGATTTTGGCGACTTTGATGCCAGCCACATCGACCTGTTTGGCGATGCCTACGAATTTCTGATCTCCAACTACGCCGCCAACGCCGGCAAGTCTGGCGGCGAATTTTTCACGCCGCAGCACGTGTCCAAGCTGATTGCCCAGCTGGCCATGCACAAGCAGATCAGCGTCAACAAGATTTACGACCCAGCATGCGGCTCGGGCTCGCTGCTGTTGCAGGCCAAAAAGCACTTCGATCAACATCTGATCGACGACGGCTTTTACGGGCAGGAACTCAACCACACCACGTACAACCTGGCGCGGATGAACATGTTCTTGCACAACGTGAACTACGACAAGTTCAACATCCAGCTGGGCGACACCTTGATCGAACCTCACTTTGGGGACGACAAGCCGTTCGATGCCATCGTCTCCAACCCACCGTACTCGGTGAAGTGGGTGGGTAGCGATGACCCCACGCTGATTAACGACGACCGCTTTGCGCCGGCTGGCGTGCTGGCGCCCAAGTCCAAGGCCGACTTCGCGTTTGTGCTGCACGCACTCAGCTACCTATCCAGCAAAGGCCGCGCGGCAATAGTCTGCTTCCCCGGGATCTTTTATCGGGGCGGTGCTGAGCAAAAAATCCGCCAGTATCTGGTGGACAACAACTATGTCGAGAGCGTCATTTCGCTGGCGCCCAACCTGTTCTACGGCACCACCATTGCCGTCACGATCCTGGTGCTGTCCAAACACAAGCTAGATACCACCACGCAGTTCATCGACGCCAGCGGCCTGTTCAAGAAGGAAACGAACAACAACGTGCTGCTGGATGAGCACATCAAAGCAATCATGGCGGTGTTCGACAGTAAGGCCAATGTCGATCACTTTGCCCAGTCCGTCCCGTTTGAGAGAGTGGCAGCCAACGACTACAACCTGTCGGTCAGCAGCTACGTGGAGGCCAAGGACAAGCGCGAGGTGGTGGATATTGCTCAGCTCAATGCAGAGCTGAAAACCACCGTCACCAAGATCGACCAGCTACGTAAAGACATCGATGCCATCGTCGCTGAGATTGAGGACGGAGAGATGGAGGCATGAGCAGCGGAAACTATTTGGAGAAGTTGCTGGATGGCGTTGAGGTGGAGTGGGTGGCGCTTGGGGATGTAGCCAAGTACTCTGACGAGCGCGTCGACTGTACTGGGATCGATGAAACGAACTATGTAGGCGTTGATAACCTTCTTCAGAACAGAGCAGGAAAAACCAACTCGACTTATGTCCCCGCTGAGGGGCGCCTAATTGAATATCGCCCAGGTGATATCTTGATCGGGAATATTCGTCCCTATTTGAAAAAAATTTGGCTCGCCAATCAGTCTGGCGGCACAAATGGCGATGTGCTTGTTGTCCGCCCCACTCACGAGTCGTTGAGCTCTGGCTACTTGCACCAGGTACTCACCGATGAGAATTTTTTTGCCTACAACATGCAGCATGCCAAAGGGGCAAAGATGCCTCGCGGCGACAAAGCAAAGATACTCGAATACAAGCTTCCCATCCCCTGCCCAGATAACCCCAAAACATCGCTTGAAATCCAAGCGGAAATTGTCCGCATCCTGGACGCATTTACCGAGCTTACAGCCGAGCTTACAGCCGAGCTTACAGCCGAGCTTACAGCCCGCAAAAAACAATACAACTACTACCGCGACCAGTTGTTGAATTTTGAAGATGGGGAGATGGAGTGGAAGACGTTGGGAGACGTCACCAAAAAATGGTATTCGGGTGGAACGCCAACCGCAGGTGTGCCCGCGTATTATGAAAGTGGCAACATTCCATGGCTCAGAACTCAAGAGGTGAAGTTTTCCGACATTCAAAGCACGGAAGTAAAGATCACTGAGGCTGCGCTAAAAAACTCCGCCGCAAAGTGGATACCTGCTAATTGCGTAATTATTGCCATATCTGGAGCAACAGCAGGTAGATCTGGAATCAACAAGATACCACTGACAACCAATCAACACTGCGGATGTTTGGAAATTGACGAAACAAAGGCGCTGTATCGCTATGTGTTTCATTGGGTCAGTTTTAACTACGAACACATCAAGGCCCTGGGTCAAGGTGCTAGAGGCGACCTAAATTCAAGCATCATCAAGGGCTTCAGGCTTCCAATACCCTATGCAAGTGACCCCAAAAAATCGCTTGCAGAACAGGCACGCATCGTCGCGATCCTCGACAAATTTGACACCCTTACCAACTCCCTCTCCAAGGGCTTGCCGTACGAAATCGAACTGCGCCAGAAGCAATACGAGTATTACCGCGAACTGCTGCTCAGCTTCCCAAAGCCGGAAGAGGTAGGCGCCTGACATGGGCAAGACGCTGAAGGAAATCGCGCAACAGCTGAAAGGCGCCAACTACCCGGTGCAGCTGATTTATGCCTTCAATGGCATGGGCAAGACGCGTCTATCGCGGGAATTCAAGCAGCTGATTGACTCAGAAGTTGAGGGCAGTGATGCGCCATCATCCGACTTGGCAAACAAGAAGATTATTTATTACAGCGCCTTCACCGAAGACCTGTTTTATTGGGACAACGACCTTGGGCTGGATATGGAGCCGAAGTTGAAGATCCAACCTAATTCTTTCACCAAGTGGGTACTGGAAGAGCAAGGGCAGGACCAGAGCATTACCGCTAATTTTCAACGATACACCAGCGAAAAGCTGACCCCACATTTCAGCGCCGACTTCACGTCAGTCAGCTTTTCCTTCGAGCGCGGGAACAATCAGCGAGAGCCCCATATCAAAATCTCCAAAGGCGAAGAAAGCAACTTCATCTGGAGTGTTTTCAATGCATTGCTGGAGCAGGTAATTTTAGAGCTGAATATTCCAGAAGTTGCTCACCGCTCCACCGATGTTTTCAATAATTTGACCCACATCTTTGTTGATGACCCTGTGAGCTCGCTGGATGAAAACCACTTGATCGAGTTGGCGGTCAACTTGGCTGGATTGATCAAATCCAGTCAATCTCGCCTAAAGTTCATCATCACCACTCATAGCCCGCTTTTCTATAACGTTCTTCATAACGAGCTCGACCTCAGTAAAAATAGCAAGAAGGACGGTTGCTATCTCCTCGAGCGCCACGAAGATGGATCATTCGACTTGTCCGTGAAGCATGGCGACTCCAACAAGAGCTTTTCCTACCATCTCTATCTGTTGCAGACCATCGAGCAGGCTGTTGCTAACAAAAAGGTCGAGCGGTTTCACTTCACCCTGCTGCGCAATCTCTATGAGAAAACGGCCGGCTTTCTGGGATATCCCCATTGGTCGGAGCTGTTGCCAGACGAAAAGCAGTTGTACTACAAACGCATCATTAACTTCACCAGCCACAGCACGCTGTCCAATGAAGCCGTTGCACAGCCCACGCCTGCGGAGAGCGCCACGGTCAAACTGTTGCTCGACCACCTGAAGAACAGCCATGGCTTTTGGCAGCAGCAGGGAGGCTAGCATCATGAGCAGCATCACCCACCACACCGATTACCGCGCGGCACTGGCCACTATCAAGCAGCGCATCCAGGCGGCTCAAACTCGGGCTGTACTGGCAGTCAATGCCGAGTTGTTGGGCCTGTACTGGGACATTGGTCGTCAACTGGATGCCTGGCAACGCGAGCGCGCTTGGGGCTCTGCGGTGGTAGAGCAAATGGCGCTGGACCTGCAAGCCAGCTACCCTGGCATGAAGGGCTTTTCCCGTACCAGCCTGTTTGCCATGCGGCAGTTCTATGCCTTTTTCAGCCCGCAGTTTGAAGTTGTCCCACAGCCCGTGGGACAAATGCCTTGGGGGCATGTGCGCACCCTGCTGGCGAAGGTGAAGTCGGTGGAATTGGTGCTGCTCTATGCACAGGCCTGCGCTGAACACGGCTGGAGCCGCACCGTGCTGGAGTGGCAAATTGAGCAGCGCTTTCATGAGCGAGCGGGCCAGGCGGTGGGCAATTTTGCCCAGACGCTGCCCGCGCCCCAGTCAGAGCTGGTGCAGCAGAGCCTGAAAGACCCGTATGTGTTCGATTTTCTGACGCTGGCACCGCAGGCGGTGGAGCGCGACATCGAGAACCAATTGGTCGCTCAAATCACCCGGTTTCTGCTCGAACTGGGCAAGGGCTTTGCGTTTCTCGGGCGTCAGTACCCCTTGGTGGTCAACGGCAGGGACTACTTTCTGGATCTGCTGTTCTATCACGCACGCCTGAAGTGCTATGTGGTGATCGAACTGAAGGCGGGCGAATTCAAACCCGAGTACGTCGGCAAGCTCAACTTCTACCTGTCGGGGGTGGACGACCAACTGCGCGGCGAAGGTGATCAGCCCACCATTGGCCTGATTCTTTGCAAAGACAAGGACAGGCTGGACGTGGAGTACGCCCTGCGTGACGTCAACAAGCCGATGGGTGTGAGTTCTTTCATCACCAAGGACATCCCGCTGTCGGTTCAATCCCAGTTGCCAACGGTGCAAGAGATTGAGAGCGAGTTGGCCGCGCTCATCCAAGATGCGAAAGAGCCCAATGACTGACTACAAAACCATCGCCGAGTCGAAGTATTTCATCGTTCTCGATCAATACACCCGGGAGTGGAAGGTCGCAGAGAGCTACCAGAGTGAGAACGATCTGGAGCGGGAGTTCATTCAGGATTTGCAAAACCAGGGTTATGAATACCTACCCGGACTGAACACACCCGAAGCGCTACTGGCCAATGTCCGTGTACAGCTGCAAGCGCTCAATGGCGTGCAGTTTTCCGATGGCGAGTGGCTGCGATTCGTCGAAACCTGGCTGGACAAGCCCAGCGATGGCATCGTCGAAAAAACCCGCAAGATTCACGATGACTACGTGCACGACTTCGTCTTTGACGATGGTCGCATCCAGAACATTCGTCTGCTAGACAAGAAGAACATCACCCGCAACAAGGTGCAGGTGATCAAACAGTTTGAACAGACCGGTACCCACGCCAATCGCTACGACGTGACGATTCTGGTCAATGGCCTGCCAGTGGTCCAGGTGGAGCTGAAAAAACGTGGGGTAGCCATTCGCGAAGCCTTCAATCAGGTGCATCGCTACAGCAAGGAGAGCTTCAACAGCGAGCACTCCTTGTTCAAATACCTGCAGATCTTTGTCATCTCCAACGGCACGGATAGCCGCTATTTCGCCAACACCACGCAGCGAAACAAGAACAGCTTCGACTTCACCATGAACTGGGCGAAGGCGGACAACAGCCTGATCAGGGACCTGAAGGACTTCACGGCCACGTTCTTTCAGAAGCACGCGCTACTGAATGTGCTCTTGCACTACTCCGTATTTGATGTCAGCGATACCTTGCTGGTGATGCGCCCCTACCAGATTGCTGCCACGGAGCGCATCCTGTGGAAGATCAACAGCGCGTATCAGGCCAAACGCTGGAGTGATCTGGAGGGCGGTGGCTTCATCTGGCACACCACGGGCTCCGGCAAGACCCTGACCAGTTTCAAGGCGGCACGGCTGGCCACCGAGCTGGACTTCATCGACAAGGTGTTCTTCGTGGTGGACCGCAAGGATCTGGACTACCAGACCATGAAGGAATACCAGCGCTTTTCACCAGACAGCGTGAATGGCTCGGACAGCACGGCGGGCCTGAAACGAAATCTGGACAAAGACGACAACAAAATCGTCGTCACCACCATCCAGAAGCTCAACAACCTGATGAAGGGCGAGGCCGACCTGCCCATCTACGGCAAGCAGGTCGTATTCATCTTTGATGAATGCCACCGCAGTCAGTTTGGCGAGGCGCAGAAAAACCTCAAGAAAAAGTTCAAGAAGTTCTATCAGTTCGGTTTCACCGGCACACCCATCTTCCCGGAAAACGCGCTGGGTGCTGAAACCACGGCCAGCGTGTTTGGTCGTGAGCTACATTCGTACGTCATCACCGATGCGATTCGTGATGAGAAGGTGCTGAAGTTCAAGGTCGATTACAACGACGTGCGTCCACAGTTCAAAGCCATTGAGACCGAACTGGACGAGAAAAAGCTCAGCGCCGCAGAGAACAAACAGGCCCTGCTGCACCCCGATCGCATTCGCGAGATCACTCAGTACATCCTGAACAATTTTCGGCAGAAGACCCACCGCCTGCACGCGGGCAACAAGGGCTTCAATGCCATGTTCGCAGTCAGCAGCGTCGATGCCGCAAAGCTGTATTACGAGTCCTTCAGGGAGCTACAGAAGGGCATCGACAAACCACTGAAGGTGGCCACGATCTTCTCGTTTGCAGCCAACGAAGAACAGGATGCGATCGGCGACATTCAGGACGAGAGTTTTGAAGTCTCAGCCATGAACAGCAGCGCGAAGGAGTTCCTGAGTGCAGCCATTACTGACTACAACGCCCTGTTCAAAACTAACTTCAGCGTGGATAGTGATGGCTTCCAGAACTATTACCGTGATCTGGCCAAACAAGTCAAAGCCAAGGAAATCGACCTGCTGATTGTGGTGGGCATGTTCCTGACGGGCTTTGATGCGCCCACGCTGAACACCTTGTTCGTGGACAAGAATCTGCGCTACCACGGGCTGATGCAGGCGTACTCGCGCACCAACCGCATTTTCGACGCCACCAAGACCTTCGGCAACATCGTCACCTTCCGCGATCTGGAGCAGGCGACCATCGACGCCATCACCCTGTTCGGTGACAAAAACACCAAGAACGTGGTGCTGGAGAAGAGCTACAAGGAATACATGGAAGGCTTCACCGACGCGGCCACCGGTGAGGCGCGGCGTGGCTTTGTGGAGGTGGTGAAGGAGTTGGAAACACGCTTCCCCGACCCCGCTGCCATTGAAAAGGAAGCTGATAAAAAGGCGTTCGCCAAGCTGTTCGGCGAGTACCTGCGCGTGGAAAACGTGCTGCAAAACTATGACGAGTTCGCCAGCCTGAAAGAGCTTCAGAGCGTTGACCTGACGGATGCCAATGCGGTGGAGGCGTTCAAGGCCAAACACTATCTGAGCGATGACGATCTGACTGCACTGCAAGCCATCACGCTCCCGGCGGAGCGGAAAATTCAGGATTACCGCTCCACCTATAACGATGTGCGCGATTGGCTGCGCCGAGAAAAATCTTCCACTGAGAAAGAAAAATCCACCATCGATTGGGATGACGTCGTTTTTGAGGTGGACCTGCTGAAGTCGCAGGAAATCAATCTGGACTACATCCTGGAGTTGATCTTCGAGCACAACAAAAAGATCAAGAGCAAGTCGGAGCTTGTGGACGAAGTGCGCCGCGTCATTCGCGCCAGCTTGGGCAACCGCGCCAAAGAGAGTCTGCTGGTCGATTTCATCAATCAGACTGATCTCGACCAGATTGGCGACAAAGCCAGTGTGATTGACGCCTTCTTCACCTTTGCCCAAGCGGAACAGCAGCGCGAAGCGCAAGAGTTGATCAGCGCCGAAAACCTGAATGCAGAGGCAGCCAAGCGATACATCAGCACCTCGCTGAAGCGGGAATTTGCCAGTGACAGCGGTACGGAGCTCAATGCCGTTCTGCCCAAGATGAGCCCGCTGAACCCTCAATACCTGACCAAGAAGCAGAGCGTATTTCAGAAAATCGCCGCTTTTGTTGAGAAGTTCAAAGGCGTGGGCGGCGTGATATGAGCCAGCGCAAACCACCCCAGCCGCCAAAGAAAACCGAGGTTTCCATCGTCCGCTCCTCGGCGGCGGAATACCTGACGTTCGTCGCCGCCAGCGGCCAGGGCGGTGTGGAAGCGGTGTACGCAGAGGAGAACGTCTGGATCACCCAGAAGATGATGGGTGTGCTTTACGACGTGAATGTCCGCACGGTGAATGAGCATCTGAAAAAAATCTTTGCCGACAGCGAGTTGCAGGAAGATTCAGTTATCCGGAAATTCCGGATAACTGCCTCTGACGGTAAGAACTACAACACCCAGCACTACAGCCTGCCCGCCATCATCGCGGTGGGCTACAAGGTGAATTCCGAGCGTGCGGTGCAGTTCCGCAAGTGGGCCACGGGCATCATCGAGCAGTTCACCATCAAGGCCTATGTGATGGACGATGACCGCATCAAGGCCGGTGGCTCGGTACTCACCGAGCAGTATTTCGAAGAGCAGTTGCAGCGCATCCGCGAGATTCGCCTCTCAGAACGCAAGTTCTACCAGAAGATCACCGACATCTACGCCACGGCGATTGACTACGACGTGACGGCGCAAGCCACCAAGCGCTTTTTCGCCACGGTGCAGAACAAGCTGCACTGGGCCATCCACGGTCAGACAGCGGCGGAAGTGGTTTACCACCGCGCCGATGCCGACCAGCCAAATATGGGGCTGACCTCATGGAAGGATGCGCCGGGCGGGAAGATTCAGAAGTTCGATGTCGTGGTCGCCAAGAATTACCTGACCGAGCCCGAAATGGCGCAACTCTCCCGCCTCGTGAACGCCTATCTGGATGTGGCCGAGGACATGGCGCAGCGCAAGATTCCCATGACCATGCAGGATTGGGAAACTCGCCTGAACCGGTTTATCGAGGCCACCGACCGCGAGGTGTTACAGGACGCAGGCAAGGTCACAGCAGAAATCGCCAAGGCCCACGCCGAAAGCGAATTTGAAAAATACCGCATCGTGCAGGACCGCCTGTTTGAGAGCGACTTCGACCGGCTGCTGAAACAGATTGAATCCGGCGGCAAGCCCGGCACGGATGAGGGCTAACGCGCATGGCCACGAAGAAAACCACCAAAGCCAATCCCAGTTGGAGCGACGTCAAAACCAAGTTGGCCGATTTTGACCGCGCTTGCCTGCTGGGGTTGGTGCAAGACCTGTACGCCGCCAGCAAGGACAACAAGGCCTACTTGCATGCCCGCTTTGGGCTGGGCGATGACCCGCTGGGGCCGTACAAGGATGTGATCACACAATGGATCAATCCGCAGGACTACCGCAAGCCTCAGTCGGTTGCCAAGGCCAAGAAAGCCATCAGCGACTACAAGAAGGCGCTGGGCCAGCCCGAGGGCTTGGCCGAACTCACGGTGTTCTACTGTGAGGAAGTGTTCGATTTTCTGGCCGGTTGCGGCATGGACGACGAAGGCTTTTACGACGCGCTGGTGCTGATGTTCGAGCAGGCATTGAAATACGTACTGGCCTTGCCCAAGGCGCAGCGGGCAGCATTCCTGACACGGCTCGACCGGGTGCGCCAGTTGGGGCAAGACGTTGGCTGGGGCGTGGGTGATGACTTCGACCACTTCTGGTCGGAAGCCGGGTTGGCGGGTGCTGAATGAAGAAATCCGAGAAGACCGCGGTGGGCAAGTGGCGAATCGTCATCCGTCTGGACAACTCGACTTTCACCGCAGTAGGGGCGTGATGCGCGACCCCAATGCAGATCAGGCCTTGGAGTTGGAAGGCCTGCGCTCCGAAAACGCTCGCCTGATCGCGCTGCTCGAATCGCACGGAATCGAATGGCGGTTGCCCCCACAGCCCATTGCTGTTGAGGTACAGGAGCCCGAGCAATCTAGATTGTCCACAGCCGAGAAGGTGGCGCTGTTCCGTCGTCTGTTTCGCGGGCGCACAGACGTTTACCCCATTCGCTGGGAGAGCAAATCAACTGGCAAATCAGGCTACGCGCCTGCCTGCGCGAACGAATGGCGTGCCGGTGTTTGCGAAAAGCCGCGTATCAAATGCGGCGATTGCAGCAATCGTCTGCTGATCCCACTGTCCGATGCGGTGATCTATGAGCATCTGGCCGGAAAGCGCACGGTCGGTGTTTATCCGCTGCTGGAAGATGATACCTGCTACTTTCTGGCTGTCGATTTCGATGAGGCCGAATGGCGCGACGACGCGCGATCCTTCATCCAGTCATGCGAGGAACTGGGTGTTCCGACTGCGCTGGAAATATCTCGGTCCGGAAATGGCGCGCACGCATGGGTGTTTTTCGGCAACCGTGTTTCTGCACGTGATGCCCGGCGCCTTGGCACCGCCATCATCAGCCATACCTGCTCGCGCACCCGGCAATTGAAGCTGGAATCCTACGACCGGCTGTTCCCGAATCAGGACACGATGCCCAAAGGCGGTTTCGGCAACCTGATTGCCTTGCCGTTGCAGAAGTGGCCACGTGAAAGTGGTTGCAGTGTTTTCGTTGATGCCGATCTGCGCCCGTATCCTGATCAATGGGGGTTACTCGCCTCCATCCAGCCCATCGCCGCACACGATATCGAGCCGACCATTTTGCGTGCCATGGGCGGCGTCCATCCGTTGGACGTCACCTTCATCGATGATGAAGATTTGGCCACACCCTGGAAGCGTGAGAGCACATCGACCAAGAAACTGGCTGGGCCAATGCCGAAGTCGTTGACCGTGACGCTGGCCAACCTGATCTATTTTGAGAAGGCCCAACTGCCGCAGGCACTGGCCAATCGCCTGATCCGCCTGGCTGCCTTCCAGAACCCCGAGTTCTACAAGGCCCAAGCCATGCGTATGTCTGTATGGGACAAGCCCCGTGTCATCGGCAATGCAGAAAATTTCCCGCAGCACATCGCCTTGCCTCGCGGTTGCTTCGATGCCGCGCTGGATCTGCTGCGGGACAACGGTATCGACTGTGACCTGCGCGATGAGCGTTTTGGCGGTGAACCCGTTGATGTCTCTTTTGCCGGCACTTTGCGTCTTGACCAGGAGGCTGCAGTTGCCGGCATGCTGAGCCACGACAACGGCGTGCTGTGCGCTCCGACAGCCTTTGGCAAGACCGTGACCGCAGCAGCGATGATCGCGCGCCGGGGTGTGAACACTTTGGTGCTGGTGCATCGAACCGAATTACTCAGACAATGGCAGGAGCGTCTGCAGACGTTTCTGGGTGTGGGAAACGGTGTGGTCGGCACCATCGGCGGAGGCAAAGCGAAACCCACCGGCAAGATTGACATTGCCGTCATGCAGTTCGTCTCCCGCCAAGGTGAGGTCAACCCGCTGGTCGAGAACTACGGACAGGTGATCGTGGACGAGTGTCACCACGTTGGCGCGGTGTCGTTCGATGCCATCCTGAAGCGGACCAAGGCCAAGTACGTGTTGGGCCTGACGGCAACGCCCGTCCGTCGTGACGGTCAGCAGCCCATCATCTTCATGCAGTGCGGGCCAATTCGCTACACGGCGGCCAAGCCAGCCGGTGCACCGCACGATCTCGAAGTGCTGCCGCGTTCGCGCTTCACACGGATCGACCTACCGACCGATGCAGGCATCCAGGATGTTTTTCGGCATCTCGCCAATGACCAGTCCCGAACGGAAGCCATTGCCGCCGAGGTGCGTGATGCCATCGGGCAGAGACGCAAGGTGCTAGTTCTGACAGAACGCACAGAACATCTCGATGCCATCAAAGCAGCCCTTGATGGATTGGAACCGGCACCTTTTGTGTTGCACGGTCGAATGTCCAGGAAACAGCGAGCGGGGCTGGTTGCTGATCTGGAGGCCCTGCCGCCCGATGCGCCGCGCGTTCTTCTTTCGACAGGCAAACTGGTTGGCGAAGGCTTCGATCACCCGCCGCTCGATACGCTGGTGCTAGCCATGCCAGTCTCCTGGAAAGGCACACTGCAACAATATGCCGGGCGCCTGCACCGAGAGCACGCCAGCAAGACCGACGTGCGGATCATCGACTTTGTCGATACCGGTCACCCTGCACTGCTGCGGATGTGGGACAAACGGCAGGCAGGTTACCGGGCGATGGGCTACAGGGTCGGCGCTGACAGCACTGCCGATTGACAGTGAAGTGAAGTTTCCAGATGCCGTCTGAATTTTCCCAGACCCGCAGCAACCCGCAGAAGTGCTATCTAATCCAGGCAGCCGGTTTTTCGGGCGACAACCATCCACCACCAAATTGAAGGGCTCGGATAGGAGCTGCGACCGCAATCCGCGCTGCACCTGCAGGTCACGGCCTTGCCAGCGTTCACGATGTGCCGGTCGCTAGCCCAGACTGAAAGCCTCATTGATCGCGCTCTTGACGCCGCCGCCCATCTGCGGGCCGCCACCAGCGACATAGATAGCGTCATCCAGCACCACGGCCCCCATGCCATGGCGCGGTGTGAGCATGGGAGCGTACGATTCCCAGCGATCGGTGGCCGGGTCCCAGGCCTCGTTCTGGCCGTAAACGCGTTGCCAGCCCTCGCCTCCCATCACGAAGACCCTGCCGCGATACAGCACGCAGCCGTGGCCGGAACGCGCCGTGGGCATGGGCGTGCGCGCGTTCCAGCGGTCGGTCTGCGGATCCCAAGCGTGGTGCAGGGTGCTGTTGGTGTGAAAGCTGTCGACGCGCCCGCCGATCAGATGAATCTGCTGGTTGACCACCACGATGCCGGCGTGGTCGCGCGCGACCGGCATGGGCTGGCGGCGCTCGTAGCGATCCGTCTGCGGGTCGTAGACGAGATGCCAGTCGATCGAACGGCGCCAGTCGCTGCCGATGGCGCCACCGATGAGATGAATGCGCCCGTTCAGTCCGATGCAGGCCATGGCACCGCAGGCCTCGGGCAGGCGGCGGATGCGGGTCCAGGACTGGCCGTCGTAGAAAAAGCTTTCGTCGTGCGGGGTTCGATTCTGCTCGATGAAGCCGCCGAAGGCGTAGATCCGCTCGCCCAGCGCAGCCACGCCGACATGGTTGGCGCCACGCGGCAGCGGCGCGAGTTCCTCCCAGCGGTTGGCCTGCGGATCGTAGGCATGGTGATAGGGCCGGTCAACGCGCTGCTCGGCGTAGCCGCCCACGAGGTGCATGCGGCCCCGCGAGGCCACGGCCCAGGCCATCTCGGTGCGCGGCACGGGCAAGGGCGCCCGCGCCGTCCAGCGCCCGGGGTGTGCGGCCCGGGGCGCAGGACTGGCTGTGTCTGCCTGCTGCGCATGAATCTCGGGCAGGCCGATGCGGCCAGGCTGATTGAGCCGCTCGAACTGGCCGTCGAGATGGCCATGATGCTGGGCACGGGCCCAGACGGGCGCTGTCAAGGCGCAAGCGAGCAGCAATCGACGTTCAGTATCCATGCTCCTGAGCTCCTGGTTTTTCGGCTGGCTCTATGCTGCACACAAATCGCGCGCTGCACCACTGGCGTGCGCACGATTCAGGGTTTCCCTCAATGCCCCACCTCAAAATCGGACCCACAATGTGTATACAAGTGTGTTTTCAATCCGTACGCCGCGCAGACCCGGTCTGGCACTGATCTTGCGTCAGGGTAACACCGCAACGTTGTACGCTGATACTTTTCATGCCTGCAGGCAGGCCCAACCCAGGAGTCATTCCATGTCCAAGCGCCATCTGCTCAAAACCGCCGCCGTCCTGGCCCTGTCGGTCGTCTTCGCTAACGCCCAGGCCCAGACCAAGCCCGTGAAGTTCCAGCTTGACTGGCGCTTTGAAGGGCCAGCCGCCCTTTTTCTGGTACCTGCCGCCAAAGGCTATTTCAAGGACGCGGGTCTGGACGTGACCATCGACAGCGGCAACGGCTCGGGAGGTACGGTCACACGTGTGGCGTCGGGCACCTATGACATGGGCTTCGCCGACATGGCCGCGCTGATGGAATTCCACGCCAACAACCCGGACGCACCCAACAAGCCCGTGGCGGTGATGATGGTTTACAACAACACGCCCGCCGCCGTGCTGGCGCTCAAAAAGTCGGGCATTGCCAAGCCGGCCGACCTGAGCGGCAAGAAGCTCGGCGCGCCGGTCTTTGACGCCGGCCGCAAGGCTTTCCCGATCTTCGAGAAAGCCAACGGCGTGAGCAACGTGGCCTGGACGGCCATGGACCCGCCGCTGCGTGAGACCATGCTGGTGCGCGGCGACATTGACGCCATCACCGGTTTTTCCTTCACCTCCCTGCTCAACCTGGAGGCGCGTGGCGTCAAGCCCACGGATGTGGTCGTGATGCCCTACGCCGAGCACGGCGTCAAGCTCTACGGCAACGCCATCATCGCCAGCCCCAAGCTGATCCGTGAGAACCCCGAGGTGATCCGCGCCTTCCTCAAGGCCTTCGCCAAGGGCGCCAAGGAAGCGATGGCCAACCCGACCGCCAGCATCGAAACCGTCAAGGCCCGCGACGGCATCATCAACGTGCCCCTGGAAACGCGCCGCCTGCAGATGGCCATCGACGCGGTGGTTGCCAGCCCCGACGCCCGCCGCGAAGGCTTCGGCCAGGTTGTCCCCGGTCGCCTGGCGCTGATGGCCTCGCAGGTGTCAGACGCCTTCGCAACGCGCAGCCGCGTCAACCCCGACGCCGTCTGGAACAGCTCCATGCTGCCCACGGCCGCCGAGCTCAACATCCTCCCGCCCCTCAAAAAGTGAGTTCGCCGCACGCCTGATCCAACCCGGCCAGACGCGTCTGGCCTTTTTTTTGCGCAGTTCCCCATGGCCAACGAAATCACCTCATCTCCCTTCGTCGAGTTCGACGACGTCTGGCTGGCCTACAACGACGAGCTGCTGGCCAAGAGCCAGTTCGCCGTCGAGGCGATCAACCTCAAGGTGCAGCAGGGCGAGTTCATCGCCATCGTGGGCCCCTCCGGCTGCGGCAAGTCCACCTTCATGAAGCTCACCACCGGGCTCAAGAAGCCCAGCAGGGGCCGCATCCAGGTCGATGGTCAGCTGGTGAACGGGCCGCTCAAGATCTCGGGCATGGCGTTCCAGGCGCCTTCGCTGCTGCCCTGGCGCACCACACTGGACAACGTGCTGCTGCCACTGGAGATCGTCGAGCCCTATCGCTCGCAGTTCAAGGACCGGCGCAAGGAATTCGAAACACGTGCGCTGGGTTTGCTCGAATCCGTGGGCCTGGGCGGCTACGCTAGGAAGTTTCCCTGGGAACTTTCGGGCGGCATGCAGCAGCGCGCCAGTATCTGCCGCGCCCTGATCCACGAACCCAAGATGCTGCTGCTGGACGAGCCCTTCGGCGCGCTCGATGCCTTCACGCGTGAGGAGCTCTGGTGCACGCTGCGTGACCTGCACGCAGCACAGCGCTTCAATGTCATCCTGGTCACGCACGACCTGCGCGAATCGGTCTTCCTGGCCGATAAGGTCTACGTGATGAGCAAGGGACCGGGGCGTTTCGTCGTCGAGCGCGACGTCGTGCTGCCGCGACCGCGCGATCTGGAGATCACCTACACCCCCGAGTTCACTGACATCGTGCACGAGCTGCGCGGGCATATCGGCGCCATGCGCAAGTCTGGCGCCGTTATCAACCAGTAAGAGGGTCGCCATGAACAACCGCAAACAACTCGAACGCTGGTCGCCCCTGCTGCTGCTGGTGGCCATCGTCGCGCTCTGGCAGATCATCACCTCGGCTTTCCAGGTCTCGGAATTCATCTTCCCCAGCCCCATGCGCATCTGGGAGCAGACACTGGAGCACAAGGCCACCATCGCCGGTCACGCCTGGCGCACCTTCTGGGTGACCATGGCCGGCTTCGGCATCGCGATCGTGGTCGGCGTGCTGCTGGGCTTCCTGATCGGCAGTTCGCGCCTGGCCTACGCAGCGGTCTACCCGCTGATGACGGCCTTCAATGCCCTGCCCAAGGCGGCCTTCGTGCCCATCCTCGTGGTGTGGTTCGGCATCGGCATCGGCCCGGCCATCCTCACGGCCTTTCTCATCAGCTTCTTCCCCATCACGGTCAACATCGCCACCGGGCTAGCCACACTGGAGCCCGAGCTGGAGGACGTACTGCGCGTGCTCGGCGCGCGCCGCTGGGATGTGCTCGTGAAGGTGGGCCTGCCGCGCTCGATGCCCTATTTCTACGGTTCGCTCAAGGTGGCCATCACCCTGGCCTTTGTGGGCACCACGGTGTCGGAGATGACGGCCGCCAACGAAGGCATCGGCTACCTGCTGATCTCCGCGGGCTCGGCCATGCAGATGGGCCTGGCTTTCAGCGGACTGCTGGTGGTGGGCATCATGGCCATGGCCATGTACGAGCTCTTCAGCTACATCGAGCGCCACACGACCGCTTGGGCCCACCGCGGCTCGCAGGGTCACTGAAAGCAGCGTGAACGCGGACCAGATCCTGCGCCACCTGCGGCGCGCCAACGAGGTGGCGCGCCGCGCGCGCGATGAGCTGGGCCGTCACCCTTTTGGCGCCATCCTCGTCGCACCCGACGGCCAAACCGTGCTGGCCGAGCAGGGCAATGTGGACACGGTGAACCACGCGGAGTCCGTGCTGGCCCGCACGGCCGCGCTGAACTACGCGCCGGATTACCTGTGGCGCTGCACGCTCGTCACCACGGCCGAGCCCTGCGCCATGTGCGCGGGCACGCAGTACTGGGCCCATATCGGCCGCCTTGTCTATGGCATGAGCGAACGCCGCCTGCTCGAACTGACGGGTAGCGCCGAGGAAAACCCCACCATGGATCTACCCTGCCGCAGCGTGTTTGCGACCGGACAAATGCAGGTGCATGTCATCGGGCCAGTACCCGAGCTGGAAGAAGAAATCGCAGCGCTGCACCTCGATTTCTGGCACCGGGGCTGAGGCCTTCCCTGCGGCTCAGCAGGCCTTGAAATTGGCCGCCACAAGCTGCTTGAGGTAGTCGCCTGAGGCAGTGGCGGGACACTTCCTGGCCGGGCCCTCAATCACCGCGTTACTGTTGGCCTGCGCGAAGAAGGCGTCGTCAAAGCGGAGCTTGTAGGCAAAACATGAAAGCGCCTGCATCGCCACGCTAGAGCTCTTGGGCTCGAAGTGCAGCATGGTCGCCTAGAAACCGGGCAGCGCGTCCTCGGCCAGCCATAGGCCAGCTAGGTGCGGGCGCGTGATCTGGCAGTTCTCGTTCTGATCGGGCGTGTCCGCCCAGGGCCGCACCTGGGCTCAGCTCTCCCAGCCTGCGTTCAGCGCCTTGCCCGGAGGGTGCTGCGACTTGATCGCTTCAGGCGGCGAGAAGAAACGCTCGGACATGGCGAAGGCGGCGCCGATCTTGCAGGCTTCGAAGTTGGAACGGTCGATGCGGCGAATCTCTCGATCGGTATCGAGCAGGCCCATCGCGCCCATGCGCGACTCCTTGTGCAGCTAGGTGGTGACGTCAAGGCCGACGGTCATGTGTCATTCCTGAAAGTTGAAGTTCAAGAGCAATCTCCCGCCACAGCCATGCAGTGGCGGGGTGAACGCCCCTGCTCTTCAGGGCACCGGCGCAAACCCCGCGCCAGAAACGCGGGGCACCACGCGCGGCAAGGCGCAAGCCGTCCTCCAGACTCGCGGCGCTTGATATCGCTCGGTCCGGCAGCCCGATCGGACCCATCGGGCCGTATCATGGCGCCATGTCTGAACGCCCCAACGCCCCCGACTCGAAAGCCGACCAGGAGCTGCTGCTCAAGGCGCTGGTGATCACGCTTATCGGCGTCGGCATCCTGCTGGGCGCGCACTTTGCCCGCTCTCCTTCCGTGCAGGAGCTGCTGGCCGGCGGCCGCGTGGCGGGCTGGTTTGCGCTGGTTCTGGGTCTTGCGCTGCTAGGCCGCTACGGCCTTCGCCGGCTTGCGCGGGGTCAGCCGAGCCGCTGAGACGTACTGCTGGCGGAAGATTTCGAACGGCAGGCTGTCAGCGGCCTCGATCGCGTGCTGAGCCTGCACCGATTCCCGCGCCATGCGCTCGTACTTCACCTGCTGCTGCGGCGTCCAGCTGCGCGCCAGTAGCTGCTGCCGCGCCAGGATGGAGCGTGCACGCACAAAGCGCAGGAAGGAGTTGTCATGCTCCGCCGCCATGGCCGCCAGCACCCGTGCCGATGGCAGGCCCTGTGGCGCTGCGAGTGCGTGGCGTGCCGAGGCCACGGCCGCGCTGTAGTCAGAGCCGCCGTGCGTCGCGTCGAGGGCCCGGGCGATGGGCTCGCACGCCGCAAGGATCTCAAGCCCCCAGTCCACCAGTGTGACGGCGTGGCCGCTCCGCAGCAGCTGCAGGCCGGGCTCGCGCCCGCGCGCAGCCGTCAGGTGCTGGTTGCGGGCGAGTTCGGCAATCTCCTGCGGCGTGTCTGGCGGGCTGGCCGTCTGCAAACAATGCAGCAGGAACACGTCGAGAAAACGCATGGTCTGCGCGTTGATGCCCACGGGCTCGAAAGGATCGAGGTCCATGAGGCGTACCTCCACGTACTCCACACCGCGCTCGCGCAGCGCGTGTAGCGGGCGCTCGCCCTGGAAAATGGTGCGCTTGGGGCGGATCGTGCCGTAGAACTCATTCTCGATCTGCAGCAGGCTGGTGGCGAGCTGGATGTAGTCGCCACCGGGATTGAGCACACCCAGCGCCTCGTAAGCAGGCCAGGGTCGCGTCAGCGCATCGTGCAGCGAAGCGGCGTAGCCCTCCAGGCTGTTGTAGCTGACCGCCAGCGAGGCCTGCGCCTCGCTCTGGTAGCCGAGTCGCCCCATGCGCAGAGAAGTGCCGTGAGGCATGTACAGCGTCTTGCCGTCGAGGAGCTGCAGCGCGTGGTCTCGCCCCTCGACAAAGCTGCCGCACACCGCAGGCGAAGCACCGAAGAGGTAGAGCAGCAGGAAGGCGTGTCGGCGGAAGTTGCGGATGAGTGCAAAGTAGCCCTGGTTGTCCAGACCGGGCAGCGACCAGTTGTAGTGGATGCCCGAGATGGTCTGCATGCGCCGGCCATAGCGATGCCCCAGGCCCATGCGGTAGACGCTCTTGGCACGCCCGATATTGGACGAGCCATAACGCCCCAGCGGAATGGTCTCGTCGGTCGGCAAGCCGCAGGGCATGCTGGAGACCCAGAGCATTTCATCGCCCGCCTCGCGCAGCGTGCGATGTGTGTACTGATGGACCTCGGTGAGCTCGTCAAGGCAGTCCTGAACCCCGGCGTGCACGCCTGTGATGAGCTCGAGCTGCGACTCGGAGTAGTCCGTGGTGATGTGTGGGTGCGTGAGGGCCGATCCCAACGCAGCAGGATGCGGGGTGAGCGCGAGCACGCCGTCGGGCAGCGCGCGCAGGCTCTCCTTTTCGATGCCGCGTCGGATGCCGAGCAGGCGCTCAGGGCTCAGGGCGGATGGTGGAGAGGGCTGGCTCATGCGGGGATCCCGGGGTCGGTCATCTCGTGTGCGGGACCCGAAAGGTACCATGGGCGCCTGAATCCTGCTGGCCTGCCTCCGTTGCCCTGCCGCCATGGCCTTGAGCTTCCGCACACAGGCGCCCGGCCCGCTGGCCGATTCCTTGGCCATGTTTGCCGCGATGCAGCAAGGGGCGCGCCTTGTCGGCATCAGCCTGCGTGCGCCACCCCCGTACCGACCACCTGCTGTTGGCGCAGCTGCAACGGCCGTAGCTAGGAGGGTTACTACGCCGCCGCGGCATCCTGGCGCAAGGACGCGGAACGGCGCCTCGCCGGTGAACCATGAGGGCGCGAATCCTGATCTCCGGTGTAAGCTGCGCATGCATGAGCATCGTGACCCACGTTGTCCACGCGCTCGACAAGCGTGCAGCGCTGGGCACGGGCGCCCCGCAGCTGAGCGCACGCGCCATCTGCTGGGCCTGCCCGGCGGCCGGCCTGTAGCGCTGCTCGCCCAGCGCCTGCTGCGGCACAAGACGAATAGGGCCGCTTTGCGACACTGTCCTGGTGGATGGTGCTGTCGCATGTGGCCGCAGTCATGGCCTGCGTCGCGGGGGTCGTGATGGCGGCGTGCGGTCTCAGCCCTTGAGCATCGTCAGGGCCCGGCCGACCTCGTGTGTCGCCTGCGCGCTGCCGCTGCCCGGCACCATCTCCTGCGTGCGGTCCAGCACTTCGGCCAGATGCTGCTGCAGGCGCACGTCGGCGCTGTCATCGAGGCCGATCCACGCACCCTGGGTCATCGTGATGTGCGCGGCCTCCACACTGCCGGCACCAGCACACAGCGTGGTGCGTGTGGGCGCGGCTTCGCTGGCCAGCACCAGCATCGCGGGCACCACGGCTTCGGGCCGCAGGGCGCGCAGCACCTCGGCTGGCATCAGGTCTTCGGTCATGCGCGTGGCTGCCGTAGGTGCCAGGCAGTTGACGCGGATGTCGTGCTTCGCGCCTTCAATTGCAAGGGTCTGCATCAGGCCCACGAGTGCGAGCTTGGCTGCGCCGTAGTTGCTCTGGCCGAAGTTGCCGTAGAGGCCGCTGGAGGACGTGGTCATCACGATGCGTCCGTACTTCTGCGCCGTCATATGCGGCCACACGGCCTTGCAGCAGTGCACCGCGCCCATGAGATGCACGTCCAGCACCAGGCGGAAGTCGGCGACGTCCATTTTGGCAAAGGTCTTGTCGCGCAGGATGCCGGCGTTGTTGACGAGGATGTCCACCCGCCCCCAGGCGTCCACGGCCTGCTGGACCATGGTCTGCACCGCGCCGAAATCGGTGACGGACGCCGCATCGGCCATGGCCTCGCCGCCTGCCGCACGTATCTCGTCCACCACGGCCTGCGCGGCCGTGGCAGATCCACCCGAGCCGTCGCGTGCACCGCCCAGGTCGTTAACCACCACCCTGGCGCCGCGGCGCGCCAGCGCCAGCGCGTGCTGTCGGCCCAGGCCGCCGCCCGCGCCCGTAACGATGGCCACGCGGCCCTTGAAGTCGATCATGTCCTGTCTCCTGGGTTGCAGGCGCCCGGCTGGCACCGATGGCGCCGCATCTTACTGCCGCGATAATCACACACACTTCCCGCACACGACCGCATGGAACTGAACCGCAACGTCATCGACACGCCGCCGCGCGACGCGGCCACTGTGGCCATGCTGCGTGATACGCCCGGCGGGCTGGAGGTCTTCCTGCTCAAGCGCGCCAGTGGCTCGGACGTACTGGCCGGCGCCTATGTCTTTCCCGGCGGCAAGATCGATGCGGCTGATGCCGCGTTGACCTCGCACCTCGACCGGCCTGCTGCCGTGCTGCAGGCCGCGCTCGGCGAGACGGGTGCGACGGCAGAGTTCGCAGCAAGCTGCTACGTGGCCGCGCTACGAGAGGCTTTTGAGGAATCCGGGGTGCTGTTCGCCCACGGCGCGAGTGTTCAGCAGGTGGCGCAGGCCGCTGCCATGCTGCGCGCGGGCCACGGCTTTGCCGAGGTCCTCACCCGGCTGGGGCTGCGGCTGGACACCGGCAGCGTCTTGCCCTGGTCGCGCTGGGTCACGCCCCGCATGGCCTCGGTCAGCAGCAAGCGCTTTGACACGCGCTTCTTCGTCGCCGCCGTGCCCGCGCTGCAAACGGCGCGCCACGACGACTACGAGGCGAGCGCCAGCACGTGGCTGGCACCGCGCGCCGCGCTGCAGCGATACCGTGAGGGCCGCATCGACCTCGCGCCGCCACAGATCATGAGCCTGGCGCATCTGGCACGCCACGCCGACGTGGCGGGCGTCATGGCCGAGGCACGCGGCAAGGCCCCTGCTCTGGTACAGCCCGAGCCGTTTGACGATGCGGATGGCGTGCGTGTGTTGTGCTACCCCGGCGATCCCCGCCACAGCGTGCGCGAGCGTGCGCTACCCGGCCCCACGCGCCTGCGATACCAGGATCGCCGCTTCCTGCCGGAGGACGGCTTCGAGGCTCTGTTCCGCTGAGTCACGAATTGGCGCGTCGCTTGAGCCAGCGCAGCAGCGTGCCCACCACGGGCAGCTTCTCGTAGAGTTCCTCGGCGGCATCCCAGTAGTCGCGGTGTGAGCGGATGCGGCCGTCGTGCGCGAGCCGCAGATGCGTCGCACCACGGATGGTCTGGGTCTGCTCGCTCTTGAAGTTACGCATGCGGAAATGGAAATCCCAGCTCAGGAAGACCTGCTCGCCCTCGACCACGCGGCCCGTGATGACGAAGCGAGGCTCATGCAGCGCCGTGAACATGTGGCGGAAAATTCTCTGGATGGCAGGAATGCCACGCACCTCGTTGAAGGGATCCTTGAAATAGGCGTCCTCGGTGTAGAACTGTGCGAAACGCTCCACGCTCTGCGGCGTGAGGGACTCAAAGAAGACGACGATGGGCTCGACGGCGTGGCTCATGGATTCTCAGGCTGCGGTGAACTTGCGGACCAGGGGAAAGTAAACGCGGTAAGGCAACAGGCGCATGAACTTGAGCCAGTGCGTGAAGCGCCGCGGGAAATGCAGCTCGAAGGCCCCGCGCGCCCAGCCGGCAATCATCTCGCGCGCTGCGACCTCGGGCGTGATGAGCGCCGGCATGTGGAATTTGTTCTGCGCGGTCAGCGGCGTTTCCACAAAGCCCGGATTGACTACGCTCACACCCACGCCCGAGGGTCGCAGGTCAAGGTACAGGGCTTCGGCCAGGTTGATCAGGGCGGCCTTGGTCGGGCCATACGCCAGGCTGCGGGGCAGGCCGCGGTAGCCCGCCACGCTGCTCACCAGACTCAGGTGTGCAGGCTCGCCACGCGCCGCCTGCTGCCGCAAGGCGGGCAGCACGGCCTCGACCAAGTAGAGCGCCCCCACGTAGTTGACCTCCTGGTGCCGCAGCATTTCCTCCAGGCTGTAGTGGCGAGCGTCGACCGGCAGGTAATAACCGGCGCAGTAGACCACGAGGTCCAGCGGGCCGCGGGCGATGATAGATTCGGCGGCCAACTGCAGTGCGCGCCGGTCCGTCACGTCCAGCGGCAGCGCCACCGCACGCGGGCGACCCCGGGTGTCCACGCCCGGGTGACACGCGACCCAGGCCTGGAGCAAGTCCGCCTTGCGCGCCGACACGAAGACGTTGGCGCCCAGTTCATGCAACTGATCGGCGCAGGCCTGGCCGATGCCCGTGGAGGCGCCCACCAGCCAGACGTTCTTGCCGGTCCAGTCGCGCATTGGAGGATTGAGCGGCATGGCGGGCTCAGCCGGCGCGCCGGGTGAAGGACAGCGTGACCTCACCCAGCGTCACACCCCACTTGCTCATGGTGGCGCGGTTGAGCATGACGCGGTCGTCCATCTGGTACATCCAATCTTCGAAATGCACGACGATGTTGCGCCCATCAACCGGTAGGTCAAGGTCGTAGCTCCAGTAGAAGGCGTTACCGCGTTCCTCGCCGCGTGCCACCCCAACCACATCGCCCGCCGTGCCCGTGTAGCGGCCCTGGCCACCTTCGCCCGGCTCGCGCTTGAGCGTCCAGATGCGCTTCTGCTTGGTGCCGTCGGAGTAAATGAAATCCTCGTCCAGTACGCCCACCTCGCGCCCGGTCTCGCCGCTCCAGCTGCAGTTCATGACCACCGTGAAGCGCTTGACGACCTTGCCTGCGCGGTTGGTGAAGACGCCCCACGCGTCGACCCTGCCACTGAAGTAGCGTCGCAGGTCCAGCACCGGCTTCTCGCCAGCGAAATCGGTGATGTTCGGCGAGGCGCAGCCGGCCAGGCTGCCAGCACCGAGGGCGGCAGCGCCCGTGAGCAGGAGACGTCGTTTCATGATGAACCTTTCCGGACAAAGAAGTGGTAAAGCAGCCCTGCGGCAGCAAGTTTGAGGACACAGGGCAACAGGCAATAGGCCACGGTCAGCGCCTGCAGGGCCTGCGATTCCCGCGCGCCTGGCACATAGCCAAACAATGCGAGCAGGGGCAGAGCCAGACCGGCCGCGAGCGCCAGGTTGAGCTTGGTCGCAAAGGCCCACCAGCCGTAATAGCCACCCTGCACGCGACCGAGGTCGCCAACGCGCGCCATCACCCCCGCGAGCATGGCGCCGGGCATGACCAGGTCGGCGCCGAGCGCGGCGCCCGAAAGCACGCAGATAGCGATGAAGGGCAACGCGTCACCGGCACCCAGAGTGGCCGCCCAGACGAAGACCGCAACCGCCAGGCCCATGCCGCCGATCCAGCTGCGGGCCAGCCCCCATCGACCGACGGCACGCAGCCACAAAGGCATGGACAGCGCAGCCGCAAGGAAGTAGCTGCCCAGGAACAGCGGCTCCAAGGCCGACGAGGCCTGCAGGCGGTCCTGCACAAAGAAGAGCACCAGCGTGGCCGGCACAGCGCTGGCAATGCCGTTCAGGACGAACACCGCCAGCAGCCGGCGCATGGCGGGCCGGCGCCAGGGCAGCCAGAGGTCGGGCGCCTGCCATGGCTCTGAACCCACGGCTGCTGCGGCCGGGCGCGGGCCGCTGCGCCAGGCCAGCCAGCCCAGGCCCAGCGCCAGCGCGAACAGCGCCACCATGTAAGAGAGGCCCAGCGCGACGGGCACCACGGAAGCCAGCAACACCCCCACCAGCCCCAGGCCCTCACGCCAGGCCACGATGCGGCTCTGCACAGGCGCTTCGGCGCCCAGCAGCGCACCCCAGCTCTGGTGGGCCAGGGTCACCGCACTGAAACAGGCATAGGTCAGCACCAGCAGGATCGCTGTCAGCACCAGCAGCTCCGTGCCCGTGGTCAGCGGAGGGAAGAACAGCAAAGCGAACCCCCCTGCCATCAGCGCGCAAGCGATGCCGGCCCAGACCAGCAGGGCATTGCCGGAGCGGCGCATGAGGCGGTCGCTCCAGCGTCCGAGCAGGGGATCGATCAGCGCGTCGAGCAGGCGCGTGGCCAGCAACAGCGCGCCCAGCGTGGCCAGCGGCACGCCAAAGGTCCGCGCGTAGTGATTGGGCAGCAGCACATACAGCGGCAGGGCGACAAAGGCCAGGGGCAGGCCCATGAGGCCGTAGCGCGCGACCTGCGCCGCGCTCAAAGGGGAGGGATTTGCGCTCATGCCGCGTCGCGCCTTCAGCGGCTGCTGGCCAACAGGGGGCCGAAGAGCGCCGCACGCAAGCGCGGTGCGGAGGTCTGCTCCGACAGCCAGATGCCGAAGAACAGGCGGGCGAAGCCGGCGTCAGCGATCTCGGCCGTCAGACGCCCGTTGTGGAAAAACTGCGCGCCCCGGCCGGGCAGGTGCACGCCCAGCAGGCGGTCGCCGGCGGCCACGTCCGGAAAGGCGGCCTGCATGGCCTCCAGCCAGTTGCGGGCCTGCGCGTCCGGGATGGCGTCGAGGCGACGCATCTCGTCGAGCGAGCGCTGCGCGATGTCGCGGCCCTTGAACGCGCGCAGGTACTGAAGCTCAAGCGCATAGCGCTGACGTGCCAGCAGGGCCGACTCGAAGCCAGGTTCGACCCACAGGCTGGCCTGATAGACGTCGAAGCCCCAGTAGCGGTAGGTGCCACTGCCCGCAGCGCGCAGCTGTGCCAGGGGGGCAGATGCCCCGCCGCTGGCGGCACGTGTCGCCAGGGCGGCGGACGGGGCCGTCTCGGCGCGAGGCGTCGCGAACCATCCTGCTGCAAGCAGCAGGGAAGCGACTACTTTTGCAGCGTGTACTGCACGACGTCGATGCTGGCTTCGTCGAATGCCGCTTCGCAATAGGCAAGATAGAACTCCCATAGACGTATGAACCTTTCGTCAAATCCAAGTTTCAGGACGCGGGTGCGTTCGGCGAGGAACTGTTGGCGCCAGCGGCGCAGGGTCTCGGCGTAGTCCGCGCCGAAGCGGAATTCGTCGACCACCTGCAGGCCTGCGGCCTCCGCCTGGCGTCGGAACTCGGCCGGGCACGGCAGGCAACCGCCGGGAAAGATGTACTGCTGGATAAAGTCGGTCGAACGGATGTAACGCTCGAAGAGCCGGTCGTCGATGACAATGCTCTGGATGCAAGCTCGCCGGCCGGTCTTGAGCAACCGCGCCACGCTCTGGAAGTAAGTGGGCCAGTACTCGCGGCCCACGGCCTCGAACATCTCGATCGAGCACACGGCATCGTAAGGGCCATCGTTGATCTCGCGGTAGTCCTGCAGCCTGAGGTCGGTCCGGGCCAGCGCCTGAGGGCCGAGGCTGGCCAATCGCTCGCGACCCCAGGCCAGCTGCTCGGTGCTGAGGGTGACACCGGTAAGCGTTGCTCCGAACTCGGTGACGGCCGTCTCAGCCAGGGCCCCCCAGCCGCAGCCGATCTCCAGCACGCGGTCGCCGGGGCTCGCGCCAGCCATGCGCAAGGCGCGCCGTACCTTGGCCTTCTGGGCCGTGACGATGTCTCCGTCGAGCTTCCCCTCGAACCAGGCCGAGGAGTAGTTCATGGTCTCGTCCAGCCACAGGCGGTAGAAGGCGTTGCCCAGGTCGTAGTGCGCGTGGATGTTCTTGCGGCTGTTGGACTTGGTGTTGCGGTTGAAAAGATGTCGCAAGCGGTACAGGAGGCCACCGAGCCAGTTACCGTAGACGATGTTCTCCAGCGCCTCGCGGTTACGCAGAAAGACGCGAAGCACGGCGGCGATGTCGGGGCTGCTCCAGAGCGCATCACGATAAGCCTCGGCAAAGCCGATGTCGCCTGATTTGAGGGCAGCGTCGAACACCGACCAGTCATGCACGTCAAGGATCGCGACCGGCTCCTCACCCTGCCCGAAGCGCAGCTGGGTGCCATCGGGCAGCTGCAGGTTCAGGGTTCCATGGCGCAGGCGTTCAAGCAGGCGCAGCACGGTACGCGCACGTACGGGGGCACTGCGGGGCAGGGACAGGCCGGGGGCGGTGGTGGAATTCATGTCGATTCAGCCTCGGAACGGACGGGATAGGAACGGGTGACGAAATCGGCCGGGGGCGCCGGCTTGCGGAAAAAGGGAACGCGCTTGAGCCATAGCTGCACAGCCTGCCAGTGGATGCGGGAGATCAGGGCCAGCGTCATGAGCGGCTGGCCCAGCAAGGCGCGCCGCGCGCTGTCGGGGGCCAGGGCCTGCAGGTCGCCGCTGACGCTGGTCTGCAGCAACGCGCCGCCCGCATCGTGCAGGTCCACGCGCACCACGGTGCGGGGCACGCCCTGACGCTCGATGCGCATGAAACGAAAGACGTACTCCCCCTCGACGCGGCAAAAGGGCGAGACATGGAAGACCTTGTCGGCGCGCAGGTCCTCGCCGTAGCGCGGACGGTCCAGTAGATAGCAATGGCGCTCGCCGAAGGTGTTGTTGACCTCGGCGACGATGGCGCGCAAGGTGCCGTCGGCGCGCTCACAGTACCAGAAGCTCACCGGCTTGAAGGTGTAGCCCAGCACGCGCGGATAGGTGTGCAGCCAGATCTCGCCATCGGCGTCGGTGATACCGTGCTGGGCAAGCAGCGCCTCCATCCAAGCGAGTGCGCCGCCCTGCTGCGGGCCGCGACCGTCGCCATGGTCGGCATCAAAGAAGCTCAGCCAGCCGCGCCGGTTGTGCGCCAGCACGCCGCTGCCCTTGCGGCGCATGGCACGCAAGGGCAGCATGAGAAAAAAGGTGGGATAGGAAAAAGCGTGCCGCACCGGGCGCAGCCGCGTGTGCCGCACCTGGCCCGTGCCAATCAGTGGCACCGCCTCTCTCATGCAGCCTCCCGGTAGGCCAGCAGGCTCTGCATCTGGGTGGCCACCGCCAGGCCGGCCTTCAGGCCATCCTCATGGAAACCATAGCCAGCCCAGGCGCCACAGAACCAAGTGCGGTGCACGCCCTGGATACCAGGCAGCGACCTCTGGGCCGCCACCGCGCCGAGATCGAAGACCGGATGGGAGTATTCGTAGTCACCGAGGACGAACTGCGGATCGATCTCGCGCAGGGGATTGAGCGTCACCACGACCGGCTGCTCGAAGGGCAGCGGCTGGAGCTTGTTGAGCAGATAGTGCAGGCACACGCCGCTGTCTTCCTGGTCCGTTCGGGCCGCGCGCTCATAGTTCCACGCAGCCCAGGCCAGACGGCGCTCGGGCAGCACGCTGGCATCCGTGTGCAGCACGGCGCGGTTGGACTGGTAGCGGATGGCGCCCAGCACGCGCGCCTCCTCGTCCGAGGGCTGGCGCAGCAGAGAGAGCGCCTGGTCGGAGTGCGTCGCCAGCACGACGTGGTCGTAGCGCTTGCTGCCCGCATCACTGCGCACCGTGACGCCCCGCGCATCGCGCTCGATGGCGCGCACCGGCGTGGCCAGGCGCTTGTCAGGGATGCCCCCGACGATCTTCTGGACGTACTGGCGCGCGCCACCGGCCACCGTCCACCACTGCGGCCGGCCGTTGACCTGGATGAGACCGTGGTTGTGGCAGAAACGGATCATGGTGGCCACGGGAAACGCCAGCATCTGGGCTGTGGGGCAGCTCCAGATGCAGGCCAACATGGGCAGGAAGTACCAGTCACGAAACTCGACGCTGAAACGTTGCTCCTGCAGCCAGTCGCCCAGGCGCTGGTTCATCTGGGCATCGGCACCGGACTCTGCCAGCGCCGTGGCCAGGCGGTTGAAGCGCAGCACATCGCGAAGCATGCGCAGGAAGCGCCAGTTGACGAGATTGGCCCGCTGGGCAAAGACAGTATTGAGATCGGCTCCGTTCCACTCGATGCGCCGGCCGCTTGCGCTGCCCGACTGAACCGAGAAAGACATGTCCGTCTTGGCCGTGGGGATGCCAAGCTCGTCCAGCAGCGCGATCAGCCTGGGGTACGTGCGCTCGTTGAACACCAAAAAGCCCGTGTCCACGCCCCAGGTCGTCGGACCCGAGGCGGTGGGCAGGGTCACATCCACCGTGTGGGTATGGCCCCCGAAGTAATCGCCGGCCTCGTACAGCGTCAGCTCGGCCTGCCCGCGCAGTGCGTGGGCCACGGCCAGGCCGGAGATCCCTGAGCCAACGATGGCGACCTTCATGCAAACGTCCTTACGGTAAGTTGAAAACCGTAATTTATACTATGCAGTCTATTTTGTGAACCGTTTGGTATCATTTTTTTGAAATAGACAAAACATGATAAAAAATTGATTAAACGGTTTAGAGTCGCAAAAAAGTCATTTTTGTCATAGACAAAACATGAATCATGCAAGATGAATCTCCTCCATCCGGAGACTCCCCCCAAGCGGGCGCACCCCTTGCGCAGGCCTATGGGCTCCCGATCTCGGCCGTTGAGCGCGACACCGGCCTGTCCAAGGACACGCTGAGGGTGTGGGAAAGGCGTTACGGCTTTCCGCAGCCCATGCGCGACACCTCGGACGAACGCCTTTATCCGCGCGACCAGGTGGAGCGCCTGAGGCTCATTGCCCGGCTGCTCGGCTCCGGCCTGCGCCCGGGCCGGCTGGTACCTCTGCCCATGGGTGATCTGAAAAAGCTGGCGCAGCAGAAGGCGCCAGCATCTGGCGGCAAGCCGCCCGGGCCGGAACAGCAAGCCATCCTGCAGCTGCTGCAGCGGCACGAGGCTCTGGAGTTGCGCCGTACGCTCAACCAGGCAGTGATACGTCTGGGCCTGGCGCGATTCCTCACGGAGATGTTGGCGCCGATGAACGAGCAGCTGGGCGAGGCCTGGATACGCGGCGAGATCCGGACCTTTCACGAGCACACCTACACCAAGTGCGTTACTGCCGTGCTGCGCGGCGCGCTGGGCACGGCCATGCCCATGCCAGGCATGCCGCGTGTGCTGCTGGCCAGCCTGCCGCAGGAAACGCATCTGCTGGGCCTACTCATGGCCGAAGCCATGCTGGTGCTGGAGGGCTGCGAATGCGCTTCGCTGGGCGCACAGACGCCGGTCAGCGAGATCGCGCTGGCCACGCAGGCCAACCGCGCCGGGATTGTGGGTCTGAGCCTCAGCCCCGCGCTGCCCACGCCAGAGCTGCTGCGCGACCTCGAAGACCTGCGGCGCCGGCTGCCGGCATCGGTCCAGATATGGGTGAGCGGCCAGCACACGGCGCTGCACAAGCGCCTGCCCGAAGGCATCGTACGGGTTCCACAACTGCAGGCGATCACCGCCCTGCTGGACCCGTGGCGAAGCAGGGCGGCTGGCGCTGAAGAAGGATTGCTCAGGGGCGCTCGGACTCGCGGGTTTTGAGGTCGGCCAGCATCAGGCTGGACTCTCCGAGGCGGGCCGCGAGGATGCGCGCGATGTTGCGGTAGATCGCGGAGGCCCCTTCGGGATGGGCGTCGATGAGCTCACGGTAAAAGCGCATGGCCACCAGCGACGACGTCGCCCGCACCGTGGCGGAGCGCAGGTCGTTGCCCACCAGCGCCATCTCGCCAAAGCATTCGCCCGGGCCCAGGCGCACCAGCTCCACGAATTTGCCGCCGCGCAGCTTCTCAACCACCACGTCCCCGGCGATGAGCACGTAGAAGGAATTGCCGAGATCGCCCTCGCGAAACACCGCCTCGCCGGGCTGGATGGTGAAGTGCTCGCCCGTGGCAAGGGTGGCCAGCAGGCATTCCTGGCTCATGCCCGCAAAGATGGGCACCTTCTGCGCGATCTTCTGGATGATGGCAGGGTCCAGCTTCAGCGCAGGCGCGGTACGCACGGGCAGCACCTCTGCGCGCACTTTCTCGGCAATGTTTTGGACGATGGCCGGATCGATACTCATCTTGTCGTGTCGCCTGTGTGTTCATGCCGAGACCCGGCAGAGCAATCAAGCATCTCACAACCCGCCCAGCGAGGCAATCCCGACAAGTATCAGATGTCACGGGGGACTTCCCGGGATTGCGCAGTCCCATGACCCTGCCGATACTGAAGGCGATGAGACCGGACCCAGCGGCACCGCCCGTTGTGCTCGATCTAGAGGCGTACGGCTTTGGCCGCCACAGCTACCCCATTGAGGTCGGCTACGCCCTGCCCGACGGCCGTGTCTTCTGCACCTTCATCCGGCCCGAACCCGACTGGACGCACTGGGTTGATGCCGCAGCGTGCCTGCACCAGCTCCCGTGCCCGGCCCTGCTCAGTCGCGACCGGCCCGCTCGCGAGGTTGCCACGCTGCTCAATGAACAGCTGTGCGGCTTCACCGTCTATACCGAAGGCTGGAACCACGACTACACCTGGCTGTCCCTGCTTTTCGACGCGGTGGACCAGGAACCGCGCTTGCGGCTGGGGAACCTGCGCGCCATGCTAGGCGAGCAAAGGGCCGAGCGCTGGCAAGAGGTGAAACAGCAGGTCGCTCGCGAGAGCGGTTGCCAGCGCCACCGCGCCAGCAGCGACGCACGCCTGCTGCAACTGACCTTGCAATGGGTGCGGCAGGACCTGCAGCCGCCCCCCGAGCGCCGGCCGTCGCGTCTATACTCGGTTCGTCCCTGCCAGAGGCCGGCTCGTCTGGCATCGGTCGATCAATACTTTTTCGTCGTTCAAAACAAAGTCCCGCGAATGGCCGCCCTCACTATTGTCTTCGCCGACCTGACCGGAAGCACCGGCCTGTTCGAAGCGCTGGGCAATGCCAGGGCCGCAGAAGTGATCACCCGCACCACGCACTGGATTGGCAGGCTCGTCCAGACCCGCGGCGCACGCGTGATCAAGTACCTGGGTGACGGGGTGCTCTCCTCCTTCGCCGACAACCAGGCCGCGGTGCTCGCCATGGTGGAGATGCAGCGACTGCAGCGAGAGCGCGCCAGCAACGACCCCAGGGCGTCCAAAATGCAGATCAAGGTCGGCCTCGCGCGCGGCGAAGTCGTGGAACAGGACGGTGACTGCTTTGGCGACGCAGTGAACATGGCCTCACGCCTCAGCGATCTGTCGGGCGCCGAGCAGATTTTCGCTTCCGAAAGCGTGATCGGCGCGCTGTGGGACGCCAGCGAGGTCAGCTATCGCAACCTTGGCGCCATGGACATCCGCGGTAAGAGCGAACCCATCACGGTCTACCGCATTGACTGGCAACGCGAGACCACTTCCGAGATCATGACCATGCAGGCCGGCCTGGACACGCTGGGCGCCCCCAGCAGCCGCCTGCCGAGCACGATCAGGCTGACGTGGCGTGAACACAATGTGCTGTTCGATGCCATGGACATGCCGGTCTTCCTGGGGCGCGGCAACGATGCCCAGTTGGCGGTGCTCGACCCGCGCGTCTCACGCCTGCACACCCGGCTGGATCGCCGCAGCGATCTGTTCATCCTGACCGACATCAGCAGCTACGGCACCTGGGTGCGCTTTGCTGGCTCCAGCGCCGTGGTGGCCCTGCGCCGCCAGGAATGCGTGCTGCTCGACAAGGGCGAGATGGCGCTGGGCGCCTCGTTTGACGACCCCACCGCGCCCATCATCAACTTCTGGTTCACGAACAAGAACGCCTGAGCCCAGGCGCTGCTGCCAGCCCTCCACCATGACCCGCCGGGCCCTCTCCAAACTGATCGAGGATCTGCGCGCCTACCAGGCTGAACTGGAGGAGCAAAACACCGCGCTCGAGTTCAGCCGCGTCGCGGCCGAGGGGGCGTCCGAGCGCTTCGAGTCACTGTTTTCCAATGTGCCGCTGGCGCTCATGGTGGTTGACGAATTCGGTATGGTCGAGCAGAGCAACGCCATGGCACTGCACCTGTTCCGCCCCAAGGAATCCGATCCGCCGCTCAATTTTCTGCTGCCGCTGGTCACCCCGGACCACGTCAAGCGCGTGCAGCATTCGCTCGACGAAGCCAAGCTCAAGGGCCAAAGCGAAACCAGTGAGGTCGTCTTCTCCAGCGGCCAGGAAGCCCGCTTCACCGGCGACCTGCACATCGCCCGCATCCAGTACTCGCACGATCGTGACCTCACGCACTTTGTCTGCGCCGTGGTTGACCAGGGGCCGCTGCTGACCGAACGCCGTGCGCTTCAGGAGCGACGCCGCGCCCTTCAGGAAAGCGCGCTGGCCCTGCAAAAGCGCAACGAAGAGCTGCGCCTGTCCGAGAACCGGCTCGCAGCCATCATCAACTCCTCGCTGGACGCGATCATCTGCGTCGACAACGAACAGCGCATCACCGTCTTCAACCCGGCGGCTGCGGCGCTCTTCCGGTGCCCGCCCGAGCAGGCCCTGGGCGCCTCGCTGGGGCGCTTTCTCCCGGAGGCCATCGATCCCATCGCCGCCACCCTGGTCTCTAGCCAGGCGACGCTGGGTGAGGTCAAAGGCGTTACTGCCGATGCCCGGCCGCTGGCACTGGAGGTCAGCGTCTCCCGCGAGCGCCAGCCCGAGGGCGACGGCGACATCACCACCGTCTTCGCCCGCGATCTCACGGCAAGGCGCCAGATGGAAGCGCAGCGTAACGTGCTGGAGGCCCAGTTGCGCGAGGCCCACAAGATGCAGGCCATCGGCACCATGGCCGGTGGCATCGCGCACGACTTCAACAACATGCTGGGCGCCATCCTGGGCAACGTCACGCTAGCGCGCCAGGACGCGGAGCCGGACTCGCCCGTGCAGGTGAGCTTGGCGGAGATCGAGAAAGCCGGCCGGCGCGGACGCGACCTGGTGCGCCAGATCCTGACGTTCAGCCGCAACGAGCCACCCAAACGCCAAAGCACACGGCTTGAAGAGGTGGTGCATGAATCGGTGCGCCTGCTCAAGGTCACCCTGCCGCCTGCGGTCGACCTGCAGGTGCGCCTGCACGACACCCCGCCCGTGCTGGCCGATCCCACCCAGGTCGAACAGGCGCTCATCAACCTGTGCACCAACGCCGTCCATGCCATCGGCGACACCCGGGGCTCGATCCACATCAGCCTGGATAGCGGGGTGCCCGACCTGCTGCAATGCCAGCGCCTGGGCCTGAGTGAGGGACGGTACGTCGCGCTGGCCGTGCGGGACAACGGCATGGGCATGGACGCGCCCACGCTGGAGCGCATCTTCGAGCCTTTTTACACCACCAAACCGGTCGGCCAGGGCACGGGGCTGGGTCTGGCGGTGGTCCACGGGGTCATGCGCACCCACCTGGGCGCCGTGGATGTGAGCAGCGAGCCCGGGCGAGGCAGCGAGTTCACCCTTTACTTCCCAGTCGCTGGCGACGAGGTACGACCCGCACCGACCGAGCCGGTGCGCCTGCAGACCGTCATGGGTTTCGGCCGCCACGTCATGTATGTCGACGACGACCGCGCGCTGGCGTTCCTTGTGGAGCGCGTGCTGGGCCGACGCGGCTTCAAGGTCAGCGTCTATACCGAACCACAGTCTGCTCTTGACGCGCTGCGCGAGCAGCCCCAGGACTTCGACCTGCTTGTCACCGACTACAACATGCCCGGATACAGCGGTGTGGATCTGCTCAAGCAGGCGCGGCTCATCCGGCCTCGGCTACCCATGGCCCTGGCTTCGGGCTACATCACGCCCGAGATCGAGGCCAGCGCCACGGCCGCTGGCGCCCTGGCCCTGATCCACAAGCCCAACGATGTCTCCGAGCTGTGCGATACCGTGCAGCGCCTGATCCAGGGTGACACCAAGCGCTGACCTGGTCTGCCTGCACGCAGACGCTGCCCTGCTCTTGCTGGACAAGCCCGCTGGCCTGCTCTCGGTCCCCGGCCGTGGCGCCGACAAGCAGGACTGTGCCAGCGCCCGCGCGCAGTCCCGGTGGCCCGATGCCCTGATCGTGCACCGGCTTGACATGGCCACCTCGGGCCTGCTGCTCATGGCGCGCGGCGCGGCCATGCAGCGCGCGCTGAGCATGGCCTTCGCCTCGCGCGGCGTACGCAAGCGCTACATTGCCATCGTGGCGGGTCATCCGGCGCACGACATCGGCGAGATCGCGCAGCCTCTGCTGACCGACTGGCGCCAAAGGCCCCGGCAGAAGATCACGC
This sequence comes from Curvibacter sp., assembly GCA_020248905.1. Taxonomy (GTDB): domain Bacteria; phylum Pseudomonadota; class Gammaproteobacteria; order Burkholderiales; family Burkholderiaceae_C; genus Hylemonella. The sequence continues at coordinate 26,307 of JADCGR010000029.1, read as the reverse complement.
CCGAGGGCAAGCCCAGCCTTACGCGCTGGCGCGTTCTGGCGCGCGAGCACGATGCCCAGGGCCGGCCGCAGACGCGCCTGGAGCTCGAACCCGTCACCGGTCGCACGCACCAGCTACGCGTGCACCTGCAACACATTGGCCATCCCATGCTCGGTGATGCACTCTACGCAGACGAAGCCACGCAGGCCCGCAGCGCGCGCCTGCTGCTGCATGCGACCGAACTGGCCCTGACGCATCCGGCCAGCGGCGCGGCGCTGCACTGGTACAGCGCGCCCCCTTTCTGAGAGGAACACACCATTAAGCCCACCCATCTCTACATCCTGACAGGCGCCTCGCGCGGCCTGGGCCTAGCCATGGCGCAGCAACTGCTTGCACCCGACCACAGCCTGCTGTGTATCTCACGCCGGGTCAACAAAGCGCTGACCGCGCTGGCACAGGCTGCAGGGGCAACACTGGAACAGTGGCCGCTGGACCTGGCCGACAGCGGCGCGGCAGCCGCGCGCCTGCGCGCCTGGCTGCACACGCCGCAGCGCAACCACGCCAGCGCCACGCTCATCAACAACGCCGGCGTCATCCCGGCGATCGCCCCGCTTTCGGCCCTGGCTGCTGCGGACATAGCCCAGGCCCTGCACGTGAACCTGGAGACCCCGCTGGCGCTCAGCGCCGCCTTTCTTGCCGCCACCCAAAACTGGGGCGTGCCGCGCAGGGTACTCAACATCTCCTCGGGCCTGGGCCGCCGCGCCATGGCCTCGCAGGCCGTCTACTGCGCGGCCAAGGCTGGTCTGGATCATGCCACGCGCTGCCTCGCCCTTGAAGAGGCGCTCAAACCCCAGGGCGCACGCGTCTGCGCGCTGGCACCCGGCGTGATTGACACGGCGATGCAGGACCAGCTGCGCAGCGCCGACGCTGCGGCCTTTCCCGACCGTGCGCGCTTCGAGCAGCTCAAGAACGGCGGACAGCTCGACAGCCCCGATGCTGCGTCGCGCAAGGTGCTGGCTTTTTTGCAGCGGCCCGACTTCGGCGCCGATGCCGTGGCCGACGTGCGCAGCTAGACCCAGGGATCGGAGCGGTGTGCAGACCGCTTGCGTCGAAGGGCATCAGCCCCAAACGGGCAAGGCCGCACCGGACGCGGCATGATGCGGCGTATGAACACCAGCCCTGCACCCGAACTCACGGTCTACTATGACGGCGGCTGCCCGCTGTGCCTTCGCGAGATTGCGTTCTACCAGGGCCTGCGCGGCGCCGCAGCGTTGGCCTGGCATGACATCAGCGCCGGCGCCCCGACCGGCCCCGACCTGTCCTGCGATGCCGCCATGCGCCGCTTCCATGTGCGTGACGCGCAGGGCCGCCTTTACAGCGGCGCCGCCGGCTTCGCGCGACTGTGGCGCGGTCTTGGTGGCGGCTGGCGCGTGCTGGGTTGGCTGGCTGGCACGCCGCCCGTGGTGTGGCTGCTGGAGCTGGCCTATCGTGCCTTCCTGCCCCTGCGCCCGCACCTGCAGCGTTGGGCGCTCGCCCGCGCGAAGGACACCGCAACGTGAAACCTCTGTACCGGCTGGGGCGGCTCCTCACATCGTCCCTGCTGGCCTTCACGGCGCAGGCCCAGGTCGGCGAGCGCGTGCGCCTTGACGATGTGGCGGGACTGGAGATCGACCGCACCGAGGTCACCATTGCCCAGTTCGCCCGCTACGTGGCCGCCGTCGGCACGGTCACCCGCGCCGAGCGCGAGGGAGGCGGCTTCGAGTACGTGGGTGGCTGGCAGCGCCGCCCTGGCTGGACGTGGCAGCGCCCCGAGGGCACGGAGCCTTCCAGTCCGCACCTTCCCGCCGTGCACCTCACCCAGGCCGAGGCCGCAGCCTACTGTCGCTGGGCAGGCGGCCGCCTGCCCTCTGCGGCCGAGTGGCGGCGCGCAGCCTATACAGAACTTCGCCGCAACCCGCCCGCTCCCTGGGTGCGCGGACGTACCTACCCCTGGCCCACGGGCGAGACGCCTGATGGCGCCAACACGAGCGAGCCCGACCCCTGGCCGCGCGCCGCTCCCGCGGGCGCGACCCGCGCCGGCGTCAACGGCCTGCACGACATGGGCGCCAATGTGTGGGAATGGGGTGCCGATGTGCGGGGCGACGAGCGTCCCACCCTGGGCGGCTCCTGGTGGTATCCCGCGTCCCAGATGAGCGCATCGGTCGACGCCTGGAAATCGGCCGACTTCTACGCGGTGTACATCGGGCTGCGCTGCGTGTACGAGGCTGCAGCGCGGCGCTGATGACCACGCGGCCACCATCGGTGCTGCGGCCTGGCGTTTCAGGACACTCCGCGTACTGGACCGCAGTCGCTCGGGCAGCACTGCGCGTTGGCCGGCCGTGGCTGGGGCGCGGCCTCAAGCGTGGATCGCCATACGCAGGCCGAACGCATCATGTGGCGGGGGGTCCGGCAGGCTGAGCGCCCGGCCCTGCACGAGGCGCTGCGCGGTCCACAGGCAGGCCAGGGCATCGAGCACGTCATCGGCCTGCACCGTGCGGCGCGGGTGCTCGTCCAGCAGGCGCTCGGCCTGACCGGGGAAGGGCGCTTGCAGCAGCGCCATTCGCAGCGCACGCCCGGCGGCCGTCTTCTTGCCGTGAGCCAGAGGCTGGCCGCCGTTCATCCGCAGGAAGCAGACCTCGGGATGCACCTCATGCACGCGGGCGGCCCATGCGGGCGAGGCGCGCAAGGCCTGATCGACCTCGGCCACCTTACGCACGATGTTCCAGGCCTGGATCGACATGCCCTTGCCTTCGATGCCCCGCCGCAGCGCCGAGGCCTGGGCATGATCGTGTGCGCCCAGGACGCCGCGCAGCGGCGCCGTAAACACCGAGCTCGCCCGCTTGCCCAGTAGCTGGCGGGCTGCCAAATCACAGGTCCGCTCACCGCGTTCGCTGAGTCCGATCGGGATGTCCACCGCCAAGCAACTCTGAGAAGACCGGGCTGCCAGCAAATCCGCAAAGTGCGCGCAGACCCGGCCCTCGACCGTCTGGCCCGTGCCGGTACGGTGCACGGCGTACCAGCCGGCCGGACAGCCGTCCACTCCCACGGTGGGCAGCTCGGGGCTCAAGTTCCAGTCTTCGGGTAAAGCAGCATCTGCGTGCAACGAAACAGCGCCAGCCTCTTGCCGCTCTCGCGGTGTGTCACCGTCGCGTCCCAGACCTGAGTGGTGCGCGCGCTGTGCACAGCGCGCGCCACACACAGCACCGTGCCGTCGCGCGCTGTGCCCAGATGGTTGGACTTGAGCTCCACCGTGGTGAAACCGCTGGCGCCTTCGGGCAGGCTGCGCAGGCAGCCATAGCCGGCGCAGGTGTCGGCCAGCGTCACGATGCTGCCTGCATGCAGGAAGCCGTTGGGCGCCATGACCTCCGTTCGCACCGGCATCTCGGCGCGTACCTCACCATCCACCACGCCCGTGATCACGATGCCCAGGTGGCCGGGCATCATGGCCGCGCCGCGCTGATTGAAGTGCTCGGCGCTGATCATGGCGTGGTCTCGACCAGCAGGGCCAGCAGCTGGAGGGACTGGCCCCAGCCTACGTGGCAGCCATCGAGCGCAATCGGCGCCGGGATGCCCTCCTGCACGACCTGCAACTCCGTGCCACTGGGCACGGGGCGCAGCGTGATGGTGGTGCGCATCGCGCCCACCAAGCCGGAATCATCGAAGCGATCGGTGTGCACGATGCGCTCGCCGGGAACCAGCTCAAGGTACTCACCGCCGAAGGTGTGGCTGTGCCCGTTCACCAGATCGGTAAAGGACATGCGGTAGCGCCCGCCCACACGCGCGTCGATCTCGTGCACCCGGCCTGTAAAGCCGTGCGGCGGCAGCCACTTGGCCATGGCGTCTGGAGCGAGGAAGGCGCGGTAGACGCGCTCGGGCGGCGCGCGCAGCACGCGGTGTAGCTGGACGGTTTGGGAGCTCATGGTCGGTACTCCTGTTTGATGTGTTCATCACTCACGACATACTCCATTCGGGCCGCGTCTGTCGAAGCCCCTCGACCGACGTCAGGGGCGCCGGAAGGCCAGCCGTGCCCGCGCCACCCTCTCGCGCAACACGCAGCCCGGCAGGTGGTCGTTGACCATACCCATGGATTGCATGAAGGCGTAGACGGTGGTGGGACCGACGAACTTCCAGCCGCGCTGTTTGAGCTCTTTGGACAGGGCCACCGATTCGGGCGAGGTCGATCGGGTCTGCACCGCGCCTTCGGCGGACGGATCGGGCTCGAAGCGCCAAAGGAAGGCGGCGAGCGAGCCCTCCTGCGCCACCAGCTCGACGGCGCGCTGCGCATTGTTCACCACCGCCTCGATCTTGCCGCGGTGCCGCACGATGCCGGCGTCACCCATCAGGCGCTGCACGTCACGCGCGGTGTAACGCGCCACCCGCCCGACATCAAAGCCTTGGAAAGCGGCCCGGAAGTTCTCGCGCTTGGCGAGGATCGTGCGCCAGCTCAAACCCGACTGGAAACCCTCCAGACACAGTTTCTCGAAGAGACGCCGGTCGTCCGCCACCGGCTGGCCCCATTCCTCGTCGTGATAGGCCAGGTACTCGGCCGTGGCACTGCACCAGTGGCATCGCGGGTGGCCGTCCGCGGCGGTCCAGAGCACGCTCATCGTGTCATCCTGTGGCATGGGCTGGAGGCGAGGGTCTTATTCGTCCAGCAAGCCGCCCTTGTAGAAACTCCAGGCCGTGCCGTCATGCAGATAGAAGTGACCGTCGGCGCAGAAGTCCTTGCCCGGGAAGTACTCACGGTAGGCCTTGGGGATGAGGCGCAGCAGCTGCTCGTCTTCCAGCAGCTCAAACTCGTCGGGGGTGATGGCCCGGCCGACGCGCAACTTGGGTGTGTCCATGGGGGCATCGTAACCTGCGGGCAACCGCTGGGCGCGCACGGTAAGCGAGGACTTCCGCAAGCTGCTGAAAGACACTGCCCAGACGCGTGGTTCTGGCGCCCACGGAGCGGCGCTGCGCCGCTTTCGGCTACGCTAAGGCCCCGTTGACCGCTACCCCCTGTCCTATGTCTGCCCCCCTCAGTCTCGAATCCACCGCTCTCCAGATCCTGCGCAGCATGCCGGAGGCCGTGATCTTCTGCGACCTCGACGGGATCGTCCGCGTCTGGAACGCGGGTGCGGAAAAGGTTTTTGGCTGGTCCGCCGACGAGGCCATCGGCCAGAGCATGGACATGATCATTCCCGAGCGCATGCGCAAGGCGCACTGGGACGGTTTCCATCAGGCCGTCGCGCGCGGCGGCGTCAAGCCGGGTCGTACCTCCATGATCACGCGCTCGCTGCACAAGACCGAAGAGTCCATCTACATCGACATGAGCTTTGAGATGGTGCGCAACGAGGCTGGGGAGATGCTGGGCTCGCTGGCCGTGGTCCGCGATGCGACCAAGCGCTTTACCGAAGAGAAGGCCCTGCGCAAGCAGCTGGCCGAGCTGACGGCGCCCAAACCGGCGAGCTAAGGCCGCCGTCCCGGGTCTGCGCCCTCAGGCGGCTGCTGCGGCACCCTCGCCCTGGAACGCGCCCGCGCGCAGCGTGACCACCAGGGTATCGCGGCAGGCCAGCGCCTCCACCGGCTGGATGGGCGTGGTCTCATGGATCACGCGCGCATCGTCGAGCAGCAGCACCGACCAGGGTTCACTGAGCGTGAACCGCTGGCCCGAAGGTCCGGTGGCCTGGAACACGCGCGTCTCGCCGCCCTTCACACCGCGCCGCTGCACAAGGAACACCGCCACCAGGTCCACGCCGTCTCGATGCGCCCCCTCGGGTGTGGGCCGGCCGATGCCGTCGGTGGTGTCGATGCGCAAAGGATGGGCCTCGATGTACCAGCGCTGCGCGCCCTTGAGCGCGCTGGCCGTGCGCCCCAGCCAGCGCAGCAGGCGGCCCCAGGCCGGCCGCGCCACCATGGCTGGGTCCATTGGTTCGAAGAGACGCTGCATGCCGCCGTGCAGCGCGTTGTATTCCAGCGGCTGCCAGTGCGGCCGGTGCGGCACCTGCGCGAGCGAATCGCCCTCCAGAACAAAGCACGAGTGGCGGCGGCGCCGGTAGCGCCCACCGTCCTTGAGGAAGGCGTCAGGCGGCAGCGCGTCCCAGTAAGGCCCCAGCGCCAGCAGCTCGGCGGCGCTGCAGCCGCTGAGCTGGGCTACTGCCGCCGCATCGAGCACCGCATGGCCCTGGCCCTGCAAGCTGGTGTCCAGTGCACCGGGAGAAACGACGGGGGGAAAAAAGAAGGGGCGGGTCATGACAGGCATTGTGCCCGCCTTGACCAGCCCCTCACAGGCGGTCGGGAAGCTTCAGCAGCCGGTGATGACCGGGGCCGAGACGATCGGAGCGCCGTTGAGCACAGGCACCCACGTGTAGGTGAACTGGCAGTTAGCCGGCGTCGGCGCACCCGTCACCTGGACCGTCATCACGTTGCCCGCGAAGGTCAGGGTGTAGCCCTCGTTCGCCAGAAGTTGCGCTGCAACCTGGATACCCGCTGCAGCTGCGGTGGGATAGGCAAAACCGGTCAGGACGTCCTGGCCGTCCATCACGACGCCGACCGTCCCACCCGCTGCGACGTTACAGCCGCCTGCGAGCAGGGAGCTCGTCGCACCCGTCGCGGTCTGCGTGGTGCAAATGGCCTTTACCAGGGCGGCAGCGGACTTGACGCTCCCGGCGGCGGCTTGCAGCTTTGCGGCGCGAGCGTCCGACTGCAAGGCCACATAACGCGGCAGCGCGAAGGCCGCGAGGATGGCGATGATGGCGATCACGATCACCAGTTCAATCAGCGTGAAGCCTTGGTTGAGTTTTTTCATGGAGCACTCCAACGTCAATAAAGCACCGGCTCTATTGTGCCGCAGCCCGACGCAAATTACAGTTTTGATAGCAAAAGAGCGCCGTTCAGCGTGACTTAGTTGACACACACGTCAGCCCTTCACGGCCAGCTCGGCGCAGGCGCTACAGTCATGTGCATGAAGCTGCAATTGCGCCATCCCCTGCGGACCCTGCTCACCGGCCTGCTGGCCATGTTGCCGCTGGCGGCCACCCTGGTGCTGTTGATCTGGACGCTGCGCCTGCTCGCCACCTCGCTGGGCCCGCAGAGTGACTTCGGCCAGCTGCTCGTGCGCCTGGGCCTGGGCGGGACGGGCTCGGAACTGCTGGGCTATGCCCTGGGCGTGCTCCTGCTGCTGGCCTGCGTTTATGTGCTGGGCCTGCTCACCGAGGCCGGTCTGGAGCGCGGCATGGCGCGTGCCCTCAACGCGCTGGTGCAGCGCATCCCGGTCGTGCGCACGGTGTATGACGTGCTGCAAAAGCTCGTCGGGCTACTGAGCCGATCACAGGGCGATGGCCTGCAGTCCATGAGCCCGGTGTGGCTCTACTTCGGTGGGCGCGCCGAAGCCGGTGAAAACGCCACCGGCACGGCGGTGCTCGGCCTGCTGTCCACACCCCAGCCGGTGCTGCTGGGCGGCCGGCCGTATCTCGGAGTGCTTGTGCCCACAGCCCCTGTGCCCGTGGGCGGCGGCCTGCTCTTTGTGCCCGCCGATTGGGTCGAGGCGGCGGACGTGGGCGTGGAAGGAGTGACCAGCATCTATGTGTCCATGGGCGTCACCGCCGGCCAGTACCTGCCCACCCAGGGACGCAAGGACTGACCTGCGCGTTTTCCCGGTCCTCGGGTGACGGGGCTTCGCGCACAATCGCGTGTGCAGTGTCCAACCCTTTTTTACGCCATGCGTCCGATCCTCAAAAGCATCGCCGTCTTCGCCGCCAGCCTGCTACTCACACTCGGCGCGGCCGCCCAGACTTTCCCCGCCAAGCCGGTGCGCATCGTCATCGGATTCCCTGCGGGTGGTCCGCTGGACCAGCATGCCCGCTTGCTGAGCGAGCGTCTGCAGGCTGCGCTCGGCCAGCCCGTGGTCATCGACTACAAGGCGGGTGCTGGCGGCACCGTGGGCGCGCAGGAAGTCATGAAGTCTGCGCCCGATGGCTACACCCTGCTGCTGGCCAACACGGGAACGATGGTGATCAATCCGGCGCTCTACAGCAAGCTGCCCTACGCCACGCTGCGCGACTTCACACCCATCGCACGAACGGCCATGCAGCCCCTTGCGTTGCTGGTCAACCCGCAGGTGCCCGTGAAGACGCTCAAGGAGTTCATGGACTACACGCGCGCGCGCCCAGGCCAGGTCAACTATGGCTCGGCGGGCAACGGCGGCATCAGTCATCTCGTGCCAGAAATGTTCAAGACGGCCACGGGCCTGTTCATGGTGCATATTCCCTACCGAGGCAGCGCCCCGGCCTTTACCGACCTCATGGCCGGCCAGGTGCAGTTCATGGCCGAATCGATTCCACAGGCTGCCGCCTATCACAAACAGGGCAAGGTACGCGCCCTGGCCGTGACCAGCCGCGAGCGCAACCAGGCCCTGCCCGACATTCCGACGGTCATCGAGAGCGGCATCAAGGGCTTTGAGGTCGTAGGCTTCTACGGCTTCCTCGCCCCTGCGGGTACGCCGAAGGACGTGGTTGCCAAGCTCAGCGAAGCCTTCCGCACCGTGCTCACCCAGCCCGAGTTGCGCCAGCGCATGATCGGCCAGGGGGCCGACCCGGCCTTCCTGGGCGCCGAGGACTTTGCGAAGTTCCTTGCCGACGAGATGCCGCGCTGGGCCGAAGCGGTGCAGAAATCGGGTGCCAAGCTGGACTGAACATGGCAGCCGCCCTGCGCAACAGCAGATCTGCGGGCGCCGGCGCCAGGCCAGGCAACACCTGGCCCTCGGCCCTGGCCATCCTGCTCGTGCTGGCTGTCACGGCCGATGCCGCTTACCTGCTGTACGAGGAATGGCCGCATTTCTCCAATCCGGACCTCGGAACGCTCTTCATCGCGGGCGCGATCGCCAGCCTGGCCCTGTGCGGTCCCTACAGCCTGCTCTCGCGACAGCGCTATCAGTCACTGGCAATGGCGCTGCTGGCGCTAGCCTGTGTGGGCGGCGCACATGCGCTGCTGTGGTCCGGCCGGCTCGACTACCGCGCACCCTGCGAAGCCGGGCAGTATGAATGCGCACGCAAGGGCCTCAACCGCACCATGACGCCGTACCGATGAGCCGTCCCCAACTGGACCCCTTGCAATCGGCGCTTGATGCGCTGCGCCAGGGCCGGGGCTCGGTCGCAGCGTTCAGCCAGACGGCACGCACTCAGACCGCGTTGCTGGCGGCGCTGCCGCCACGCTACACCGACGTGCTGCATGGCCTGCTGGATCGGCTCGAATCGAGCGCGCTGTTCTCCGAGGAGAGCTGCTCCTTCAGCCAGCGCGACCTGTTCGACAGTCTGCAGATGTGGCTCGACAAGGCCGCGCAGCAGCTGCGCACCTGATCGACCGACGCTGTCACCCGGGTAAACCCCCGGCCTCATCGACGGTGTGGCCCTGTTCAACCGTCACGGAAATCCCTATAAAGTCCTGACCGGCATGCGCCGGACTGGCGTGCCTGCTGCCCGGGCCCGCTCCACGACACAGAGGAGACAGACCATGGCCAAACTCAACGTCAACGGCAAGGACCGGGAATTCGGCGCTGCGCCGGATACCCCGCTGCTGTGGGTGCTGCGCGAACAACTGGGCCTGACCGGCACCAAGTACGGCTGTGGCCTTGCACAGTGCGGCGCCTGCACCGTGCACATTGACGGCCAGGCGGTGCGCAGCTGCGTGATGCCGGCACGGGCGCTCAAGGAGACCCACAAGATCGTCACCATCGAGGGCCTCTCGCGCAACGGCACGCACCCGGTGCAGCGCGCCTGGCAGGCGCTGGATGTGCCGCAGTGCGGCTTCTGCCAGAGCGGCATGATCATGGCGGCGGCCGCGCTGCTGAGCGACAAGCCCAGGCCGACCGACGCCGATATCGACGCGGCAATGACCAATATTTGCCGCTGCGGCACCTACAACCGCGTGCGCGCTGCCATCAAGGTGGCCGCCCAGAGCACGCCCCGCCGGGCTGCCGCCCGCCAGCAGGCCCAAGAAGGGAGCGCGACATGAGCGCCCGGGATCTGCCCGCCAGCGGCACGGCCGTCTCACGCCGCGGCTTCCTCGTCACCACCAGCGCCACGGCCGGCGGGCTGATGCTGGGCTTTCATGTGCCGCTGGCTCGGGCGAGCACCACGACGCCGGAAATCAACGCCTGGGTCCTGATCAAACCGGACGATACGGTCATCATTCGCATCGCCCGCTCCGAAATGGGCCAGGGCACGCTGACGGGCCTGGCCCAGCTGGTGGCCGAGGAGCTTGAGTGCAACTGGGCGCGTGTGACGACCGAGTACCCCACGCCCGGCCAGAATCTGGCGCGCAAGCGGGTCTGGGGCAACTTTTCCACGGGTGGCAGCCGCGGCATCCGGGAGTCACATGACTACGTGCGCAAGGGCGGTGCCATGGCGCGTTTCATGTTGGTGCAGGCTGCCGCGAATGCCTGGGCTGTGCCGCCAGCCGAGTGCAGCGCGGCGGCCGGCGTCATCACGCACGCGCCCAGTGGCCGCAAGGTGCTCTACGGCCGCGTGGCAGCGGCGGCAGGCCAGCTCACTCCGCCCGATCCGGCCAGCGTGCCGCTAAAAGACCCGAAGGACTGGAAGATCGTCGGCCAGCGCGTGGCGCGGCTTGACACCTTCAAGAAAACCACCGGGGCCCAGGACTACGGCATCGACCTCACGCTGCCTGGCATGCTCCATGCCGCCATCAAGGATTGCCCGGTCTTCGGCGGCAAGGTCAGGAGCTTCAACGAAGCCGCCGTGATGAAGCGCCCCGGCGTGCGCAAGGTGGTGCCGGTGGGCCCCAGCGCTGTAGCCGTCGTGGCCACCAGCTGGTGGGCCGCCAAGACCGCGCTGGATGCGCTGCCCATCGACTGGGACCTCGGCCCCAACGCGGCGGTGTCACAAGCCGACGTGCGCGCCATGGTTAACGGCGGTCTCGACCTGTCGGTGCCGGCCACCTCGGTGGGCAACAGCAACGGCGACGCGTCCGCTGCTATTGCCGCCGCGCCGCGCCGCGTCGAGGCCATCTACCACTATCCCTACCAGAACCACGCCTGCATGGAACCCATGAACGCCACGGCGCGCTGGACGCCCGAGCGCTGCGAGGTCTGGGTGGGCACGCAGAACGGCGAGGCCGCGCTGGCCGCCGCCGCCGAGGCGGCGGGCCTGCCGCCTGCGCAGTGCGAGGTCTACAAGCAGTTGCTCGGCGGCGGCTTCGGGCGGCGCGGCCGCAGCGACTTTGTCACGCAGGCCGTGCAGGTGGCCCGCGCCCTGCCCGGCACGCCCGTCAAGCTGATCTGGTCGCGCGAGGAAGACATGCAGCACTGCTTCTTCCATCCCATCACCTCGGCCAAGGTCAGTGCCGGCCTGGACGCGCAAGGCAACATCACCGGACTGCACATGCGCATCTCGGGCCAGTCCATCCTGGCCACAGTGGCGCCGCAGGCCATGCGTGACGGCAAGGACATGGTGGTCTACCAGGGCCTGAATCCCTCCGGGCCCGAGGCCGCCATCGGTTACAGCTTCCCCAACCTGACGATCGAGCACGCCATGCGCAACCCGCATGTGCCCGCCGGGTTCTGGCGCGGCGTGAACCTGAACCAGAACGCCGTTTACCTCGAGTGCTTCCTCGACGAGATCGCGCATGCCACGGGCCAGGACCCGCTGGCGCTGCGGCGCAAGCTGATGGACAAGCACCCCAGGCATCTGGCCGTGCTCAATGCCGTGGCCGAGCGCGTGGGCTGGGGCAACCCGGCACCGGCCGGCGTGTTCCGCGGCCTGGCACAGACCATGGGCTTTGGCAGCTATGTGGCCGCCTGCGCCGAGGTCTCGGTGAGCGCCGAAGGCAAGCTCACGATCCACCGCATCGTCGCAGCGACCGACTGCGGCCATGCGGTCAACCCGCAGCAGATCGAGGCGCAGGTGGAAGGCTCCTTCGTCTACGGCCTGTCGGCCGCGCTCTATGGCGAGATCACCGTCAAGGACGGCGCCGTAGAGCAGAAGAACTTCGACACCTATCCCGTGCTGCGCCTGGCCGATATGCCCCCGGTGGAGACCATCGTCATGCCCTCGGGCGGCTTCTGGGGTGGCGTGGGCGAGCCAACCATCGCGGTGGCGGCGCCAGCCGTGCTCAACGCCATCTTCGCGGCCACGGGCAAACGCATCCGTACCCTCCCCATCAAGGACCAGGACCTGCGACGCGCGTGATCTCAAGGGCTGTAGCGATGCGCGTCCTGTTCGCCATGGGACTGATGGGCCTGCTGGCCCTGGCCCTGGCCCTGCCGAGCCATGCGCTCACGGTGGTGGGAGACGGCATACCGCAGGCGCTTGAAGGCCGAGTGGGTGATGCGGCCCGCGGCCGTGCCATCGTGACCAACCGTCAGCTCGGGCTGTGCCTCTTGTGCCACAGCGGCCCTGTCCCCGAGGAACGCTTCCAGGGCAATCTGGCGCCGGACCTCGCCGGCGCGGGCGCCCGCTGGAACGCCGCGCAGCTGCGCCTGCGCCTTGTGGCCCCGCAGCATCTCAACCCGGACAGCATCATGCCGGACTACCACCGCAGCGCGGGGCTGACGCGCGTGGCGCGCTCCTGGGAAGGACGCCCGCTGCTGGACGCGCAGCAGATTGAGGACGTCGTGGCCTGGCTGCTCACCTTGCGGGACTGAAGCATGAAGCCCGACACTTTCACGCAGGCCCTCTTCACCGTTGGGGCTGAGCCGCTCGGAGCCCGGCCCTTGGACAGGCTCAGGGCGAAAGGTGGCGCGATCGGCCCTGAGCTTTCCCGTCGTCAAATGCTGGGCGCAGGTGCAGCACTGAGCAGTTGGCTGTTGATGCGCCCGGCCCACGCCAGCCGTCAACTGGAAGAGGCCATGCACGCCTGGACTGCTGGCGCGCACGTACAGACCGGCCGTGTGACGCTGGACGTCGCGCCGCTGGTGGACAACGGCAACACCGTGCCCATGACCGTGCGCGTGGACAGCCCCATGACGGCCGCCAACCACGTGGTGGCCATCGCCGTGTTCAACGAACGCAATCCGCAGCCCGATGTGGCGCGCTTCCTGCTGGGCCCGCGCGCCGGGCGCGCCCAGGTCAGCACGCGCCTGCGCCTGGCCACGACCCAGAAGCTCACCGCCGTGGCGCGCATGAGCGACGGCAGCCACTGGCAGCACACGGTCGAGGTCATCGTGACGCTGGCCGCCTGCCTGGAGGAAATCCAGTGAGCGTGCGCACCCTCATCAGGATTCCTCGCACGGCACGCAAGGGTGAGGTCATCGAAATCAGTGCGCTCATCGGTCATCCCATGGAGTCGGGCTTCAGGCCGGGCGCCGACGGGCGTCGTCTGCCACGCAACATCATCGAGCGCTTCAGCTGCCATTACGACGGCGATCTCGTGTTTGCTGTGGAGTTCTCTTCGGCCATCGCGGCCAACCCCCTCATCGCCTTCCACACGGTGGCCAGCGCCAGCGGTACGCTGCGACTGAGCTGGGAAGGTGACGAGGGCTTTCGTCACCAGGAGAGCGTGACGATCTCGGTCACATGAGCGCCACGTCGCGCTGGTTCGCCGCTGCAGCCCTGGCGCTGGCACCTGGCCTGCAAGCGCAGATCGCTGAGACCCAGCGCCGCTCGGACTTTGAGTTTATGGGCGCCGACGTGCAGGCCATGCAGCGCGACGACTCGCGCAATCCCGCCATGCTCTGGGTGCAGCAGGGCACACAGCTATGGCAGCAACGCGCCGGTGCCGGCGGCCAGTCCTGCGTCGGCTGCCACGGCGACGTCGCCAGCCTGCGCGGCGTGGCCACGCGCTACCCGGCCTTCGACGCGCAGACGGCAGGCGCCATCAATCTCGCGCAGCGCATCAACCGCTGCCGCCAGCAGCAGCAGGGCGTCGTGCCCTGGCCGCTGGAGAGTGATGAGCTGCTCGCGCTGGAAAGCCTGGTGGCGCTGCAATCGCGTGGGCTGCCCATCCAGGCATCGAAGGACGCGCGGCTGGCGGCCGCGCTGGAGCGCGGCCGCCAGCGCTTTGCACAGAGGCTCGGCCAGCTTGATCTGTCGTGCGCGCAGTGCCACGACCAGCGCTGGGGCCAGCGCCTGGGCGGCACCGTGATTCCGCAAGGCCATCCCAACAGCTATCCGCAATACCGGCTGGAATGGCAGGGCCTGGGCTCGCTGCAGCGTCGACTGCGCAACTGCCTGACCGGCGTGCGTGCCCAGCCCTGGCCCGCCGGCTCCCAGGAGCTCGTCGAGCTGGAACTATTTCTCACAAATCGCGCCGCGAACCTGCTATCCGAGAGCCCGGGTGTGCGTCCCTGAATCCAGCGGGAAAAAACGCGGTCTACCTAAGGGATGCGCCACCTCCGCCTGCTTGCGGTCAACCTGGAGACACGCGTGGCCCTGGCCGTGGCACTGCTGTTCGTGGTCTTCGCGGGTCTTCTGACCTGGCTGGCCCTGGACCACATCAACCGCGACTTCCGCGCCAATTTGATGGAAGACCTGTTCGTACTGGCCAGCTCGCTGGCCGACGGCATCGACGGCAAGCTGCGCCGCGCGCAGGACATGCTTACCGTGACGGCGCGTCAGGTTCCCCGGCAGGCTCCCCTGCGTCCGGCTGTGGGGTAGTGTGGCTTGATGAGCTCCATCAAGCCCGTCGAGGGCACGAGCAGTTCCATCGCCTCCGGGAAAACTTCGCGGCGAGTCTTCTTCCTCTTGCCAGCGTACCCGGCATCTGCAAAACTGAAATGGTCCATCAACATCACTCCTTTGCCGCCGTCAATGGTTCAGGGATGTAATCGGTGGACTTGTTCAGACGTTACCAAGGAGAACTACCATGCTTCAATTGCGCCCTGGCTGCGAGTGCTGCGACAAAGACCTCCCACCCGAGTCAGTCGACGCGCGGATCTGTTCGTTCGAGTGCACGTTTTGCGTTGATTGCGCGAACTCCACCCTGAATGGCAAGTGCCCCAACTGTGGCGGCGAACTGGTGGCACGGCCACGCCGGCCAGCAAGCAAGCTGGATAAGAATCCTCCATCCACCCAGCGTGTTTTCAATCCGAAGGGCTGCAGCAGCGCGCCCGAAGGCACAAGCCCTGCCGAAAGCGGGCTCAGCGAGTCGGATCAGGCCTCCTACGAAGGCAGCGAATTGCAGAGTCGCAACACAGCCAACGGCGAACGCTTTGACCAGAACCAGCTGACCGCAGCGCGCCCTACCCTGCCCTTCGGCAAACGGCTGCGGGTGACCAACAAGCAAAACGGCAGGAGCGTACTCAGGCGCGTGACCGATCACCACCGATTTGTCCTGGGGCAGGGCATCAACCTGTCCAGCTCGGGCTTCCGAAGCATCGCCACATTTAACGCGGGCATGGTGGGAGTGCACATCCAGATCATCGATTGAATCGCAACATGGCATCCCCCTCCCTACCCCATGCCGGCGCCATCACCGATGTGGACGGCATTGAGGTCGGCCACGACAGCGACCCGCGCCGACCCACGGGCTGCACCGTCGTGTTGACGCGCGCTGGCGCTGTGGGTGGGGTGGATGTGCGCGGCGCCGCGCCAGGCACGCGCGAGACCGACCTGCTTCAACCCGGCAACCTGGTAACGCACGTACATGCTGTATTGCTGGCCGGGGGCAGCGCATGGGGGCTGGACGCCGCCTCCGGGGTAATGCGCTGGCTCGAGGAGAACAACATCGGGTTGGACACTGGTAGCGTCCGGGTGCCCATCGTGCCGGGCGCGGTGGTGTTTGACCTCGGCGTGGGCGACGGCCGCATCCGGCCCGACGCGGCCTCGGGTCACCGAGCCTGCGTGCATGCCAGCCGGTCGGCGCCGGCCCAGGGCAATGTGGGGGCCGGCAGCGGCGCGCTGGTGGGCAAGCTGCTGGGCGTCGAACGCGCCATGAAGGGTGGCATCGGCAGCGCCAGCCTTTCGGCAGGAGGTCACACCGTGGGCGCGCTGGTGGTGTGCAATGCGGTGGGTGACGTGCTGGACCCGACCAGCGGGCGGCTGCTGGCGGGCGCTCGCACCGCCGATGGCCGCAAGCTGCAGAATACGCGCGAGGCACTGCTCGCTGGGCACCTGCCCCGACACGTACTCGCTGGCAGCAACACCACCATCGGCGTTATCGCCACCGACGCGCGGCTCAGCAAGGCGCAGGCCCAGCGGCTCGCGCAGGTGTCCCACGACGGGCTGGCCCGCACGATCAACCCGGTGCATACGCAGCTCGACGGCGACACACTGTTCGCCCTGGCCACGGGCACGAGCGAGCGAGCCGCCAACATGCTGCTGCTGGCCACGCTGGCCGCTGAGGTCACGGCCCGCGCGGTGGTCAACGCCATGTACGCCGCGCGGGGGCTGAGCGTGGGCGGGCAGTCCTGGCCCGCCAGTCTCGATTTGTAGAACTAAACGGGCCTCAGGCTTCCGGCGGGTCGGTCTGGTTGTCCATGAAGACGCTATTGCACGTGTCCATCTCGGCCACGGCGTTGAGAGCGCTATCGACCACGGCGTCCTGGGCGACCAGACGTGGATGGCCCCGGGCCACCAGCCGGTAAAACATGCGTCGCGTCATGGAGTGGTTGGAGCCGCCAGCTGTGGAGAACCGGCGCAGAGTGGCGTTGTTGCTGCGGCATGACAGCTGCAGGCGCGTCCATTTCCCGCTCACGAGCAGCTCGACCCAGTTACCCGGCTGGAGCTCGTCCAGAGTGACGGGGACGACCGTGGCGGCCAGCTCCAGCGCCAGCTATCTGGTCCCGGAATCGCGATCCACAGGTCCCATAGGCTCGGTCGCGGGAAACTCGGCGGGCAAGTCGGCTGGAGCCCTCCCGTCAAAGACCGGTGGCTCGCTGCCCAGGTCATCCATGACGCCTGAATCGTGCGCCTCCTCGGGGGCGAGCCAGGTGGCCACGTCCGGTCGTGGCGCAGCGCGCAGGTTGCACGCTACAGATACGCCTTCAAGGCCACCCTGGTGCAGGGCCAAGAGCCGGGTAAGAAAACTGCCGGGACAGCTCCTCGGGGAGAGGGAAGCGCTGCAGTCCCCGCCGCAGGCCCTGGACGAGCCGCAGGATCAGTTTGACAGCTGGCCCGGCTGCTGGCGGCTCTGATCGGGTCGCACGCTCCAGAGGAGGTCCTCAAGCAAGGCGACGCAGTCGGGCTCGCCCGGGGGGCCGGCGGTCCCCGGGGCCGATGAACCCATGAGGAACTCCAGGGCGGGCGTTGCGCTTACTTGAGCGCCTTGAAGCGTACACGCTTGGGAGCCGCGCCTTCCTCGCCCAGGCGCTTCTTCTTGTCGGCCTCGTACTCCTGGTAGTTGCCGTCGAAGAAGGTCCACTGGCTGTCCCCTTCGGCCGCCAGGATGTGGGTACAGATGCGATCAAGGAACCAGCGGTCATGGCTGATGACCATCACGGAGCCCGCGTACTCTAGCAAGGCGTCTTCAAGGGCGCGCAGGGTTTCCACGTCGAGATCGTTGGAAGGCTCGTCCAGCAGCAGCACGTTGGCGCCCTGCATCAGGGTCTTGGCCAGGTGCAGGCGGCCGCGCTCGCCGCCCGACAGCATGCCGACCTTTTTCTGCTGGTCGCCGCCATTGAAGTTGAAACGGCCGCAGTAGGCCCGGCTGGGCATCTGGAACTTGCCGACGTTGATGATGTCCAGACCGCCCGAGATGTCTTCCCACACCGTCTTGTCGTTCGCGAGCGCGTCGCGGCTCTGGTCCACGAAGGCCAGCTGAACGGTCTTGCCTATCTTCACGGTGCCGGCATCGGGCTTCTCACGCCCGGCGATCAGCTTGAACAGGGTCGACTTGCCGGCGCCGTTGGGGCCGATGATGCCGACGATGGCACCCGCCGGGACCTTGAAGCTCAGGTTGTCAATCAGCAAGCGGTCGCCGAAGGACTTGGACACCCCCTCGAACTCGATGACTTCGGTGCCCAGGCGCTCGGCCACGGGGATGAAGATCTCGTTAGTCTCGTTGCGCTTCTGATACTCGAAGTCGCTCAGCTCCTCGATCCGGGCCAGGCGGGCCTTGCTCTTGGCCTGGCGGCCCTTGGGGTTCTGGCGCGCCCACTCCAGTTCCTTCTTCATGGCCTTGGTGCGCGCGTCTTCAGTGCGCTGCTCCTGCTCCAGGCGCACTTCTTTCTGCTCAAGCCAGGTGCTGTAGTTACCCTTGTAGGGAATGCCACGGCCGCGGTCGAGTTCCAGGATCCATTCCGCCGCGTTGTCCAGGAAATAGCGGTCGTGGGTGATGGCCACGACGGTGCCCGAGAAACGGTGCAGAAACTGCTCCAGCCAGTCCACGGATTCAGCGTCGAGGTGGTTGGTGGGCTCGTCAAGCAGCAGCATGTCGGGCTTGGACAGCAGCAGCCGACACAGCGCCACGCGGCGCTTCTCGCCGCCCGAGAGGTTCTTGATGGTTGCGTCCCAGGGGGGCAGTCGCAGTGCGTCAGCCGCGATCTCGAGCTGGTGGTCACCTGCGTCGCCCGCCGCAGCGATGATGGCCTCCAGTTTGGCCTGCTCGGCGGCCAGGGCGTCGAAATCAGCGTTCTCATCGGCGTAGGCGGCGTAGACCTGTTCGAGGCGGGCCTGCGCCGCCTTGGTCTCGCCCATGCCACCCTCGACGGCCTGGCGCACGGTTTCCTCCGGGGCGAGTTGCGGCTCCTGTGGCAGGTAGCCGATCTTGATGCCCGGCATGGGCATGGCCTCTCCTTCAAACTCCTTGTCCACCCCCGCCATGATCTTGAGCAGGGTGGACTTGCCGGAACCGTTGAGCCCGAGCACGCCGATCTTGGCCCCCGGGAAGAAAGACAGCGAGATGTCCTTGAGGATCTGGCGCTTCGGCGGCACGATCTTGCCGAGGCGGTTCATGGTGAAGACGTATTGGGCCATGGGCTCTGACTCTGCGGGTAAAGCCCGCATTATCCTAGGGAAGGCCCGAGAAACGCCCAGCCAAACTCTGCGTTGGCGTCCGAGGGGGCTGGCCTTCAGCCTTTTTCCGGCTTCTGGCGCTCGTTGAGCAGGGCGGCCTGAGCCACGGCGTCCAGCGCGTTGTCCACAATGCGACGCTCGGACACGATGCGCATGATGCCGCGGGTACGCAGTTGCTCGATGGTCCGGCGCGACATAGAGTGCGCCAGGCCCTTGCCGGAGATGAACATGAACAGGGAGCGGTGCGGGCTGACCCAGGCCAGCTGCGCGCGCACCCAGTCGCCCCTGAGCTGCAACTCCACCCAGCAGCCAATAGCCAGGTCAGAGGCATTCCACGTGGCCGACATGGGCGTGCCCGGCTCCTTGTTGTCGTCCGGCATGACCTCACCCTCGGGCAGGTAGCCGGCCTCGTGGGCCTCGCGGCCGGCCATCCAGATCTGGTTAGCATCGGAGGCGGCAATGACACCGAAGCCCGTGCTCGAATCCCCAGCGTCCGGCACAAACTCCTCGGGCAGGTCGTCCAGGGCGCCCTCGAATTCGGGAACCTCCAGCCCCCCACCGCCCAATGTCCTGGACTGCACGTCAGGGGTCAGAGGCCGGGCCGGCGGCGGGCCTTCCTTGGGGCGCTTGACCTTGGGCGGCTCGAAGGCCTTTTCGTGCACCGCGATGAGCTCGTCTAGGAAGCGGGGAATGCGCTCGGGCGGGTACGCAATGAGCTGCAGGCCCCGGCGCAGCTTGACCAACAGGCTGGGTACCAATTGCACCAGACGCGCCCGGTTGCGCCGTGCGAGGCTTGACTGTACGCTCCAGAGCAGGTCGTCCACCACGGCAAGGTAGCCATCGGCATCGTCGGTGCCGTCGCCCCCCAGCCGCGATTCGGCCACCACCTGCGCCCAGGGCCCCATGACGAAGCTGGCGACGAATTCGGGGATCCTCTTGTCCTGCATGCGCTCCTGGAAATCACTGGCCAGGCGCTGCGCGAGCAAGTTGCGCTGTTCGGCGTGTACCAGCGCACGCGCCGCGTCTTCCTGCCGGGCCTTGAGCTCCAGGTCTACCCGCGCCCACTGCGCATCCAGCATGGTGAGCGCACGGGCGAAGGACTCGGGGCCGCCTTCGCTGCCCAGCAGTTCCAGCACCGCCGAGGACACCATCTTGAGGAAACGCTGGAAGCGCTCGTCGTTCTCGGTCTTGTAGCCCAGGCTCTGGTGGGTGATGCGGTCGAGGAACTTGCGAGCGGGATGGCGCTTGTCGCTGAAGAAGCGCGGATCGTTCTGGGCAAGCTGCAGCAGCAGCGGCTCCAGCTCCTTGACCTGGGCGCGCACTGGGGGCAGCAGCCGCTGGTCCTTACCCAGGTTCTCCATCATCAGGCGGACCACTTCCTCGCCCAGCTGCTGGCCGAGCTCGCGATTCATGTTCTTGCTGTTGGCCTTGGCTGCGACCTTGGTCTCCTTGAGCGCGCGCTCGCTCAGGCGCTTGATCATGGGCTCGACCATGCGCAGTTCCTCAAGCGCCACCATCGGGGCCGGCACGGTATGGATGAAATCCTGCCCGCGGCTGGCGCCGCCGCTGAGGTCGATCTCGGCGGTCAGCAGCTTGCGCAGCTTGTCCAGCGTGAGCATGGTGCGCGTCACGGGGCTTTCCACCGGCTTGCCGCCCGCCTCGGCGGTAGCCAGCGTCAGCAAGGGCACCACGGGCTCAATGCCGTGCGAGCGCAACCAGTCGGCCAGCTTCTTGTAGAGCGCGCGCAGGCTGTTGCCCAGGATGCCGGCGGCCGGCGTGATCAGGGCCGTGCGCGCCTGTTCGCTGGGCACGTGCTGGAGCAGGGTCTCGCGCAGGGCACGGGCGAAGGTCTCGGGGCGCAGAGGATTGAGGTGGGCCTGCACCGACATCCAGCCCATCAGGCTACTGACCAGGGCATTGAGCGGCGGGATGATCTCGTCAGTCGCGAACTGAATCTCCTGCTGCGCGAGCGCGAGTTCGATATTGGCTTCCAGCTGACCGTCGTCAAGTAGTTGGATATCGTCGAAGCGCACCAGGGCCTCGGGGTCGCGGGCACGGCTGCCACTGCGGTAGATGGCCAGGCGCAGTTGCACGCTGAAGGTCGAGCGTACGGCCTCGGCCTGACGACGAAGGGCGTCGACGATGACCGGACTCAGCGCGTGCCGGTCCAGCCCCTTGATGACGTCGTCCATCAGTGGGCCGGACTGCTCCAGCACCGCCTCAATGCAGTCGTGCAGGGAAGGCTTCTCGTCCGTCGGGTCGTCCGACACGCCTAACCGCCGCGAAAGAAATTTCTTCATGAAATCAACGATGTCGGCCAGGATCCGGCCCGGCACCTTTTACACTTTCTCTCGTGTTTGTAAGACAGCATACACATGAGTTACGGTTTGTTATAGCATCGAAAAATCGATGCGCACATTCCGTACCTAAACGTCGCAGCCGCAGACAAATCTCGGCCCGGGCAGACCGGGGGCGCCGAAACATAGGATAATCATAGCGGTTGGGCTCCAGTTGGCCGCAACGCCAGCATCTCTGCTGGGGGTCAAGTCTCCGCCACGGGCGGCCCGTCCACACCCCACCCTTAACCCGTATCTGCCTTTGACTGGCCGGGAGCCGAAAGCCCCCGTATAGGCCGATATCCCTGCGCTCCGGATGAGCGCCCACTTGATGAACTTCGAAGAACTGAAACTGGCTCCCGCCATCCTCAAGGCCGTGCGCGAGCAAGGCTACGAAACCCCCACCGCCATCCAGGCCCAGGCCATCCCCCTGGTACTCGCAGGCCACGACCTGCTCGGCGGCGCCCAGACCGGGACCGGCAAGACCGCCGCTTTCACCCTGCCGCTGCTGCACAACCTGAGCATGCGCCGCAGCGCCCAGAACAAATGGGGCGGCAACGCCATCCGCGCGCTGGTACTCACCCCAACGCGAGAGCTCGCCGCCCAAGTGGAAGAGTCGGTGCGCAGCTACGGCAAGTACCTGCAACTTTCGTCTACCGTGATCTTCGGTGGCGTGGGCTTGAACCCGCAGATCGACCGCGTGAAGAAGGGCGTCGACATCCTCGTCGCCACGCCGGGTCGACTGCTGGACCTGCAGCAGCAGGGCTTCATGGACCTGTCGCAGGTGCAGATGCTGGTCCTGGACGAGGCCGACCGCATGCTGGACATGGGCTTCATACACGACGTGAAGAAGGTGTTGGCCCTGCTGCCAGAGGAAAAGCAGAGCTTGCTGTTCTCGGCCACCTTCAGCGATGAGATCCGCGACCTGGCCAACAGCCTGCTGAAGAACCCGCAGAGCGTGCAGGTCACGCCGCGCAACACCACGGTGCAGCGCATCACGCAGGCGGTGCATCCCGTCGGTCGCGGCAAGAAGAAGGCCCTGCTAGCCCACATCATCAACGAACACAACTGGAGTCAGGTGCTGGTGTTCACGCGCACCAAGTTCGGCGCAAATAACGTGGCCGAGTACCTGGAGAAAAACGGCATTACCGCCATGGCCCTGCACGGCAACAAGAGCCAGGGCGCCCGTACCCAGGCCCTGGCCGGCTTCAAGAGCGGCGACATTCGTGCCCTGGTGGCCACCGACATCGCCGCCCGCGGTATCGACATTGACGACCTGCCCCACGTGGTGAACTACGAGATCCCCAACGTGCCGGAAGACTACGTGCATCGCATCGGCCGCACCGGCCGCGCGGGCAAGGAGGGCCAGGCCATTAACCTGGTTTGCCTAGACGAGGAAGGCTTCATGGCCGAGATTGAGCGCTTCACCAAGCAGCGGATCCCGGTGGTGCCGTTGGAGGGCTTCGGCCCCGAGCCGGGCGAGCGAGCCGAGCCCATCGCCATGGGTCGCCAGACGATCTGGGGCGGCGCCGGCAAGCCGCCAAGCCGCGAGGTCATGGCCGCCGCGGCCAAAGCCGCGCGCAGCGAGATGATGCAGCGCATCCGCGACAACAAGGCCACCCAGGGTGAGCGTGGCGGCAAGGGCGGTGGTGCCCAGCGTCACGGCGACGGCCAGGGCCAGGCCCGTGCACAAGGCGCCCGGCCCCAGGGGCAGGGCCACGGCCAGGGTCGCAACAACGAGCAGCGCCGCAGCAACAACGGCCCGCGCGGCTCGGGTGGCGGCAAAGGCGGCCAGCCTGATCCGCTGCGCACGGGTACCGATGCGCTGAGCCAGGGCGGTCGTCGCCGCGGTGGTGGTGGCGGTCGAGGCCGTTCGGGCGGCGGTGGACAGGGCAGCGGCAAGGGTGGTGGTGTCGATCCACTGCGTACCAACTACGGTCGCATCAGCCACTGAGCACGGCGTCCAGCCCCGCAAAGCAACGGCCCCGACGGGGCCGTTGCTTTTTCTGCGCTTCGAGCGGGTAGCATTGGCGCATGAACACCGATACCTCTGCCATCCATTACGGCCTGCAGGGCCGTGTCTGTATCGTCACTGGCGCCGCGCAGGGCATCGGGGCGGCCTGCGCTCGGCGCTTCTCACGCGAGGGCGCTCGGGTCATCCTGGCCGACGTCGCCGATGCCCCGGGTCACGCCGTGGCGACCGAACTCGGCGGGCTCTACGTGCATTGCGATGTGGGCGACAAGAAGCAGGTGGACGCTCTGGTGGCGCAGGCACTGGCAGCCCACGGGCGCATCGACGTGCTGGTGAACAACGCCGGCATCTTCAAGGCGGCGGATTTCCTGGACGTCAGCGAGGCCGACTTCGACGCCGTGCTGCGCGTCAACCTCAAGGGCGCCTTCCTCGTGGGGCAGGCCGTGGCACGCGCCATGGCACAGGCCGGGCGCGGCGCCATCGTGAACATGAGCTCGGTCAATGCCGTGCTCGCCATCCCTGCCATCGCCAGCTACAACGTGAGCAAGGGCGGCATCAACCAGCTCACGCGCGCCATGGCACTGGCCCTGGTCGACAAGGGTATCCGCGTGAATGCTGTCGCGCCCGGCACCATCGCTACCGAACTTGCAGCCCAGGCCGTGCTGACCAGCGACGAGGCGCGCACGCGCATCCTGAGCCGCACACCCATGAAGCGCCTGGGCGCGGCGCAAGAAGTGGCCGAGGCCGTGGCCTGGCTTGCGAGTGACGCTGCCAGCTATGTGACCGGCGAGATCGTGACCGTCGACGGCGGCCGCATGGCGCTGAATTACACCGTGCCGGTCTGAGCCGCGTCGCGGTACGGTTCAGCCGCGCACGAACAGGGTCTGCAGCGGCTCGTCGCCCACCTGCCGGCTCCAGTGCCCATGCACCGCAGGATCGAAGGTGGCCCCCTCGGGCAACACGTCAGCAGAGTAGAAATGCTCGCCCGGGCCGAAGACGCGCGAGCTGCCGCCCTGCAGGCCGATTTCCATGCGCCCCTTCAGGATGAAACACCACTGCGGCGCACCCGTGCAATGGAACTGGCTGCGAAAACCCACCGGACTCATACGCAGCTGATAGCCACCGCTCGCAAAAACCTTTGAAAGCATGGACTGCGGGTTGCCCTCGCCCAGCGGAATCGACTCCTCGCGGAAACGCGCGCGGCCGTCGGTGTCGGTGTAGAGGATGGTTTGGGTGAAGTGCGTCATGGATAGCCCCGCAAATGGCGCCCATTATTCCCCAGCGCCAGTCGCCGTTGTGCCTGTCGCCTGCTGCGGATGCGTACGAGACTTTTTGTCTCAGCAGCTCTGCGGAACACCCAACGCCCACTACCTGCCGAATTGAGGCCTGGCTGGCCCGGCAAGCCGAGGTCCTCTCCCGCCTCGAGGCCTGTGTCGGCCCGGCGCCCCGCGGACCGAGCAGGCGCTCGGTCTGAGCATGCAGGAACTCCTGCAGGCCATGCTGCGCGGGGAGCTGCCCTACGCCGCCATCGCGCGGACCCTGGACTTCAGTCTCATCGAATTGGACGAAGGCCGGCAGGTTCTTTCAGAGCCGACCGGGCGCGCGTTACCTCAATTCCATGGGCCGCATCCACGGCGGCTGGTACGCCACCCTGCTCGACTCCGCCCTGGGCTGTGCCGTGCATACCCTGATGCCCCGCAGGCCGCGGCTACACCACCGCCGAGCTGGACGCCTGCGGACCACCGCCGAAGCGCGGCTTGTGGCACCCGACGGCGCCCTCAATGCCCACTCGACCGCTACCTGGTTTGTGTTCGAGCTTGCGGCACAATTCCGTGCATGAGATTCCTTCACACCATGCTGCGCGTCGGCGACCTGCAGCGCTCGATTGACTTCTACACTCGCGTCATGGGCATGCAGTTGCTGCGCACCACCGACCGGCCCGAGCAGAAGTACTCGCTCGCCTTCCTGGGCTACGACAGCAATCCGGCGCAGGCCGAGATCGAGCTGACCTACAACCACGGCGTGGACCGCTACGACCTTGGCAGTGCGTACGGCCACATCGCGCTTGGCGTGGAAGACATTTACGCCACCTGCGAAAGGATTCGCGCCAACGTGGGTCAGTTTGGCGGCAGCCTCTCACGCGAGCCTGGCCCCGTCAAGGGCGGCACCACGCTGATTGCCTTTATCACCGATCCCGACGGCTACAAGATCGAGCTGATCCAGCGCGACGCCTGAGAAGCCCCAGCCGCGAGCTTCCCCGTGCAGCTGCCCCGCCCCGTCCGCGATCCGCTGCCCATGCTGCGGGCCACTCTAGACGAGTGGGGCGGCCACGATGATCTATGGATCTTTGGCTATGCCTCGCTGATCTGGCGGCCGGATTTCGATTTTGAGGAGCGTCGCCCGGCCCTGGTGCGGGGCTGGCACCGCGCCTTGCGCATGTGGAGCCGTATCAACCGGGGCACGCCCGACGTGCCGGGCCTGGTCTTTGCGCTGCTCACGGGCGGCAGCTGCCACGGCGTCGTGTTCCGGGTGCGGCGGGCGCAGGTGCGTGCCGTGCTGCAAACGCTCTGGGAGCGTGAGATGCCCACCGGTGTCTATGATCCACGCTGGCTGCTCTGCACCACATCGCACGGGCCCGTCAGCGCGCTGGCTTTCACGCTCTCTCGGCACAGTCCCAACTTCACGGGGACGCTAAGCCCGGCCCAGTACCGGCACATCTTTACTCACGCGAGGGGACGCTACGGGACCGCCCAAGACTATGCCCGCCAGACCTACGAGGCGCTGCGCGCGCATGGCATCCGTGACCGCGCGCTGGAGGCGCTGCTCACTCACGCGCCGTGAGGGCCAGCGCAGGCGGGTTTGCACCCCCTTGCCAGCCGACCTATCGGCACCTATAGGGGGACGCCCCGTAACCTCAGGAGTTCCCTATGGTCCGCAAGCTCATCGTTCTGTCCGCCCTTGCCTTCCTCACGGCCTGCGCCACCCCGTCGGGGCCCTCGGCCGTTGGCACGCTGCAGCCCACACGCGGCAACAGCACCAGCGGCGAAGTGCGCTTCGTGCAGCAGGGCAGCAAGGTGCTGGTCAGCGGCGAGGT
>JADCGR010000028.1 GCA_020248905.1 Curvibacter sp. | reverse complement strand
TGACAACGCCGGTGTTTCGCGTTTCACGCGAAACCATGCGGACCCGGTGCTTCGCACCAGCCCCTCGGGGCGGAATCATGACAACGCCGGTGTTTCGCGTTTCACGCGAAACCATGCGGACCCGGTGCTTCGCACCAGCCCCTCGGGGCGGAATCATGACAACGCCGGTGTTTCGCGTTTCACGCGAAACCATGCGGCGTACATGGCGGGAAGGGCGAGCAGTGTCAGGATGGTGGCGACAATCAGTCCTCCCATGATCGCCACAGCCATCGGCCCCCAGAAAACCGAGCGCGACAGGGGAATCATGGCCAGCACGGCCGCAGCAGCGGTCAGCACGATGGGGCGCAGGCGGCGCACCGTAGATTCCACAATCGCGTCCCATGCGGCAACGCCTTGGGCGCGATCCTGCTCAATCTGGTCGATCAGAATCACGGAGTTGCGCTGGATCATGCCCATCAGGGCGATCACGCCCAGCAAGGCCACGAAGCCAAAAGGCCTGTTGAGCAACAACAGCGCACCGGCCACGCCGGCCAGCCCCAGCGGACCGGTCAGGAAGACAAGCATCGCGCGGCTGAAGCTCTGCAGCTGCAGCATTAGCAGCGTGAAGGTCAGGAACAGCATGATGGGCACACCGGCCGCAATCGAGCCCTGCCCCTTGCTGCTCTCTTCCACCGCGCCGGCCACTTCCAGGTGGTAGCCGGTCAGACCGGCGGCATGCCAGCGAGCCTCCAGCTTGCGCAATTCCGGCAGTAGCTGGGCCGTAATCGTCGCGCCCTGCATGCCTTCGATGGCATCGCTCTGCACAGTGATGGCGTACTCTCGGTTCTCGCGCCACATGACCCCCGGCTCCCAGGTGAGAACGGGCTTGGCGATCTGTGTCAGGGGAATTGATCGGCCGGAGGCGGTGGGCAGATATGCGTTGCCAAGGTCGGAAATTGCATTGCGCTCGTCCAGAGGCTGGCGCAACACGATGTCGATCAGTTTGTCGCCCTCGCGGAACTGGCCGACCGTCTGGCCAGCCAGCAAGGTGCGAGCCGCCTGGGCGATGGACTGGCTGCTCACGCCCAGGGCACGCGCCTTTGCCTGCTCAATCTCCAGCCGCAGTACCTTGACGGATTCATTCCAGTTGTCATTGACGCCGCGGGTGTTCGGGCTTGCGCGCATGACCTCCTTGACCTCATCGGCCCGCGCGCGGATCACCGCCGGATCGCTGCCCACCACGCGGAACTGCACAGGGTAGGGCACGGGGGGGCCGTTGGGCAGGAGCCTCACGCGGCCACGCACCTCGGGGAACTCCTGGGCCAGCAGCGCTGGCAAGGCAATGCGCAGGCTCTCGCGGGTCTTCAGGTCTACGGGTAGCACGATGAGCTGCGAGACATTGGTCTGCGGGAAGACCTGGTCCAGCGGCAGGTAAAAGCGCGGCACACCCGAGCCCACCCAGGTGCTCACGGAGTTGACGCCAGCCTCCCCCATCAGCCGCTGCTCAACGCGCCGGGTCTCGGCCTCGTTGGCCGAGAAGGATGTACCTTCCGGGAACCACAGATCCACCACAATCTCGGGCCGGCTCGAATCCGGGAAGAACTGCTGCTGCACCTTGCCCATGCCGGCGATACCCAAAGCAAACGTCAGCACCGTGGCACCGATGGTGAGCCAGCGATACTCGACGCACCAGTCCACCGCCTTGCGGAAGCGGTTGTAGAAAGGGGTGTCGAAATGTTCGTGCGGTTCGTCGGCGGCTACAGCGACCCGCGACGTCGCATGGTGCGGCTGCGCTTTGAGCAGAATCCTGCCCAGATAGGGCACGAAGTACACGGAAACGACCCAGCTCAGTACGAGCGCCAGCGACGTAACGCCGAAGATGGCGAAGGTGTACTCGCCGACAGATGACTTGGCCATCCCGATGGGCAGGAATCCGACCGCCGTGATCAGCGTGCCGGTGAGCATGGGCATGGCGGTAATGTCGTAGGCAAAGGTCGCAGCACGTACCTTGTCATAGCCCTCCTCCATCTTGCGCACCATCATCTCCACGGCAATGATGGCGTCGTCTACCAGCAGGCCCAGCGCGATGATGAGCGAGCCCAGCGAGATCTTGTGAAGACCAATGCCCCAGTAGTACATGCCCAGAAAGGTCAGGGCCAGCACCAGGGGGATCGTGATACCCACCACCAGACCGGGGCGCATGTCCACGTAGTAGCGCTTCCACAGTGGCAGGTGCTGTGAGTTCTGGCGCTGGTGCAAACCAAGGCTGATGAAACTTACGATGAGCACGATGGCTACCGCCTCCATTAGCACGCCGACGAACTCGTTGACTGACGTGGCCACGGCGCGCGGCTGGTCCTGCAGCTGGACCAGCTCGAGCCCTGCGGGCAGCGTCTTCCTGATCTGTTGCGTCGCGCTTACGAGCGATTTACCCAGCGCGATGATGTCGCCACCCTTGGACATGGAGATGCCGAGGGCGATCACCTGCTGGCCCTGATGGCGCACCTTGATGACGGAGGGGTCCACGTAGCCACGCTTGATCACCGAGATATCACCCAGACGCAGCTGGTTGCCCGTGCTGCCGCGGATGGGCATGGCCCGCAACTGGTCCACAGCCTCGAACTGGCCTGCCACGCGCACCTGCACAACATCGATTGGCGTCTGCACGGCGCCCGCGCTCTCCACGGCGTTCTGCTGGCCGAGCTGGGCGAGCACCTGGTTCATGTCCAGACCCAACTGAGCCAGCCGCTTCTGGGAGATCTCGATGTAGAGCTTCTCGTCCTGCACGCCAAAGAGCTCGACCTTGGCCACATCGGGCACGTGCAAGAGGCGCTGCCGCACGTCGTCAGCGACAACCTTGAGCTCGGCATCGGTGAACCCGTCGGCTTGCAGCGCATAGATCACGCCGTAGACATCACCGAACTCGTCGTTGAAGAAGGGCCCCTGGATTCCGGACGGCAGTGTGCCGCGCATATCGCCCACCTTCTTGCGTACCGTGTACCAGGTTCCCGACACATCAGCCGCCCGGGTCGAGTCCTTGAGCTGGAAGATGATTTGGGATTCGCCCGGCTTGGAGTAGCTGCGGATCTTGTCCGCTCCGGGCACTTCCTGCAGCGTGCGCTCGATCTTGTCAGTCACCTGCTCGGCGACCTGCTGCGCCGTGGCACCCGGCCAGTAAGTGCGCAGCACCATCGCGCGGAAGGTGAAGGGCGGGTCTTCGTCCTGCCCGAGCTGGAAATAGGCGGCAAAGCCCAGCACCATCAGGGCGATGAGCAGGTAGCGCGTCAGCGCCGGGTGGTCAATGGCCCACCGGGAAAGGTTAAAGCCCGAGGCGGATTCCTTGTGGTTCATACGCGCCTCACTTCGCTTGGCCAGGCATCACCGACGTGGCGCCCAACGGGGTCTGCGGCGCACTGCTGAGGCTCTGCGCAGTCTTCTCGCGCCACAACATGACCTTCTGTCCCGGCGCCAACACATGCACCCCAGCCGTGACCACCTGCTGACCCTCCTGCAGCCCGCTCGCCACGACGGCCTCGTTGCCATCGGCAGTGGCGATCTGTACCTTCTGGGACGAGACGGTCATGGTCGCGGGATCAAGCACCCAAACCGCCGTGGCCTGGCCGTCCTGGCGCAAGGCGCTGGTGGGCAGCTTGATCACGCCCGAGCGACCCCCGCTCTTGGCTCCGGCCTGCACCGTCACGGTTGCTCCCAGGGGGGGTAGCTCGCGTCCCTCTAGGCCCACCTTGATCTGATAGGTGCGGGTCACAGGATCGGCGCTGGCCGACACCTCGCGCACCTTGCCCGCCAGCCGGGTCTGCCCCGGCCAGACCCGCACTTCCACCGCGCTGCCATCTCGTATCAGCCCCAGTTGGTCTTCCGACACCGCAAACACGGCGTCACGCCCGCCATCCTGCGCCAGACGCACGACCGGCTGCCCCGCGCTGACCACCTGGCCGCTTTCGGCCTCGATGGCCGTCACCACGCCTGCGGTATCTGCCAGAAGGGCTGTGTAGCTGCCTTGGTTGCGCTGGGACGTCAACTGGGCCTGCGCCTGATCCACCTGGGCCTGCGCGGCCTTCAGTGTGGCTTCGCGCCGCTCCAGTTCGGCGCCGCTGATGAAGTTCTGCTCACGCAGCTCCTTGAAACGCTTGTAGTCCGCCGCCGCCAGGTCGCGGTTGGTGAGGGCTGCGGCTAGCTGGGCCTGGGCCGCGTCGGCCGCAAGCCGGTAGTCCTGCGGATCAAGACGCGCCAGCACTTGGCCAGCCTTGACGCGCTGGCCCAGTTCGACCTCCCGGCTCACCAACTTGCCAGCCACCCGGAAACCCAGCCGCGACTCCACGCGCGGCCGCACCTCGCCGGAGAACTCCTGACGAGTGTCCAGGGTACCGCTGCGCAAGGTTATGACCTTGACGGCGCGAACCGGTTCTTCCAGCGGCGCCTGCCGGCTACACGCCACCAGGAGAACGACCATGGGGAGGAGCAGCGCGATGCGCGGCAAAGCTGGCACGCGCAGGAGAGTTTGTTTGGACATGGACGCGATCCTTGCAGTGGGCTGGGGGAATTAATAACCAACTGGTCATTAATCTAGGAAAAAACCCGTGTTCTGTCAAGGAGGGGGAAAATCCCCTGCGTGAACCTACCCGTCCCAACCCCCGCGCCGGTCACGCATTACGAGAATTTTCCGGTCGCTTCCTGGCTGTGCCCGCCTGCGCTGCGTGCGCCCATCGCCGCGATCTATCACTTTGCGCGTAGTGCGGACGACATAGCCGACGAGGGTGAAGCCACGGCTGACCGGCGTCTGGACGAGTTGGCCAGCTACCGTGCCGACCTGCTGGCGGTCGGTCTGGGGCAGTCACACAGCGGGCGCTGGCCGGAAGTGTTCGAGCCCCTTGGTGTGCAGTTGGGCGCGTTCCGGCTCCCGATGCACCTGCTGGACGACCTGCTGGATGCCTTCGCCCAGGACGTGCGCAAGACGCGTGATCACGAGGGCTATGCCGACCGCGCCGAGCTGCTGGATTACTGCCGCCGCTCGGCCAACCCCGTGGGCCGCCTGCTGCTGCATCTCTACGGCGTCCAGGACGCCACTGCCCTGCGCCAGAGCGATGCCATCTGCAGCGCGCTGCAACTGATCAACTTCTGGCAGGACCTGAGCCGCGACGTCCCGCGCGGCCGCCACTACCTGAACGCCGCAGACGGTGCTGCCCACGGTGTGACCCGGGCGGACATCGTGGCCCTGCGACCCACCCCGGCACTGCGGGCTCTGCTGGCCGAGCAGGTGCACTGGGCCAGAGCCCTGATGCTGGAAGGCGCGCCGCTCGTGCACCGCGTTCCGGGCCGCGCGGGCTGGGAATTGCGCCTCGTGGTGCAGGGGGGGCTGCGCATCCTCGACCGGATCGAGGCCCTGGGCTACAACACCCTGCAGCACCGTCCCACTGTACGTGCCGTGGACGCTCCGCGAATGATCTGGCTTGCAGTGTGGATGTGACAATCGGACGGTACACGCGAGCACCATGAGCACACCCGAGCAATACGTCCAGGACAAGGCCGCCGCCTCCGGCAGCAGCTTTTACTACGCCTTCCTCTTCCTGCCCAGGCCTAGGCGCGCGGCCATCACGGCGTTCTATGCCTTCTGCCGCGAAGTCGACGATGTGGTCGACGAGGTCTCTGACCCCGGCGTCGCACAGGCCAAGCTGGCCTGGTGGCAGGCCGAGGTCGAACGCGCTTGGGCAGGCCAGCCCGGCCACCCCGTGCTGCAAGCTCTGATGCCCCACGTGCAGGCTTACGGCATCGAGGCGCGCCACCTGCATGCGGTGATCGAGGGCTGCCAGATGGACCTGCAGCAGACGCGCTACTTGGACTACCCCGGCCTGCAGCGCTACTGCCACCTAGTGGCCGGCATCGTGGGCGAGGTTGCCGCGCGCATCTTCGGTCAGACCGAAGAGGCCACCACCCGCTATGCGCACACCCTGGGCCTGGCCTTCCAACTCACCAATATCATCCGCGACGTGGGTGAGGACGCGCTGCGCGGCCGCATCTACCTTCCGGTCAACGAGCTGCAGCAGTTCCACGTCAAGGCTCACGAAATCCTGAGCCGACAGTACTCGGATCGCTTCACGGCCCTGATGGCCTTCCAGGCCCGGCGCGCGTACCAGCTTTACGACGAAGCCCTCGCCCTGCTGCCCGCAAGCGACCGGCGTGCCCAGAAGCCGGGACTGATGATGGCCAGCATCTACCGCACGCTGCTGCGTGAGATTGAGCGCGATGGCTTCCAGGTGCTGCATCAGCACACCAGCCTGACGCCCTTGCGCAAGCTTTGGCTGGCTTGGAGGGTACAGGCGCTGGGGAAGCTATGACCCCGACGCCTGTGACTTCTTGCGCTGCCCCGTCCCTTACGGTGGCCTTTGCGCTTTGCGACGGGCCGGCGGTGGTCGAATGAAGCTAGCCGTCGTCGGCGCCGGCTGGGCCGGCCTGGCTGCCGCCGTGCAGGCCGTCGAAGGCGGCCATCAGCTCACGGTCTTTGAGTCCGCGCGCACAGCGGGCGGCCGGGCCCGAGGGCTGGGTATCGAGCTGCCCGACGGCAGCAAGGTCACTGTCGACAACGGCCAGCACATCCTCATCGGCGCCTACACCGAATCCTTGCGTCTCATGCAACAGGTGGGCGTCGACCTCGAGGCCTCACTTCAGCGCCTGCCGCTGACCCTGCGGTTCCCCGACCAGTCCGACGCCGGCCTGCGTTTGCCAGATCTGCCAGTCCCCCTGGACGTGCTGGCCGGTATCCTGCGCAACGACGCCTGGCCGCTTGGCGAGCGTCTGGGCCTGCTACGCGCCGCGACAGGCTGGAAGCTCGCAGGCTTCAAATGCGCCGACACTCTGAGCGTGGCGGAACTCTGCGCCCGCCTCGGCCCGCGCGTTCAGGCCGAGCTGATCGAGCCGCTCTGTGTCTCCGCGCTCAACACGCCGGCTGGCCGAGCCAGCGCGCAGGTCTTCCTGCGGGTGCTGCACGATGCCCTGTTCGCCGTGCGTGGGGGCTCGCAGCTACTGCTGCCGCGCACTGATCTTGGCGCCCTCTTCCCGCAAGCGGCCCATCGCTGGCTGCAGGCACGAGGAGTTAAGCTGCACTGCGGCGTGCGCATCACGAGCCTCCAGGCGCACCAGAGCGGCTGGCAACTCGACGGACAGGACTTTGACGCCGTTGTGCTGGCCTGCACCTCGACAGAAGCGGCCCGCCTGGCAGCCACCGTCAACCCACAATGGTCCGCCACGTCCGCCGCGCTGTCCTTCGAAGCCATCACCACCGTTTATGCCTGGGCACCAGGTGCCCGACTGTCGGCACCCATGCTCGCGCTGCGCCAGAGCCTGGAGCAGCCGGCGCAGTTCGCCTTCGACCGGGGACAGCTGGGCGCGACTCCCGGTCTGCTGGCTTTTGTCATCAGCTCCAGCAGCGGCGAACGCGAACTCCTGGAGGCGCAAGTCCTGCGCCAGGCCCAGGCGCAGCTGCGCCTGGATCTGCAGGCCGTGCAGACTGTGGTTGAGAAGCGCGCAACCTTTGCCTGCACCCCGGGCCTGCAGCGACCGCCGCAGCGCATCGCACCGGGCCTGCTGGCCTGCGGTGACTACCTTGCCGGGCCCTACCCGGCCACGCTGGAGGGCGCGGTGCGCAGCGGGCTCTCAGCGGCCCGGGCCGTCGGGCAGTGATACAAAGCTCCCGTGCCTCCCTTTAAGCTGAAGCCAATAACCGCTCCCGATGAAACGCCTGTTCAAAGTCCTGTTTGTGCTGCTCATGGTTCTGCTGACGGTCGCGGCCATTGCCCTTGCTGCCGGCGTCTGGCACGCCCGAAGCAAGCTACCGCAGCGCAGCGGCAGCCTGGCTCTGGAAGGCCTGCGAGCGCCGGTACAGGTGAACTGGGACGAGCGCGGCGTGCCGCATCTACAGGCGCAGAGCGAGGCCGATCTCTACCGGGCCCTTGGCTTTTTGCATGCGCAGGACCGTCTGTTCCAGATGGAGATGATGCGCCGCCTCGCGCGCGGCGAGCTTGCGGAAATCCTGGGGGCCAATCTCGTTGATACCGACCGCCTGTTCCGCACCCTGGAGCTGCGCGCCCATGCCGAGGAAAGCGTGCAGCGTATCGACTTCAAAGGTCCTTCGGGCCAGGCCCTGCAGGCCTATCTCGATGGAATCAACGAGTTCCAGGACACCCGGCCCCTGCCGCTGGAGTTCGGCCTGCTCGGCATCCAGCCCCAGCCCTACACGGCCGTGGACACCCTGGCAGTGGCAGGCTACCTGGCTTACAGCTTTGCCGCCGGCTTGCGTACCGAGCCCGTGCTGACCTATGTGCGAGACCAGCTGGGTCCCGACTACCTGCGAGTCTTCGACCTGGACTGGTACCCTTTGGGTGTGGTCGGGCCGATGGCGCAGTCGCGCGGCCCCGCACCCCTGGCGCAGGCCGACTGGCAGGCCCTCGCCCGCGTGGCCGAGGTCAGCCAGCAGGCGCTGGGCCTGGCCGGCGTACCCCTGTTCGAGGGCAGCAATGCCTGGGCGATCTCGGGGCGGCGCACGGCCAGTGGCAAGCCCCTGCTCGCGGGCGATCCACACATCAGCTTCGCCTTGCCAGCCGTCTGGTACGAGGCCCACCTCAAGGCACCGGGTTTCGAGCTCTACGGCCACTTCCTGGGACTGAATCCGTTTGCCCTGCTGGGCCATAACCAGGACTTCGGCTGGAGCCTCACCATGTTCCAGAACGACGACATGGATCTGGTGGCACTGCGGGCCAACCCGGCCAACCCCAGGCAGGTAGCCTACCGCGGCCAGTGGGTGGACCTGCGCCGACGCGAGGAACTCATCCAGGTCAAGGACGGCGAGCCCGTGAGCCTCAC
Organism: Curvibacter sp.; assembly: GCA_020248905.1. Lineage (GTDB taxonomy): Bacteria > Pseudomonadota > Gammaproteobacteria > Burkholderiales > Burkholderiaceae_C > Hylemonella. The sequence continues at coordinate 26,118 of JADCGR010000028.1, read as the reverse complement.
GCTGCAACGCTCGCCGCACGGACCGCTGATCCATCAGGTCTTCCCCGACAGCCTGGGGCAGTCACCCGTGGCCCTGTGGTGGACCTTGCTGGAGAGCGAAAACCCGGTTCTGGACGCTTTCTACGAACTCAACCGCGCCGACACCCTGGCCAAGGCGCGCAGCGCTGCGAGCAAGATCCACGCGCCCGGCGTCAATGTGGTGTGGGCCAGCGCCAGCGGCGACATCGGCTGGTGGGCGGCGGCGCGGCTGGTGCAGCGCGCAGCGGCGGTGAATCCAAGCTTCATCCTCAGCGGCGACAGTGCAGAGTCGGAGAAGCCGGGCTTCTACCGCTTTGCTGACAACCCGCAGGAAGAAAACCCTGCACGCGGCTACATCATGTCAGCCAACCACCAGCCCGTGCCACGCAGCGGTGTACCCGTGCCCGGCTACTACAACCTGCCCGACCGGGCCCGCCGGCTTGACCAGCTGCTGCGCAGCCGCACCGGGGGCTGGACCGTGCAGCACAGCCAGGCCCTGCAGCTCGATGAGACCACCGACTATGGGCCTCGCGTGCTGCGCCCCCTGCTGCCCCTGCTGCGGGAAATGGCGCGCGACCCGGTCGAGCGCTCCCTGATTGACCAGCTTGCCGAATGGGACGGCCGCCACAATGCCGGCAGCATCGCACCCACCCTTTTCAACCAGTTCCTCTACGAGCTCGCTCGCGCCGCCATGGCCGACGAACTGGGCAAGGCGCAGTTCGCCAACCTCCTGCGCACGCGCGCCATCGACCACGCGCTGCCACGCCTGGCAACCGACCCGCTCTCGCCCTGGTGGGACGACCGTCGCAGCGAGAAGAAAGAGACCCGCAACGACATCGTCCAGCGCGCGTGGCAGGCCGCGCTGGAACACCTGCGCGAGGAAAGAGGCGCTGCCTTGCCGGGCTGGACCTGGGGCCGCAACCATCAGGTCCTGCACGCTCACCCTCTGGGCCGCATCAAGCCGCTGGACTGGGTGTTCAACATCGGTCCGCTGGAGGTCTCCGGTGGACGCGAGATACCGAACAACCTGTCCCAGCCCCTCGGGCCGGCGCCCTGGCAGGTGACCTACGGCCCCTCCACCCGCCGTCTGATTGATTTCGCCGCACCGGGCCAGGCCCTGAGCATCAACCCGATCGGGCAAAGCGGCGTGTTGTTTGATGCGCATTACAGCGACCAGGTGCGGGACTACGTCGCCGGACGTTACCAGCCCATGCACCTAGACGCGGCAGACGTCAGAAAAGCCACCCGCAGCACGCTGGTGCTGCAACCTGCGCGCTGAGGCCACCGCAGTGGAGCTGTCAGCCAAGCAGGCGGCACAGGGCCGCCATGTCGTTTACCGTGGCATGCGGCTGGTGCGGCGCGTGCGGCCAGTTCTGAGCGCTGCGGTTGACCCAGACGGTCTGCATGCCGGCGTGCAGGGCGCCAACCACGTCCAGTGCCGCGTCGTCACCCACATGCAGTACCTCGTGCGCCTCCACCCCGGCGGCCTGCGCTGCGGCATGGAAGATGCGTGCATCGGGCTTGCCCACCCCAAACTCCTGGGCGCTCAGGCTGGCACGGAAGAACGACCCCAGGCCCACGCGCTGCACATCGGCATTGCCATTGGACACCGCCACGACGGGAAAGCGCTTTGACAACCAATCCAACGCAGGAAGAGCGTCGTCGTAGAGCGCCACGCGCATGCGCTGTGCGATGAAGACCTCGTAGGCTGGTGCCACCAGCGCCTCGTCTTCCGCATGCTCTCGCAGGACATGGCGTATCAGTTCCTGGCGCAAGGTGCGCAGGTCGTGGCCGATGTCCGGGCGACTCTGTAGCAGCGCCTGCCGCACGGCGTGGCGATTCTCGGCATTGGCCAGCCACGCGGACGTGGCGGGCGCGCGGGGACGCAGCCAATCCTGCAAAGCCTGCTCGGCGCGGGCGATCACGGGCCAGATCGGCCAGAGGGTGTCGTCCAGATCCAGGGAAATGGCCTTGATTCGGGCGGGTTGCAACGTAACGGTCATGGCTCGGCGAGAATACCGCATGGCTTTCCAACAAGAACCCGCTTACGTCCACGGCCAAGCGCCGCGCACGGCCATCCTGTTCTGCAACCTCGGCACGCCAGATGCACCCACGCCTGCGGCCCTGCGCCGCTATCTCGCCGAATTCCTCGGCGACCCGAGAGTCGTCGAAATCCCCCGACCGATCTGGTGGCTGATCCTGCACGGCATCATCCTGCGGCTGCGGCCCGCGAAGTCAGCCGCCAAGTACGCCAGCATCTGGACGCCGGAGGGCTCGCCCCTGAAGGTATGGACCGATTACCAGGCCCGGGCCCTGCAGGGCCGGCTGCAGCAGCAGGGGCATCACGTCACGGTGCGCTACGCCATGCGCTATGGCAACCCGTCGATCGCCAGCGAGATGGATGCCCTCAAGGCCGAGGGTGTCACGCGCGTGCTCATTCTGCCGGCCTACCCGCAGTACTCCGGCACCACGACGGCCAGTGTGATGGATGCCGTCACGAGCTGGTCGACCCGGGCGCGCCATCTGCCCGAACTGCGCTTCATCAACCGTTACCACGACGACGCAGCCTACATCGATGCGCTGGCTGCGCGCATCAGTGCCTATTGGCAGGAGCATGGCCGCCCCGACAAGCTGGTGCTGAGCTTCCATGGCGTGCCCGAGCGCACGCTCAACCTTGGGGACCCGTACCACTGCGAGTGCCACAAGACCGCACGCCTGCTGGCGGAAAAGCTGGGGCTGGGGCGCGAACAGGTGCAGCTGACCTTCCAGTCGCGCTTTGGCAAGGCCAAATGGCTGGAGCCTTACACCGAGCCGACGCTGATCGCACTGGCCCAGGCCGGCATCAAGCGGGTGGACGTGGCCTGCCCCGGCTTCACCAGCGACTGTCTGGAGACGCTGGAGGAGATCGCCCAGGAGGCTCGTGAGGCCTTCTTGAACGCGGGCGGCGAGCAGTTCCATTACATCCCCTGCCTCAACGACAGCGCGCCCTGGATCGAGGCCATGGGCCGTCTGTGCGAACGGCACCTGCAGGGCTGGCCCACGCGCCAGGCCCCTGATGCGCAGGCGCTGGCAGCCTCGCGTGCTGCAGCGCTGACGATCGGGGCGAAGAACTAGTCTCTCTTTGGGCGCAGAGCCTGATAAGCCGGGCGCGCCAGACACGCCGACAGCCAGGTACTGGTCACGGGGTACTTCGCCATCAGTTCTCGCGCGGCGCGCACCCAGAGCAGCACGCTGGCCACGCAGAGGTCGGCCACGGTGAAGCGATCGGCGGCGATATGCGCCTCACCACGCGCCTGCTGTGCCGCGAGATGCTGCTCAAGAACGCGCAGGGGGACATGCAGTCGCTGTTCGGCCTTGTCGGCCAGCTCTGGCCTGCGTTGCTCGGGCGCCATGGAGAGGCGGTGCATGAGCACGCTGAGCGCATCCTTCTCCACCTCGGTCGTGACCCAGAAAGACCAGCGCAGGGCCTCGGCATCCTCGCGCGGCGTCGCGGGTGTAATACTGCGGCCATCGGCCAGACCGTGCTGGCGGGAGACGTAGAGCGCACAGGCCATGCTTTCCCAAACGATCACCTCTCCCTCGGGCCGGTGGTCGACCACCACAGGGATGTGGCCATTGGGATTGAGCGCTAGGAAATCCGGGGCACGAGAGTCCCCCACGCGGTAATCGGTCTGCACGTGTTCGAAATCCAGGCCCAGTTCGGTCGCGGCCCACAGGGGGCGCAGCGCGCGTGAGGCCTGTATGCCGTAGATGCTCAATGCCATGACGTCTCCAAAATTGGAACAGACGGCATTTTGCCCAAGGCCTCACGCCGCACCCTCGGACGCGGGCTCAGTCGCAGGCGCGGATGAAAGCCAGTACGGCGTCTAGTTGCGCCGGCACATTGAGCGCCGGCGCATGGCCGCAGCCCGGCACCTCGATCACCTGCAGGCGCCCCGCCTGCCCGGGTCCCCGACTCCGCATGCGATCCACCACCTCGGGCAGCACCAGATCAGACTCGGCGCCGCGCAGCAACAGCACCGGCTGCGTGAGGCGATCGTAATGCTCCCACAGCAGGTAATCGTCCGGGTGATTGACGAACTGCTGCACCATGGCCGGGTCGTAGTGCGGCGTGACGCGGCCGTCCGGCAGGCGGCGCATCGAGGTCTCGGTCAGGCGGCGCCACTGCTCGTCGCTGAGCCAGCCAAATGGCCGATAAGCCTCGCGAAAAAAGGCCTCCAGCTCGCTCAGGGTGTTGGAGACGGGAGGATTGCCAGCGTAGGCGCGGATGCGCGCGATGGCGGCATCAGCCAGCTGGGGTGCGTTATCGTTGAGCACCAGGCTGTTGATTCGCCCCCGCAACTGCGGCTGCTGCAGGCCAGCCGCGCAGAGCGTGCCGATGGCCCCGCCCATGGAAGTGCCCACCCAGTGTGCCGACCTGATGTCCAGCTGCGCGAAAAGATCGGCCGCGATACGCGCATAGAAGGCAAGGCAGTACTCCTGCTCGGGCTCGGGGCTCCACTGGCTGTAGCCACGCCCTAGGGTATCGGGGCAGATCACGCGGTAACCGTGGGCCGCCAGATGCTGCCCGAGCTCATCCATGTCACGCCCTGTGCGGGCCAGGCCGTGCCAGGCAATCACGTCGCGCGGTTGGTTCGCACCCCAGACGGTACAGTGGATCTCACGACCGGCACAGGACAGGTATTGTGAGGCCGGAGTCACAGTGCACCGCCAGCCCTGGATGAGCGCGCCGCCGCAGCGCGCAGACGCCCCACCACGCCGGTGGGAAAGTAATAGACCGACAGAACGAACAGCAGGCCGAGCCAGAGCAGCCAGCGATCGGGTGAGAGAAGCGCAGCGAGCGCGGGCAGCCCGGCCGCAGCCTCATGGCCCAGGCGCAGCAGGTCCTGCAGATAGCTCTGCGCGACCACGAAGAGCACAGCACCGATAACCGAGCCATAGACCGTGCCCATGCCACCGATGACGACGATGAGCAGCACGTCCATCATGATCTCGAAGGACAGCGAGGTATCGGGCCCGTTGTAACGCAGCCAGACGGCGAGCATGGCGCCGGCCAGGCAGGCAAACAGCGCCGATATCACGCTGGACAGCGTGCGGTAGACCACGACGCGATAGCCCAGGGCCTCGGCTCGGAACTCATTCTCGCGGATGGCCTGAAGCACCCGGCCAAAGGGTGAATTGACGATGCGCAGCAGGGCCAACAGCAACAGCAGCGTTAGGGCAAACAACAGGTAGTAGCTGAGGAACTTGCCGTCGATCATCACACCCAACACGGGCTCCTCGAAGAACTCAAAACTGGGCTGCAGCACCGCAGGCAGCTTGAAGCTGAGGCCGTCCTCGCCCCCCGTGAGGTCCGACATCTGCGAGGCCAGGGTCTGGAAGGCGGCCGCCACGGCCAGCGTGATCATGGCGAAAAAAATGGCACGCACGCGCAGCGAAAAGAGGCCGATCACCAGGGCCAGCACCAGCGTGAGGAGCAGTGCCAGGCCGAGGCCGGTTGCCAAGGCACCCCAGCTCGCGCCCAGGCGCGTACTGGCAATGGCGATGCCGTAGGCCCCGATGCCAAAGAACATGGTGTGTGCGAAGCTCACGATGCCGGTGTAGCCCAGCAGCAGGTCGAAGCTAGCGACCAACACGATGAAGATCAGCACCTTGGCGGCCACATTGAGCGCCTTGACGCCAGGCACGATAAAGGGCGCGATGGCAAGCGCAATCAATATGACCAGCAGGATCAGCGCCAGGATGCGACTGCGCGGCAGGTCGTTGGAGATGAGGCGGGTCAGCATGGTCCTGGCCTCAGCGGTTCGCAACCGGGTAAACACCTTGCGGACGCCAAAGCAGTATGGCGACCATGAGCGCTATGTTGGAGAACAGCGCCACCTTAGGCAAGAGAAAGCCGGTGTAATTGGCCATGAGGCCGACCAACAGCGCGCCGATCAGCGCCCCGGCCGTGGAGCCCAGGCCTCCGATGATGATGACGATGAAGATCAGCACGTTGACCTGCGCGCCCATCTGCGGCACGACGTTCTGCTGGTACAAGCCCCACATCACGCCGCCCAGACCAGCCAGCGCGCTGCCCATGACGAAAACGCCCACGAAAAGCCGACGAATGTGGTAGCCCAGAGCCTCAACCATCTCGCGGTCCTGCACGCCGGCGCGGATCAACAGGCCGATCTTGGTGCGCGAGAGCGTCCAGGCCTGGGCCGCGAAAACGGCCAGGCCCACGACCACGGCAATCAGGCGGTATCTTTCAATGGAGGCGTCACCCAGAAGTACGGCGCCGCGCATGCCCTCAGGAAGGGGCAGCGCGATCTGCAACGGCCCCCAAATGACCTTGATCAGCTCCTCGCCAATGATCATGCCGCCCATGGTGATGAGAATCTGCTTGAGGTGCTGGCCGTAGACCGGCCGAACGATGTAGCGCTCGAAGGCCAGGCCCACTGCGCCCGCCACGAGCATGGCCACCACCATGGCGGGTAGCACGGCCACAAGGTTGCGCCAAAGATCCTGCGAGCCGGTCCAGTCGCCCATGGCGCCCAGCACGGTGGTCGCCACGAAGGCGCCCAGTGCGATGAAGACGCCGTGACCGAAATTGAGCACGTCCATAAGGCCAAAGACCAGGGTCAGACCCGAGGCGATGATGAAGATGATCATGCCCATAGCCAGTCCCGCGATGGTCAGCGTGAGCCAGGTGGATCCCGATCCGATCAGCGGCAGCGCGGCCAGCGCCAGCACAGGGGCGAGCAGCAGCGGCTTGACATCGAAGTCCTTATTCATAGCGCCAGCCCGAGCAGCGACTGCTGCAGTTCTTCGTCGCTCGCCAGCGCCTGCATGCTGCCGGCATAGACCACCCGCCCGTTGTCCATCACGGCCACGCTGTCGCCCAGACGCTGGGCGAAATTCAGGTTCTGTTCGACGAGCAGGAGGGTCACGCCACTGCCCTTGAGCTGCTGAAAGGCAGCGATCATGTTGTCCACCATCACCGGCGCCAGGCCCTTGCTGGGCTCGTCAACGATGAGCAGTCGGCGCGGCTCGACAATGGCGCGCGAGACGGCCAGCATCTGCTTCTGGCCGCCCGACAGCTTGCCGGCCGGGTGGTTCCAGAACTTCTCCACGGCGGGGAAGAGCTGAAAAATCCACTGCAGGCGCGCTTCATCGATCTCGCAGGCACGGCGCGCTTGGCGAGCGGCCAGCAGCATGTTTTCCTTAACCGTGAGGTCGGCGAAGATACCCATGTTCTCGGGCACGTAGGCAATGTCCAACGCTGCAATGGATGGCGTGGGCATCGCCGTGATGTCCTGACCGGCGAAGGTGATGCGGCCTTGCGAGGCAAGCCACAGGCCCATGATGGTGCGCAGGGTCGTGGTCTTACCCACACCGTTGCGGCCAAGTAGCAGTGTCAGCTGGCCGCGCGGCACGGCCAAATCGACACCGTGGAGGATGTGATACGCCCCAATGTGCGTGTGCACCCCTTCGAGGGTGAGCAGGTGATCGCTCATGCCGGCTCCTTGCTCACACCGAGATAGGCTTCTTGAACCACAGGGGAGGCAATAACCTCGGCCGGTTCGCCGTCGGCCACGAGCGTGCCGTTGTGCAGCACGATGATTCGATCGGCCAGCTCGCGCACTACGTCCATCTTATGCTCCACCAGCAGGATGGTCTTGCGCTTGTCCTGCTTGAGCCGGCGGATCAGGTCGAGGATGACCGGCGCCTCGTCGTGACTCATGCCGGCCGTGGGTTCGTCGAACATATAGACCTGCGCGTTCAGAGCCATCAAGAGCGCCACTTCCAACTTGCGCTGGTCGCCGTGCGGCAGGCCAGCCACGGGCAGATCCTGCTGCGCACTCATGGCCACGGATTCCAGTATCTCGTGTGCGCGCTCGGTCAGCCGCGCATAGTCGCTCCAAATGCTCCAGAGGTTGAGGCCGCGGCGGTGCGGACCGTCCAGCGCGGCCTGCACAGCCAGGCGCACGTTTTCCAGTACGGTGAGATTGGGAAAGAGATTGGTCAGCTGGAAAGCCCGGCCCAGGCCGGCTCGCGTTCGCGCGGAGGCTGGCAGGGCCGAGAGATCGCGACCGCCCAGCAGTACCTGCCCTGCGCTAGCGCGCAGCTGCCCCGAGATCAGGTTGAAGTACGTGGTCTTACCAGCCCCGTTAGGGCCAACGATAGCCGTCAGTGTGCCCGCCTCGAAACGGCAAGAGACTGTGTTGACCGCCACATGACCACCAAAGCGTATCGTAAGACCGCGAGTTTCCAGCATGTGTCGTGCCCCTCGGCGCACCTCGTTGGAGCGTTAAGCGTTAAGCGTTAAGCGTTAAGCGTTAAGCGTTAAGCGTTGAGCGTTGAGCGTTGAGCGTTGAGCGTTTGAGCGTTGAGCGGGTCTTGTATCGATCAAGGCTCAACGCTCGACACCTGACGGACGTCAGCGCGTGTTGCGGATCGGAACGGCCATTTCCTCGGCCTTGATCTCGCGCACGAGCTCGGGCACGCCCCAGGTGAACGCCGGGTCCACCTTAATCCTGAAGTGGTACATGCTCTGCATGGCCTGGTGGTCTTCCTTGCGGAAGGTCATCTTGCCCTTGGGCGTATCGAAGCTCATGCCCTCCATGGTCTTGATCAGCGTGTTGGTGCCGGTATCGCCATTGGTCTTGTTGAGGGCCGTCACGATGGCCATGGCCGCGCTGAAGCCACCGGCCGTGAAAAAGTCCGGCGGGGTCTTGAATTCCTTGTAGTGCCGGGCCACGAGGGCTTCGTTGACCGGATTCTTAGGGATACCGAAGTAGTAGTAGGCGGCGCCTTCCATACCCGGGAACTGCTTGTAGGCCGTCATCGCCGGCAGGATGTTGCCGCCCGTGGCGATCTCGATGCCGTGGCGCTTGAGATCCATGTCGGCGATCTTGAACGGGTTGCCGCCCGCCCAGATGATGAAGATCACCTTGCGACCCGGCAGTCCCTTGAGCTTGTCGATCATGCGCTGGCCGCCCGCAGTGAAGTCAGTGGTGGCCGGTGGCAGGTATTCCTCGTGCACGAGCTTGGCCTTCTTGAGTGCCTCCCGGAAGGCCTTGACGCCGTCCTTGCCGAAGGCCGAGTCCTGCGCCATGGTGACGATGCTCACGCCGTCCTTGTCCAGGGCCACGGCATTGGCGATGGCATCCTGGCTGCTGTTGCGACCAGTGCGAAAGATGTACTTGTTCCACCGGTCGCCAGTGATGGAATCGGCCACGGCGGGCTCGACCAGCAAGATCTTCTTGTACTCCTCGGCCACGGGCAGCATGGCCAAGGCTACCGGCGAAGCGGTGGGGCCGACAGCCAGGTCGACCTTGTCGTCGCTATAGGCGGCGGCCAGCAGGCTCTTGCCCAGGTCAGGCTTGCCCTGGTCGTCCTTCTCGATCACGACGATCTTCTTGCCCGCCACGGACATGGTGCCGCCGGTGGCATAGTCCAGCCCCATCATCAGCCCGGTCTGCGTCTGCTTGCCGTAAGCCTCAAGGGGGCCGGTTTTGCTGTAGATGTGCGCAATGCGGATCTCCTTGGTCTGGGCCAGAGCTCCGCCCGACATGCCAAAAGCAGCCAATGTGACGCCACTTAGGGCTGCGCGTACGATCCAATGACGACGTTGCATGAAAGTCTCCTCGTAAGAGTAGTTGTCTTTAACGATAAGCAGGGGCCATGCCAGCTTGCAAGTCATTGATTACATTGATTTTATTCAAGGATTCGAAATCAAATGACCTTATTTCAGACATGTAAGTGTCTTAACAAAAGGCATTTGCATAAATGTCAGGCAAGAGAATCGGGCTGCTCTGTCAGCCTTTCATAGAGTGTGGCACGCGAAATCCCCAGCATCCGAGCCGCTGCCACCTTGTTGCCGCCACAGGCTTGGAGGGCTGCGGCAATAGCCGTGCGCTCCAGTTCCGCCACCTGCTCGGGCAAGGGGCGCAGAGGGCCGATCGGGCGAGTCGGCAAGGCCGCAGGCGCGGGCGCTTCCAGCTGCCCGATGCCGGTCTCGCCCAGCACTTGGGCGATTCGCGCGCCATCGATGCGGCTGCTGTCGCCAAGCAGGCTGGCCTGCTCCAGCACATTGCGCAGCTCGCGCACATTGCCGCGCCAGCGCTGCGCGGCCAGCAGATCCAGCGCATCGGCCGACACCTCGGGCTGCGGCAGGCCACTGCGCTGGGCAATGTCCTCGCCCAGGGCCTCGACCAGGGCTGCGATATCGCTGCTGCGTTCGCGCAGAGGTGGCACACGGATAGGCAGCACGTTGAGGCGGTAATAGAGGTCCTCGCGGAAGCGCCCTTCGCGTACCAGCTGCCCCAGGTCGCGCGACGTGGCAGCAATGACCTTGGCCTCGAAGCGCATCAGGCGGTTCGAACCCAAGGGCTCGAACTCGCCCTCCTGAAAGACCCGCAGCAGCTTGGCCTGCAGGCCCGGCGGCATGTCACCGATCTCGTCGAGGAAAAGCGTCCCCCCATCTGCCAGCTTGAGCTTGCCGTCGCGCCCCTTGCGATCTGCGCCAGTGTACGCGCCGGGCGCCACGCCAAAGAACTCGGCTTCGAGCAGCGTGTCGGGCACCGCCGCGATATTGACCGTGACAAAGGGCCCGCTGGCGCGCGCGGACACAGCGTGGATGGCGTGCGCCAGCAACTCCTTGCCTGTGCCGGTCTCCCCCAGCAGCAGCACCGGGCTAGCCGACTGAGCCGCTCGCCGGGCTAGGCGCTTGACCTCCACCACCGCAGCACTGCCGCCCACAAAGCTGGCAAAACTGTACTTCGCGCGGCGCGTCCCGCTGCGCTGGCTGGCGAGTTCGCGCCGCGCATCGTCCAGTTCACGCTGCAGCGCCGTGAACTTGGTGATCAGCGGTTGCAGATGGGCCTTGGCGTGGTCGAAGAGCACGATGCCCAGGGCGCCAATGACCTCGCCCGAGCTGTCACGCAGCGGGATGCGACTCACGCCAAAGGTGCCGGCGCGATTGCTCAGCAAGTCGATGAGAATAGGCTCGCCCGTCTCCAGCACACGGTGCATCTGGGTATTCTGCACCACGCTGGAGACCGGCTGACCCACGAAGTCCTCCACCCGCTCGTAGCCCAGAGCGGGCAGGAATCTCTTGTACTGTTCGTTGACCCAGACCACCCTGCCGTTACGGTCCACCAGCAGCATGCCCTCGCTGGCGTTGGCAAAGAGGTCGAACATGGATCGGGCCGCCAGCTCTAGAATGCTCTGGGCATCTCGCGGCAGCACGTCCTTTTTCTCCATGCGGCAATGGTACAGTGGCCTGAATGTCCCTCCCACCGTGCAATCCAAGACAGAGTCCCTGCGTACCGGCAATGCCTCCGGGCCGCGCGCTTTTACAAGAACCGCAGCTTGGCTGTGGACGAGATCAACAAGAGCCGCCTGAGGTCACACTGAACATGCAGTCAAACCCCTGCGAGACGTGACACTCGGAGACCGCAGCAGCTTGCGCTAGAGCCCGGTGGTGCGTCAAGGTGGTCCCGGGCCTGAGCGGCCACAGCGAGCCGGCGCCGGTCGCGCAGCTGCTTTATGAGGAGACCGAAGACAGTTGTCTGGCGCGCGAGGCGGCGGCCGAACAGCGGAGGCTGGCTGCGGAGCCAGAGCTGAGCATCGCGCAGGGACGCCCCACAAAGCGGGACCAACGCAAGCCCGAAGGCGCCGGCTGGAAGGAGCGCTGGAGCGCATCCATCGATCGATGACGGCAATATCAGCGCTGAGGCAAGCCTTGCCCGCGTCGCGGGTATGACGCTCACTGGACAAGCCGGCGCCGAGGTGGAGAATCGCGTTTTGACACAGAAAGTCCGCAGACACCATGTCTATCCCCTCGCGTACACCCCCGGACGGTGAAGGCACCGACACCAGAGCGCAAGCCTGGTTGCCCATGGTCCTCAAGGCCCTGGCTGCAGCCGCCGGGCTGAAGTACGGCTTTGATTTCGGGATGGTGCTGGGTGGCGTGCTGCTGGGCGTGATCGTCGCGCTCAACGCCGCCGTCTTCTGCTACCTGATGACGACATCGCTCGTCGATCTGTTGCAGCGCCGCCCGCGAGGTCACGCAGGCGCGAGTGCGTCAGCGCAAGAGCAGACAGAAGACCATCGTATCCACCCCTGAAGGGATCCAGGCAGATACGGCTTGCCAACTTCAGTCGTTCTGCTCATCCCTGCGCTTGTTGTTCTCCGAGAACTGTCGATACAGCCAGAAGGCAAAGACAATACCCCAAAGCAGGAAGAGGATTTGGTGGACTTTCATGGAACGCTCCTTTGATCGGCTGACTGAAAAGAATAAACCAGATTGATTCTACCGACCCACCCCTTGACCCTCATAGGGTCCGGGTGAGGGACGACGGGCCTGACGGCCGGTACAGAGTGGGCTCATGACGACCACAGTCGCCACCAGCAGCAAGATCTCAAGGGCATAGACCACCACATAGCCTGTAGCGGCTCCGGCATGGCGGGACCCGAACATGCCGCTCGCCGCCATGGCCGCTACCGTGTCGCGCAAGACCCCGCCCGCAGCCACACCTAGCCCTGCAGCGCTTGCCTGCACGGCCCCCCAGGCCCCCAGCGCCAGCCCAGCTTGCTCCTTGTCGGCTCGTCCCATGGTGAGCGTGAGATTGCCGTGGCTGAAGAGGCCCGCTCCGAAGCCAATCAGGACGACACCGCAGGCAAACAGCGCAACCGACTGGCTGCTCGCGGCATAAATGACGGCAGAAAACGCCGGTATGCCCAGCATGGCGCCGAAAGACGCCATGCGCGCCGGTTCAGCGTTTTTGTTGAGAACGTAGGACGCCCATGAAAAACCGGCGAGACCACCGGCAGCCAGTGCGGCCGTAAGCCATGTGGTCTGGCCGACCGTCATACCCAGGACCTGTCCGCCGTATGGCTCAAGCAGGACATCCTGCATACCGAAGGCCAGGGTGCCCAATGCGATCGCTGTCAGCCGCGCCAGCGCGCCCTCCGTGGCCAAATGCGACTGCCAGGCCTGCCGGAAACTCGGGACGGGTTCGGTCTGCTCCCGCCGCTGTCGGGACGGGCGGCGGGTCTCCTGCTTCCACAGCGCAAGGACGTTGAGAAGCAAGGTGGCAACGGCAGCAGCCTGGAGGACCTGGACCAGACGCGCCGGCGTGAATTCAGCGAGGAAGGCACCAAAGAGAAGTGCACTGACGATGGTCCCGAGCAGGAGCATCACGCACATCAGGCCGACTACGCGAGCCTGCGACTCGGGGGGAACGAGGTCCGTGGTGAGGGCAAGGCCGGCCGTCTGGACCGTGTGCAGCCCGGCACCGACGAGCAGAAAAGCGATCCCCCCCGCCGCCCAGCCGACCCACACGGGCCACTGGCTGGCGTTACCTCCGCCGGAAAGGACCAGCAGCGCAAAAGGCATGACAGCAAGCCCGCCAAACTGGATCATGCTGCCCATCCAGATAAAGGGCACGCGACGCCAGCCCAGTTCAGACCGGTGGGTGTCGGACCTGAAACCGATCAGCGCTCGCAAGGGGGCATAAAACATCGGCAGGGCGACCATGGCAGCCACGATGCTGGCGGGCACATGGAGTTCGACGATCATCACGCGATTGAGCGTGCCGACCAGTAAGACCATCGCCATGCCGACAGAGACCTGAAAAAGTGAGAGCCTCAAAAGGCGTAGCAGGGGCACCCCCGGCGTGGCCACATCCGCGAAGGGCAGAAACCTCGGGCCAAGACGGGCCCAGGCGGAAACGATCTGGTAGCTGTAGCGTTTCATGGCGGCGAGTCCAGCTCGGTGCGTTGACGCGTGGCGAAACGGATGGACCGAGGATCTGAGCCCGACGCTCCTGACCCCCGTGTCTGCGGGGTGCCGGTTCAGTCCGCAGAGTGAACCGGGTTACTGCCTATTTCTTCTTCGCGGCCCCCGCATCGGGCTCAGCCGCCTGGACGGCCACGGCATTGCCGTTCAGGAACTTGGGTACCCAAGTCGTGTTCGTCAGCAGGGCGACGTGCACGGCAAAGGAACCCACAGCGACAGCGCCCAGAAAGATCGGGATTCCGACCGTGGGCTTGACGACCAACCAGATTTTTCCGTAGATCATGTTGTCTCCTTCTCGCTTACTTCAGCCAGGGTGAATAGATGTAGGCAAACAGGTGGGCCAGAACCGCGATGAAGCCGAAAATCTGCGTCCCCTGGATCAGGTGACGGTGCAGTTCTTCAGCTTCCGGTTCGGTGAGCCCAGTCGGCCATACCTTATTGGGATCGGACTTGTATGACATGGTTACTCCATCGACAAGGTTGCAATCACGCAAAACCTGCGTGCGGGTACTGACAAGGCACAAACCCTTTGCGCCGATTTGTAATCTAGTGTAGACATTCTTAAATGTCAACTTTGATTTACTTTCGTCCCATTTCTGACACGAAACGGCGAAACCGCCAGCCGCTTGCGGCCCGGGCTGCCATGCAAAAGGGTCAGAAGCCAGCGAATCAGGGCCGTCCGCCCGGGCCCGTTCTACTCCCCCGGCCCGCGCGCCCGCTCGGCTACAGTGCAGTTCATCATTTGCCTCTCATCTGCGCCCGGTCGCCGAGCTGGCGGGCATCAACCTGAAAACGGACACCTTACGTTGGCGCGACTCTCATCAGAACTAAGCACCGAAGCGGGGGAAACCGGGCTCCGGCCCGGCGCTGCGGGCCCCGGCACGCTGCTGGTATGCGTCATGGCTGATCGGCAGGCGGAAGATCTCGTCGAACAGGCGGTGCAGATGAGTCGCTCCCAGAACATTCCCTTGAGAGTGGTTCACTTGGAAACGATGGCATCCCGGCAGGCGAGCCGCGACATCCGTACCAGCCTCACCCGGGCCCTGCAGCGCGCTGGGCAGGCGCATGCGGAGGTCCTGCGCCTGAGCCTGGACATCGACTCGGCCAGCCGGGTCGTGTTGACCGTCGTGCAGCAGGCCCAGAGCATGGGCGCCACGCACATACTGATCGGCAATCTGGCGATGGGTCGGCGCTACTGGCTCGACACCGGCGAGCGGATCAGCGATTTCTCCGAGACGCTCATCGCCCTGCTGCCGAACGCGCGAATCCACATTCTGGCCAGCCCCGGGCGTGACGTGGCCTTGAAGCCTGCGCCGCATCCAGCGCAGCGCGACGCCGACGCTGCGACACTCCAGACGCTGGGCACAGTGACAGGCGTTCTGGCGCTTTGCACGGCGGCAGGCGCGCTGATTGCGCCCTGGCTGCACCCCATCAACCTGAGCCTCATCTATATGGCGGGCGTGTTCTACGTCGCGCTCCGGCGCGGACTGGGGGCCGCCCTCGCCACCATGCTCGTGGGGCTGCTGCTGTTCGACTGGATCTTTGTGGAGCCGCGCTGGTCGCTCAAACCCACCGACCCCCAGTACTTCTTCACCTTCCTCATCACGCTGATCGTGGGCATTGCGATCAGCCGGCTGGGCTCGCAGTCCCGCCAGACGGCGCTGCACGCCATGGTCATGGCCCAGCAATCGCAATCGCTGAGCCTGTTGTCGCAAAACCTGGCGCGTACGCTCACGCTCGATGAGATCGTCGACACCGTGGTCAACAGCATCAAGCGTGACCTCGGCGCACGCGCCCGCATCCTGCTGCTTGATGCAGACGGGCGCCCGCCCCGTGACGACGCGGACCCAGAGGCGCGACTCAGCGCCGCCCATGCGCTGCGCGGCGATCCCACCGGCCCCGAGAGCCGGGGTTTTGTGCTTTCCGTCGGCGGCACCCCCCTGGGGGTGCTGCTGGTGGACGGACCGGCCGTGCTGCAGCTAGGGGCCAGCGAGGAGCACCTGCTGCAGGCCTACGCCAACCAGGCTGCGATCGCGATCGAGCGTTGCCAGTTTGCGCGACGCAGCGAGCAGGCGGCCGTTGCGATTGAAACCGAACGCCTTCGTAACACCCTGCTGGCCGGGATCTCCCATGATTTCCGCACCCCCCTGACCGCCATCATCGGCGCCGCGTCAGCGGTGCTCAGCCAGGAACGAATCACCCTGGAGCAACGCAATGCGCTGGCGAAGACCGTGCTGGACCAGGCCACGCGCCTACAGTCGCTCACCAGCGATCTGCTGGACTTGGCGCGTCTTCAGGAAGGGCAGGTCCGGCTGCAGACCGAGTGGTGCCCGTTGGAGGACCTCGTACACGATGCAACGGCCACGGTCGCGGCAGCCCTGAGACAGCATGAACTGCAACTGGAGCTGGTCCCTGCCGAGGTGGTCTGGTGTGATGCGACGCTGATGGCGCAGGCCCTCTCCAACCTCCTGCTCAATGCAGCACAGCATTCACCCCGGGGGGGGCGTATCGAGGTTCGGATCGCGGTGGAACCCGGCTGGTGGACGCTGCGCGTGCGCGACCAGGGTCCGGGCCTCAAGCCGGGCAGCGAGGAGGAGGTCTTTCGCAAGTTCTACCGCGAGGCCCACGATGCCAAGTCCGGCACGGGGCTGGGCCTCGCCATCTGCGAGGTGGTGGCCAAGCTGCACGGCGGCCGTATCGACGCCCGAAGCGATGGCGGCGCCGTGTTCCAGCTGACGCTGCCCCAGCCTGAGCGCAGCCCCGACCTGGAGCAAGCCCTGCATGGCTAAGCCCCACACCCTGCTGGCGCTGGTGATCGACGACGAGGCGGCAATCCGTGAGCTGCTGCGCACCACGTTGGAAGCCGAGGGCTTCGAGGTGGTCGAAGCAAGGTCAGCACGCGAAGGCGCCACCCTGGCTGCCAACCGCAAGGCTGACCTCTTCCTGGTCGACCTCGGTCTGGGCGATGGCGACGGGGTGGACCTGATCCGGCAGATCCGGACCTGGACGCGCCGGCCCATCCTCGTGCTCTCGGCCCGCACGCAGGAGCCGCAAAAGGTGGAGGCGCTGGACGCCGGGGCCGACGATTACGTTACCAAGCCCTTCGGTGTCTCCGAGCTCCACGCCCGTATCCGTGTAGCCTTGCGTCACCATGGCCTGTCACTGCATGGTCAGACCTCGCAGCTCACCATGGGGCCGGTACAGATCGATCTGGATCAGCGCACGGTTCTGCGCGACGGCGAGGCCGTGCGGCTGACGGCCACCGAGTGGCGACTGCTCGCGGTCTTGGCGAAGAACGCCGGGCGGCTGCTGACGCCACGCCAGTTGCTGCGGGAAGTCTGGGGACCCGGCCACAGCGAACAGGGGCACTACCTGCGCATCTACATGCGGCAGCTGCGCCAGAAACTGGAGCCAGATCCCGCTCAGCCGCGCTACCTGCTTACCGAGACGGGGGCCGGCTACCGGCTCCTGCTGGACCCGCCGGCCAGTTGATCGCGGCGAAGACCCGGGTCCAACGAGGCACAGGGCCCAGGTTTTTTACGCTGAATTTACGGGTGGGTCTCTATCCTCGCTCCGTCTTCCAGCCCTGCCTGCGCGCATGACGCGGGCCACCGACCATGAAACTCCTCCTCACGCTGGCCGAGCGTATCGACGGCCTCAACACCCGGTTTGGCGTGATCGCCAGCTGGGCCATCGTTCTTTCCTGCGTGATCAGCTGCGTCAACGCCTTCCTGCGCTTCGGCCTGAGTATCAGCTCCAATGCTTGGCTTGAGATCCAGTGGTATCTCTTCGCCTGCGCGGTGATGCTCGGTGCCTCTCTGGTCCTGCGTCTGAATGAGCACGTCCGGGTCGACATCTTCTACGGCATGCTTTCCGCACGCGGCAAGGTGTATGTGGACCTGTTCGGTCTGATCTTCTTCCTGCTGCCCGTGATGGGCTTGATGGTTTACCTCTCCTTTCCGCTCTTCGTCGAGAAGTATGTCTCCGGGGAGATGTCGGCGAACGTGGGCGGTCTCATCCGCTGGCCGGCGGTGCTGACGCTGCCCCTGGGCTTCGCCATGGTGTTCCTGCAAGGTCTGTCTGAAATCGTCAAGCGCGTCGGCTGGCTGCTCCACGTCTACGAAATGAACCTGGTCTACGAGAGGCCCCTGCAATGAGCATCGAACTTTTCCCGCCCCTGATGTTCCTGGGGCTCATCATCATCATGCTGATCGGTTTCCCGGTCGCGTTTTCGCTCGCTGCCCTGGGCCTGCTCTGTGGCCTCTACGCCATTCAGATGGGCTGGTTCCCGGCCAACTTCCTGGGCAATCTGCCGCTCAACGTCTTCGGCATCCTTTCCAACGAGCTGCTACTGGCCATTCCTTTCTTCACCCTCATGGGATCGATCCTGGAGAAGTGCGGACTCGCTGAGGACATGCTGGACTCGATCGGTCAGCTCTTTGGGCCCGTACGCGGCGGCCTCGGTTATGCCGTGATCCTCGTGGGCTTCATCCTTGGCGCCATCACCGGCACGGTTGCAGGACAGGTCATTGCCATGGCCATGATCTCGCTACCGGTCATGATGCGCTACGGCTACAACATGCGCTACGCCACGGGGGTGCTGGCCGCCTCCGGCACCATCACCCAGCTTGTACCGCCCTCGCTCGTGCTGGTCGTCATGGCCGATCAGTTGGGCCAGTCCGTGGGCGACATGTACAAGGGCGCCTGGGGCCCCTCGGTCCTGCAGATCGTCCTCTTCGCGCTCTACACCTTCACCCTGACCCGCCTGCGTCCCAATGACCTGCCAGGTATTCCGGCCGAGGCCAGGACGCTGCAGGGCTGGGCGCTGTGGTCCAAGTGCCTGCGCGGCATCATCCCCTCCGCCATCCTGATCTTCACGGTGCTGGGCAGCATGGGTGGCCTGCCCGGCATGAACACGGCCATTGCCACGCCGACCGAAGCGGGCGCCATGGGCGCGGTCGGAGCCTGCGTGCTGGCCGCCCTGCATCGGCGCCTGACCTGGGACCTGATCCGTGACGCCATGGCGGGCACCATGCGCATCACGGCCATGGTGGCCTTCATCCTGATCGGCTCGCGGGTGTTCTCGCTGGTCTTCCAGGGCGTGGACGGCGGTCTCTGGATCGAGCACCTGCTGACCGGCCTGCCGGGTGGCCAGATCGGCTTCCTGATCGTGGTCAACATCTTCATTTTCTTCCTGGCCTTCTTCCTGGACTTCTTCGAAATCGCCTTCATCATCCTTCCCATGCTGGGGCCGGTCGCGGCGAAGATGGGCATCGATCTGGTCTGGTTCGGGGTCATGCTCTGTGTGAACATGCAAACCAGCTTCATGCATCCGCCCTTCGGCTTCGCGCTCTTCTACCTGCGAGGCATCTCCGACACGCTCTTCAAGTCCGGCGCGCTGCCGCAACGGGTCCTCTCGCGTGACATCTATCTGGGCGCAATCCCTTGGGTATTCCTGCAGCTCGTGCTGGTCGTCGTCGTGATCTTCGTGCCACAGACGGTCTCGATCTTCATGGACAAGAAGGTGGACCTCGATGTGGATAACGTAATAATCGAAGCGCCCAACAAGGAGGTCTACAACGATTCGAAGCAGGACCCGACTGCTGATCTCCTGCGTGACCTCAAGGCTGCCCCATCTGCCGGCAAATGAGTGAAAGCAAGCCCCGAGCAGAGGCAGCGAGGGCCCGGCCCTCCTACCCCTTGCTGCTCAGAATGATCGCGATGGCCATCGTCCTGGCTCTCGGGGTTCAGGCGTGGCGCACGGTGCATTCGCACCCTGCGCTCCTGCAAGACCGCGACGCGATCCTGCTGGGGCTTCTGTCCGCCGCCGTGGTTCTGGCCAGCTTTTGGCACCTTCTCATGGCCCGGACCTGGATGGACGCGACGCACATCACGCAGGCGGGCCTGTGGACCCGGCGACTCGCGCTCGCCGATGTGCGACGCATCCACGTGGTTTACGTGCCGGGACTGGCCTGGCTCATCTCGCCACGGGTGCGCCTGCAGACGGCCAGCCGTGGCAGCTATGTCTTCCACACCAGCGATCCGGTCGTGCTGGCCCGCTTCTGCGAGCTTGCCCTTGGCGTCGGAGAAGACGCGCCCGAGCCCAAAGCGGATTGAGGCCGCTCAGCGGGCGACAGGCCCGCTGGGCGATGTGAAGGACAGCGCTGGGCGTGAACGCGCGGATGACAGTCACGGGCTCGTCCCCAACTTCGCTTGCAATAAGAAAAAAGCCCCGCATCGGCGGGGCTTTTTTGTTGGCGGTCCAGAAGTGATCATCCGAATAGATTGCTCAAGTCAACGACTCGCGTCATCGCTGTCATCAAGCCTTCATAAAGACTCGTAAAATGTAATCCATTACATCGTGAGTCATCTGTGAATATCCAGCAAGTTGCCCAGAAGATCGGGGTGTCAGTCGCAACTGTGTCTCGCGCATTCAACGCGCCGCAACAGGTCAGGGCTGACACTCGCAAGAGAGTGCTCCGCATGGCAAAGACACTTGGCTATGTCCCCAACGCCAGCGCGCGCACATTACGTACCAGTCGCAGTCGAGTCGTGGGCGTTCTGATGCCAACCCTGACCAATCCCGTGTTCGCCGAGTGTTTAGAGGGCGTAGCCGAGGCGGCGCATGCTGCCGGGTACGCTATCCTGCCTATGACCACCCACTACGACGCGACGCTAGAAACACGCTGTGTCACCTTGATGCAGGGGGCAAGCGTTGACGGCTTTCTGCTGGTGGTCTCCAACCCCGACTCGTCGCAGGCGCTGCGCCAGCTGCAGCGCGCCCGCAAGCCCTACGTGCTGCTTTATAACCGCCACCCCAAGCACCCCTGTGTCAGCGGCGATAGCGAAACGGCCGTCGCCGAGGTAGTGGCTCGCTTGGTATCACTGGGGCATCGACGCCTCACCATGGTAAGTGGACCGATGAGCGCCTCGGACCGTGCTCAGCAGCGATACAAAGGATTTCTGCATGGCCTCAAGCTAGCGCAGATGAAAGGCCCTTGCCTGCTGGAAGTGCCGTTTATGGAGTCAGCTGTCGAGACGGTAGTGTCCCACCTGAAATCTGACAAAAGACCTACCGCTCTCGTATGTTCCAACGACCTACTGGCCCTTCGTTGTCTGCGCGCGGCACAACTGGCGGGTCTGCGTGTGCCACAGGACATCAGCATTGTGGGCTTCGATGGCATTACCTTGGGCCTGGACACCATGCCGATGCTAACGACCATCGTGCAACCCAACCATGAAGCCGGCCACCTGGGCGTGCAGTGGCTGGTTCAGGCGATCGAGCAACGCAAACTGCCGACGCCAAGCGAGAGCGTGTTGCTGGCCCACCAGTTCCGGGCTGGCGAATCGTGCGGACAGGCCCCCGCGGCTTATCCATCAAGGGACCAACCTCAGGCCCGCTAACCTTGCCATAGGAGTAGTTCATGTTCACCCAGCTTAGAACCATCGCGAGGGCCGGCTTACTGGCCCTGGGCTTTGCCGCCACCGCAGCAGCGGCCCAAACCGCCATTTGCTACAACTGTCCCCCGGAGTGGGCCGACTGGGGCTCGCAGCTGCGCGCCATCAAGGCCAAAACCGGCGTCACCGTCCCGCCAGACAACAAGAACTCGGGCCAATCGCTGGCCCAATTGGTCGCCGAAAAGGCAAGCCCTGTGGCCGACGTCACATACCTGGGCGTAACATTCGGTATCCAGGCTCGCAAGGAGGGCGTGGTAACAGCTTACAAGCCGGCCGCATGGAATGACATCCCGAATGGCCTAAAGGACCCTGAGGGCCATTGGTTCACCATCCACTCGGGCACCCTGGGCTTCATGGTCAACGTTGATGCCCTCAAGGGCAAGCCGATTCCTCGTTCCTGGGCCGACCTGCTCAAGCCCGAATACAAAGGTTTGGTGGGCTACCTGGATCCTGCATCGGCTTTCGTAGGCTACGTAGGTGCGGTCGCCATCAACCACGCACGCGGGGGCACGCTAGACAACTTCGGCCCTGGGATCGACTACTTCAAGGCTTTGATGAAAAATGATCCTATCGTTCCAAAACAGACCTCCTATGCGCGAGTGCTATCGGGAGAGATCGCGATCCTGCTCGATTACGACTTCAACGCCTACCGCGCCAAGTACAAGGACAAGGCCAACGTCGAATTCGTGATTCCAGCCGAAGGTACGCTGATCGTCCCCTACGTCATGAGCCTCGTGAACAAGGGGCCTAACGCGGACAACGGCCGCAAGGTGCTGGACTTTGTGCTTTCCGACGAGGGCCAGGCTATCTGGGCCAACGCCTATCTACGACCGGTGCGCGCAAGCGCCATCCCCAAGGACGTGCAATCGCGTTTTCTCCCGGCCAGCGAGTACGCCCGCGCGCGCACTGTCGACTACGGAAAGATGGCCGACGTGCAGAAGGCCTTCTCCGACCGCTATCTGAAGGAAGTGCAGTAAGGTGAGCGGTGCATTGCCCGTGAGCGCCCGCGCGGGCTATGCCGGCGCGGCGAAGGCCCGGTGGCAGTTGGCGTGCATCGCGCCAGCCGTCGCCTTCTTCGCTGCATTCTGGCTGCTACCGATCGCGCGACTGATCGCCCTGCCTGCCGACAAGGGCTGGCAGACCTACTTCGTCGTGCTGACCGAGGCCAAGTACCTCACCAGCCTGCTTAACACCCTACTGCTGTCGCTGGCCGTCACCGCCCTCACGCTGGTGCTAGGTGCCGCAGTCGGCATCTACCTGGCGCGCACCCGGTTCATCGGGCGGCGCGTGCTGACCTCGCTGCTCACGCTGCCCCTTTCGTTTCCGGGCGTGATCATCGGCTTTTTCGTCATCCTGCTCGGGGGGCGGCAAGGCGCAATCGCCACGCTGGCCGACTCGCTGGGCCTGGGCCGCTGGACTTTCGCCTACGGCCTGCTAGGTCTGTTCCTGGCCTACCTCTACTTTTCGCTGCCGCGTGCCATCGCCTCCTACGCGGCGGCGGCAGAAGCGATGGACCGCGCACTAGAGGAAGCCGCGCGCTCGCTGGGTGCCTCGCGCTGGCACATCATTCGCGACGTATGGCTGCCCGAGCTCGCACCCACCACACTGGCATGCGGCGCCATCGTATTCGCCACCGCCATGGGCGCCTTCGGTACCGCCTTCACGCTGGCAAGCAAGTTCGAGGTAATCCCCATCACCATCTACAACGAGTTCACCAACTACGCCAACTTCGCGCTGGCGGCCTCGCTATCCATCACGCTGGGACTGGTAACCTGGGCGGCGCTCGCCCTCGCTCGCCGCCTGGGCGGTACCGCTGCACTGGGAGCCTGACCATGTCCACCGCACACTCTCCTAGACGCGGCGCCCCCATCCTGCTGGCCCTGACTCTGCTGGTAGCCGTTTTCATGATCGGGCCGGTGCTGCTGTCGGTCAGCGCTGGGCTTATGCAGAACTACAGCACCGGCTGGCGCAGTGGATTCACCCTGCGCTGGCTGGGCGAGGTCTGGGAGAATTACGGTTCGACCGTCATGGCGTCAATCCTGATCGCGACGGCGGCTGTCGTCGGGAACATTGTCCTGGGCGTGCCCTGCGCCTACGCGCTGGCCCGGTCGCGCCAGCGCTGGACAGCCTGGTTCGAGGAACTGATGACATTGCCCGTGGCGGTACCAGGCCTAGCGACTGCGCTGGCCTTGATCCTTGCCTACGGGCAGCTGCGCGGATTCCGCCAGAGCTTTCTGTTCGTGCTGGTGGGGCACATGGTCTTCACCCTGCCCTTCATGGTGCGCACCGTGGCTGCGGCCTTTCGGCGCCGCGAGCTGATCGCGCTCGAGGAGGCCGCATCTACTCTGGGCGCCTCGTTCGCGCAGCGATTTATGGGGGTACTGGTGCCGGCAGTGTTTCCGGCCATCGTGAGCGGCGCGCTGATGGTCTTCACTCTCTCCATTGGCGAGTTCAACCTCACGTGGATGCTGCACACACCCCTCACCCGCACCCTGCCCGTTGGCCTGGCCGACAGCTACGCCTCGATGCGCATTGAGATCGGTTCAGCCTACACGCTGGTCTTCCTCGTCGTCGTGCTGCCGCTGCTATGGTTGCTCCAACTGGCCGCGTCCCTTGCGGAGAAACGTTATGGAACTTGAACGTACCCCCATTACCATCCGCCAATGTGCAAAGACCTATCCCGATGGCACGCGCGGACTGCGGCCCACCGACCTGGACATAGAGCCCGGCGAGGTGCTCGCACTCCTCGGACCCTCGGGCTGCGGCAAGACCACCTTGCTACGCATAGTGGCCGGCCTGGAAACGCCCGATGTGGGCGCGCGCATACTGTTCGGGGATGATGACGTCACCCACGTGCCGGTAGAAAAGCGCGGGATCGGAATGGTCTTCCAGCACTACGCGCTATTTCCGCAGATGAGTGTGGCGGCCAACATTGGCTATGGCCTGCGAATACGCGGTACGCCGGAGCCCGATGTGCGTCGCAGCGTGGGCGGGCTCATCGAGCTGGTACGTCTTGAGGGCCTGGAGCATAAGCGCCCCGCCGAACTCTCGGGCGGCCAGCGACAGCGAGTAGCCCTGGCCCGCGCGATCGCGGTGCGCCCGCGCGTGTTGCTGCTGGACGAACCGCTGACCGCACTTGATGCCAAACTCAAGGAATCCCTGCGCGACGAACTGGCTGAGTTATTGCGCCGTCTGCACATCACCGCCATCCATGTGACGCACGACCAGCAAGAGGCGATGTCCATCGCGGATCGTCTGGCCGTGATGCAGTCGGGCGAGGTAAAGCAGATCGGCACCGCTGAAGACCTCTATCGCGCGCCTCGTCACTCCTTCGTCGCAAGCTTCCTCGGAAGGGTGAATGCCGTAAAGCTGGTCACCGACGATGCGGGCGCGCGTGGTATCTGGCTGGGCGGACTCTGGCTTCCCGTTGCCGTCGGCGCAGGGCAAGCCCATGTGATGCTGCGCCCCGAGGATATCCAGGTAAGGGCATCGTCTGGGTCGGCTGCACGGGTGAGCCACCGAGTCT
This sequence comes from Curvibacter sp., assembly GCA_020248905.1. GTDB lineage: Bacteria > Pseudomonadota > Gammaproteobacteria > Burkholderiales > Burkholderiaceae_C > Hylemonella. Next base: position 1,327 of record JADCGR010000028.1, on the reverse strand, counting down.
TCCTCGGCGACCGCACGCACCTGCGCGTTACCACCCTGGAGGTGGGCGACTTGCTGGTGGACACTACGAGGGATTGCCCTTTGCGCGTTGGCGATGAGGTGGCACTGACTGTCGAGCCGCGCGCACTCCTGACCTGCGCAGAGGCGGCATGAGCACATACCTTTACCAGGTCACAGACCTGCACATACGCGAGCCCGGCCGCAAGGCGTATGGCCGCCTGGACACGGCGCCTTACCTCAAACAGGCCGTCGAGACCATAGCGCGTTGTCCCCAACAGCCTACTGCGTTGGTACTCACTGGCGACCTGACGGACTTTGGACGCATGGCGGAATACGAGCACCTGCGGTCTCTGCTGGCAGGCCTGACTTGCCCCTACTTCCTGCTTGCGGGAAACCACGACGATGCCGACAATCTGCGCGCCACATTCCCAGAGCACACTTACCTGGACATTTCGGGTCCCTTGCAATACTCGGTGCCCGTAGGTGACCTGCAGTTGATCGCGCTTGACACCTCGGTACGCGGGCAAAGCCATGGCGCCCTCGACACCGAACGCCTAGGCTGGCTGTCAAGCGAACTAGACAAGGCGAAAAACCGGCCAGTGGTCATCGCGATGCATCACCCACCCTTCACCACCCTCATCGGTCACATGGACAAGATCGGGCTGCTACAGGGGCGCGACGAGATGGCCCGCATCGTGTCGCTTTATCCGAATGTTGAGCGGATCATTTGCGGTCATTTGCACCGCGCGATTGACGTGCGCTTTGGTGGCACCATTGCTTCGACTTCGCCGGCACCAGCCCACCAGGTAGTACTGGATATGGCTCCCGGAGCGTTATCCCAATGGAATCTCGAACCTGGTGGATTGCGCATCCATGCGTGGACGAATGAGTCCGGTCTGGTTACACACACCTTACCGATTGGTGCATTTGATGGACCGCACCCATTTCACACGGACGGCGTTCTGATCGACTGAGCAATCCCCCACCGAATTGGCTAGACCTTACGCACAAGCCGTCTCGGCGCGGGCGCAGTGAGGCTTTTGGGCGGGGCCTTGAACCGGGCGCCTGCCAAGAATCGGCATAGGGGGCCTCCATTGTAGGAGGCACCCCTGCCACACCACCCGGCATGCGGGTCCGCACCGGGCGGTTCGAGAGTTTGAGGTCAGGACAGTCTTGGTACCCCCAGCCGGTCAAAGTACGCAATGGGAGTGTCGTCTTGAGGAGCCGGTCGCTGTTACGCCACCAACGATGGCAGTTTGCCGCCACCTGTTTGGCCACATCCTGCGTTGCCCCCATCGCCATGAGTTCCCGGTAGATCGTTCTCGGCC
>JADCGR010000027.1 GCA_020248905.1 Curvibacter sp. | reverse complement strand
TTCAACCGCTTCCGTAAACTGCTGGTTCGCTACGAGAAGCTAGATCGAAGCTTTACCGCTCTGAACCATCTTGCCGCCGCCATCATCGCCTTCCGCAAAGTTCCGCTCTCAGTGAACCTTATTTACGGATAAGTTCTAAGTGCCGCGCCTTTACGCTCTTTGAGCGGGTAGGCTGTTGGTGCGTGGTCAGAGCTGCATTACTCAGTCGGCCGCAGTTCGCGAACCAAGACACACAATATATTGTGTGGATTGTAGAGGCAGTTTCCTAAAGACTTCAAGCGTCAGCCATTTAGGCTGAGGAAGTCTCATGAGTCGAATAAAAAAATTTGGGGAAGCCGTCCGCACCCTGCGCAATAGTCGTGGTTACACCCAAGAGGAACTGGCCGAAAAAGCCGGCATACATGTCAACTCGGTGTCTTTGGTTGAACGAGGGCTGACGCCCCCAACACTCGACACAATCTGCTCCATTGCGGATGCGCTCGAGATACGAGTGTCCGACTTAGTGAAAGAGATGGAGACTCGCTGAGGCTGAGAATTTCAGCTGGGCCTTGGCGGCAACCTAGCGGTTCCGCATTGAGCTAACTACTGAATGAGGTTGCAGTGCGCTTTCCCCGCTGAGGATGCCACTGAAATTGGTCCGATTCCGAGGAACGTTTCACCATTCCACACCAGGAGCAGGCTCGTACTTCTTTCGGTCGCTAACGGTCAGTTCGAGGTTGAGTGTCGCGGACCAAGCGAGCAGCTGCTTGAAACTTATCTCGCCTGGGTTGCGTTCCAAGTGTGAGACGCGGTTCTGGCTCAGCCCTACTCGACGGCCCAGTTCCTCTTGCGTAAGGCCGAGGTGCTTGCGCCGACTTCTCAAGGCTAGGCCTAACTGTTGTGAGGTCAGCAATGGCAGGGAGAGGGTGTCGCGCACCAGAGAAAATCTGTAATTCAGCTAAAGGCAGTTTAGCTGGTTTGCAGATATTTGAATCAACCGCTATCCACAAAATCGCTAGGAAATGACGAGTGCCTGGGGAAACGAGGCTGGGTAGGCGGCTATATCCACAATTTCATCCTGCTAACCTAGTCTCACTCACTCACAGCGACGCCTATAACAACAGTTTTTGGTACGCATAACCGTTCCCCCCGGCGCTCAGCCGGCCAACCCCGCCCACCGCAAGGTCGGCGGGGTTTTTTGCGTCCCGCGCTTGTACCCCACAGGGTATATATGTATACTCCCTCCTGTATTTGCAGGAGTCCATGAGGTCCCAGCCCGTCCCGATCCTGTTCGTCGCGCTGCTCTCCGGTTTGGCTGCTTGCGTCGCAAACCCTGCCCAGGCGCAGGCCGGCGTGGCCGTGCCTACCGTGCAGATCGGCGCCCGTGCCGTCAGCACGGGCTATGGCATCGACGGCGTCATCGAGCCGGTCAAGCAGAGCACCCTCGCCGCCCAGACCTCGGGCCGGGTGGTCAAGCTGCTGGTGAAGATGGGTGACCAGGTCAAGGCGGGGCAGCTGCTGGCCACCGTCGACGACAGCGAAGCCGCGGTCGGCTCGCAGCGCAGCGCCGCCCAGCTGGCCCAGGCCGAAGCGGAACTGCGCAACGCCAGGATGCACTTCGAGCGCACGCGTGAGCTGCGCACCCAGGGCTTCGTGAGCCAGGCCGCGCTGGACATGGCCGAAACGCAGTACAAGGCGGCCCAGGCCGGCCAGAGCCAGGCCACGGCCGGCGCCCGGGCCTCGGCGCTGACCCAGGGCTATACGCGGGTGACCGCTCCCTACGACGGCTGGGTCCTGCAGACCCACGTGGAGGCCGGCGACCTGGCCGTGCCGGGCAAGCCCGTGGTCACCCTGTACGCCCCGCAGCCGCTGCGCGCCGTGGTGCAGGTGCCCGCTTCCCAGGCCGATGCCGCGCGCAGCGCGCGCGAGGTGCAGGTCCAGCTCGGTGAAGGCGCTTCAGCGCGCTGGGTGCAGCCCGTGCGGCGCAGCACCATGCCGGCGGCCGATCCGGTGTCCCAGACCGTGGTCTGGCGCCTGGACCTGGCCGCGCAGGACGCGCAGCAGCTCCTGCCGGGCCAGCAGGTCCGGGTGCGCTTCATCGGCGGGCAGGCCCAGCGCACCGTGGTGCCGGCACAGGCTGTGCTGCGGCGTGGTGAGCTCACCGCCGTCTACGTCGCCAACGAGCGCGGCTTCGTGCTGCGTGCCGTGCGCCTGGGCAGCGACCACGGCGCCGAGGGCGTGGAGATCGTGGCCGGCCTGGCCGCGGGCGAGCGTGTGGCGCTTGACCCCGTGCGTGCCGGCCTGGCCGGGGCCGTGGCCGCCGCCAGCCGCTGAGGACCGCCATGAAGCCGCAGGAACCGCAAGCCATGGGTATCTCGGGCCGCATCGCCGCAGCCTTCCAGGCCAACGCGCTCACGCCCCTGCTGGCGCTCGTGGCACTGCTGCTGGGCCTCTTTGCCGTGCTCGTCACGCCGCGCGAGGAAGAGCCGCAGATCAACGTGACCATGGCCAATGTGCTGATCCCCTTCCCCGGGGCCAGCAGCGCCGATGTGCAGAACATGGTGGCCCGCCCGGCCGAGCAGGTGCTGAGCCAGATCGCCGGCATCGAGCACACCTACTCCGTGGCTCGCCCCGGCCTGGCCGTGCTAACTGTGCAGTTCGAGGTGGGCGTTCCGCGCACCGAGGCCCTGGTGCGCCTGTACGACGTGCTCAACGCCCATCAGGACTGGCTGCCGCGCGAACTGGGCACGCTGCCCCCCATCGTCAAGCCCAAGGGCATCGACGACGTGCCGGTGCTGGCCGTCACCCTCTGGAGCAAGGACGGCGCGCCCGCCCAGGAACTGGAGCGCGTAGCGCACGAGGTCGAGACCGAGCTCAAGCGCGTGAAGGGCACGCGCGGGGTGGACACGCTGGGCGGCCCCGGCCGCGCCGTGCATGTCTGGCTGGACCCGACGCGTCTGCGCGCGCGTGGCATCGATGTGCTGTCGCTACGGCAGACGCTGGCCGCGGCCAACTTCGGCATGCCGGCGGGCACGGTGCTCGACAGCCAGGCTACGGGCGGCGGCACGCCGCAGATGCTCAGCGTCGAGACCGGCGAGTTCCTGCGCTCGGCCAGGGACGTGGGCGACATCGTCGTCGGCGTCAGCCGGGGTGCGCCGGTGTACCTGCGCGAGGTCGCCCGCGTCGAGCCGGGCGCGAAGCAGCCGCAGCGTTATGTCTGGTTCACGCCGGGCGCGGCCACGGCCCACGCCGGTGGCGACAGCGCCGCTGCGGCGGGCCAGGTCTATCCGGCCGTGACGCTCACGGTAACCAAGAAGCCGGGCGAAAACGCCGTGGACGGGGCGCGTGCCGCCCACGAACGGGTGCAGGCCCTGCGCAACACGGTCATCCCCTCCGGCGTCGAGGCCACGGTCACGCGCAACTACGGCGAGACGGCCGCCGAGAAGGCCAACCAGCTCATCGCCAAGCTGGCCTTCGCCACCGGCTCGGTCATCCTGCTCGTGGGCCTGGCCCTGGGACGGCGCGAGGCCATCATCGTCGGCGCGGCCGTCATCCTCACGCTCATGGCCACGCTGTTCGCCTCCTGGGCCTGGGGTTTCACGCTCAACCGCGTCTCGCTGTTTGCGCTGATTTTCTCCATCGGCATCCTGGTGGACGATGCCATCGTCGTGGTGGAAAACATCCACCGTCACCAGCAGCTCACGCCCGACGCGCCGCTGAGCGAGATCATTCCCCGCGCGGTCGACGAGGTGGGCGGCCCCACCATCCTGGCCACGCTCACGGTCATCGCCGCGCTGCTGCCCATGGCCTTCGTGAGCGGCCTCATGGGCCCGTACATGAGCCCCATCCCCATCAACTCCAGCCTGGGCATGGCCATCTCGCTGGCCATCGCCTTCACCGTCACGCCCTGGCTGGCGCTGCGGCTCATGAAGAGCCACGAGCCGCAATCCCATGCGACGGGCCACGGCGGCGTTGCCGCGAAGCTGAAGACCGTGTTCACGGGCCTGCTCACGCCGTTGCTGCAAAGCGCGCACCGCCGCTGGCTGCTGCTGGGCGGCATCATCGGTGCGCTGCTGCTCTCGGCCGGCCTGACGCTGGTGCCCTCCAGCCTCGTGGGGGTGGTGCTCAAGATGCTGCCCTTTGACAACAAGAGTGAGTTCCAGGTGCTGGTCGAGATGCCCGCCGGCACACCCCTGGAGGACACCGCAGCCGCCCTGCACGAGATGGGCGCCTACCTGGCGCAGCAGCCCGAGGTGCAGGACCTGCAAGGCTACGCGGGAACGGCCAGCCCCATCACCTTCAACGGCCTGGTGCGCCAGTACTACCTGCGCGCCGAGGCCGAGCAGGGCGACCTGCAGGTCAATCTGGTGCACAAGAAGCAGCGCAAGGAGCAGAGCCATGCCATCGCCCAGCGCCTGCGCCCGGCGCTGGAAGAGATTGCACGCGAGCACGGTGCGCGCGTCAAGGTGGTGGAGGTGCCGCCGGGTCCGCCCGTCATGAGCCCGCTGGTGGCGGAAATCTACGGCCCGGACGAGGCCGGTCGCCAGCAGCTGGCATGGCGCGTTGCCCGGGCCTTCAGCCAGACCGAGGACATCGTCGGCGTGGACACCTCGCTGCGCGAGGACGCGTCGCGTGCCTGGCTGCGCGTGCGCCGTCAGCGCGCCGAGTCGCTGGGCATCCCCGTGGCCTCAGTGGCGCAGACCGTGCAAGCCGCGCTGTCGGGCGCCGACGCCGCCTGGCTGCACGACGCGCAGTCCAAGTACCCGGTACCCGTGCGCCTGCAGCTGCCGCGCGAGCAGCAGATCGGGCTGGACGCGCTGCTGGCCCTGCCCATGCGCGCGGCCAACGGCCAACTCGTGCCCCTGTCGGAACTGGTGCGCGTGGAGCGCGGCGTCATCGACAAGCCGCTCTACACCAAGGACCTGGCTCCGGTGAGCTATGTCTTTGGCGACATGGCGGGCCAGCTGGATTCGCCGCTCTATGGCCTCTTCGCCATCCGCCCGCGGCTCGCAGCTGCAGCGCTGGAAGGCACGGGTGAACTGGGTGAGTACTGGATCAGCCAGCCGCAGGACACCTTCCGCCAGTACGCCCTGAAGTGGGACGGCGAGTGGCAGATCACCTACGAGACCTTCCGCGACATGGGCGCGGCCTACGGCGTCGGCCTCATCCTCATCTACCTGCTGGTGGTAGCCCAGTTCCGCTCCTACAGCACGCCGCTGGTCATCATGGCGCCCATCCCGCTGACGATCATCGGCGTCATGCCGGGCCACGCCCTGCTGGGCGCGCAGTTCACGGCCACCAGCATGATCGGCATGATCGCGCTGGCCGGCATCATCGTGCGCAACTCCATCCTGCTGGTGGACTTCATCGAGCTGCAGGTGGCGCAGGGCATGAGGTTCCGCGACGCCGTGGTCCAGTCGGCCGCCGTTCGTGCCCAGCCGATTGCGCTCACCGGCCTGGCCGCCATGATCGGCGCCTTTTTCATCCTGGACGACCCGATCTTCAACGGCCTGGCCATCGCCCTGATCTTCGGCATCCTGGTCTCCACCCTGCTCACGCTGGTGGTGATCCCGGTGCTGTATTACGCCTTCTTCCGCAAGCGCCACGAAGCCGAGGACGGCTCGCCGCTGCCCAACCTTTCCTCAACCCCCAACCATTGACCACCAGGAGTTTCGAAATGACCATTGAACGCTACATCCGCATCATTGCCGGCCTCTTCATCATGACATCACTGGCGCTCGGCGTCGAAGGCAGCCCCATCTTTGTCAGCAAGTGGTTCCTTGCCTTCACCGCCTTTGTGGGACTGAACCTGTTCCAGTTCGGCTTCACGAACCTCTGCCCGCTGGGCATGATCCTCAAGAAGCTCGGCGTGCCTGAATCCAAGGCCCAATGCGCCTGAGGGCCTGCCAACCATCATGAGCGAGACCGCACCGCGCTCCAGTTCAGGCCGGCAACTCCCGCAAGCCCGAAACCTGGCGTTCCCCTGCAAGCCCTTACCGGTCCCCGCGCATGACCCCAGCGTGCTGCACGACGAAGGCGCGCGCAGCGAGATCCTCAACCGCCTGCGCCGGGCCGAAGGGCAGCTGCGCGGCATCCAGCGCATGATCGAAGACGGCGAACATTGCCTCAAGATCGGCCAGCAGTTCGCGGCCGTGCGCAAGGCGCTGGACAGCACCTATCTGCGCATGACCGTCTGCTTCATGGAGCAGGAACTGCAGTCACGCCTCGCGCCTGGCGAAGAGAAGAAGGCCGAACTCACGGCCATGATGAAAGACATGGAGACGCTGCTGGCGCGCATGGGTTGAGGCGCATACCCCAGGCCGCAGCGCCCGGGAGGCGCATGGGCGCAAAGCTCAAGCCTTTGCGGTTGATACCAAAACGGTATCATGCTACATTGCGCCGTGCGCGTCGTCGCCCTTTCCACCTTGCGGACGTTCTGGCAGGCTCATCCTGATGCCGAAACCCCGCTGCGGTCCTGGTACGCCCTGGCAGGCCGGGCAAGCTGGAAGACCCCGGCAGACATCAAGGCCGCCTACGGGAATGCCAGTTTCACCCGGAACAACCGGGTGGTGTTCAACATCAAGGGCAATGACTATCGACTGGTGGTGGCGGTCCGCTACGACAAGGGCTTGATGTACGTCCGCTTCGTTGGCACGCATCGCCAGTACGACAAGATCGATGTTGAGACCATTTGAAGGAGCCCGATATGGAACTCAAGCTGATTCGCACCAAGAAAGACTACCGGGCGGCACTGGCGGAGGTTGACCGCCTGTGGGATGCACCCGCCAAATCAACGGCGGCCGACCGTCTGGATGTGCTGACCCTGCTGATAGAGCAATATGAGCGCGAGCATTACCCGGTGCCAGACCCCGACCCCATCGACTTCCTTGGCCACGTCATGGAAGCGCGGAGCCTGACGCGCAAGGACCTGGAGCCGTATATCGGGCCACGTGGCCGGGTGTCGGACATCCTGAACCGCACCCGCCCGCTCACGCTCGAAATGATACGTAAGCTGGCCGATGGCTTGAAGCTACCTGCAGAGGTGCTCATCCGTCCGTACCCGCTGCGGCAGTCAGAACAGGAAATGGCGCTCGCTTGATGGCAGACCTAATTGATCTGTCACATCTGAGACCGATAACCGCCAGACACACTCCGCGTATGGGTCCAGTTCGTTGCAAAGACTGTGGGGTCTCTGCGTTTATAGACTACATCCGAACCATTAGCGGCAATGCTGCAGCGTAGCCAAGTAAGGGCGGCACCGCATCTCCTATCCATTTCTGTAGTCCTGTGCGGCTTGGCGGATTGGCTGGATCGACCACGAATGAGAAGTTGTCCGGGAATGACTGGATACGAGCCGCTTCGTGAGGCGAAATCACTCGCGGCCGAAGCGGATGGATATAGCGACCTCGTCCGGGCGTCAAGAACCCCGTCGTAATTGTTTGGGAGGGTTTGTCCCACCACAAGCGACCGTAGACTGAAGGGTAGGTGTGACCGTCCTTGTGGCAATCAGGGCGTACCTCGTTCGGAAGATCGTAGAGATCGTTATCAAAGAGGTGGTGTATCCGGGCAAGGTTGTCGGCCGAGAGCGTCGGCGTCGTGTCCATGATGCTTGTCTTGGGTTCTTGCGATGGGTCGCTCAGTAGATCCCCTATCGCCCAGCTCAGTGGCCGGGCAGCGTATTTCAAGCCCTTTGCCACCTCCTGGATCGACAGCTCCGCCTTGGGCTCGGCGACGCGTGAGGCTACGAGGAAATAGCGCTTGCGAGTCTGCGCTCCACCCAAGTGATCGGCAGCCAGGATGCCGCTGTCAATCCAAGCATAGCCGGCCGCCTTAAGTAGCGCTTTGGCAATATTTACGACGTCGCTCTTGTCATTGACGACATCCGGGACGTTCTCAATGACGATGGACTTTGCCTGCAGGCCGACGCCCAGGGCCACGGCCGTGACGTACAGTAGGTTCCGGGGATCCTCCCGACGAGTCTTGTTGTTGAGGTTTGAGTGGCCTTGGCAGGGCGGCCCCGCCAAGAATAAGTCGATATCGCCGATTTCGCCCGCAAGCGCATAGGAGCCACCGGTGCTGCCCTGCGCGGTGCGCGATTTGGAGCGGTCGCCCAGGGACAGCAGCAGGCGATAGAAGTTTGAGTCCTTATCGTGTGGATCGCCAGACAGGCCCACCGCGTTGTAGTCCTCAACGTATAGCAGGCAGAGCTCCTTCTGCGGCTTGTTGAGGGTGGAGAGGCAGTTGGCGCCGGAGAGCATCAGCTCGTTGGAGCGCTCGGCGATGCGGCCAAGGTCGGCTGCCTGCACGAAGGCCGTCTTCTTGGCGCCCTTCACGACGCTCGCGCGGAAGCGGACCTCCACCTTCGCGCCAGTGCCGGCGTCCACCGAGTTCTGAATCGCTTAGCGGGCCAGGACGTGCTCGGGCAGCATGCCCGGAGATTTCAGTGTGTTCGCAAACGCTTCGCCTGCAGCGCCTCCCATGGGGTCGCTGGCGTGAAACAACCATCCCATTTCATCTCTCCCTTAACCGAGCTTGAATTCGTCCTTCGGCCGCTTGCTCAAGGCGGTCTGGAACTTGGCTTTCAATAGCTTCATTTCGGCGTCCAAAGCCGTGAAGATCTTTTGAGCGTCTTCTGCCGAATACTCGTAGTTGTTTGAGTTCGCCAAATTGCCAATGAGCCTGAGCATCTGGGTCGCCTTTGTGACCCGCGCTTCACCCAGCTCAATAAAACGACTGCGCTTGTCTCTCATGGAGAATCCTTAGCGTTGACGCTATACATTATAAAAATGTATCACACCTAACTATCTTGTGCAAATAAATCGGCCTCATCTTCTTTTGGGCTGATCTGTGCGATTCCAAGTGATGGGTTGCTCCGCTTGTGCGCTGATGTTCGGGGTGGGCAATTGGTTGTGGCTTACAACGCCGCCTGCGCGAAGGCTGCGTCGAGCTGAGCAATCCAGTGCCGCTTCTGCGACGCCTGCGCAAAACTCGCCTCGAAACTGTTGCGCGCCAGCGTGTAGGCCTGGCGGGCGTTGAGCCCGGTGGCCGCGAAGGTCTGCGTGTAGTTGTCGTTGACGTAGCCGCCGAAGTAAGCCGGGTCGTCGGAGTTGACGGTGGCGACCAGCCCGGCGTCCAGCAGCGCGCCCAGGTTGTGGGCCTGCAGGCTGGGGAAAACGCAGAGCCTGAGGTTGCTCAGCGGGCAGACGGTGAGCGGGATGCGGTCCTGCGCCAGGCGGCGCATGAGCGCGGCGTCGTGCACGCTTTGTACGCCGTGGTCGATGCGCTCGACCTTGAGCACATCAAGCGCGCTCCACACATAGGCCGGGGGCCCTTCCTCGCCCGCATGGGCCACGAGGTGCAGGCCCAGTTCGCGGCAGCGCGCGAACACACGGGCAAACTTTTCGGGCGGATGGCCCAGTTCGCTGGAGTCGAGCCCCACGCCAATGAACAGATCTCGAAATGGCAGCGCCTGCTCCAGCGTCTCGAAGGCTTCCCGTTCGCTGAGATGGCGCAGAAAGCACAGGATGATCTCCGCGCTCACGCCGAGCGCTGCGCCATCGACGCAGGCGCGGTGCAGGCCGCGGATGACCGTGTCCATGGTCACGCCGCGCGCGGTGTGGGTCTGCGGATCAAAGAACATTTCCGTGCGCAGCACATGGTCGGCGGCGGCGCGTCGCAGATAAGCCATGCCCATGTCATAAAAATCCTGCTCGGTCTGTAGCACACCGGCGCCAGCGTAGTAGATGTCCAGGAAACTCTGAAGGTCGGTGAAGGCATAGGCCGCGCGCAGCGACTCCACGCTGGGGTAGGGCAGGGTGAGGCCATTGCGATGCGCCAGCGCAAAGATCAGCTCGGGCTCCAGCGAGCCCTCAATGTGCATGTGCAGCTCGGCCTTGGGCATGCTGCGCAGCAGACCGGGCAGGCGCGCTGCCGGGACGTCGGGGAACGATGGCATGGTGCGTCCTAATACGTCTGAAAAAAAAGGGGCTGCCGAAGCAGCCCCTCGCACTCGCCGGGCGGCCTTACTTGCCCCCGGGGATCTTGCCTTCCACGCCCTTGACGTAGAAGTTCACGCCGCCGAGGAACTTGTCGTCGGCGACTTCGTCCTTCTTCAGCACTTCCTTGCCGTCCTGGCCGACGATGGGGCCCTTCCAGATGGCGAAGGTGCCGGCTTTGAGGCCCGCGCGGATTTCGTCCACGCGCTTCTTCGTCTCTTCGGGAACGTCAGCGGCCACCGACACCATGTCGATTGCGCCTTCCTTCACGCCCCACCAGGCCTGGCCTGTGCTCCACTTGCCTTCCAGCGCCTCGCGCGTGGACTTGATGTAGTACGGACCCCAATTGATGATGGCCGAACCCAGGTGCGCCTTGGGGCCGTAGGCCGTCATGTCGCTGTCCCAGCCGAAGGCGCGCTTGCCCATCTTCTCGGCTGTCTGCAGCACGGCGGACGAGTCGGTGTTCTGCATCAGCACGTCGGCGCCGCCGTTGATCAGGGCGGTGGCGGCCTCGGTTTCCTTCGGCGGGTTGAACCACTCGCCCACCCAAACCACCTTGGTCTTGATCTTGGGGTTGACCGACTGGGCACCCATGGTGAAGCTGTTGATGTTGCGGATCACCTCGGGGATCGGGATCGAGCCCACCACGCCCAAGGTGTTGCTCTTGGTCATCTTGCCTGCGATCACGCCGGCCATGTAGGCGCCTTCGTAGGTGCGGCTGTCGTAGGTGCGCAGGTTCTCGGCGGTCTTGTAGCCGGTGGCGTGCTCGAACTTCACGTTCTTGAAGTCGGTGGCGACCTTGAGCATGGGCTCCATGTAGCCGAAGGTGGTGCCGAAGATCAGGGTGTTGCCCTGGCTGGCCATGTCACGGATCACGCGCTCGGCGTCGGCACTTTCCGGCACCTTCTCGACGAAGCTGGTGACGACCTTATCGCCAAACTCCTTCTCGATGGCCTTGCGACCGTTGTCGTGCGCGAAGGTCCAGCCGCCGTCGCCGACGGGGCCGACGTAGGCAAAGGCGATCTTCAGGGGCGCGGCCTTGGGCGGGGCGGCAGGTGCGGGCGTTGTGGCGGGCTCGTCCTTCTTGCCGCAGCCGATCAGGGCGGCGGCGGCGATGGTGGAAATGGCAGCTGCCTGGAACAGGCGGCGCTTGGTCAGGTCGGTCATGGCTTTCCTCGGTGGGTTGAAAAAACGTTGCGATTATGAGCGTCAGGCGCCGGGGGTGAAAGTCCTGCCCAGGGATGCGGGCATGTTCAAGCGTATCCACGCCGGGTTACGCGAGATCAGTGCCAGCACCACGATCGTTGCCAGGTAAGGCAACATGTTCAGGAACTGGCTGGCCAGCGCCACCCCGCTGCTTTGCAGGTGGAACTGCAGCATCGTGACGCCACCGAACAGGTAGGCGCCCAGCAGCACGCGCGCGGGCCGCCAGGTGGCAAAGGTGGTAAGGGCCAGCGCGATCCAGCCCTTGCCGGCGACCATGCCCTCCACCCACAGCGGGGTGTAGATCACCGACAGGTAGGCACCGGCCAAACCGCACAGCGCACCACCAGCCAGCACGGCTGCGAAGCGGATACGCCGCACCGGATAGCCCAGGGCATGCGCGGACTCGGGCGATTCGCCCACGGCACGCAGTATCAGCCCGCTGCGGCTGCGCCCGAGCCAGACGATGAGCCCGACCGTCAGCGCGACCGTGAGATACACCAGCGGATGCTGCCGAAACAGCGCCGGGCCGAGCAGGGGAATGTCTCCCAGCAACGGCACGACCCATTGCGTGCGCTCGGGCAGCTTGGCCTGCACATAGGCGATGCCCGCGAAAGCGGAAAAGCCTGCACCGAAGAGACTGAGCGCCAGGCCCGTGGCGTAGGCGTTGGTGCCCAGCCAGATCACCAGCCAGCCGAAGACGGCCGCGAGCAGGGCACCCGCGCCCATGCCAGCCGCGAAACCCAGCCAGTCGTTACCCGTGTGCACCACGACGGCAAAGCCGGCAATCGCCGCGCATAGCATCATGCCTTCGGCGCCCAGGTTGACGATGCCAGCCTTTTCGTTGATCAGCAGGCCCAGCGCGGCCAGTGCCAGCACGGTGCCGGCGTTGAGCGTGGCGGCAAGCAGCAGCGCGTAGGACTCCATCAGCGGGCCCTCCTTGTTGGCCTACTCCGCCCATCAACTGCACATGAAAACGCGCCTTCCCACCCATGGCGACGTTGCAAATCCGCGCGATACCACGTGGTATCGCTGTGGTTTGCGCCTTGCCCTGACCGGAAATTCATCGTTTTCATCATGTGCAGTCATGGACGGCGTAGGCCAAGTCTCAGTCGGTAGTTAATCAGCGTGTCACAGGTCAGCAGCGTGAAGAGCAGCAGGCCCTGGAAGACCCCTGTGATGGACTTGGGCAGACCCAGGCGCGACTGGGCGAGCTCGCCGCCGATATAGAACATGCTCATCAGGATGGCCGAAAACACCATGCCCACCGGGTGCAGGCGCCCTACAAAGGCCACGATGATGGCCGCGAATCCGTAGCCCGCCGGCACATAGGGCGTGAGTTGCCCGATCGGGCCGGCCACTTCCAGCGCGCCAGCCAGGCCGGCCGCACCGCCCGAGACCAGCAGCGCCGTCCACAGCGCCTTGCGCGAGGAAAAGCCCGCGTAGCGCGCCGCCGCCGGCGCCAGCCCGCCGACCTGCAGCGCAAAGCCCGCGCGCAGCCGGAACAGGAAGACCCAGAGCGCCGCCGCCCCGATCAGGGCCAGCACCAGGCCGATGTTCATGCGCGATCCGTTCATGAGGCGCGGGATCTGCGTTGCAGCCTCAAAAGTCTTGGTTTGCGGGAAGTTGTAGCCCGCCGGGTCCTTCCAGGGGCCGTGCACCAGGAAGTTGAGCAGCTGAATGGCCACGTAGACCAGCATCAGGCTCACGAGGATTTCATTGGCGTGGAAGCGGTCGCGCAGCACAGCGGTGATGCCGCCCCAGACCATGCCGCCGAGCACGCCAGCCAGCAGCACGGCGACCACGATCCATGGCCCGGTCCCTTTGTCGGCCAGCAGTGCCACGCCACCAGCGCAGATCGCGCCGAAAACGAACTGCCCCTCGGCGCCGATGTTCCAGACGTTGGAGCGGAAGCACACCGCCAGCCCCAGCGCGATCAGAAGCAGGGGGGTGGCCTTCACCATCAGCTCGCCAAGCGCGTAGCCCGATTTGATGGGCTCCCAGAAGAACATCTGAAGCGCGCGCACCGGGTCCTTGCCCAGGGCCGCGAAGAGGATCACGCCAAGCAAGACTGTGAGCGCCAGCGCGAGCAGGGGCGAAGCCAGGCTCCACACCGGTGAGGGCTGGGGCCGCGCTTCAAGCCGCAGCATGGCCCGCCTCCATGTCGTGCAGATGCTGCTGCACCTCGCCATGCCATAGCCCGCTCATCCAGGCGCCGATACGCTCGATCGTGGCCTCGGCCACGGGCAGCGAAGGCGAAAGCTGCCCCTTGGCCATCACGTGCAGGCGGTCGCTGAGTTCAAACAGCTCGTCCAGCTCCTCGCTGACGACCAGCACGGCACAGCCTGCATCGCGCAGCGCCAGGATCTCGGCGCGGATCTGCGCCGCGGCGCCCACGTCCACCCCCCAGGTCGGCTGCGAGACGATGAGCAGCTTGGGGCCAGCGTCGATTTCGCGCCCCACGATGAACTTCTGCAGATTGCCACCCGAGAGGCTGCGCGCGGCGGCATGAGCGCCCGCCGCCTTCACGCGCAGGCGCTCGATGATGCTTCGCGCCTGCGCCGCCAGGGCTGCGGTACGGATCCAGCCCAGCGGGCCCACGGCCTCGCTGCGCGTGAGCAGCAGGTTATGGTCCAGCCCCATGGGCGGCACGGCCCCGCGGCCCAGACGTTCCTCGGGTACGAAGTGCAGGCCCAGGGTGCGGCGCTGCGCCGGGTTCAGCCTGGCGGCATCGTGCTCGCGCAGGTGGATGCTGCCCGTGGGGCTGCGTAGGTCTTCGCCCGACAGCGCATACAGCAGCTCGCGCTGGCCGTTGCCGGACACCCCGGCAATACCGACCACCTCGCCAGCGCGCACCTGCAGGCTCACATCAAGCAGGTCCACGCCAAAGGGGTCCTGGCGCGTGAGGCTCAGGCCCTGCACATCGAGCTGCACCGCGCCAGCCTGCGCCGGCTTGTGCTGCAGGGCGGGCGGCTCGGCGCCGATCATCAGGCGGCTGAGCGAGGCGTTGGTCTCCTCACGCGGGTCGCACACGCCTGTGACCTGACCGCCGCGCAACACAGTGCAGGCTGTGCACAGCGCGCGGATCTCGTGCAGCTTGTGGCTGATGTATAGGATGCTGCAACCCTGCGCGGAGAGCTGGCGCAGCACCTCGAAAAGTTTCTCCACGGCCTGTGGCGTGAGCACCGAGGTGGGCTCGTCCAGGATCAGCAGCTGCGGCTCCCCCAGCAGGGCGCGGATGATCTCCACACGCTGCATCTCGCCCACACTCAGGCTGTGCACCGGGCGCAGCGGGTCGATGTCCAGGCCATACTGCTGTGCCTTGTCGCGAATGCGCTGCGTGACTTCGGCCAGCGTCAGGCTCTTGTCCAGGCCGATCCAGACGTTCTCGGCCACGCTCAATGTGTCGAACAGGCTGAAATGCTGAAACACCATGCTGATGCCCAAAGCGCGCGCCTGCTGCGGGTTGCGGACCTGCACCGGCTGGCCGTTGTAGACGATCTCGCCCTCGTCCGGCTTGACGGCGCCGTAGACGATCTTCATCAGCGTGGACTTGCCCGCACCGTTTTCGCCCAGCAGCGCATGAATTTGGCCCGGCAGCACCGAAAGGGAGATGCCCTGGTTGGCCACCACGCCCGGGTAGCGCTTGGTGATGCCCGCCAGCTTCAGGCGCGGCAGGGCGTCGGCGGCAGGTGAGCTCATGGGCGGCGGAGAAATTTGCAAACGGCGAAAAGACAAGTAACGTTATCAGCTTTCGGCTGTGCAAGCGATAAATGTGCCAGAATTTGCATACAACTATTGCATACAAAAAGTAGCGTGTCGAGTCAGTCTGGCATGACCTTCGCTTCGGAGTCCGGTATGGAAATGCAAGCGGAACAACACGTACTCAAATTTGTGCGCCGGGGCGACATCGTGTCGCTACCCGGTGTGCCGCCCGACCGCACCCTGCTCGAAGTGCTGCGCGAAGACCTGGGCTGCAACGCCACCAAGGAGGGTTGCGGCGAGGGCGATTGCGGCGCGTGCACCGTCGTCGTAGCTGAGCCTGTGGGCCAGGGCCTGAGCTACAAGGCCATCAACAGCTGTATCCGTCTGGCGCATTCGGTGCACGGCCTGGCCGTGTGGACCGCGCAGGACCTCGGGGCTCGAGACGGCTTCGTCACCGCCGGGCCGCCCCAAGGTGACGAAGGCCCCCTCGGGGGGCAGCGACCTGCGCCAGCGCCGGGGCGTGGGGGCACAGCTTTGCATCCCTGTCAGCAGGCCATGGTGGACTGCCACGGCAGCCAGTGCGGCTTCTGCACGCCCGGCTTCGTCATGAGCCTCTTCGGCATGTACCAGAACCGGGTGCTCGCTGGTGAGACCGTGAGCCGTGAGAAAGCACAGACGGACCTCTCCGGCAACCTCTGCCGTTGCACCGGCTATCGCCCTATTTTCGATGCTGCGCGGCGGATGGCCGAGTTGCCCCGCGTGACCGTGGACGAAGCGGCCGTGCTGGCCCAGCTGCGCCAGATCGCGCCTGCGCCTGCGGCGGCCTACAGCGCGCCCACGCGCCTGTCCGATCTGCTGCGGCTGCGCGCCGAGCGGCCGCAGGCCCAGCTGGTGGCGGGCTGTACCGATGTGGGGCTGTGGATCACCAAGCAGCACAAACAGTATGCGCAGGTACTCGACGTCACCCGCGTGGCCGAGCTGCGTCAGCTCAACCGCAGCGCAGACACCTTGCGCATCGGTGCGGCCGTGACCCTGCACGAGGCGTATGCCGCCCTGGTGGCGGATCGCCCGCAACTGCGACGCTTTGCCGAGCGCTTTGCCGGCCTGCCTGTGCGCAACAGCGGTACGCTGGGCGGCAATGTGGCCAACGGCTCGCCCATCGGCGACAGCATGCCCCTGTTGCTGGCCCTGGGCGCCACCCTGGTGCTGGCCAGCGTGCGCGGCGAACGGCGCGTGCCGCTGGACGATTTCTACACGGGCTACCGCAAGAACCGGCTAGGTGCGGATGAGGTGCTGGCCTCCATTGACGTGCCGCTGCCCACGGCGGCCGAACATCTGCGCGTCTACAAGATTTCCAAGCGCCAGGATGACGATATTTCCGCCGTCTGCCTGGCCCTGAACCTGCATGTGCAGGCCGGGCGCATCACGGCCGCGCGCATCGGGGCTGGCGGTGTGGCCGCAACGCCCGTGCGGGCCATGAAGACCGAGGCCGCGCTCACCGGCCAGCCGTGGGCGCTCGCCAGCCTTGAAGCGGCGGCCCCCGTGCTGGCGCAGGAGTTCTCACCCATCTCCGACATGCGCGCCAGCGCCGACTACCGCCGTGGGGTGCTGGGTCAGTTGCTCATGCGTTACTGGGCCGAACTGCAGGGCGAGCCCGTCTTGCTGGAGGCTCTTCTATGAAGCACCCCCTGAGCCGCTACGCGTCTCCCCCCTCCCTCGCCTGCGGCGGGAGGGGCGCGGCACCGACGGCCCGGCATAGCCGGTTCCGTGGCGCCCCGCGCTGGGGCCGTAGCGTGCTTTCTGGTGCTGTGGAGGCCTCAACATGAGTGCGAACGACTCGTTGCCAGCCTGCGGCCAGTCGGTCGCCCACGAGAGCGCACGCCATCAGGTCCAGGGCCTTGCGCCCTATGTGGACGATCTGCCCGAGCTGCGCGGCACGCTCTACGCCGCGCCCATTCTCTCCACCGTCGCCCACGGCCGGCTCCTGGGCGTCGATACCGCCGCCGCGCGCGCAATGCCCGGTGTGGTTGATGTCGTGCTCGCTGCGGACGTTCCCGGCGATCCCTTGCTGGCCACCTTCGTGCACGACGAGCCCATCTTTGCGCGCGACACCGTGCAGCATGTGGGCCAGGTCGTCGGCCTGGTGCTGGCGCGCACAGTCATGCAGGCGCGCCGCGCCGCCCGTGCGGTGAAGCTGGACATCATGGCGCTGCCTGCCTTGCTCACGGCGCGCCAGGCGCATGCCGCGCAAAGTTATGTGCTGCCGCCGGTCACCGTCAAGCGTGGCGATCCCGAGCAGGCCATGAAACGTGCCCAGCACACGCTCAGCGGCAGCTTTGAAGTCGGCGGCCAGGAGCATTTCTACCTGGAAGGACAGATCGCGTATGCCGTCCCCCAGGAGCAGGACCAGTGGCTGATCTACAGCAGCACCCAGCACCCGGGCGAGATCCAGCACTGGGTGGCGCACGCGCTGGGCCTGGACAACCACCGTGTGCGGGTCGAATGCCGGCGCATGGGCGGCGGCTTTGGTGGCAAGGAAACGCAGGCCGGGCATCTGGCGGTGTGGGCCGCGCTGGCCGCGCGCAAGACGGGCCGCCCCGTCAAGCTGCGCCTGGATCGCGACGATGACTTCATGGTCACGGGCAAGCGCCATCCCTTTGCCTACGACTACACAGTGGGCTTTGACGACAGCGGGCTCATCACCGCACTGCAGCTCACCCAGCTCGTCGAATGCGGTTTCAGCGCAGATCTCTCAGGCCCCGTGGCGGACCGCGCCGTCTTCCACAGTGACAACGCCTATTACCTCAGCAATGTGCGCATCGACAGCTATCGCTGCAAGACCCACACCCAGAGCCACACCGCCTTTCGCGGCTTTGGCGGGCCACAGGGCGTGATCGCCATCGAGACCATCCTGGGGGATATGGCCCGCGTGCTGGGTCGCGACCCGCTCGACGTGCGCCTGCGCAATCTCTACGGCATCACCGAGCGTAACGTCACCCACTACCAGATGACGGTGGAGGACAACATCCTCCAGCCCCTGCTACAGAAACTGGAGCAGACCTCTCGGTATCGCGAGCGCCGTGCCGCGATTGTCGACTGGAACGCCCGGCACCGCGTGCTCAGGAAAGGCATCGCGATCACGCCGGTGAAGTTCGGCATCAGCTTTACGGCCACGCTCTTCAACCAGGCGGGCGCGCTGGTGCACGTTTATGCGGACGGCAGCGTGCTGGTGAACCACGGTGGCACCGAGATGGGTCAGGGTCTGCACACCAAGGTGGCGCAGATCGTGGCCGACGAACTCGGCCTGCCCCTGGATCGGGTGCTACTCAGTGCGAGCGACACGGCGCGTGTGCCCAATGCCAGTGCCACTGCGGCCTCCAGCGGCACCGATCTGAACGGCCGTGCCGCGCAGTTTGCGGCACGTCAGGTGCGCGAGAACCTGGCTGCCTTTGTGGCCGGCCTGCAGGGTTGCGGTGCGGGGGAGGTGCAGTTTGCCGGGGGCAAGGTTCTGGCCGCAGGCAGCACGCGCGATTTTCGCGATGTGGTCAAGGCCGCCTACGCCAACCGCATCCAGCTCTGGAGCGACGGCTTTTACCGCACGCCCAAGATCCATTACGACAAGACCACGCTTACGGGCCGGCCCTTCTACTACTTCGCCTACGGTGCAGCCTGCTGCGAGGTGGCCATTGACGCGCTCACCGGCGAGACGCGCGTGCTGGCCATCGACATCCTGCACGACGTTGGCCACAGCATCAACCCTGCCATTGATGTGGGCCAGGTGGAAGGCGGCTTCATCCAGGGCATGGGCTGGCTCACGAGCGAGGAGCTGGTCTGGACCGCCGAAGGCAAACTGGCCACCCACGCGCCCAGCACCTACAAGATCCCCGCCACGGGTGATGTGCCCGCGAGATTGCAGGTGGACTTCTGGCCCGAGCCCAACCGGGAAGACAACGTGCACGGCAGCAAGGCGGTGGGCGAGCCCCCCTTCATGCTGGGCATCGCCGTGTGGGAGGCCATCCGCGACGCGATTGCCTCCACTCGCAGCGACGGCCGCGTGAGCATGAATGCACCGGCGACGCCCGAGCGCGTCTGGCGTGCTCTGCGGGCCTAGGCCACACTCATATTGGTTTCTTGCGAGGGAGTGGCCCTTCGATTGGCGCGGTAATTGCTAGATGCACAAGGCACCAAAGAAGTGCTTTTCATCTCGTTATCAACCTACCGCCATGAAGGAAAGTCCCATGCGCACGACCATCTCTCTACCCGCTCTTATCCTCACCGCGACCGCCATCACCACTATGCCGGCGACAGCCGCCGACTAGAGCTCCGACAGCGTCGGCTATCGCTACTACTCGGGACAGTCCGAGCCCGGCACCTTCGACAAGGTGGCCAAGAACGTGTTGAACTTCACCCACGTCAGTGGCGACAAGCTCGGCACCAATCTGTTTGTCATCGACTTCCTCAAGTCCGACAAGAACGATCCAGCCAATGGCTCCGAAGCCGGCGCCACCGAGTGGTACGGCTTCTACAAGCGCAGTTTCTCGCTGTCGGCCCTCACCGGCAACAAGGGCGGCTACGGCTTCGCCAAAGACCTCTACCTGACGGGCCGCGTGGATCTGGGCGCCAAGAACACCCAGTTTGCTCCCGCGCCCGCCAAGCTGCGCGTGGGCATGAGTGCTGATCTGCCGGTCAAGGCCGGCTTCTGGAACGTCGGCCTGGAGGTCTACAAGGAGCAGAACAACAACAGCCTGGCCTCGGCCGGCAAGCGCGCGGTGGACTTCGATCCGACCTTGGCGCTGACCAGCTCCTGGTCCATTCCGGTCGCAGGTCTGGGTTCTTTTGACGGCTTCCTCGATGTGGTGGGCCCCAAGGGCAAGGACGGCTTCGGAAACGAAACCGCCACCGAGGTGTTGCTGCGCGCCACCATGATGTTCGACATCGCCGGCCCCAAGAGCGGTCTGCAGGCCGGTGTGGGCGTCGAGTACTGGGGCAACAAGTTCGGCTGCGACAACAGCAAGAACGGCACCACCACGGGTGGCATCACCAACACCTGCAAGTCGGTGTCGCCGATTCTGTTGGCCACCTACAAGTTCTGAGCCTCGTCTCCAGAGCGCCCAAAGGGCCGGCTTGCCGGCCCTTTTTTTTCCACGGCCGAGCATCCATACAAAGGGCGGTGCGAGAATGAAACCATGACTACCCTGCTGATCCAAAACGCCCGCTGTATCGCCACCCAGGACGATGCCCGCACCGAACTGAAGGACGCGTCGCTCTACATTCGCGATGGTTTCATCGAACAGGTTCTGCCTGCAGGCAGCGATCTGGCGACCCTGCGCGCGCAGGCCGACGAAGTGATCGACGCCCGCAGGCACCTAGTGGTGCCCGGCATGGTCAACACGCATCACCACATGGTGCAGTGCCTCACGCGGGCCATACCCGGCGTGCAGAACGCCGAGCTGTTTTCCTGGCTCAAGGGCCTGTATCCGATCTGGGCCGGGCTCACGCCCGAGATGGTCAAGGTCTCCAACCAGGTCGCCATGGCCGAGCTGCTGCTCTCCGGCTGCACCACCAGCAGCGACCATCTCTACATCTATCCCAACGGCGTGCGCCTGGACGACAGCATCGAGGCGGCCCAGACCATCGGTATCCGCTTCACCGCCACGCGCGGCAGCATGAGCGTGGGCGAGAGCCAGGGCGGCCTGCCGCCCGACCGTGTGGTGGAGAAGGAAGAGTTCATCCTCCAGGAAACCCGTCGCCTGATCGAAACCTGGCACGACACCCGGCCGGGCGCGATGCTCAACGTCGCCGTGGCGCCCTGTTCGCCCTTCACCGTGAGCCAGGACCTGATGCGTGAGTCGGCCAAGCTCGCCCGCGCCTACGGCGTGCGCCTGCACACCCACCTGGCCGAGAACGACCATGACATCGCCTACACGCGCGAGCACTTCAACTGCACACCCGCTGAGTACGTCGAAGAGCTGGGCTGGGTTGGCGAGGACGTGTGGCACGCCCACTGCGTCAAGCTCGACGAGCATGGCAGCTATCTTTTTGCCAAGACCGGCACCGGCATCGCCCACTGCCCCTGCAGCAATATGCGCCTGGCCAGCGGCATCCTGCCGCTGCGCAAGCTCCTCAACCTCGGTGTGCCTGTGGGTCTGGGCGTGGACGGCAGCGCCAGCAACGACGCGGGCCACCTGCTGAATGAAGCGCGCCAGGCCATGCTGCTGGCCCGCGTGGGCAAGGCCCTGGAGCCACCGGCCATCGGGCCCGATGGCCGCAGCACATACGGCTGCGACACCGGCCCTGGCGAGATGACCCCGCGCGATGCGCTGTGGCTGGCCACGCGCGGCGGCGCCCGGGTGCTGGGTCGCAGCGACATCGGCCAGATTGCGCCGGGCAAGTGCGCCGACCTCGCCGTCTACCGCACCGACACCCTGGCCATGGCAGGCGGCGCCGTGCACGACCCCGTGGGTGCCCTGCTGCTCTGCGCCAGCGAGAACACCGACTACACCGTGGTCAACGGCAACGTGGTGGTGCGCGAAGGACAGCTCACGACGGTCGACATGGGCGTGCTCATCGAGCGCCACAACGCCCTGGCCTGGCAGCTGGCGCGAGGCCATGGTGTGTGAGGTGATGCGCCAAACTGGCGAGCCCCAAAACGCATCCTAGTCCCCGGCTTTGCTCACCCACTACTGAGCGAAGCGAGCATTGACGCACCACCTTCCCCGATTGAATCGTCGGACACACACGCCCCCGCGCCAAGAAAAGTCAGTCCTCATAGACACGGAAACTGACCGCATCGTCTTGGTCAGAGGTGGTGGTGTGGCGGTACGAGCAGTGCGGTCGGGGTAGCGAGGCGGAACTGGCGAACCATCTGCGCTAGCCGATCAGCCTGCTCACGCAATGACTCCGTTGCCGCAGTCGACTGCTCGACCAATGCAGCGTTTTGCTGGGTCATGCGGTCAATCTCACGAGCCGCCCGACTCACTTCGGCGATCCCGTTAGTCTGGCTGCCAGCGGCCGCGGCGATCTCGCCGATGATGTCATTGACACGTTTCACGCCGCTGACGATATCAGCCATGGCATTACCCGCCTCCTGCGTCAGCTTGACTCCCGCTTCAACCACCACAACGCTGTTCCCTATCAGCCCCTTGATCTCACCTGCGGCAGCGGCGGCGCGCTGTGACAGAGAACGAACCTCACTGGCAACCACGGCAAAGCCGCGCCCGAATTCGCCCGCTCGCGCTGCTTCAACAGCCGCATTCAGAGCAAGGATGTTCGTCTGAAAAGCAATGGAGTCGATGAGCTCTATGATGCCGTTGATCCTGTAGCTAGCCTCCGAGATACTGCGCATGCTTTGCGCTACCTGCTCAACAACCTCACCGCCGTTAACAGCCGCAGCCGAGGCCTCCGCGGCGAGCTGATCTGCGAGCTGTGCCGAACGGAAAGTTTGTTCGACATGGCGTGTGAGAAGGGCGATCGATGACCCCGTTTGCTGCACGTTGCCGGCAGTCTGCTCGGTTCGGAGGGACAGGTCCTGGTTTCCTATGGCAATCTCACGGCTCGCCGTGGCAACGTACTCACTGGAATCCAGCACCTGCGACACGATGGAGCCCAATCGATCGCGCATTCGCTCCAAGGAACACTGCAAGTCAGCCACCTCATCGCACCCAACTACCAAAATGCTCTGAGAGAGGTCTCCGTTTGCGATTGCATGAGAAAGCCCCTGCGCTTCCTCAAGCGGCCGACAGATAGCCTGCATGTTGATCAAGGTTAGTGGAACAACGATAACCACCGTCAAAACGACCAAACCAGCAAACACGATCAGCGTTTGCTTAAGCACCAAGTTCTTGATCTCCAAAGCCTCTGCAGCCTGTTGCCGCAAGGCTTCGTGCATTTCTGCTAGAAGCCTATCTGCAGCATCGAATTCCGCTACCGCGCGAGCGCTCATTCGGTTGGCGGTCGTCGCGGAATCGTAGCCGCTCGCCTCCAGCTGAGCCGCAACTTGAGAGTAAAGCGCCTCGTAGCTCCTAAGATGTGCCAA
Source organism: Curvibacter sp. (assembly GCA_020248905.1). Lineage (GTDB taxonomy): Bacteria > Pseudomonadota > Gammaproteobacteria > Burkholderiales > Burkholderiaceae_C > Hylemonella. The sequence goes on along the minus strand of JADCGR010000027.1, from coordinate 11,705 downwards.
TATCTTGATGAACACGTCCTCGCGGTCAGTCGAAACACTAGCTTGTAGTTCGGTGAGTGACATCCCTGTTCGCTCGAGGTCCTCCTGCCAGCTAGCCCGAATCCTCTTGACTGCTTCTGGCCTCTCATACTGAATGATCATGTCCTTCTCATGGCGACGAATCAGGGCCAGGCTGTATCGAATACTGGTCAGATGCTCTACCCATGTAAGCGATCTGGTAATGACCTTCTCGCTGATATCGTGGATGCGGAACATGCCGAATATCCCGGCGCCCCCAAGAAGACCTAGCAGAGCTAGGACCACCGCAATCGCACTGAGCATACGAAAGCGAATTGTCAACCCTCGCATCAAAGAAGAAAAGCGCACGAGATGCTCGTCGGTGTACTGATCGCAAAAAACCAGGATTTACATCAAGTGCTCCAAGCGGCCCCCTGCCAAATGGGTCATGGCATGGATCGCGTATCCGTGCGCAACAACAGTTCAATCAGCGACAACAAGGCTTCTTGAAAAATGCCGAAACTGGAGGAAATCTCCAAAGTCAGCTCATTCATATACAACCTGCGATTGATTTCCAACTGTACGCTGTGACGATGGGATGCTGGGTCGCTGTATCTGCGTACTAGCTCCGCGCCCTTGTATGGATGGTTGTAGGAAACACTGAACCCTAACGACCTGAGGTGTGCACAAATGGCTTGCCCCAGAGCTGCGCTTGATGTCGTTTCGTCCCGGTTGCCCACGACAAAGTCCGAATGCTCCAGCCCAGGAAAATCAGTCGCAAAGCGATCAGCCACCGACGGCATGGAGTGACAGTTGACATGAATGGAGTAGCCGTGTCTGGCGTGAGCACACTCAATCGCCTCTGCGACCGCAGCATGGTAGGGTGTCCAGCAACGGTCAATCCGTCCGAAGACCTCTCTTTCTGTCAGCTTGCGGCTATAGATCGGCGTGCCGTCATCTGTACAGCGCCAAATGAGACCCTTGCCCAGCTTCACTTTTGAGAGCATCCCGGCGTCCATGCTTGTGGGAATCGGCCAAGGCGCCGCCAACAAATGGGGATCTATCTCGTGTAGCGAGCGGTTCACGTCAAGATAGCTTCGCGGAAAGAGGGCTTCCACCCAAGCAATGCCCAATGCCGGTGCGAACGCGTACAAACGGTCAACATGTGTATCTTCTGCTCTGCGCAAGACGTCCATATCGCAGGACGGAGAAAAGTCGGCGGGATAGTCGGTTCCGCTGTGAGGTGAGTCGAGAACCAAGTGAGAGGACCCGGGTATTGCCCGAATCATCGAAGAAGTCTTTTGGTCAATGTCTCCGGCTGGAGATGGGCTGAATCGCTGACGAATCAGTTGCAAGACGGCACTCATCTTTTGCGTCAACTGTCTAGGCTGATTTTTGCGAACTCGCCAATCCGCTTCATCTTTTCGATCTCGTAAGAAATCTGCGCCCTAAAGGCTGCAGGCGATGACCCCGTGGGGAATAGTCCTAATCCGGCAAGGCGCTCGCGGACTGCCGGTTCGGCCAGTGCCTTCGTGACCGCTACTTGCAGGCGGCCAGTGACGGTCGCGGGCGTGCCAGAGGGAGCAACCAGACCGAACCAAGAGGGATCGTTATTGCCGGCGAGACCCGCTTCGGCGTAGGTAGGAGTGTTTGGTAGTACGTCGAGTCGCTTGCTCCACGACACCGCCAACGCACGCAGCTTACCCGACTGAATATGCGGTAGCGCAGATGCGACCTGGTCAAAACTGGCCATAACCTGCCCTGCCAGTAGATCGTTCATCGCCGGGCCGGCGCCACGGTACGGAATATGGAGCATGAACGTATTCGTCGTACTCTTGAAGAGTTCTCCCCACATATGGCCTATGGTTCCATTGCCCGGAGATGCATACATCACCTTGCCCGGGTTGGCTTTGAGGTACGCGACAAACCCGGCCAAATCGTTTACCGGTAGGGTGGCGTTGATCAGCAATACGCCTGGTGCCTTGACGACCTCGGTAACCGGTGCGAAATCCTTCACTGGGTCATAAGGCAGTTTCTTGTAAACCGCTGGGTTTACGCCGTGCGTCGATAGTGTTGCAACGCCCAATGTATGACCATCCGGCGCAGCACGGGCAACCTCGGTCATCCCGATCGAACCTCCAGCGCCAGCACGGTTCTCAACAATGACGGCGTGACCAAGAATGCGAGCAAGCGGCTCAGTCAGTACTCTTGCCGTCACATCCGTGGCGCCGCCGGGTGGAAACGGGACAATTAGACGCGTGGTCTGATTTTGCGCTGACGCAAATCCTGGACAAAATGAAATACAGCCAACGGCTAGAAACTGTCTTCTTCGCATTTGAAGTCCTCGTTTGTTTCGATGTCGTGATCTTGGTTGTGATCGGCAGGCAAGACAAACGAAAAACTCGACGATAAACATTCCCAACTAGAATGATCTTGATGTATTCACCACGTCGAACTACGCCTCCACTGCACTTGCTGCGTGCATTTGTTGCCACCGCTCGTTTCGGGAGTATTTCTCAAGCTGCCGAGTCGCTGCACCTGACGCAGAGTGCTGTAAGCAAACAAATTCAGGAGCTGGAGCGCTGGGTCGGCGTATCGTTGTTCGAGCGTGTGCGCAAGCGCCTTACGTTGTCGCTCGCCGGGGAGCGATATGAAGCTGCAATCAGGCCGCTACTTGTCCAAATCGAGGCAGCGACTTTGGATCTCATCACAAGTGGTGACGGTGGCGGTGCGCTGTTCATTTCAACGCTGCCAACCTTCGGCGCAAAGTGGTTGATTCCCCGCCTTCCTGACTTTCAGAAAGCGTGTCCGCAAATCGCGCTGCATTTTGTGCCCCATGCACAGGGGTACGATTTCCTGCGTGCAGACCTAGACTGTTCGATTCTTTATGGGGAAGGTCATTGGCCCGGCGCGCAAGCCGAGTATCTGACGGGGCGAGACGTGGCGTTGATTGCGCCGCCTTCCCGCAAAGGTAGCCCGACCCTGCGCAAGCCTGCTGACGTGAGCAAGTTCGTTTTGCTGCACCATACCTCGGTGCCCCAGGCGTGGTCTCGTTGGAGTCTGAGGAACGACGTTCAGGGCCTCAAGACCATGTCAGGCCCTCAGTTTGACCAGTACCACAGCCTGATACGGGCCGTAGCGGTTGGCATGGGATTAGCCTTGGTCCCAAGATGCCTCGTGGAAGACGACCTCTCTGCCGGAACGGTGATAGCTCCGCTTGATCAGCGGCATCAGGAGGAAATGGGGTATTTCCTCTGTTACCCCGCGGCCCGCCTAAACCATCCACCACTCGTGAACTTCAAGCGTTGGGTGCTCGCGCAGTGCAGTGGCTCTGAAGTGCGTGAATCAGCGAAGTGAGCGCTGCAGCAGCTGCGCCGCCACCGCCACTGCAATCACCTCGGGCTGCTTGCCCGATATGCCTGGCACGCCGATGGGGCAGGTCACGCGGGCAAAGTCCCCTGCACCAAAACCCCGCGCCTCCAGCCGGTGTCGGAAGGTGGCCCATTTGGTCTGGCTGCCGATGAGGCCGATGTAGGGCAGGTCGTCCCTCTCACGGGCGCGCAACAGGCACTGCGACAGGATCTCCAGGTCCTCCGCATGGCTGAAGCTCATGATGAGCACGGCTGAGCCCGGCACAAGATCGGCAACCGCGGCCTGGACAGGGTCCGAGTGCTCGCAGCGGAAGTGTGGGGCTGTGTCCGGCGGGAAGATTTCGTCGCGGCTGTCGATCCATTGCAGGGCGAAGGGCAGATGGGCAAGCTGGCGGGCAATGGCCTGGCCCACATGCCCGCCACCAAACAGCGCGACGGGCTGCCGGTCAGCAGGCACGGCCGTGGTGAGGTGGGCGATGTCCTGCGATGTGAGGACTTCAAACGCCAGCCACATCACGCCCCCGCAGCACTGCCCCAGGCTCGGACCCAGCGCGTAGCGCTGGGGCTCGGCGGGCAGGGGGGCTGTGCCGCCCAGCACGGCACGCGCGCGTGTGATGGCGTCGAACTCCAGATGGCCGCCGCCGATGGTGCCGATCACTCGGTCGCCCAGCACGGCCATCCAGGCGCCGGCTTCGCGCGGCGCGGAGCCCTGCACGCTGACGACGCGCACCCGCACCGCCGGCGTGTGCTCCAGCGCCGCGGCCAGAGCGAGTTCCGGGGTCAGGGGTGCGCGCTGCATGGCGCGCATCCTACTTCAGCGGCCGTCCAGAACCGGGGCCGTGAGCGGCACACCTCAGCGGCTCGGGGCGGCGAGGGCCTGACGCGTGGGCTGAGGCAGGGTCGGGCCCGTGTCGATGCGGAATGCCGCGACCAGCTCCTGCAGGCGTTGCGCCTGGTTCTTGAGGCTGGCGGCTGCCGCCGAACTCTGCTCGACGAGCGCGGCGTTCTGCTGCGTCATCTGGTCCAGCTGTGTGACGGCCGCGTTGACCTGCTCGATCCCCGAGGTCTGCTGCACCGTCGCCTCGGTGATCTCGCCGATGAGTTGGCCGACCTCCTGGACCTGTCGCACGATGTCCTGCACGCCCTGGCCTGCGAGGTCCACCTGCTCGGTGCCCTTGTCGACCCACTGCTCGCTGCTGTTGATGAGTTCCTTGATTTCGCGCGCCGCGCCTGCTGACCGCTGGGCCAGGGTGCGTACCTCCGAGGCCACCACCGCAAAGCCGCGCCCCTGCTCCCCTGCGCGCGCGGCCTCCACCGCCGCATTGAGCGCGAGGATGTTGGTCTGGAAGGCGATGCCGTCGATGACGCCTATGATCTCGGCAATCTTGCGCGAGGCTTCAGAGATGCCCCGCATGGTGTTCACCACCTCTCCCATGCGCTCACCGCCGACGCCAGCGGCCTGGGCGGCGGCCTGGGCCTTCTGGTTGGCCAACCGGGCCGAATCTGCCGTGGCGCGCACTGAGCCCGTGAGCTCTTCCATCGAGGCCGCCGTCTGTTCGAGGTTGCTGGCCTGGGCCTCGGTGCGCTGGCTCAGGTCCAGCGTGCCGATGGCGATCTCCTCGGAGCCGGTAGCAATCTGCTGCGAGCTTGCGCGCACCTCGCCCACCATGCTGCGCAGGGATTGCTGCATATGGGTCATCGACGCGACGATGCTGCCCGGGCGCGCGCGCGAGGTGTCGATGCTGCGGCTCAAGTCGCCGCTGGCGATGGCGCCGGTGACGGCGTTGACCTCGTCCGGCTCGCCGCCCAAGGGGGCCGTGACCTTGCGCACGAGCCACCAGCCAAAGAGCGTGCCCCCGACCACGGCCAGCAGACCAACGACTACCAGTACGCCCTGCGCGAACCGGATCGACCCTTGGGCCTCCTCGCTGCTCTTGGTCATCAGCCCGGTCTGCAAGGTGACCATCTCATCGACGGCAGCGAAGTAGGCCGTCTGTACCGGGCGTATCTCTACAAACAGCGCCGCCGTCGCCTGCAGGTCGTCCCCCGAATCGATCTTGGCCAGGAAAGCCTTCATCTTCTCGTCGTAGCTGGCGCGGAGCTTGTCCGCCTTGAGCAGCATTTCCCGTCCCTCGGCAGTGCGAACGGTCTGGTCGAGTGTCGCAAACACTCTGGCGTTTAGTGCCGTGGCTTCCTCAAGCCGTTTTTTCTCCGCGTCACGCTGGCTGGGATCAAGCAGCATGTTGCGGGCGGCGCGCAACGTGACGTTGACGTTGTCCTTCACGTCACGCAGCTGCTGGACCTTGGCAACCCGATCCTCGACAAGCAGCTCCACCCGGTTTGCCACGCGTTCAAGCATGAGCACACTGATCAGCCCGATGCCCAGCAGGGCCACGACGAAGGTGCCGATACCAAGCGTCATCAGTTGGGAGAGTCGGAGATTCATCGGACGTTCCTGTTCTCAAAGCAGGCGGTGATTATGACCGGTCAGGCAAGGGGCGCAAACACCAGAAAACATGGCGCAGACACGCTCATTTTTGGCGCCAGGCCCAGGCGCGACTACTGCTTTGCCAAGCCTCGCCCGGAGCCACGGGCCCGCCAGGCGCCAGGCTATCGGTCAATGCGCCCGCGTCAATCAGGCCACCGCCCAGGCAGACCTCGCCGTCGTAGAGCACGGCGGATTGCCCGGGTGTGACGGCCCACTGCGGCTCAGGAAAACGGAGGCTGAAGGCGTTACCTTCGATGCCGCAGAGCGTGCACGCCGCATCTGCCTGCCGGTATCGGGTCTTGGCCGCCATCGCGCCCGCAGGTGGGGGCTCGCCCGCAATCCAGCTCGCCTCCTGGGCGTGCAACTGCCGGGAAAGCAGCTGCGGGTGATCATGCCCCTGCACGACCCACAGGGTGTTCCTTTCCATGTCCTTGCGCGCGACGAACCAGGGCGCGTGATCGCCTCCGCCCTTGTGGGCCCCCTTGGCCTTGAGGCCGCCGATGCCCAGGCCCTGGCGCTGGCCCAGGGTGTAGAAGCTAAGGCCCACGTGCTGGCCAATCACGCGGCCATGGGCCTTGTCGCCGGGCGCGGGCGTTCCGTCGCGGATCGGGCCGGGCTCCTTCTGGATGTAGCGATTGAGGAACTCGCGGAACGGCCGCTCGCCAATAAAGCAGATGCCCGTGCTGTCCTTCTTCTTTGCATTGGGCAGCCCGATCTCGGCGGCGATGCGGCGCACCTCGGTCTTGTGCAGCTCGCCCACGGGGAACAGCGTCCTGCTGAGTTGCGCTTGATTAAGGCGGTGCAGGAAGTAGCTCTGGTCCTTACCCGGATCCAGGCCCTTGAGTAGCTCGTGCTTGCCGGTGCGCTCGCTCAGACGGACTCTTGCATAGTGGCCCGTGGCAATCTTCTCGGCGCCCAATCGCAGGGCGTGGTCCAGGAATGCTTTGAACTTGATCTCGGCGTTGCACAGGATGTCCGGATTGGGCGTGCGTCCGGCCTGGTACTCACGCAGGAACTCGGCAAACACCCGGTCCTTGTACTCGGCGGCAAAGTTGACGTGCTCGATCTCGATGCCGATCACGTCGGCCACGCTGGCGGCATCCACGAAATCGACGTTGGAGGAGCAGTACGCGCTGTCATCATCATCTTCCCAGTTCTTCATGAAGATGCCGACGACTTCGTAGCCCATTGCTTTTAGCAGCCACGCGCTGACCGCCGAGTCCACGCCTCCGCTCAAACCCACCACGACCCGCTGCCTGCCTGACTTGCCCATAGGGCTGCGATTATTCCAGCCCCAGCATTTCTCGGCCGTCTGCGGCTCAATCCATGGAACTACGTCAGAACCGGTACTTTGTTCGCGTGGTGGCGCTCGGCAGCATGAACCGCACCGCGCCGGACGTGACGGCCAAACTCAAGCCGCTCAAGGCTTTCGAGGCCAGGTTCAGCCTGCCCTCTATGCTGGCCCACGCCCTGCTGTAAAGCGCCGTGCTGCTCGACGCCTTCGAGGCGGAGCGCCTGGCCGATCCTGCCGTCCGCGCGCGTTGGCCAAGACAAAGATTGTGGCCGACCCGCGCTTGAGCGCCGGCTTCCCGGCCCTGCGCGCGGCGCGCATCGTCGTCACCCTGAGTGATGGTCGCGTGGTCGAGCAGTACGCGCCCTGCCGCAAGGGCGATCCCGAGGCGCCGCTCAGCAATGCCCACATCAACGACAAGTTCACCAAGCTGAGCGCGCCGGTCATCGGTGCACCCGCTGCGGCGCAGCTGCCCGTGCAGCTCTGGCGCATGGAGCGTCTGCAGGTGGCCGACCTGCGTCTGACCACTCTCTATCAGGGGGCCTGACGAGTGCGCCAGCCTGATGGTCTCGCGCGAGCTGGCCGAAAGCCATGCAGAGAGATCGGCCGCATCGTGGACAGCGCACCGCGTTGGCTGGCACGGGCCTGGCCTCAGCCCTGTACCAGTTGCACAGTCGGGTCGGTGTAGACCAGATCGAGTGGATAGCGCCTGCCAGCCAGGTAGTCTTCCATGCAACGCAGCAGCAGCGGGCTGCGGTGGCGCGACGTGCTGGCGCGGATTTCCGCAGGCGTCATCCACACCGTACGCACGATGCCGGTGTCCAGTGTGCGGCCCGGCACCACCTCGCCCAGCGTTCCGGCGTAGGCGAAGCGCAGGTAGGTGATGTCCTCGATGCCGCCCTCGGCTTGCGCGCGCTGGAAGCGCGAGAGGTAGATCCCCAGCAGGTGCGTGGGCGTGAAAGCGTGCGTTGTTTCCTCCAGCGCCTCCCGCGCGCAGCCCTCGGCGGGCGATTCGCCCGGGTCCAGATGGCCGGCCGGGTTGTTGAGCCTCAGGCCCTCGGGCGTCTCTTCCTTGACAAGAAGAAAACGGCCTTCGCGCTCGATGATCGCGGCCACGGTGACACTGGGCTTCCAACGCAGGCTCATAGGCCGGGATTATGGATGGTGCGCCAAATGGTTATAGAGCTTATGCTCGGGTCGAATGTAAATCTCGGGTAAGCTTGCGGCCCTCAGGGCTGCCCGCCAAGCCGGCCCGCCCGCCTAAATCTGAAAACTCCAGGAGAGATTCTTCATGCAAGCAGGCACAGTTCAGCCGGGGCAGCGCATCGGCGTGCCCCGGGAAATTTTTCCGGGCGAAAAGCGCGTCGCGACCGTCCCGGACGTGGTCGAAAAGCTCATCAAGCTCGGCTTCCGCGTGGCCGTTGAATCCGGTGCCGGCGAAGCGGCCAACTTCAGCGACGAAGCCTACCGGGCTGCAGGCGCGGAGGTGATCCCAGGTGCCGCCGCGCTGTGGGCGGCTTCGGACATCGTCTTCAAGGTGCGCCCCCCCATTGCCGATGAGGTCAGGCTCATGCGCGAGGGCGGTGCCCTGATCGGTTTTGTCTGGCCGGCGCAGAACCCCGAACTAATGCAGCAGCTCGCCGCGAAGAAGGCCACCGTGCTGGCCATCGACGCGCTGCCGCGCACGCTGAGCCGCGCTCAGAAAATGGACGCGCTGACGTCCATGGCCGGTGTCAGCGGCTACCGCGCGGTCATCGAGGCCGCCAACGCATTTGGCCGCTTCTTCAACGGCCAGATCACGGCGGCTGGCAAGGTGCCACCGGCCAAGGTTTTCATCGCCGGTGCCGGTGTGGCGGGTCTGTCGGCCATCGGCACGGCGGCCAATCTGGGTGCCATCGTGCGCGCGAATGACACCCGCGCCGAGGTGGCCGACCAGGTGGTGTCGCTCGGCGGCGAGTTCGTCAAGGTCGACTACGAGGAAGAGGGCTCGGGCGGGGGCGGCTACGCCAAGGTCATGAGCGAGGGTTTCCAGGCCGCCCAGCGCGCCATGTATGCGCAGCAGGCCAGGGAAGTCGACATCATCATCACCACCGCGCTCATTCCCGGCAAGCCAGCGCCACGACTCATCACCGCCGACATGGTGAAGTCCATGAAGCCGGGCAGCGTGATCGTGGACATGGCCGCCGAGCAGGGCGGCAACTGCGAGCTGACCGAACCCGGCCAGGCCGTGGTAAAGCACGGTGTGACGATCGTGGGCTACACCGACCTGGCGTCGCGCCTGGCCAAGCAGTCCTCCACGCTGTACGGCACCAACCTGCTGCGCCTGACCGAAGAGCTCTGCAAGGCCAAGGACGGTGTGGCCGTGGTGAATATGGAAGACGACGCCATCCGTGGCCTCACGGTCATCAAGGATGGCACCGTCACCTGGCCGGCGCCCCCGCTCAAGCCCGCGGCCGCACCGGCGCCCAAGGCCGCCGCCGCGCCCGTGGCCGAGAAAAAGGGCGGTCACGGACACGGCAGCAGCGCACCGCTGCCGGCCAAGACCCTGGCCATCCTCTTTGCCGTGGCCGCGCTGGCCTTCTGGTTCATCGGCGCTTATGCGCCAGCGGCCTTCCTGGGCCACTTCACGGTCTTCGTGCTGGCCTGCTTTATAGGCTACATGGTGGTGTGGAACGTCACGCCCGCGCTGCACACGCCGCTCATGAGCGTGACCAACGCCATCTCCAGCATCATTGCCATCGGTGCCCTGGTGCAGATCGCGCCGCCCGAGGCCGGCACAGCCGGGCGCCCGGATGAGCTGATCCGCTGGCTGGCCTTTGCCGGCATCGTGCTTACGGCCATCAATATGTTCGGCGGCTTCGCCGTCACGCGTCGCATGCTCGCCATGTTCCGCAAGTGAACAGAGACAAGAAAAAGTAGGAAGACGATCATGTCCCAAAGTCTCGCCACGGTGGCCTACCTCGGTGCCGCCATTCTTTTCATCCTGAGTCTGGGGGGTCTGTCCAACCCGGAAACCTCCCGACGCGGCAACCTTTTTGGCATGGTCGGCATGGCGCTGGCCGTGCTGGCCACCGTTTTCGGCCCGCGCGTGGCGCCGGCCGGCATCGCCTGGATCGTCATCGCTCTGGTCGTCGGCGGCGGCATCGGCCTGTACGCGGCCAGAGTCGTGAAGATGACGCAGATGCCCGAGCTGGTGGCCCTGATGCACAGCCTCGTGGGTCTGGCGGCCTGCCTGGTTGGTTTCGCGAGCTATGTCGATACTTCCATCCAGTACCAGGGCGCGGAAAAAATCATCCACGAGGTGGAGATCTACATCGGCATCCTGATCGGCGCCGTCACCTTCTCAGGCTCGCTGATCGCATTCGGCAAGCTCAACGGCAAAATTGGCGGCAAACCCCTGCTGCTTCCGGCGCGCCACTGGCTCAACCTGGTCGCGCTGCTCGTTGTGATCTGGTTCGGCGCGCAGTTCATTGCCGCCAGGGACGTGGCTTCGGGCATGACGCCGCTCATCATCATGACGATCATCGCGCTGTTGTTCGGCGTGCACATGGTCATGGCGATCGGCGGCGCCGACATGCCGGTGGTGGTGTCCATGCTCAACAGCTACTCCGGCTGGGCCGCTGCTGCCACCGGCTTCATGCTAAGCAACGACCTGCTCATCGTGACCGGCGCGCTGGTGGGCTCCTCGGGCGCGATCCTGTCCTACATCATGTGCAACGCGATGAACCGCAATTTCATCAGCGTGATCGCCGGGGGGTTCGGCTCAGGCGGGGGCGCGCCAGCCAAGTCCGGCGAGGCCGCCCAGCCGCAGGGCGAGGTGGTGCCGGTGACAGCCGCCGAGACCGCCGAACTGTTGCGCGAGGCCAAGAGTGTGGTTATCGTGCCCGGCTACGGCATGGCCGTGGCCCAGGCGCAGCACACCGTCAACGAGATCACCCGCACCCTGCGCGACAAAGGCGTGAACGTGCGGTTTGCCATCCACCCGGTGGCCGGCCGCATGCCCGGCCACATGAACGTGCTGCTGGCTGAGGCCAAGGTGCCTTACGACATCGTGCTCGAGATGGACGAGATCAACGAGGAATTCCCGGACACTGACGTGGCCATGGTGATCGGCGCTAACGACATCGTGAACCCGGCCGCCCAGGACGATCCGACCAGCCCGATCGCCGGCATGCCGGTGCTGGAAGTCTGGAAGGCCCGCACCTCCATCGTCATGAAGCGCTCCATGGCCTCGGGCTATGCCGGCGTCGACAACCCGCTCTTCTACAAAGAGAACAACCGCATGCTGTTTGGCGATGCCAAGATGATGCTGGACGAGGTGCTGGGCGCGCTCAAGGCCTGAGCCAGGACGACCCCGACGCCTGACAGGGATAATCCGCGGCACCGGAAAAAAGCACGACCGTGCCGGAATCGCTGGCACGGTCTTTTCTTGTGCGCCCAGCATGGGCGCACTCTTGCGGGTGCAAGTCCCGCTGCGAACTGGTCACAGTGAGCAAAGCGAAGCGCAACTGCGTGAGGGTGACCGAGCGTGGGAAGGAAGCGTGGAGCGTAATCGCGA
>JADCGR010000026.1 GCA_020248905.1 Curvibacter sp. | reverse complement strand
CGACACTCACCATTGCGTACTTTGACCGGCTGGGGGTACCAAGACTGTCCTGACCTCAAACTCTCGAACCGCCCGGTGCGGACCCGCATGCCGGGTGGTGTGGCAGGGGTGCCTCCTACAATGGAGGCCCCCTATGCCGATGCAGCGCGAGCCGCGGGTGGCAGGTCAACACGGGAAACAGTCCATGACAGGCCTGATGCCTACTTCTGCTCCTGCTTCACGGCATCGAGCAGGCCGCGCATCGGATCGTCCTTCTCCGAGGACTCCTGCTGGCTCGGCGCCATGCTCTCCAACGCATTGCGTCCCTGCTGCATCTGCTCGAACACAGCGTCGGCATCCACCTTGGGGCCGCCTTCATCCAGACCACCGATCACCAGCTTGGGATAGGCAATGATGGCCGCGACCATGATCAGCTGCAGGATGATGAAGGCGATCGAGCCCTTGTAGATCTGCGTCGTCTTCACGGCAGGAATCAGGGCGCCGGTCACGCGGTCCTTGTAGTCGTGCTTGGGCGCCACGCTGCGCAGGTAGAACAGCGCGAAGCCGAAGGGCGGCGTGAGGAAGGACGTCTGCAGGTTCATGGCGATGATCACGCCGAACCAGATCATCACCGCGTCCACCGGCACACCGGGCAGCATCTCGGGCAGGATCTTGGCTGCCACGGGCGCGAGCAGCGGGATCACGATGAAAGCGATCTCGAAGAAGTCGATGAAGCAGCCCAGGATGAAGACCAGGATGTTCACGACGATCAGGAAACCCAGAGCGCCGCCTGGCATGTCGTCAAACAGATGCTCGACCCAGATGTGGCCGTCCGCCGCATTGAAGGTGAAGCTGAAGACGGTGGAGCCGACCAGGATGAAGAGCACGAAGGTGGCAAGTTTGGCCGTGCTGTCCAGCGCTTGCTTGAGCAGGCTTTTGTCCAGGCGCTTCTTGCCCAGCGCAAGGATCAGCGCGCCCACCGCACCCATGGCGCCGCCCTCGGTGGGCGTGGCCACGCCCAGGAAGATGGTTCCCAGAACCAGGAAGATCAGGATCAGCGGGGGCATGAGCACAAAGGTCACCTGCTCGGCCAGACGCGAGAGCAGGCCCAGCTTGGCGTAGCGGTTCACCAGGGCCAGGGCCAAGCCGGTCAGCGAGGCTAGGGTCATGGACATGATGACGATCTCGTCGCGCGGCGAGGGCAGGCTGCGATCCAGCCAGGCGCTCATGAATTCGTGATGCACCTGGGCCCAGGCTACGCCGATCACCGTGCAGATGAGCACCAGCACACCCAGCGAGCGGTGACCGGAATTGCCATTGGGCTCGCGATAAATGCGGGCCTCTGGCGGCAGCGCCGGCACCATGGACGGCCTGAACAAGGCCACGACCACCACGAAGAGCAGGTACAGGCCCACCAACAGCAGGCCCGGTATGAGCGCGCCAGCGTACATGTCACCCACGGAGCGGCCGAGCTGGTCGGCCAGCACGATGAGCACCAGCGATGGGGGGATGGCCTGCGCCAGCGTGCCCGAGGCCGTGATCGCGCCCATGGCGATGGTGCGGCTGTAGCCGTAGCGCAGCATGATGGGCAGGGAGATCAGTCCCATGGAGATCACGGCCGCAGCCACCACGCCCGTGGTGGCGGCCAGCAGCGCGCCCACCAGGATCACTGCAATGGCCAGGCCGCCGCGCAGCGGACCGAAGACCTGTCCCACGGACTCAAGCAGGTCTTCCGCCATGCCCGAGCGCTCCAGGATGATGCCCATGAAGGTGAAGAAGGGGATGGCCAGCAGCGTGTCGTTCTGCATGATGCCGAAGATGCGCAGCGGCAGCGCCTGGAAGATGGTGGCCGGGAACAGACCCAGCTCCAAGCCGATGAAGCCAAAGCCCAGGCCGGTGGCGGCGAGCGCAAAAGCCACCGGAAAGCCCGTCAGCAGCAGCACGAGCAGTCCCCCGAACAGGATAGGGACGAAATTTTGGGTGATGAATTCCATTTACTTTTCTCCTGCCAGCTGGCGCTCGGCCTGGGCTTCGAGTTCTTCGAGGTGTTTCTGCTCGTCGCTCTTGTGCTCGGCGTCGCTCAGGCTGTCGGGTCCCTGACCGGTCAGGAACAGCACGCGCTTGATCAGTTCCGAGAGGGACTGCAGCGTCAGCAGGGCAAAGCCCAGCGGCATCAGCGCATACACGGGCCAGCGGATCAGGCCGCCAGCGTTGGCTGACAACTCGCCGGAGTGCCACGCCTGCGCCACCAGCGGCCAGCTCAGCGTGATGCACATGTAGCAGAAGGGCAGCAGCACCAGCACGATGCCCAGAACGTCGATCCAGTTGCGCGCGCGCGGTGACAGTCGGGATGAAACGAAGTCGATGCGCACGTGCGAGTTCTTGAGGAAGCCGTAGCCCGCGCCCAGCATGAAGACGGCGGCAAAGAGATACCACTGGATTTCCAGCAGGCCGTTGGAGCTGACGCCAAAGGCCTTGCGCACAATGGCGTTGCCGGCGCTGATGAGGGTGGTGGCCAGGATCAGCCACATGGTGAGCCAGCCAATCCGGCTGCTCAGGCTGTCGGTCAGCCGGGAGAATTTCAATAAAAGCTGCATGCTTGCTCCAGGAAGGGTGGTCCGGTCTTGCCGGCGGCGGCGGGTCGCCAGGTGGGCGGTGCGCTGTCCGTTCGGCAAAATCCATCGATTTTAAGTGTCGCGGCGATGCGGGCCGACTGGGGGAAAACGCCTAGTTCCTTCTGCAGACTGCGGTGGGTTTATTCAACCCCCCGCCTGCGTGACAGCCTCGCAGCCCGGGGCAATAATCGTCCATGGCTTACGAACTGCCCGTGCCCTCGTACTCGCGCCTGGACAGCGCCGATCTGCGGCGCGCAGGCCGCGACATGCTCAGCCTGGCCCTCATGGATGCGCGCAACCACACCCTGTTCGTGATGGGGGAGTGCCAGAAGGCCATGGAGGCTTGCGGAGTCAACTTTCCCTGCCTGCCCGAACTCAACCCGCCCCTTTGGGAGCTGGGCCATATCGGCTGGTTCCAGGAGCGCTGGATCGGTCGCAATCTGCAGCGCCACCAAGGGCCGCGCGCCGATCCGCAGGCGGTGGCCCTGGCCTCGGTGCAGCCGCAGGCCGACTTCTGGTGGGATGACACGCGCCTGTCGCACGATGGCCGCCGTTCCCTGTCCCTGCCGCCTCTGGCGGACATCAAGGCCTACCTGCTCGCCACGCTGGAGTCCACACTGGACATGCTGGCCCGCACACCCGACGAGGACGACGCGCTGTACTTCTACCGGCTGGCCCTGTTTCATGAGGACCTGCACGGCGAGGCCCTGATCGCCATGGCCCAGACCCTGGGCTTGCGACTGCGACTTCCGCTGCCCGCGCCGGGCCTGATCCGCGAGCCGCTGTGGCTGCCGGCCACGCGCTGGCGTCTGGGGCTCGACGCCGGTGCCGGCTTCAGCTTCGACAACGAGCGCCCGGCGCATGAGGTGGCCGTGCCGGAGTTCGAGATCGACGCCCAGCCCGTGAGCTGGACGCAATACGTGGAGTTCGTCGCCGATGGCGGCTACGACCGCCCCGAGCTCTGGCAGCCCGCAGGCTGGGACTGGCTGCGGCAGCAGTCGCAGGGCGACGAGGGGCGGCGTGCGCCGCGCCACGTCGAACAAATCGGCGTGGCCCGCGCCGGCGGGCAGGGCGGTGTGCTGCAGCGCTGGTTTGGCCGCACCGTGCGGGTGGCCGGCTGGTCGCCCGTGATGCACGTGAGCTGGTGGGAGGCCGATGCCTGGTGCCGCTGGGCCGGTCGCCGCCTGCCCACGGAAGTGGAATGGGAACAGGCCGCGCACCAGGCTGCCGCGCGGGGTTTCCGCTGGGGCGATGTCTGGGAGTGGACAGGTAGCAGCTTTCACGGCTACCCGGGCTTCCAGGCCGGTCCCTGGCGCGACTATTCCGAGTCTGGCTTCGGCAGCCACAAAGTGCTGCGCGGCGCCTCGCTGGCCACGCGCCGGCGCATGAAGTCAGCGAAGTTCCGTCACTTCCTGCTGCCGGGGCGTGACGATGCCTTCTGCGGCTTCCGTTCCTGCGCGTTCTGAGTGCAAGCCCTGGTCTTTTTCTCGCCACGGTATCTCCACCACGCCAGCAGGCGACTCATGGCCTGCACCTGCCCCATGTGCTCGGCCGGGCGATAGCCCGGCAGCTGCCGCAACAGGGCAGGCCAGTCCGGGCCCTGCAGCACGCGGCACAGGGCCCGCACAGCCGGCTCCTCCAGCGCCGACTTCAGGCACACCAGGTGATAGTCCTCTTGCACCAGGGGCACGAAGTCCAGCCCACGCGCGCGGGCTGCCGC
The DNA here is from genome assembly GCA_020248905.1 of Curvibacter sp. Classification (GTDB taxonomy): domain Bacteria; phylum Pseudomonadota; class Gammaproteobacteria; order Burkholderiales; family Burkholderiaceae_C; genus Hylemonella. Next base: position 73,782 of record JADCGR010000026.1, on the reverse strand, counting down.
CTCGATGCCCAGCCCGGCGTCAGCCTGGCCCGCCGCGATGGTTTGGGCAACGGCCGCATGCGAAGACTCGCAGTGTCGGTAGCCCTTGATGCGGCTGCGTGCAACACGCTGTTGTGCCAGCAACTCATCGAGCAGAAGGCGCGTGCCTGTGCCCAGCGCGCGGTTGACGAAACGTACCTGTCCGTCGGCCAGCTGCGACAGGCTGTGCAGGCCCAGCGGGTTGCCGCGCGCGACCATCAAGCCCTGGCTGCGCTGCGCGAAACCGATGATCTTGTGCAGGCCCGGCTTGAGCAGCGGCTTGTAGGTCGGCTCGCCCAGCGTGCCCGCGCCAGGTTGATGCACCGTGTGAAAACCCGCCATCACGCAGCGCCCCTCGTTGAGCGCACGAAGCGCGTCCACGCTCCCCATGAAACGGATGTCCAGATGCAACTGGTGCTCGGCTGCAGCATGCGCGCGCAAGGCGCTGAGCGCATCGTCGTGGCTGGCGTAAAGCGTGAGGATGTGGACCTTGTCGTCAAAGGCGACGGCATAGGCGCGCTCCAGATCGGCGCGCAGGGCTTCGATTTGTGGAGACAGCCGCGCCTGCGCCTGGCGCTCCGCCCACAGCAGCTTGTGGCCGAACTCGCTCAACCGCGCTGCCTGGCCTTTCTCCCAGACCAGTAGCTCGTTACCGAGCGTCAGCTCCCAGCGCTTGAGCTCGCCCCACACGTGGCGATACGACAGCTCGAGCAGGCGTGCCGCGCCCGATATCGACCCGCTTTCCTGCACAGCATGCAGCAGATCGAGCAGAGGGTTGCGGATCAGGTCGGCCTGCGCCTGACGCTGCGAATCGAATGTGTAGTGAAACTTCAACCTATGCACGATGTTTCATATGGTAGGGGTTTTAGGTCGCCCCTACGATACCTCACCATCCGCAAGACCCGGTTTGCTGTTTCCGCATGTCCACGTTCACCGACAGCGTCCTCACGGCGCTGCAACTCATCCTTGCCTTCGATGCGGCCCTGCTGGTCATCGTGGGCCGCTCCCTGGCCGTGAGCGCCACGGCCTGCGCCATCGCCTGCGTGGCCGGCGTGGTGCTCGGTGCCTGGCTCGGGGTCGCACGCTTTGCTGGGCGCGACGTGGTTCTGACCGTGCTCAACACCCTGCTGGCTGTGCCCTCGGTCGTGGTGGGTCTCGTGGTCTACCTGCTGCTCTCGCGCTCGGGGCCGCTGGGCCATCTGGGCTGGCTTTTCAATTTCGAGGCCATGGTGCTGGCCCAGGCCATGCTGGTGTTGCCCGTGGCCACGGCGCTCACACGCCAGGTCATTGAGGACGCCGAGCGCCAGCATGGCGAGCAGCTGCGCTCGCTCGGTGCCGGCACCGGCTTGCGTGGCCTGCTCCTGGCCTGGGACGAGCGCTACGCGCTGCTGACCATGGTCATGGCATCCTTCGGCCGTGCCATCTCCGAGGTGGGCGCGGTCATGATCGTGGGCGGCAATATTGACGGCTTTACGCGCGTCATGACCACCGCCATCGCGCTGGAGACCAGCAAGGGCGATCTGCCCCTGGCGCTGGCGCTGGGCATCATCCTGCTGGGCGTGGTACTCGTGCTCAACACCGGGATCTCGCTGGTGCGTCGCTGGCGTGAGCGCGTCGAGGGCAACGCACACCGGCCAGTGACCGGCCTGGAGGCCGCCGCATGAGTGTGCAGCTGCGTGTTGTGGCCCGCGCGCCATCGCCGGTGCAGCAGCTTCCCGGCCCGCCGGTGTATGCGCTGCACGGCGTCGACGTCACCTTCGGGCGCCTGACGGGGCTGCGCGACGTCACCCTCGCCATTGCGCCCGGTGAATCCGTGGCCCTGGTCGGCGCCAATGGCAGCGGCAAGAGTACGCTGCTGCGCGTGCTGCACAGCCTGCAGCCTCCCACGCTTGGCCGCCTGGAGTCCGTGCCGCGTTCACGCCAGGCCATGCTGTTTCAGCGCCCCTTCATGCTGCGCACCTCGGCTCGGAACAACGTGGCCCTGGCCCTTTGGCTGCGAGGCACGCCATGGCGCATCGCGCGCACGCAGGCCCTGGCTGCCCTGGACCGCGTGGGCCTGGCCGATCGGGCCGATCAGCTGGCCCGCACCCTCTCTGGCGGGCAGCAGCAGCGCCTCGCGCTGGCGCGCGCCTGGGCCCTGCGTCCCGAGGTGCTGCTGCTCGACGAGCCCACCGCGAGCCTGGACCCGCACGCCAAGCGCGAAGTCGAGCAGCTGATTGCCGAGTTCGGCGCCGGCCGTGCGCTCAGCGGCGCGCCCATGACCGTGGTCTTCGCCAGCCACAACCTGGGCCAGGTCAAGCGCCTGGCCACCCGTGTCATCTATCTGGAGGAGGGCCTCGTGCAGGCCGATCTGCCCGTCCAGCAATTTTTCGATCCGGCGCGGCTGCAGGCGGTCTCGCCCGCCGCCGCATTGTTTGTCAAAGGAGAACTCGCATGAATCCGTCCACGTCCCGCCTGTTCAAGGCTGCCGCCGGCGCCGTGCTGGCCATGGCCAGCCTCGCGGCCAGCGCCCAGAGCATCGTCATGGCCTCGACCACCTCGACCGAGCAGTCTGGCCTGTTCACGCATCTGCTGCCAGAATTCAAGAAGGCCACAGGCATCGACGTCAAAGTCGTGGCACTGGGCACCGGCCAGGCGCTGGACATGGCGCGCCGCGGCGATGCTGACGTGGTGTTCGTGCATGACACTGCGGCCGAGGAGAAGTTCGTTGCCGATGGCTTTGGCCTCAAGCGCCAGTCGGTCATGTACAACGACTTTGTGCTCATCGGTCCCAAGGCGGATCCTGCGGCTACCCGTGGCAAGGACATCGTCGAGGCCCTCAAGAAGCTTGCTGCCGCCAACGGCGCCTTCATCTCGCGCGGTGACAAGAGTGGCACCCACGCAGCCGAGCTGCGTTTTTGGAACCAGACCGGCGCGGCAGACCGTCGTGGCAGTGGCTACCGTGAATGCGGTTGCGGCATGGGCCCCGCGCTGAACATCGCAGCTTCCAGCGGCGCCTACATCCTCTCTGATCGCGGCACCTGGTTGAACTTCAAGAACCGCGCCGATCTTGCCGTCCTGGTGGAGGGCGACAAGCGCCTGTTCAATCAGTACGGCGTGATGGTCGTCAACCCGGCCCGCCATCCGCAGGTCAAGCAGGCCGATGCGCAAAAATTTGTGGACTGGGTCGTGTCCCCCGCAGGCCAGGCCACGATCGCGGCTTACAAGATCGGCGGCGAGCAGCTGTTCTTCCCGAACGCCGGCCAGTAAGCGGCTTGCACCATGAGGCGCGCCTTCGTCATGGTCGGGCTTGCCCTGGGCCTGGGAGCCTGCACGGTGCCTGAGCCCGTGCGCACGGCTGCCTCGCCGCCGCTACAGGTCTACGCGGCCGGCAGTTTGCGCGAGGCCTTCACCGCCCTTGCTGCGGACTACGAGGCGCGCACTGGCCAGAACGTGGCGCTGACCTTTGGCGCCTCGGGCTTGCTGCGCGAGCGCATCGAGAAAGGCGAGGTCGCCCAGGTTTATGCCTCGGCCGACACCGACCATCCCGCGCGCCTGGCCGCGCGCGGGGGCTGGCAGGCGCCGCAGGTGTTTGCACGCAACAGCCTGTGCGCGCTCACCTCTGCGAACCTGCAGGTCACGCCAGCCACGCTGCTGGCCACCATGCTGCGCGCTGACGTGCGCGTGGGCAGTTCCACCCCCCGCTCCGATCCCTCGGGCGACTACACCTGGGCCCTGTTCCGCAAGGCCGATGCGGTGCAAGCCGGTGCCTACGCCGCGCTTGACGCCAAGACCCTCAAGCTCACGGGCGCGGCGGATTCGCCCAAGCCACCGTCGGGGCGCGGCACCTATGCCTGGGTCATGGACGACGGCCAGGCGGACCTCTTCCTCACCTACTGCACCAATGCCGTGGCGGCGCAGAAGGAAGTGCCGCGTCTGAGAATCGTGCAGGTGCCGCCCGAGCTCCAGGTGGGTGCCGCCTACGGTATGACCGTGCGCGCCGACGCGCCAGCGGCAGCCCGTGACTTCGCGCGTTACCTCCTGTCCGAGGCGGGCCAGGCACCGCTGCGGCGGCTTGGATTCGGCCAGCCATGAGAGCGCTGCTGCTCCTGGTCTGCGCCAGCTGGCTGGGCTGGGTGCAGGCGGCCGAGCCGGTGCTGCTGCGCGTGGGCGGAATGGTCCACAACCGCCTGCAGCTCAGCGCCGAGGACCTGCTGGCGCTGCCGCACAAGGACTACACCGAACGCCGCAGCGTGATCGTCGACGGCCGCGAGGTCGTGCAGAGCGTGGTCATGCGTGGTGTACCGCTGCGCACGCTGCTGGATCGTGCAGGCCTGGCCTCTGATCGCCATTCCGTGCGTCGGGCCTACGTGCTGGTCACGGCACAGGACGGCTACCAGACCGTATTTTCCTGGGGTGAGCTCTACAACACCCGCATGGGCGACGATGTCCTCGTGCTCGTGCGGCATGGTGACGACGACCTTGTGGCGCGTGACGGCCTGCCCACGCTGCGTGCGCTGCAGGACGTAAGGCCCGGTCCGCGCCACGTGCGCTGGCTGAGCACCGTTGACGTGCTGCTGGCCCCCAGCCGCTAAGCGCTGCCATCGCGCGCTCATCCACGCGCGTTACCATGGCGCCATGACCCCCGCCGGGAGCGATCTCACCCCCACAGAGCCGGCGACGCACGGTGCGCGGCTGTCGGTTGCCTTGCTGCAGGCCGAGAACCTGCGCCTGCGCGAGCGGCTGGACGCACTGATTGCCGAGGCTCGCCTCAACGAGAACAAGCTGCGTCGCTTCGACCGGCTGGAGCGGCAAGTCATCGGCGCGCCTTCGCTCATGGCCCTCGTGCGCACGCTGCTTGTGGACTACCCGTCCCTGTTCGCTCTTGACGCCGTGACCCTCGCGCTGCTGGACCCCGACCACGAGGTGGAGCATCTGCTCGCGGCTGGCCAGGGCCGTCCCGACGGCCTGGTCCTGCTGCATGACGAGCAGCCCTTGCAGCAGGTCTTTGCTGGTGTCACCGTCCCTCGCCTGGGTCGGCCTGCGCCGGATCAGGCCTTCCTTTTAGAGGGCTTGGGTGCGGCGCCGGCCAGTGCAGCGCTGCTGCCGCTGGTGCATCGCGGGATCTGCATCGGCAGCCTCAATCTGTGCAGCCGCGACCCGGCGCGTTTTGTGGCCGGCAACAGCACCGATTTCCTCGATCGGCTCGCTGCCCTTGTGGCCGTTTGCCTCGACAGCGCGCTGTCTACCGAGCGTCTCAAGCTCGCGGGCCTGACCGACGCGCTGACTGGCGTACACAACCGGCGCTACTTTGAGTCGCGCTGCCTGGAGGAGGTGCAGTCCGCGCGTCGCAGCAAGCTGCCGCTGGTCTGCCTCATCCTCGACGTCGATCATTTCAAGCGCATCAATGACACGTATGGCCATCCGGCGGGCGACGCCGTACTGCGCTATGTGGCCCGGCTGATCCGCGCGCAGCTGCGTGGCAGCGATGTGGTGGCGCGCTACGGCGGCGAAGAGTTCGTGCTGCTCTTGCCCGCCACGGCGCTGCCCGCCGCGCTGGAGATTGCCGAGCGCATCCGCCGCGTGATCGCGGCGCAGTCCATGCCCGTTGCCGCCAGCGAGCCGCTGCGGATCACGGTGTCGCTCGGAGCTGCGCTCCTGCAGACGGGTGACGCCAAAGACGCCGCAGCGCTGGCGGCCGAACTCGTCGAGCGCGCCGACCAGGCCCTGTACGCGGCCAAGCAGGGTGGGCGCAACCGTGTGCAGGCGGCTGTCGGCTGATTGCAGCCCCCTGCGCGCCCTTGGTGCCAGATAGTGAGGTTTCGTTCTGCATGCCATGAATGAGGAGGAGCAAAGCATGACGCGTTTGTGGTGCTCGGCCCTGGCGCTCTGCGTCGGGATCGGGGCAGCCGGTATCCAGCACGTGAACGCGGCCGAGGTGCAGGTCGCCGTGGCAGCCAACTTTGCCGCCCCCATGCAGAGAATCGCGCCGCTGTTCGAGGCCGACACGGGTCACAAGGCGGTGCTGGCCATCGGCTCCACGGGTCGCTTCTACGCCCAGATCCGCAACGGCGCACCCTTTGACGTCATGCTGTCTGCCGACGACGAAACGCCGGCGAAGCTGGAGCAGGAGGGGCAGGGCGGCAATCGCTTCACCTACGCCATCGGCAAGCTGGTGCTCTGGAGCAAGCAGCCGGGGCTGGTAGACGCGCACGGGGAGGTGCTGCGCAGCGGCAGGTTTGAGCGGCTCGCGCTGGCCGATCCCAAGCTCGCGCCCTATGGCGCCGCCGCCATCGAGGTGCTGGGGCGCCTGGGGCTGGCCGATGCGCTGCGTCCGCGCTTGGTGCAGGGCGAGAACATCGCGCAGGCCTATCAGTTCGTGGCCACCGAGAACGCTCAACTAGGTTTTGTGGCCCTGTCGCAGGTGTGGTCCGACGGTCGTCTGCGCGAGGGCTCGGCCTGGCTGGTACCCTCCAACCTGCATACCCCGATCCGGCAGGACGCCATCCTGCTCAGGAAGGGCCGGGACAATCCGGCGGCCCTCGCGCTGATGCAGTATTTGCGCAGTGACAAGGCCCGCGCCATCATCCGCGCCTACGGCTACGACCTCTGACACGGCCCGTCTCTCGATTCCCGGGCATCATTTCGTTCCATGCCCATATCCGCTGAAGCCTGGCAGGCCATCTGGCTCACCGTCGAGCTGGCCGCGCTGACCACCGTGCTGCTCCTGCTGATTGCCACGCCGCTGGCGTGGTGGCTGGCGCACGCGTCCTCGCGCTGGCGCGCGCCCGTGAGTGCGCTGGTCACCCTGCCGCTGGTTCTGCCGCCCTCGGTGCTGGGCTTTTACCTGCTGGTGGCCATGGGGCCGCATGGGCCGCTGGGCCAGCTGACCCAGGCACTGGGCTGGGGCGTGCTGTCATTTACCTTTACGGGGCTGCTGATTGGCTCCATCGTGTTCTCCTTGCCCTTTGCGGTGCAGCCGCTGCAGCACGCCTTTGAATCCCTGGGCCGCCGGCCCATGGAGGTGGCGGCCACCCTGCGCGCCTCGCCGCTGGACGCTTTCTTCACCGTGGCACTGCCCCAGGCGCGCGGCGGCCTGATCACGGCCGCCATCCTGAGCTTTGCGCACACCGTGGGCGAGTTCGGCGTGGTGCTCATGATTGGCGGCAACATTCCCGGCGTGACGCGCGTGGTCTCCACGCAGATCTACGGCCACGTCGAGGCCATGGAGTACGCCCAGGCGCACTGGCTCGCTGCGGGCATGCTGCTCTTCAGCTTTGTGGTGCTGCTGTTGCTCGCGCTGCTGCGTCGTGGGCAGTCCCGGGTGCTGCCATGAACGCATCCGCTGCCCCCATTGAAGTCCGCCTGAACCTGCCACGGGCCGAGTTCGAGGTCCAGGTAGACCTGGCTTTGCCGGCACGCGGCATTACCGTGCTCTTCGGGCCCTCGGGCTCAGGCAAGACCACGGTGCTGCGCTGCGTGGCCGGCCTGGAGCGCGCGCGCACGGCCCGCGTGGTGGTCGACGGCGCGGTCTGGCAGGACGAAGCAGCAGGTGTCTTCCTGCCCACCCACCGCCGTCCGCTGGGCTATGTGTTCCAGGAAGCCAGCCTGTTCGATCACCTGGACGTGCGAGCCAATCTGCGCTACGGCCTGCGCCGCGTGCGCGATCCGGGGGCCGAGGCCACGCTGGCGCAGGCGGTGGAACTGCTGGGCATCGGCTCGCTGCTGGGTCGCGGCACGCAGCAGCTCTCGGGTGGCGAGCGCCAGCGCGTGGCCATTGCACGGGCGCTGGCCATGTCGCCGCGCCTGCTGCTGCTCGACGAGCCTCTGGCCGCGCTCGACGCGTCGCGCCGACAGGACATCCTGCCCTGGCTGGAGCGCCTTCGCGATGAGCTCAGCATCCCCATGCTCTACATCACCCACTCGGCCGACGAATTGGCGCGTCTGGCCGACCATCTGGTGGTGCTAGCCTGCGGGCGGGTCCGCGCTGCCGGGCCGGTGCAGGAGGTACTGTCGGCCATCGACAGCCCGCTGGTGATGGGCGAGGACACGGGGGCCTTGCTGCACGGCACGCTGGCCGAGCGCGACGCGCGCTGGCAGCTGGCCCGCGTGGATTTCCCGGGCGGCAGCGTGTGGCTGCGCGACAGTGGCGTACCCGTCAGCCGCAGTGTGCGCCTGCGCGTGCTGGCGCGCGATGTGAGCCTCACGACGGCGCAGCCGCAGCACACCAGCATCCAGAACCATTTTCCTGGCGTGATCGACGCCATCGTGCCCGACAGCCACCCCTCACAGGTGCTGGTGCGGCTGCGTTGTGCCGATAGCCTGCTGCTGGCGCGCATCACGGGCCGCGCGCTCGATGCCCTGCAGCTGGCGCCGGGCCAGCCGGTCTGGGTGCAGGTCAAGTCGGTCGCGCTGGTCCAGTAGGGGCGGGGGTTCCAGCGCAGAGCCGACTGCCCGGAGGGGGCAATGCCCGCGCCCGCCCGAACCGGCACCCAAGAGGCGCCATTTTGCCCGCCACGCCTGCTGATATGCCCAAGTACCGGCCCGGACAAGTTGATCTTGATGAGTCCATAAGACAGGCCGTCGCCAGCGAGAACCCGGTCGATGTGGTGCGCGCCGTCTCCACGCAGTTCGGCCAGCGCGTCATCCGGTGTGTTTCGACCCCGGCCCTTTTTTCGGGACAATGGAGGGCAGCAACCCTGAGCCCCCCTCCATGTCCGATCTCCATCAAGTCCCCACTCCTGTCTTCATTGTCGGCAGCGGCATCGGCGGCCTGGCCCTGGCTCGCACCCTGTACCCCATCGGCATGCCCTGCCCGGTCTACGAGGATGTGCCCGAACCGCGACCCCGGGTGTGCGCATCAACCTGCAACCCAATGCCGTACGCGAGCTCGACGACCTGGGCATCGACGCCGCGCAGCTCGACACCATCGCCATCCAGGCGCGCGAATGGGCGCTGGTTGGCCGCAATGGCAATGACGTGTACGCCGGTCCGCGCGGCCTGCTGGCCGGCTACAGGTGGCCGCTGTACGCCGTGCACTGCGGCCAATTGCAGATGCTGCTGCTGGCCGAGGTCCAGCGGCGCCTGGGGCCACAAGCGGTGCACACGGGCTGCCGCGTGACGGGCTACCGCAACGACTCGCGGGGCGTCACGGCCTTCATCAAAACCCGCGACGGTCAGCGCCGCGAAGTGGCGGGCCTACTGCTGATGGCTGTGGATGGCCTGCACTCGCCCATCCGCGCACAGACGCACCCGAAGCAGCCGCCCATCCAGTGGGGCGGCGCCATCATGCAGCGCCGCGCCAAAGAATTGTTCGAGTACCCCATGTTCGACCACCATGCCGTGCCCACCTGGTTGGACGGCCAGGTGGCCCTGCAGGCGTGCGAAGCGAAGCTGTGCAAGGGCGTCTCGGCCCTGGTGCTGCGCAACCGCAGCTCAGGACCCTTTGCCATCCTGGGCCACGCCGACGAGCACTGCAGCGGCGTCTTGGATAACATCGACGATGTCATTCCCAAGGCCGAGCGTGACGAGTTCACGGCCCGCATCAAGCAGGCCGCTGGCTTTGCCATCGATGCACTGAATGCGGCATCACCCACCACCGCACCCGGCGCCCGGGTGCCACAGGAGCAGGTATGAGCGACAAGGATAGGGAGCGGGTAAACGATGTGTGCCGGCGCATCGAGCGCACGCTCCAGCGCGACTGGGGTAGCACGGGTAGCAGCCTGAGCGAACGCCTGGGCACCACGCGCTATGTGGTGCCGCCCGAGCTGCACAAGCGCATCCTCTATCTGCACGGCCTGCAGGAGCAGGCCATTAGCGAGGAGGGTTTCCGGCTCAAGTCGCCCGCAGACTTCGAGGCCAAGTGCCAGCGGGTGCTCGACGAACTGGCCGCCGCCCGCAGGACGGCTGCGCGTCGCCTGCGGCCCTGGCTGGGTGATGTGATGCGACGTTACCGCTTGGTGGTCTTGGTCGCGGTGCTCGCCCTGCTCGTGGCCATTGGCGGCACGGTCTACATGATGCTTGAGCCCGGGCCGCAGCTGCCCCCTGTGGTGGCGACCAGCCCGAAGCCCAGGCCTGCACCCAAGCCGCCCGCGCCCAAGCCCGCTGCATCGGCGCCCGCCGTCCAGGCGCCTGCACCGGCTGCATCGGCTGCATCAGCCCCGGCGACGGTGCCAGACCCCGCTGCTGCAGCGGCCCCTGCGCCCGTCATCGCCAGCGCAACGGCGGATAGCCGCGTGCGCATCGACGTGCCGCAACAGGTGGTCATGACACTGCGCCGCGCCGAAGTTGTCAAGGGCGCCTCAGGCGCTGACGAAATCGCCGTCATTGTGGACGTGCAGAACATCGGTTATGCGAGCCTGTCACGCATCACATTTGATGTGGCGCTCTACGACACCCGCACGGGCCGGCCGCTGCTGCTGATCAACCCCGCCACGCCTGACGCCGTGCCTTGGTATGCCTTCATGCGCCAGAGCCTCAGACGCGGGCAGGGAGTCGAGGTCCGCCTGAGCTATGCCCCCAGTTCGCCCTGGTCCTCACAGCAGGTACTGGACCTGGTGAACTCCGGGCGCTACCAGCTGCACCTCAAGGCCGTGTCGCTGGCCGATGGTGACAACCGGGCCCTGCCCATGTAGGGAAGCTTGATACACGCTGTGCCCCGGTGTCAAAATGGGCTGCATGAGCAAGCCTCCGGGGATCATTGCACCGCCCTTGTTTTTCTCTGATTTCAACCCCCTGCCCGGCACCGCCCGCGATTGCGGGGAATGCGGCAGCGCCGAGCGCGTGGGCTTCCAGTTCGACTACGCGTTCCAGCCCATCGTGGATGTGGTGAGCCAGATCATTTATGCCCACGAGGCCCTGGCGCGCCTTTGCGAGGAAATGAGGATCACCTGGGTGGCCGAAGGCATCGGGACTGCGGGTGAGCGCGACTTCCTGCGTGATGCAGGCATCCGCCTCATGCAGGGCTATCGGATCGCCCGGCCTGCCTTTCAGACCGTTTCGCCCATCAGCCAGGCGGCGTTTCTGGCGTCGCCCCGCGCCTAGGCGCGTGCCTCCGACCAAGCAGGCACGCCGCCATGTGCAGCCATTACCAGGGCGTGGCCAGCCGCGAGCGGTTTGAGCGCCGCTACGGCATTTCGCCGCCCGCCGGGCCCACCCCGTATGACATCTGGCCCCTGCTGCAAGGCTGTTTCATCCGCAAGCACGCGCATGCTGACGTGGGCGACGACGCCGTGCCGCCGCACGAAGCGCTGGCTGGCCTGTTTGGCCTGGTGCCCCATTGGGCCCGGGACACGCGCATCGGCCGTCACACCTACAACGCGCGCAGCGAAACCGTGGCCGAGAAACCCAGCTTTCGCGATGCCTGGCAGCGCGGGCAGCACTGCATCATCCCGGCCGAAGCCATCTTTGAGCCTGACTGGCGCAGCGGCAAGGCCGTGCCCGCGCGCATTGCCCTGGCCGATGGCGAGCCCATGGGCCTGGCCGGGCTGTGGGCACGCTGGCGCTCACCGCAGGGCAGCATCGTGCACAGCTACACCATGCTCACCATCAACGCCGACGCCCACCCGCTCATGCGGCAGTTTCACAAACCCGGTGAAGAAAAGCGCATGGTGGTTATCCTGCCGCCCGAGCGCTATGCCGACTGGCTGCGCGCCGACGCCGCCACCCGTGACGACTTTCTGGTGCCGTATCCTGCGCAGGCGCTCAGGGTGGCGGGTCCGCAGGACGGCACGAGGGCGTGAGCGGAAGTCCGTTGACGTTGTAGACCGTCTGTTGATAAGGGCTTCACATCAAGTAACTTGTCTGCCGAAATCGAGGGTAGCCCTTGTACGCTACGGCACCGGGTGCGCATCTGTAGCATTTCCCCCGTTGCATGGTGGCGCTTCCGTCAGCCGATCTGCTAGATCTTGTCAAGGCTGTTCCGCGCAACCTTCAGAAAATGAACGAACCTTGAATCGGAGAAATTGAGATGAGCGAAAAATCTGACGAGCAGAAAATAGAGGTCTCTACGACTGCCGACAACATTCGAGCATGGAAGGAGCTTCTTAGCTCCTCAGAAGCGAAGGAATTTGTCGCCTCGACCATGAAAGAGTTGGCTATCCTTTCAGGCCAAACCACCGGGTCGAAGGTCTTGAACTTGACAGGTACCTTGCTAACGATGACCGTGGCATTCGCTTGTATTGGGCTCTTGGGATACTACGATCTCGTCACTGACGGAACTACAGGTGCTCTTGCCGGAATGATCATCGGATACTTCTTCAAGAAAAGCACTTGAATTTAATGAAGATTGTGTTGTAGACGCAAGTAGGCTTTGCGCGGTGTTGGATCGGCGTGACTGGAGCGGATTACCCGGTGGCGGGCGCGGGCCGAAGCCCCCGCCCGTATCGGGGCCGCGCGGCCGGCTGTTAACATGCCACCCGTGCGTAGCCGTCTCATCGCCCTCCTGCTGGTTCTCATGAACGTCTGGCAAGTCGCTTCGGCGGCAGGCCTGCCGCAGTTCATGGCCGCGCAGGGCGAGGCGCTGGAGCACTCCCTGATGCACTGGCAGGGCGAGGTGCATCACCACGACACCGACGGCACCATCCACGCCGATCAGTCCGAAGACTCTTATGCGCACATGATGTCCGACTGCTGCATGCATCACTTCGGTGTCGTGGCGGCCGGCGTGCTCGTTGCGCTGGAGCCGCTGCCGCAGCATGTAGCGCAGGCGGCGCAGTCCGTGCCACCTCCGCCCTATCTCGACGGCCTGCGCCGTCCCCCCCGAAGCCTGATCTGACCCCCGCCGCTTGCCGTGCCCCTGGGGCGCGTAGGCGGCTGGCTTGCCCGTGGCCTGCCGCCTGGCCGGCGCGCACGGGTTGTACAGATTACTTCGGGAGTCCTCAGGTGTATTCCTTTTTCAAGTGGGTCCTGGCCGCCGCGCTGGGCGTGGCCCTGGGCGCCGTGCAGGCGCAGACCGTTACCGCCGCAGCCGACACACGCATTGCATTGAAGTCTGCGCTGGCCGCCGCCTGGCAGCGCTCTGTGGCGGCGCGCGAGGCCGGCGCGCAGCAGCGTGGCGCCGATGCGGCGCGCACCGCGGCGGACGCCCTGTGGGCGCGCCCGCCTGCGCTGGAGCTGGGGCGGCGTGAAGGCCGCAGCTCCGCCAGCGGCCAGAACGAAACCGATCTGGGCCTGGCCTGGCCCTTGTGGCTGCCGGGGCAGCGTTCGGCGCGGCAGACCACGGCCGAGCTGCAGACCCAGCTGGCCCAGGAGCAGATGCGCGCGCTGCAGCTGCGGCTGGCTGGCGAGTTGCGCGAGCTGGCCTGGGGCTTGCGCCTGCTGCAGGCCGAGCTGGCACAGGCGCAGGCCCAGCAGCAGGTGCTGCAGGCGCTGGCCGACGATGTGGCGCGCCGCGTGCGCGCCGGTGATCTGGCCCGCGCCGACGCCATGGCGGCGCGCGCCGAGCTGCTGGCTGCGCAGGCGCAGCTGCAGGAAGCCACGCAGCGTCTGGCCGAAGCGCGCGCGCGCTGGCAGGTGCTGACGGGCCAGGCGCTGGACCCGGACACCGCCGAGCCCGAAGCGCCGGGCGACGCCATGCTGGGCGAGAGCCACCCCGAGCTTGCGCTCGCGCAGCGCCGCCTGGCTTTCAGCCGCAGCCGGCTGGAGCTGGTGCAGCACTCGCGGCGCGATGCGCCCGAGCTCAGCGTGGGCTACCGCCAGGAGCAAAGCCCCTCCAGCAGCGCGCAGAACAGCTTGGGCGTGAAGCTGCGCCTGCCGCTGGGCACCCAAGACCGCTATCTCCCGCTGGAGGCTGCCGCGCTGGGCGAGCTCGAAGTGGCCGAGACCACGGCACAGCGCCTGCGCGAGCAGCTCGCGGCGGCCCTGGAGACCGCCCGCCTTGCGCTGCGCAGTGCAGAGGCCAGGCGCGAGGCCGAGCGCGAGCGTGCCGATCTGTTGCAGGAGCGCGCGGGCCTGTTGCGGCGCGCGTTTGCCGCTGGCGAGCTGGCTTTGCCCGAGCTGCTGCGCGCGCTCAACACCGCGAGCCAGGCCCAGGCGGCCCGCACCCGTCAGGAGGCCGCGCTGGGACTGGCGCGCGCCCGTTATCAACAAGCTTTGGGATGGTTGCCATGAAGTCATGGAACACTTTTTTCAGGTGCGGGCACGTCCTCGCGCTGGCTGGCCTGCTGGGTCTGTTGGGTCTTTTGGGTCTTTTGGGTCTGTCCGGTCTGGCCCGGGCCCACGGAGGCGATGACCACGGTAACCCGGCAAAGCCCATCAGCGGCACAGGCCAACCGCGTGTGGAGGCCCATTCCGACGCCTTTGAACTCGTGGGGCGGCTTGAAGACACCGGCTTCACGCTGCTGATCGATCGTTACAACAGCAACGAGCCGGTGCTGGGCGCCCGGGTGAGCGTGGAGTCCGGCGGCGTCGAGGCCGGTGCGAGTTTTCGCGCCGCAACGGGTGACTACGCCGCCACCGACGAGCGTCTGCTCGCGCTGCTGCGCCAGGGCGATGAGCATGCGCTGGTGTTCACCATCAACCTGGGCGCCGAGAGCGACCTGCTCGACGGCACCTTGCGTCGCCCGCTGCAGCTGGCACCGGCCGAGCATGCCGATGAACTGCCATGGGGCTTCGTGTTCGCTGGCCTGGCCTTTGCAGCCGCGCTGGCTCTGGGCGTTTATGTGTATCTGCGGCGCAGCGCCCGTGCGTTGCGCGGCTTGGGAGAACCCGTATGAAACACCCTCTGCCCTTGCTTGTGCTCGCCCTGTGGCTGGCACCCCCGCAGGCCCCCGTGCAAGCCCGTGAAGGCCATGCCCATGAAGAAGAGGCGCCGCTGGCCGGTGCCGCTGGCCTCGCGCGCCTGCCCGACGGCAGCGTCAACCTGCCCAAGGACGCGCAACGTCGGCTGGCGGTGCGCACCACGCCAAGCGCCGTGGGCGAGGCCGCAGCCACGCTGCAGCTCCCCGCGCGGGTGGTGATGGACCCCAACCGCAGTGGCCGGGTGCAGGCCGTCTATGGCGGGCGCATCGAACCCGGACCGCGCGGCCTGCCGGTGGCTGGCCAGGCGGTGCGAGCCGGTGAGGTGCTGGCTTACGTGCGATATGAAGCCGAGCCCTATGCTGCGGCCAACCAGCAAAGCCAGCTGGCGGAACTGCGCACGCAGCGCCTGCTGGCCGAGCGGCGCGTGCAGCGCCTCGAAGGCCTGGAGGGCACAGTGCCGCGCAAGGACATCGACGCGGCGCGCGCCGAGCTGGTGGGCCTGCGCGAGCGCGAGGCCAGCGTGGGCGCCAGCCTCGCGCGACGCGAGGCCTTGACGGCGCCGGTCTCGGGCGTGGTCGCCAGCGTGTCTTTGGTGGCTGGCCAGGTGGTACAGGCGCGCGAGTTGCTGTTCGAGGTGGTGGACCCGGCTTCCATGCATGTGGAGGCGGTCACACCCGATGCCACGCTGGGGCCGCGCATCGCGGGTGCGCAGCTGGCAGACGTGCCGCAGGCGCGCCTGAAGCTGCTGGGGGTCGCACGTGCGCTGCGCGATGGAATGCTGCCGCTGACCTTCACCGTGCAGAACGCGCAGCGTGGCGCCGCGCTGCCGCTGGCCATCGGCCAGCCGGTGCAGTTGATCGTGCAACTCAAGGAGCGCAGCCGCGGTGTGGTGCTGCCGGCGCAGGCCGTGGTGCGCAACCCGGCCAACGAGCCCGTGGTCTGGATCAAGACCAGCGCCGAGCGCTTCCGCCCGCAGGCCGTGCAGGCGCAGCCGCTGGACGCGCGCACCGTGCTCGTGACCCAGGGCCTGGAGGCGGGCCAGCGCGTCGTGGTGCAGGGCGCGCCCCTGATTGCCCAGATCAGATAGGAGAGCACCATGTTCAACTGGATCGTTCGTTCCAGTCTGCAGAACCGGCTGATGGTTCTGGCGCTGGCGGCGCTGCTCATGGCCTATGGCGCACTCACCGCCTGGCGCACGCCGGTCGATGTGTTTCCCGATCTCAACAAACCGGTGGTGACGGTGATGACGGAAGCCGGCGGCATGGCACCGCAGGAGGTCGAGCAGCTCGTGACCTTCCCCATCGAGATCGCGCTCAACGGCATGCCCGGCGTGACGCGCGTGCGCTCGGTCTCGGGTGTGGGCCTGTCCATCGCCTACGCCGAGTTCGACTGGGGCACCGACATCTATCGCAACCGTCAACTGGTGGCCGAGCGCTTGCCCCTGATGCGCCAGCGTCCGCCCAATGGCGTGTCACCGGTGATGGGGCCGGTCTCGTCCGTCATGGGCGAGATCATGCTCATCGCCCTGCCACTCAAGACGCAGGGCGAGGCCGTGCCCGAAGGCCTGCCGATGCAGGCGCGCGAGTACGCGGACTTCGTGCTGCGCCCGCGCCTGCTGTCCATCCCCGGGGTATCGCAGGTCATCCCCATCGGTGGCCAGGTGCGGCAGCTGCGCGTGGAGCCCGATACCGCGCGCATGGCGCAGTTCGGCGTGACACTCACGCAACTGGAGCAGGCGCTGCGCGGTTTTGCGGCCAATGCGGGCGGTGGCTTCATCGATCTCAACAGCCGCGAGTACCTGATCCGCCACGTGGGCCGCACGCAGCGCGTCGAAGACCTGGCCAGCGTGGCCGTGGCCTGGAAGAATGGCCGACCCATCCAGCTGCAGCAGGTGGCCAGCGTGCGTTACGCGCCAGCGCTGAGCCGCGGTGAGGCGGGCTATAACGGCGCGCCCGCAGTAGTGATCAGCGTGCACAAGCAACCCACAGCTGACACGGTACAGCTCACGGCCGCCTTGGAAGCGGCACTGGCTGAGCTGCGCCAGGGCCTTCCTGCCGGCCTGAGTGCGCCGCAGGTGCTATTTCGGCAGGGTGATTTCATTGAGGCCTCGATCCGCAACGTGAGGGAGGCCCTGCGCGACGGCGCCATCATGGTTGCCATTGTGCTGTTTGCCTTCCTGCTCTCGGCGCGCACCACGCTCATCTCCCTGCTGGCCATCCCGCTGTCGCTGGCGGTGGCGGCGCTGGTCTTTCATCTGTTGGGGCAGTCGATCAACGTCATGACGTTGGGCGGGCTGGCCATTGCCATCGGCGAGCTTGTGGACGACGCGGTGGTGGACGTGGAGAACATCCTGCGCCGGCTCAAGCAGAACCGCCTGGCCACTGCGCCTCTGAGCGTCTTTGAGGTGGTGCGCCAGGCAAGCGTGGAGGTGCGCTCGGGCATCGTCTACGCCACCGTCATCGTGGTGCTGGTTTTCGTGCCGCTGTTTGCGCTGCCGGGCATCGAGGGGCGGCTGTTCACGCCGCTGGGCATTGCCTACATCGTCTCTATCCTGGCGTCGATGGGGGTGTCGATGACCGTCACGCCCGTGCTCAGCTACTACCTGCTGCCCGGGATGAAGCGCCTGGACCATGGCGATACGCCGCTGGTGACCCGGCTGAAGCGGCTGGATGCGCGGCTGCTGCACTGGTCCTTTGGCCATGCCCGATCATTCGTGATTTCCGCCGTGGCCGCCGTGCTGCTGGCCGCCGCCTCGGTGCCCTTCATGGCGCGTGCTTTCCTGCCGCCTTTCAACGAAGGCTCTCTGGTCATCTCCCTGCTGCTCAATCCGGGCACCTCGCTGGCCGAGTCGAACCGTGTGGGTACCGTGGCCGAGCGCCTGATCCGCGAGGTGCCCGAGGTGATCCAGGTCGGCCGGCGTACCGGGCGCGCCGAGCTGGACGAGCACGCCGAAGGCGTGCACTCCACCGAGATTGATGTGGACCTCCATCGCAGTGATCGCAGCCGCGAGGACGTGCTGGCCGACATCCGGCGCCGACTAGCTGTTCTGCCGGTGCAGCTGTCCATCGGCCAGCCCATCTCGCACCGGCTGGACCATCTGCTCTCGGGGGTGCGGGCGCAGATCGCCATCAAGATTTACGGCGACGACCTTGACACCCTGCGCGGTCTGGCCGAGCGCTTACGCGCCGACCTCAGCCAGGCCCATGGCCTGGCGGACCTGACGGTAGAGAAACAGGTGCTGATTCCGCAGATCACCGTACGGCTGGACTACGCACGCGCGGCGCAAGCCGGGCTGGCGCCGGGCGAGGCCATCACCGCGCTGCAGGCCCTGACCGATGGCGCGCATGTGGCGCAGATCGTGGACGGTGCGCGCCGTTACGAGCTGGTGCTGCGCCTGCCCGATGCGCAACGCAGTCCGCAGGATCTCGCGCGCACGCTGATCGACACGCCGGCCGGCCGCCTGCCCGTGAGCAGCATCGCCACCGTGGAGGAGGGCGATGGCCCCAACCAGATCGGGCGCGAGAACGGACGCCGGCGCATCATCGTCTACGCCAACACCGACGGCACCGACATGACGCACGTCATCTCCGACATCCGCGCTGTCATCGCCCAGATGCAGCTACCCGCAGGCAATTTCATCAGCCTTGAAGGGCAGTTCCAGGCGCAGGAGGCCGCCACGCGGCTGATTGCGTTGCTGTCGCTGGTGTCGCTGGCCATGATGTTCCTCGTGCTCTACGCGCGCTACCGCTCGGCGGTGCTGTCGGGCATCATCATGGCCAACATCCCGCTGGCGCTGATCGGCTCGGTGATCGCCATGTGGCTCGCGGACGTGAGCCTGTCGGTGGCCTCCATGGTGGGCTTCATCACGCTGGCTGGCATCGCCACGCGCAACGGCATTCTCAAGATCAGCCACTACATCAACCTGTGCAAGTTCGAAGGCGAGCGTTTCGGTGCGGCCATGATCGTGCGCGGTTCTCTGGAGCGGCTCACGCCCGTGCTCATGACGGCGCTGGTGGCAGCCTTTGCGCTTACACCGCTGCTGCTGGCCGCAGATGCTCCGGGCAAGGAGATCCTGCACCCGGTGGCGGTGGTGATTTTTGGCGGCCTGGTGAGCTCCACGCTGCTCGACACGCTGCTCACCCCCGTGCTCGTCAAGCTCTTGGGCCAGGCCGACATCGAGCGCCTGGCTGCAGATACCGGGGAAGAAGCCTTGTAGGCTGGCCCGATCATTCGCTCCCCTTTTTTCTCCGTCGCTTGGAAGTAAACCGCATGAAAAAACTCTTTCTCACGCCTACGCCGTCGCTCTTCCTGCTGGCTGCCTTGTTCCTGCCCGCTGCGGCGCTGGCGCATGACGACCATGGCAAGCCGCAGTTTGGCGGCATCGTCGCCGAAGGCGGTGTGTTCCAGCTTGAGCTTGTGCTTCAAGCCCGGCGGGTCGTGCTGCACATCAGCGACCACGGCAAGCCGCTTGAGGTGAAGGGGGGAACCGCCAGGCTCACGCTGCTCGCGGGCGACCGCAAGAGCGAGGTGGCGCTGGTGCCATCCGGCACCCGCTTTGAGGCCAGCGGCGACTTCCCTGCCGCTGCGGGCACCAAGGCGGTGGCCGTGGTGACCCTGCCCGGGCAGAAGGCCGTGACAGCGCGCTTCGCCGTCAAGTGAGCCGGGTCTGGCGTCGCGCGGGGATATGATGCAAGGGACACCACCGGGGACACGGCAGCCTCCCCGCCCCAAGACGCTCCCGTCCAAGGCCTGCTCTGATCTGGGGTGCTGATGCCCCAAGAGGAGAGTCTGTGAACGAGAAGACTGCAAGTACCGGCGAGCACGCCGCAGCACACGCCGCCCCTTCCCCCGTCACCCTGGCCCAGGCCACGCGGTACTGGCTGCGTCTGGGTTTCATCAGCTTCGGCGGGCCGGCCGGGCAGATTGCCATCATGCACCACGAACTCGTGGAAAAGCGGCGCTGGATCTCGGAAAAGCGCTTCCTGCACGCGCTGAACTATTGCATGGTGCTGCCCGGCCCCGAGGCCCAGCAGCTGGCCACCTACATCGGCTGGCTCATGCACCGCACCTGGGGCGGCATCATCGCCGGCGTGCTGTTCGTGCTGCCCTCGCTCTTCATCCTGATTGCGCTGTCGGCCATCTACATGGCCTGGGGCGAGACGCCGCTGGTGGCCGGGCTGTTCTACGGCATCAAGCCTGCGGTGACGGCCATCGTGGTGCAGGCCGCGCATCGCATTGGCTCGCGCACACTACGCAACCCCTGGTTGTGGAGCATCGCGGCTGCGGCCTTCGTGGCCATCTTTGCGCTCAACCTGCCCTTTCCGCTGATCGTGCTCACGGCAGCCGTGGTGGGCTACCTCGGTGGTCGCTACGTGCCCGACAGCTTTCGCACCGGCGGCGGGCATGGCCCTGGCAAAGCCTCCTATGGCCGTGCGCTGATCGACAACGACACGCCCACGCAAGCCCATACGCGTTTGCGCTGGGGTCGTCTGGCACAGGTGGCCGCGATCGGCGGCCTGCTCTGGCTGCTGCCCATGGGCCTGCTGCTGGCGACGGTGGGCTGGCGGCATGACTACACGCAAATGGCCTGGTTCTTCACCAAGGCCGCGCTGCTCACGTTTGGCGGCGCCTATGCCGTGCTGCCCTATGTCTATCAGGGCGCAGTGGAGCGTTACGACTGGCTCAGCGGCCGGCAGATGATTGACGGTCTGGCCCTGGGCGAGACCACGCCCGGGCCGCTGATCATGGTGGTGGCCTTTGTGGGTTTTGTCGGCGGCTGGGGCAAGGCGTTGCTCGGGCCGGATGCGCTGTTCCTGGCGGGTGCGCTGGCGGCGGTGCTCGTGACCTGGTTCACCTTCCTGCCGTCTTTCATTTTCATCCTGGCCGGCGGGCCGCTGGTGGAGTCCACCCACGACAATCTCAACTTCACCGCGCCGCTTACGGCCATCACGGCCGCCGTGGTGGGCGTGATCCTCAATCTCGCGCTCTTCTTCGGCTACCACGTGCTCTGGCCCGAGGGTTTCGAGGGCCGCTTTGACGCGGCCTGCGCCCTGATTGCGCTGGGCGCGGCCGTCGCGCTGTTCAAGTACAAGCGCAATGTGATCCAGGTGCTGGCGGCCTGCGCTGTGCTGGGGCTGCTCATCCAGGTCCTCAGCTGATGCTGCCGGGCAGTGCACAGGCCGGCGCGATTGCCTACACTTACATCCCTTCCCCTCACCCATGCACACGAGACACACCATGAAACTCTTTCTCAAACCCGGCGCCTGTTCGCTTTCTCCCCACATCGTCCTCGAAGAGCTCGGGGTCAAGTACGACGCCGAGGCCGTAGACCTCAAGAGCAAGAAGACCGCCTCGGGCGGCGATTTTCTGGCCATCAACCCCAAGGGCTATGTACCCGCGCTCCAGCTTGACGACGGCACGGTGCTGACCGAAGGCCCGGCCATCGTGCAGTACCTGGCAGACCTTCACCCCGGCAAGAAGCTCGCGCCCGCCAACGGCACGCTCGCGCGCTACCAAATGCAGTCGTGGCTGACCTTCATCGGCACGGAGCTGCACAAGCAGTTCAGCCCGCTGTTCAACCCGGCCGCGCCCGATGACTGGAAGGCCGTGTGCCGCGGCAACATCGAGCGTCGCCTCGTCTGGGTCAATGAACAGCTCGCGGGCAAGGACTATCTGCTGGGTGCGGACTTCAGCGTGGCCGACGCCTACCTTTTCACGGTGCTCAGCTGGACGCGCGTGGTCAAGATCGATCTGAGCGCCCACGCAAACCTTGTGGCCTTCATGGCTCGCATGGCAGCGCGGCCCGGCGTGAAGGCGGCGCTCAAGGCCGAAGGCCTGGCCTGAGGACAAGGCGGCGCCGGTCTGCGCATCCCCGAAAAAAAAGGAGTCCCGAAGGACTCCTCAATCTCGTTACCAGCTACCGCCGGGCATGGACGTACCAAGCGACCCTTGAATTCTCGGCGCTTCGGTTTGTCCCCAGGCCTTGAAGGGACGCAAGCCGGCCCACGGGCCGTGCCTAGTCACTTCCCCAGCTTGCGGTAGACCGTGGCGCGGCTGATGCCCAGGTTGCGGGCAGCCTGGGCCACGTTGCCGCGCGCATCTTCCACCGCCTTGCGGATCAGCCGGGTCTCCACGTCGCGCAGCGGCAGGGTGGGCGCTGGCGCGCGGGTGCTCGCGGCATGCGGACGGCCCGCCAGCTCCGCCCGCACCTGCAGGCGCAGGCCTGACCAAAGCGGCACGTCCAGGGTCTGGCTGCGCCAAGCGGTGTCGAACAGCATTTCCAGGGGCAGTGCAAACAGGTCGCGTGCGTGCAACTCCATACCCTGGGTGTCGAGCATGGGCAGCAGCTGGCGCGCCGCGCGGTTGGCTGCGCGCACGCAGCCGTCGGCGTCCAGCGTGACGATACCGTCAGCTTCATCGCCCGGCGGCAGCCCGGGCCAGGCCAGGCGCAGCAGCAGGCGATGGGGACGCAGCAGCAGCAGGGCGTTCTCGATGCGGCGCGCGGCGTGCATCGCCAGGTGGCGCAGCTCGGGGCGCTCGGCCGCCTCCACGCCCGTGAGGTCCAGCATGCCCACGCAGTGACCATCGGGGCCGAACAGCGGTGCCCCCGCGCAGCTGTAGGCCGAGGTGTCGTTGAAGAAGTGCTCGCCGCGGTGCAACCAGACGGGCTGCAGTTCGCGCAGCGCCGCGCCGATGGCGGTGGTGCCGACGCTGGCCTCGGACAGGTCCACGCCCACGCGCGTGATCAGCGCGGCGCGGCGATCGCTGCGGTCGATCGGGCCTTCGGTGTCGATCACCACTCCGGCCTCGTTGGTCAGGATGGCGAAATAGCGGGTTTCGGCCAGCACCTGGCCGAGCTGACGCAAGATGGGCCGCGCCGCCATGACGAGGTTGCGGTTGCCCTCGGCGGCCTGCCGCATCATGGCCGGGCTGACCGCGTCAAAATGCACACGCTGATCGGGCCGCAGGCCCTGGGCCAGGCAGCGCTGCCAGCTTTGCGCGATCCACGGTTCGACCAGCCCATCGGCAAGTGCCGAGCCTTCATGGATCGAAAGCTGCCGCGCCCGGCCTATGCGCGCCAGGCGCGAAGTTGAGGACACGGCGGGTGCAGAGCGCATGGGCAAGAGGTGAGGGAGGGCGATTCGCGCCGGCCGGTGGCAGGTCGCGACGGTGTTTCAATTTGAGAATAACCCCCACCTCCGACATAGTTGACTAGGGTTCTCCCTAGTTCGCTCTCGAAGGCTGAAACCAAGAATGCTTATGCACCCCTGTACATAGGCAAGGCGCCCAGGCGCGTAACCCAAGGAGACCCAGATGCAAAAGGTTTTGCACATCAACGCAGACAAGTGCACCGGCTGTCTGCAGTGCGAAATGGCCTGTTCATTCGAGAACTACGGCACCTTCGCCACCGCCAAATCGCGGATCAAGGTTTTCGACTTCCATCACACGGGCAAGAAGGTGCCCTACACCTGCACGCAGTGCGACGAGGCCTGGTGCCTGCACGCCTGCCCGGTGGAGGCCATCACCGTGGACAAGGCCACGGGCGCCAAGGTGGTGAACGACTCCACCTGCGTGGGCTGCAAGGTCTGCACCATTGCCTGCCCCTTTGGCACCGTCAACTATGTGCAGGAGACCGGCAAGGTGCAGAAGTGCGACCTCTGCGGCGGCGACCCCGCCTGCGCCACCGCCTGCCCCACCGGCGCCATCACCTACATCGACGCCAACTGGACCGGTCTGGGCAAGATGGAGCAGTGGGCCAACAAACTGGGCAATCAGCCCGCAGCAGCTTAAAGGAGAACGACCATGGCATGGGCAGGAAAAATTCTCCGCGTGGATCTGAGCAAGGGCACCGTGAAGTCGGAGCCACTCAGGATGGACTGGGCGCGCGACTATGTGGGCTCGCGCGGCCTGGGCTCCAAGTACCTGGTTGAGGAGGTCGACGCCAAGGTCGATCCGCTTTCACCGGCCAACAAGCTGATCTGGGCCACTGGCCCGCTGACCGGCACCATGGCCTCCACCGGCGGGCGCTACACCGTCATTACCAAGGGCCCGCTCACGGGCGCCATCGCCTGCTCCAACTCGGGCGGCTACTGGGGCGCCGAGCTCAAGATGGCCGGCTGGGACATGATCATCTTCGAGGGCAAGTCCCCCAAGCCAGTCTATCTGTACGTCAACGATGATGTGGCCGAGCTGCGCGACGCGTCCCACCTCTGGGGCCAGAGCGTCTGGAAGACCGAGGAGGCACTCAAGAAGAGCCTGCAGGATCCCCTGCTGCGCGTATCCAGCATCGGCCCTGCGGGCGAGAACCAGGTGCTCTATGCCAGCATCGTCAACGACCTGCACCGCGCGGCGGGCCGCTCGGGCGTGGGTGCGGTGGCGGGCAGCAAGAACCTCAAGGCCATTGCGGTGCGCGGCACCAATGGCGTGGGCAATATCCGCGACCCCAAAAAGTTCATGCAGGTCACCTTCGAGAAGAAAAAAATCCTGCAGGAGAACGCCGTCACCGGCCAGGGCCTGCCCACCTATGGCACCCAGGTGCTGATGAACGTCATCAACGAGGTGGGTGCACTGCCCACCCGCAACCACCGCGACAACCAGTTCGAGGGCGCCAAGGACATCTCGGCCGAGGCCATGGCCACGCCGCGCAAGACCGATGGCAAGAAGCACCTGGTGACCAACCAGGCCTGTTTCGGCTGCACCATCGCATGCGGTCGCATCAGCAAGATGGACGAAAGCCACTTCACCATCCAGAACAAGCCCCAGTACTGGGGGGCCTCGGGCGGTCTGGAGTACGAGGCCGCCTGGGCGCTGGGTGCGGCCAACGGCGTCAACGACCTGGAGGCCCTGCAGTACGCCAACCTGCTGTGCAACGAATACGGCATGGACCCGATCAGCTTTGGCGCCACCGTGGGCGCCGTCATGGAGCTGTATGAAATGGGCGTGCTCAAGAAAGAGCAGCTGGGCATCGAGGCGCCCTTCGGCTCGGCCCAGGCGCTGGCGCACTTCACCGAGATCACGGCCCGCGGCGAAGGCTTCGGCAAGGAAATCGGCCAGGGCTCCAAGCGCCTGACGGCCAAGTACGGCCATCCGGAATTGTCCATGAGCGTCAAGGGCCAGGAGTTCCCGGCCTACGACGGGCGCAGCATCCAGGGCATCGGCCTGGCCTACGCCACCAGTAACCGTGGCGCCTGCCATCTGCGCGGCTACACCATCGCATCGGAAGTGCTGGGCATCCCGGTCAAGACCGATCCGCTGGAGAGCGAAGGCAAGCCCGATCTCGTCAAGGCCTTCCAGGACGCAACCGCGGCCTTTGATTCTTCGGGCCTGTGCATCTTCACCACCTTTGCCTGGACCGTGCAGGACCTCGCGCCCCAGATGCAGGCCGCCTGCGACGAGGCCTACACCACCGAGGAGCTCACCAAGATAGGCGAGCGCATCTGGAACATGGAGCGCGAATTCAACAACCGCGCCGGCCTGACGCCCAAGGACGACCAGTTGCCCAAGCGCCTGTTGACCGAAGCCGCCAAGACCGGCCCGGCCAAGGGCAAGGTCAACGAGCTGGCAAAGATGCTGCCCAAGTACTACGAGGTACGCGGCTGGGACAAGGAAGGCCGCCCGACGGCGGCGACCAAGCAGCGTCTGGGGCTGTAAGCCTACAGCGTCCGGGACGGGAAAGCGGCTCTGTGCAGCCGCTTTCCATTTTTGGAGAGTCATCACCATGCATCACGTCATCCTCGGCGCCGGCCCGGCCGGCGTCATCGCGGCTGAGACCCTGCGCAAGCACGCGCCGAACGACCGCATCACCCTGGTGGGCGATGAGCGCGAGCCCCCGTACTCGCGCATGGCCATCCCCTACCTGCTGATCGGCAACATCGGCGAAGAGGGCACGCTGCTGCGCAAGGGCGCGCGCCACTATGCCGACCTGCGCATCGAGACTGTGCAGGCGCGCGCAACGTCCGTCGACGTCAAGGCCAAGGCCGTGAAGCTCGACAACGGCAACACCCTGACTTTTGACACCCTGCTCATTGCCACCGGCTCCACACCCGTGAGCGCGCCCATCCCCGGCATCGACCTGCCCGGCGTGCACAGCTGCTGGACCCTGGCCGACGCGCGTGCCATCCAGGACCGCGCAGCCAAGGGCGCGCGCGTGCTGCAGATGGGCGCGGGCTTCATCGGCTGCATCATTCTGGAAGCCCTGGCCGCGCGCGGCGTGCAGCTCACCGTGGTAGAGATGGGCGACCGCATGGTCCCGCGCATGATGGGCCCGGCCGCAGGAGGCATGATCAAGGCGTGGGTGGAGTCCAAGGGCGTGACCGTGCACACCGGCACCCGGGTGGAATCCATCGCCCAGGGCGCCGCTCAGGCGCTGGACGTGAAGCTCTCCAACGGCCAGACGCTCACCGTGGACCTGGTCATCAGCGCCACCGGCGTCAAACCCGCCATCGGCTTTCTGGAAGGCTCGGACGTGCGCTGCCTGCTCGGCGTGCTGACCGACGAGTACATGCAGAGCAACGTGCCCGGCATCTACGCTGCGGGTGACTGCGCCGAGGCCTTTGACAAGATCAGCGCCAAGGCCATCGTGAGCGCCATCCAGCCCAACGCCGCCGAACAGGCGCGCGTGGCTGCCATCAATATGGCGCTGCAGGGTCGGCCGGGCCGCCGCGCCACGTTGCGCGGCGTGACGCAGATCAACGTGCTCGATACCCTGGGCCTGATCTCCACCAGCTTCGGCAACTGGCAGGGCGTGAGCGGCGGCCAGCACGCCGAGCTGACCAATGCGCAGGGCTGGCAGCACCTGAGCCTGCAGTTCCAGGGCGATGTACTCGTGGGCTGCAACAGCGTGGGCCGGACGGACCATGTGGGCGTGATGCGCGGCCTGGTCGAAGACCAGGTCAAGCTTGGCGCCTGGAAAGACACCTTGCTCAAGGACCCCACGCAGCTGGTGCCGGCCTACCTGGCCTGCGCGCAGGCGCAGGGCGTGTGGAACGGGCCGGGCGACGAGCGGCGCCGATAATGCGCCCATGAAGATCACCTTCAAGCTCTACGCCTCGCTCACCGACTACCTGCCGCCCCAGGCGCGCGGCGACAACCGCGTTGAGCTTGAGGTACCGTCTGGCGCCACCATCGCCCAGGTGGCCGAGCCCTTTGGCCTGCCGCACAAGCTGGTGCATCTGGTGCTGGTCAACGGCGCCTATGTGCCGCCCGAGCAGCGCGCCACGCATGCGCTGGTCGAGGGCGATGTGCTGGCGATCTGGCCGCCCATTGCGGGGGGTTGACGAGGTACCCCAGGGGCCGAGTCTCTGCTGCCGTTCGGGCTGCCTTTCAAAGCCCTTCCTGCAAACCCCTCAGTGCAATCTTCCTACCCCGAGACCTTCGAGCGCGACATGGCCTGTACCGAGGCCGAGTGGCGCGGCTGGCTGCCTGCGGCCGTTGGCGAATGTCGGTACGCATTGCAGGACGGCGCAGCGCAGGTGCACATCGGGTCAGGCACCTTGCAATTGCAGTGGCAGGGCCAGCCTGCGCGCGTGATCGCCCTGGTGCGCCTGCCGCGCCTGCTGGTGCGCTTCGCCTTCCACAACGTGGCGACGCAAGAGCGCACCGCCTTCATGCGGCGCTTTGATCTCTACACGCAGAGAGGCGGGGGGTGATTACTCTTGCCAAGCAAACGCGCTGTGCGCGGCCAAGTCTCTGGGTGGCTCTGGCCACCCAGAGACTTGGTTCCGGTCAGAGCTCATATCCCAATCGACTAGACTCCGGACAGCCTGTACCTCAAACAGTGAATCGTTCCGGTCAGAGCTCATATCCCAATCGACTAGACTACTGACACCGTTTAGGTGTCATAATGAATCGTTCCGGTCAGAGCTCATATCCCAATCGACTAGACTTGGTGCTGGTGGCGTGCATACTGTTTGGGTGTTCCGGTCAGAGCTCATATCCCAATCGACTAGACTCTGCCACGCGCGGATCTGCAAACACCACCTGTTCCGGTCAGAGCTCATATCCCAATCGACTAGACTGTCTAACGTTGACAAGGCATTGGCCGTATTGTTCCGGTCAGAGCTCATATCCCAATCGACTAGACTCATCCCCCCATTATTAGGCATTACCTACACGTTCCGGTCAGAGCTCATATCCCAATCGACTAGACTCCGCGCGGGCGCTGCCGCAATCCACCGTGAGTTCCGGTCAGAGCTCATATCCCAATCGACTAGACTGCAGCGTGCGCGAGATCATCCCCCTCCCGTGTTCCGGTCAGAGCTCATATCCCAATCGACTAGACTTTGATGGGCCACAGCACGGTGGCCTGCTCTGTTCCGGTCAGAGCTCATATCCCAATCGACTAGACTTAGCTGAAAAGGTGGGCGTTAGAATCCATAGTTCCGGTCAGAGCTCATATCCCAATCGACTAGACTGCCACGGCCAGGGTGATGGTGAGCAGAGCGGTTCCGGTCAGAGCTCATATCCCAATCGACTAGACTCGATATTGCCTTCGTCTCGTTCACAGGTAAGTTCCGGTCAGAGCTCATATCCCAATCGACTAGACTAGGTCGGCGATAACCCCTTGATCTATCAGGGGGTTTTTCGTTTTCAGGGCTTCAGAAACCACAGCCAATCCTAGAACAGATCAAATTGATCGGGTGCTTTATTCGGGGGCTGCTTGGCCTTGCCGTGGAAGGAAATGATGCGCTCGTACTGTTTGTCGGTGAACTGAAGAATATTCACCTTGCCGCCTTGAGGCAAGGCGGTTTCGACGTACTTGTTGTAAGTATCGATCTGGGCCTGGCTGGTACAGAAACGCATATAGACCGAGAACTGCGCCATCTCGAAGCCCATGTCGAGCAGGGCATTCCTAAAGTCGGTCGCTGCCTTGCGCTCCGCTTTTTCCACGACGGGCAGATCAAACATCACGACAACCCACATCAGCCGGTACCCCGAGAGCATGGCTATTCGTCGTTGAGCGTGTTGGCCAGGGCTAGCGGCAGCCCCGGTAGTGGAAGATCCAGCTTGTCGCGTTCGCCCAGGTAGACCTGCGCCAGCGACGTAGCCAGCTTCTGTGCGCAGACCAGCACCGGCGTTACGCCAGCATCGGTCTGCATGTCGTCATACAGGGTGCGCACCAGCGCACGCTTGGTGTCAGGCGTCAGGTCCATTTCATTTTTGCGCTGTAGCTGCCAGACCTTGAGATCGATGACTGGGCGAAAAGGCTCCATCAGGTCATCGACCAGACGCATGGCATTGCTTTCGTTGCTGTGGTGAAGACCCAGCGTCGGGTGCAGGCCTGCGGCGACGACAGCACGGGCCATGGCGGCGCGCAGCACGGTGTAGCCATAGTTCAGCATGGCGTTTAGCCCACCGGCATTCTGGTCGCGCCGGAAGCTGTCCCCGAACAGCAGGCCCCAGTAGCGCCGCGCGCCCTGGGCTTCAAGGTTTTCGGGGTCGCCAGAGCGAACTTTGCTAACCAACACGTTCAAGGGCGCGTTGGGGCTGCCCGCTGCCTCCAGCGCGGCGGCCTGCTGTGTCAGCTTGGCGCGTACCACCTCGGCCCACAGGCGCTTCATCAGCGGTTTGCCAGCTTCGATTTGTGCGTCGAAGCGTTTGGCCTGATGGTAGTTGCCGTCCACCGGCAGCAGCATGCCGACGGCATTGTGGTTTGCCGCGCACAGTACGAAGGGCGCGCCGCGCTCGGCCAAGGCAACCAGCAAGTTGTTGGTATAGCTCAAGCCGTGAGCGTTGGCTATGACGGCGGCTATATCGTCCAGCGGCACCTGTCCAAGCTCCTTGCGTTCGCCCTCGGTGTCTTGCACCACCATGAAACCACGCGACAGGAAGAGATGTCGCCGGTCATCGGCCACCTCGACAATGCGGCCGATCATGATGCTTAATCCTGGAAGCCGGGGTCGCGCAGCTCGCCGATGGGGGATATCGTGATACAGCGTGCACGCATTCTTTTCAGAGAAGGGGCAGACTTGTCCTGTAGATAAATCAGGCTCGGGTCTTTCTCGCTCATGCGATTGGCATGATTCGCCTCGTTAAGGCCAACAAGTGTGACTTGGTTGCGGCCGGCTCGCATCTTGACGACTCGAAAGATGGTCCGCCTCCCGTCGATTTCCAGCGCAAGACTGTCCCCCGCAACCAGTCTCATGATCAAAGGCCTTCCGTTCTGTCCATGCGATTGGCGACGCAATTGTTCAAGCCCATCTTTGCCGACGATTTTGTACGCATCGAAAGTGGTAACAACTGTGCCTTCCCAAGTTTCATCGTCGTCGCGGGTTATCTCGAGGGCGTAGTTGTCTCCTCCCATGTAGCCTTTGTATGGCATGGGCTGACCATACTCGTCCACTCCGTGTCGGGGATGTGAGCGCACGATGGCGATCAATGCGGCATCAGGAGCGCGCTCGTTCGGATTGTCGCCGCCAATTCCTCGTGTGCGCCATTTCCCCTTCGGATCAAGGTGCGGAGGTCTATAGGCGGTCTCGTCGGCAAATCCAGCCTCGTAGCCATGATCCGGCTTGTGGCTGACGAAAATGTGTCCCAGCCCTCGCGCCACATGCTCGCGGTAGGTTGGCCAGGGCAGGGGCATTTCCTCGACCAGTCGGTCAAGATGCATCTCGCGTGCATGGGCGCTGGCCTTGGCAAAGCGCTGCAGCAGCCCCCGGTCGGTGATGCCGATCACAGCAGCGTCCAGCGCATGATGACGGTGGTCGTTGCGGTTCTTCAGTTCGGTGCCAGACAAAAGTTGGTTCAGCCCGAACTTGCCACGCAGCAATGCCGTCATGCGACCTGGAATGGCGCGAACCTTGTCTGGAGGGCAGATCAGGCTCAGATATTCCTTAGCGATACGTGACAGGTATGCTGTGTCGTTGAGCGCACGTGCCAGAAAGTCCTTGTCCTCTTTGAGCCAGCGCTGGTATCCGTCCGGCGCGAAGCGCTTGGCCTTTTCCTTGGGCATGAGGGCGGCGCGCTGCAGCATGGCAGGGTAGTCATAGCCAGGCAACGGTGACTTGCCGAAAGCGTCAAAGGGAGACCGGTTGCCCTTGTCCCGGTTAGCGCGACGCATGGCCACAGTCTTGTTGTTCAGACTGTCATCCAGCGTCATGGAGTAGGGCAGGATGTGCTCGATCTCTACCTCGCTGGAAAGCAGGCGTTCAATACTGATCTGTTCGCCCGTGTAGGGACACTGTCGATCAGCCACGTTCTTGGCGTTGAGTTCCACCCAGAGCTGCATCTTTTGCGACAGTTCGCGGCGCTTCGCACGATCCAGGTTTGCCGGATTCAAACCCAGAACGGCGCAAGCCTGCGCGACCTGCTGGTCATTGAGGTCTTGCCTGATTTTCTGCTCACGTTGAATCTCCAGTTTTCGCTCCCGGCTGAGCTTCAGGTCGCGGGCGACCTCTACCACCACCTCGCTTGGATGGCCGTAGCGTCGTATCAATGCATTGCCGACCTTGCGCAACTCATTCAGGCCGATGTGTACCGTAGGGTTGGCGATCTTGCCGTATCGCTCTTCATCATTACGGGGGTTGTCTTTGGCGAAGGCGACATGTCGGCGCAGCGGGTCGCCGTAGTAGGGCAACTGGTCCATGATCTCGCCGGTTGTCTCTGCATGGGACAGTGCTGAGTGGCTATCGAAGCCGGCACGCTTGACGGCTTCTGAGTAGACGATGACATCTTTGATGAGCTCCGGTACGATCGCCGTCAGTGCTTCGCGGCTCAGGTTGCCGTAGCCTTCGCGTAGGCTGGTACTGGCAATCCGTTCGGCTGTAGGTTCGTCTACACCCGTCTTCAACTGCAACCACTGAATCAGCGTCGACTCGCTGGCTTCGTTGAGGAGCTTGTCGACGATGGTGTCTTGCAGGTCGTGATCGAAGCCAAACCATGCGTCGCCAAACGCCACTTCCTTGGACAAGATAGCGGTGGTCGTATTGCCCTTGAGGCGGTCGCGCTTGATGTCTTCCAGGTTGAATCTGGTTGAGCCGGGAAGCTTCAGGGCCTTGAGCATTTCGGTAAACCGCACTTCTCCCTGCGTTTCCATTAGGTTCACTACGGCGTCGCGCTGTGCCAGTGTTAGTGGTGTCTCGCGCAGATCAGGCGTCAGCAAGCGCAGGTTGTTGACTTCCTGGTAGATGCGGAAACGCTGGGTGCTGGGCAGGGCCAGTGGGGCACGCTCTTCTTCAGGAAGCAAGGTGCACCGACCGGGGCGCACCGGCTTGAGGGGGCGCTGGTGCAGGAGGACGTCTTTGAGTTCGACGCGCGCTGCTTCGTTGAACAGGGCAGGGTTGCGCGCGCTCTGGGCGGCCCACAGCGTATCGAACTCGTGCTCGATCATGGCGCGGTCGGCGTAAAAGTCGTAGGCCTTGTCTTTTTGTGTCTTGCCCCGGAGCCTGGCTCGCACACTCAGCCTCGCTTCGTGACGCTTGGCCAGCCACTCACCCAGAGTCTGGCAACTCTCCTGCGCCAGCTTTTCTCGCAATTCCTTGATGGCCTTTTTGAGCGCTCCGCTTTCACTGTCTTTTTTGTCCGTCTTTCTGTTGCTCAGAAAGCCACGACGTTGGTTGAGATGAAACAGGGCGCGTGCAAATTCAGGGCCGCTGAGCGCGTCGTACAGCCCCTTCTTGCGGAGCTCGTAGGGATCAAGCTGCACCAGTCCTTTGCGACGAGCTTCGTCCTGGGGGAAGAAGCCCAGCCGAACCAGCGCCTGGAGTAAGCGCTCCTTGCGCTTTAGCAGCCGATCTCTGCGACGGCGCATGGCGCGGGCGTTTCGGCGCGTGACAGCCAGCGAGCTACCGTCTTTGGGGTTGCGTCCATCCGGGAAAATCCGTACACCCATGCGGATGATTGCTTTGGGGGACGCATGGGCATCGAGGCGCAGCAAGCACCATCCGATTGAAGTAGAACCAATATCCAGTGCGAGCCTGTACGGCTGTTTCGGCAGCATTGCACCATCTCCCTTTGGCAGGTTTGTTGAAGAGCTTGTTTTTTATCGTAATCGCGGCTACAGTACAACCACAAGTGATTGGGATATGAGCTCTGTCCGCTAACAAGCTGAAAGATGCACCAAATGGAAGGCCGCGCATGCGCGGCCTTCGTCTTTCCGGGCTGCAGGGATGCGTGCCTACCACCGCACCATCACCCGCCCCTTCACCACCTTGCTCTCCAGCCGCGTGAGCGGCGTGTTGCCCTTCTTGATGCAGTCGCCACTGCTCACCTCAAACTGCCACGCATGCTTGGGGCAGGTCAGCGTGAGGCCCTTGAGGGCCAGTTCGGGGATGTCGGTGCTCTTGTGCGGGCAGCGGCTGTCGTAAACCTGAGTCTGCTTGCCCGCGCGGTAGATGAACAGACCGCGCCCCGCGTGCTCGGTGCGCAGCACCTCGCCGTCGGGCACGTCGCGGGCGGCCATCACGTCGCGCCACTTTGGCGCCTCACCCCTCAGGGCCTCGGGCGCAAACTCGGGTAGCTGCATGGCAAGCAGCACGTCCGCGGCCCAGACAATTTTTGAGAGGCCCAGGGTGGGGAAGGCCATGAGCAGGGCGTCGATGATCTCGGCGCCCGAGCAACCGTCACGCAGCGCGCGCTTGACGTACTGGCGCAGGCCGCGCTCGGTCTGCGCGTCCACCTTGGTGATGACGGAGATCAGCGCGCGGGTCTTGGGGTCGAGCAGCTTGCCCGCGTCTTTCAGGAAGCTGAAGTAATGGCCCATGGCCTCGGGCCGGGCCTGGACGAGGTAATCGAGGGCGTCGCTCATGGTTGTGCTCCGGGGGTGGGCAGGGGCGGCAGCTGGGCGGCTTGGTCGTGGGTCAGGCGCGTATGCGCGCCGTGGTGAGGTTCGAACCAGTCGAGTGTGCCGTGCAGTTGCACCACATCGCCCACGATCAGCAGGCTGGGCGATGTGTAGCCGCTGCCCGCCGCCTTGCCCGGCAGATCGGCCAGCGTGCCGGTCAGCACGCGCTGCGTGGCCAGCGTGCCATGTTGTACCAGTGCGATGGGCCGCGTGGATGGTGCGCCATGGGCCACGAGCTGGCGGCAGATCTCCGGCAGGGCGCTCAGGCCCATGTAGATCACCACGGTCTGCTGGGGCCGCACCAGCGCGTGCCATTCGAGCTCGGGGTTGCCGTCCTTGAGGTGGCCGGTCACGAACACGCAGCTTTGCGCGTGGTCGCGATGCGTGAGGGGAATACCCGCGTAGCAGGCCACGCCGCTGGCGGCGGTGATACCCGGGACCACCTCGAAGGGGATGCCCTGTTCCTGCAGTTTCTGCATTTCCTCGCCGCCGCGCCCGAAGATGAAGGGGTCGCCCCCCTTAAGGCGCACCACCTGCTTGCCCTCGCGTGCGAGCTGCACGAGCAGGGCGTTGATCTGTTCCTGCCGCAGGGTGTGTTCGTTACGGCGCTTGCCGGCATAGATACGCTGGGCCTGGGGGTTGGCCAGGGCGAGCACTCCGTCTGACACCAGGTTGTCGTAGACCAGCACGTCGGCAGCAGCCAGCAGGCGCGCGGCGCGCAGGGTGAGAAGCTCGGGATCGCCCGGGCCGGCGCCAATCAGATAAACGCGCCCTGTCAGTGGCCTGGGTGGAGCAGACATCAGCGCGCCAGGAAGAAGGAAACGCTCTTGAGGCCGGCCACGGTGAGCAGAAGCGAGCCAAACAGATGCAGGGCCGCCGTGCCCAGCGCCAGCGCATAGCGCTGTTGCTGCAGCATGGCCACCACTTCGGCAGAAAAACTGGAGAAGGTGGTCAGCGCGCCCAGCAGACCCGTGATGAGCAGCAGGCGCCAGGCCGGGTCGAGCTGGGGCAGGGCCTGGAACACGGCCACCGCCACCCCCACCAGGTAGCCGCCAATGAGGTTGGCAGCCAGGGTGCCCCAGGGCAGCACGGCCGACGGGGTGTTGAGCCACAGGCCCAGCTGCCAGCGCGCCAGCGCGCCGGCACAGGCACCAAGGCAGATGGCAAGAGCGGCAGGCATGGGGCAAGTTTAGCGGCCCGGCGCCCCCGTCTTGCGAGCAGGCGCGCTAGCAGGCCCGCTAACGCTCGACGCCCATGAGCCAGTTGGGCACGCTGGTGACGATGGACGGCAAGAGCGTGATGAGCACGATGGCCACGATCATGCACAAAAAGAAGGGCACCGTCACACGGGCAATGCGGTTGCTGTCCACGCCCGTCATGTTCTGCAGCACAAACAGGTTGAAGCCGACCGGGGGCGTGATCTCGGCAATCTCAATCAGCAGGATGATGAAGATGCCAAACCACACGAGGTCGAAGCCCGCTTTCTGCACCATGGGTAGCACCACCGCGCTGGTGAGCACGATCATGGAAATGCCGTCGAGCGCCGTGCCGAGGATGAGGTAGACCACGACCAGCACGGCGATCAAGCCGTAGGGCGAGAGGCTGAGGCTGTGGACGAACTCGGCCAGCTCGCGCGGGATGCCGGTGAAGGCCATGGTCTTGGTGAGAAAGGCAGCGCCAGCGAGGATGAACATGATCATGCAGCTCACGCGGGTGGCGCCGGCCAGGCCCTCCCAGAAGTTGCGCAGCGTCAGCGTGCGGCTGGCGGCGGCAATGGCCAGCGCGCCCACCACCCCCCAGGCTGCGCTCTCGGTGGCGGTGGCGACGCCAGCCACCAGCACCCAGACGATGAAGACGATGAGCAGGCCGCAGGGGATGAGGCTGCCCGAGCGGCGCAGCTTCTCGGCCAGCGTGGTGGGCGGCTCCGCAGCGGGCACCTTGCCCGGGTTGCGCAGGCTCCACCACATGATGTAGGCCGAGAACAGGCCCATGAGCAGGAAGCCCGGCAGAAAGCCCGCGAGGAAAAGGCGGATCACCGAGGCGTCGGCGGCCACGGCATAAACCACCATGGTGATGGACGGCGGGATCAGGATGCCCAGGCCACCCGCTGCGGCCAGCGAGCCCAAGGCCAGGCTGCGGTCGTAGCCGCGGCGCTCTAGTTCGGGCAGGGCCACCTTGGCGATGGTGGCGCAGGTGGCAGCAGACGAGCCCGAGACCGAGCCAAAGATGCCGCAGCCCAGGATGGTGGTGTGCATCAGGCGACCGGGTACGCGCGAGAGCCACGGCGAGAGGCCGTCGAACATCTGCTCTGAGAGGCGCGTGCGATAGAGGATCTCGCCCATCCAGATGAAGAGCGGCAGGGCCGCGAGCTCCCAGCTGGCCGTGGTTTCCCAGAAGGCGGAAAAGAGGTTCTTGCCCGGCTGGGTGGCGGTGAAAAAGGCCTGGCCGACCCAGCCCACGATGGCCAGCGTCATGGCAATCCAGACGCCGCCGCTGAGCAGCAGCAGCATCAGGAAGAGCAGCAGGGCGCCGATTTCAAGCAGACCCATGGAGACCTCAGAGTTCCTCCGAGAAGTCGCCGCGGGCGTGGCGCTCCTCAACCCGGGTGACGTAGCCGGGCCGGTGGCCGCGCAGCACGGTAAAGCATTCATCGAGCACGGCCACCACGAAAATAAGCGCGCCGATGACAAAGCTCATCTGCGGAATCCAGATCGGGATGGCCACCATATTGCCGGCGATGTCGTTGAACTCCCAGCTTTCCCAGGTGAAGCGCGCGGCCCAGTAACCGAGATAGGCAATGGCCACGGTAGCGATGGACAGCGAGACCACCTCCAGCCAGCGCCGTGCCCGTGGCGAGACCGATTCGAGCACGAGCGTGACACGCACGAAGTCGCCGTTGCGAAAGCTGTAGGCCATGCCCAGGAAGGCCGCAGCCGCGCACAGCCAGGCCACGACATCGTTGATCCAGGAAACGCGCCAGTTGGCCATGCGCCCCACCGACGCGCCCAGCATCAACAGCAGGATGACCAGCACGCAAAGGGCGGCCAGCGCGCCCCCGAGCGCATAGAGGCCGTCAAGGGCGCGGCGTGCCGCGCCCGGGCGATGCTGTGGCTTGTCAGACATGAGGCAGACTTAGCGCCGGAAGGCGTCTACCACGCTCTTGCCTTCGGGGCCGGCTTTCTCCAGCCACTCGGTCAGCATGGTCTGGCCAACCTTCTGCATGTCGGCTTTGAGCGTGGGCGACGGGGGCAGCACCTGCATGCCGTTAGCCTTGAGCTTTTCCTTGGTCTCGGCGTCGATGCGCTTGCTGGCGGCCAGGCCACGCACCTCAGCATCGGCTGCGGCCTTGAGCAGCGCGTCCTGCGTGGGCTTGTCCAGCGCGTCAAAGGCCTTGCGGTTGACGATCACCATGTTCTTGGGCAGCCAGGCCTGGGTGTCGTAGTAATACTTGAGGTGCTCGAAGAGCTTGCTGTCCACGCCGGTGGCGCCTGAGGTCATGGTCGATTCGACCACGCCCGTGGCCAGGGCCTGCTGCAGCTCGGCGGCCTGCACGGTGACGGGCTGGGCGCCCACCAGGTCGGCGATGCGTGCGGTGGCCGGGCTGTAGGCGCGCCACTTGATGCCCTTGAGGTCGGCGGCGCTGTTGATGGGCTTCTTGGTATAGATGCCCTGGGGCGGCCAGGCCACCGCGTAGAGCAGCAGCATGCCCTGCTCGGCCAGCTTCTTCTCGATCAGTGGCTTCTGGGCCTTCCAGAGCTTGACTGATTCGTCGTAGCTGTCAGCCAGGAAGGGCAGGCCGTCGGCGCCGTAGATCTGCCATTCGTTTTGCAGCGCGCCCATGAGCACTTCGCCGGCCTGCGCCTGCCCGCCCTGCACCGCGCGCTTGATTTCAGGCAGCTTGAAGAGCGTGGCGTTGGCGTGCACGGTGATCTTGAGCTTGCCGCCCGTGGCCTTGTCCACGTCGGCGGCGAGCTGCGCTAGGTTCTCGGAGTGGAAATTTGTAGCCGGGTATGCGGCCGCAAGGTCCCACTTGGTCTGGGCCAGGGCGCTGCCGCCGGCCAGGGCGAGGGCCAGCGAGACGCTGGCAAGAGAGAAATGACGACGCTGCATATTCACTCCACGGTGGTTGATAGGTCTGGCCACTTTAGGCCGGTCCCCGACATCGGGGTATAGGCATAATCCCCAAACGCTGATAAATTGTCAACAAATTGTTGTTGTTTTTTTACTTTTCACCAGTTCAGGGCGTTTTGCCCTAGGGGAGTGCGTTCTATGCCCAGGAAGTCAAAGTCCAGTGCCGTGCCGGCGCCCAAGTCGCCTAACACGCCCAAGTCGCCCATCGTGTCGTCGGCGCACCTGGTTTCGCCCCGCAGCGCCGAGATGAGCGAGTTCGAGTTCGGTCTCATCGTCTCGGGCAACGCCTTTCACCGCTGGATCGTGCACTGCATGTCGGCTGCGGGCCTCAAAGACCTGACCCCGCTGGACGTATTGGTGCTGCACCACGTGACGCACCGCGCGCGTGACAAGCGTCTGGCCGACATCAGCTTCATCATGAACGTGGAGGACACGCACCTGATCAACTACTCGCTCAAGAAGCTGCAGGGCCTGGGCGTGGTGGCGTCCAGCAAAAACGGCAAGGAGGTGACCTACGCGGCCACCGACGAGGGGCAGGCCTATGTGCAGCGCTACCGCGACATTCGGGAAAGCTGCTTGATCAACGCGCTCAAGGCCGACGAGGCGCTGAACCGTGACATCGGTGAACTGGCCCGCCTGCTGCGGGTGCTGTCCGGTGTGTATGACCAGGCGGCTCGCTCTGCCGCTTCACTATGAAACATCCCCAGGCTGCGCGCACTTCGAGTCGCTACGCCATCCCCCTCAAGGGGGCAACACCAGCGGCCCGGCAAAGCCGGCTCTGCGGTGTTCCCGGTCTTGAGCCCGTACATTCGTCGCGCGTCTTGCGCTGTGAGGAGTTTCTGGTATGACGACAACTTCATCCCAACGCTGGCAGTTCTGGATCGACCGCGGCGGCACGTTCACCGACATCGTGGGCCGGCGGCCCGACGGCAGCTTGGTGACGCAAAAGCTACTGTCAGAGAACCCGGAACAGTACCGTGATGCAGCCGTGGCCGGTATCCGCCATCTGCTGGGCCTCAAGGCGGGCGCAGCCATTACGCCAGACCAGGTGGAATGCGTGAAGATGGGCACGACGGTGGCGACCAATGCACTGCTCGAGCGCAAGGGGGAGCCGACGCTGCTGGTCACGACGCGCGGATTTCGCGATGCGCTGCGCATCGCCTACCAGAACCGGCCGCGCCTGTTTGACCGGAACATCCAGTTGCCCGAGCTGCTCTACGCGGAAGTGATCGAGGCGCAGGAACGCATGGGCGCTCATGGCGACGTGGTGCAGCCGCTGGACGAAGCGTCTCTGCGCGGCGATCTGCTGGCCGCCTTCGGCCGTGGTCTGCGCAGCGTGGCCATCGTTTTCATGCACGGTTACCGGTACACCGGGCACGAGCAGGCGGCCGCTCGCATCGCCCGCGAGCTGGGCTACACCCAGGTGAGCACCTCGCATGCGAGCAGCCCGCTCATGAAGTTTGTTAGCCGCGGCGACACCACGGTGGTAGATGCCTATCTCTCGCCCATCCTGCGCCGATATGTCGATCAGGTCGCCGGCGAGATGCCGGGCGTGCGGCTCCTCTTTATGCGGTCCTCGGGCGGGCTGACCGATGCGCACGCCTTCCAGGGCAAGGACGCCATCTTGAGCGGCCCGGCCGGCGGCATCGTGGGCATGGCGCGAACGGCCGAGATCGCGGGCATGGATCGAGTGATTGGCTTTGACATGGGCGGCACATCGACCGACGTGAGCCATTACGCCGGCGAGTTCGAGCGTGAGTTCGAGACGCAGGTGGCCGGCGTGCGCATGCGCGCGCCCATGATGAGCATCCACACAGTGGCCGCAGGTGGCGGTTCGCTGCTGCAGTACGACGGCGCGCGTTTCCGGGTCGGGCCGCAGAGCGCGGGGGCCAATCCCGGCCCGGCCAGTTACCGCCGTGGTGGCCCGCTGGCCGTGACCGATGCCAACGTGATGCTGGGCAAGATTCAGCCGCGCTTTTTCCCGCAGGTATTCGGCCCCGCCGCCAACGAGGAACTGGATGACGCCGTCGTGCGCGAGAAGTTCGAGTCATTGGCGCGCGAGACCGGGCGCAGCCCGGAGGATGTGGCCGAGGGCTTCGTCAATATCGCCGTGCAGCAAATGGCCAACGCCATCAAGAAGATTTCGGTGGCGCGCGGTTACGACGTGACGCGCTACACCCTGCAGTGCTTTGGCGGCGCAGGCGGGCAGCACGCCTGCCTGGTGGCCGACGCGTTGAGTATGACGCGCG
This sequence comes from Curvibacter sp., assembly GCA_020248905.1. GTDB lineage: Bacteria > Pseudomonadota > Gammaproteobacteria > Burkholderiales > Burkholderiaceae_C > Hylemonella. The sequence continues at coordinate 33,888 of JADCGR010000026.1, read as the reverse complement.
TTCTTGTGCATCCGCTGGCGGGCGTGCTGAGCGCCTACGGCATGGGCCTGGCCGACCAGAACGTGATTCGGGAGCAGGCGGTGGAACTGCCCCTGGAGGGCGCTGCGTTCGCGAACCTTGATGAGAAGCTCGACGCACTTGCGCTGGCCGCGCGCATGGAGCTTGAGCGTCAGCAACTCAGCGCTGCTGCGGTACGGGTACAGCGCCGCGTGCACGTGCGCTACGAGGGCAGCGATTCCGCGCTTGTAGTTGCGTACGGTACCCTGCAGGACATCACGGCGGCTTTTGAAGCGGCCTATCGACAGCGCTTCGCCTTCCTCATGCAGGGCAAGCGCCTGGTCGTGGAGGCTGTGTCTGTAGAGGCTGTGGTCGCGGGCGACGCGCCGGCTGAGCCACCCCATGCCGTGCACCCCTCGCGTGAGGTGCCACGCCGTGAGACGGTGCGCATGTACTCGGGCGGCCGCTGGCATGACGCGGCGCTGGTCGTGCGCGAAGACATGCGTGCGGGCGACCGGCTGTCGGGCCCGGCCATCATTGCAGAGAAGAACGCGACCACCGTGGTTGAGCCCGGCTGGGAGGCGGAACTCACGGCGCTGGACCATATCGTGCTGCACCGGCGCGTGCCGCGCGAGCAGCGCTACGCGGCCGGCACCACGGCCGACCCGGTGCTGCTGGAGGTGTTCAACAACCTCTTCATGAACATCGCCGAGCAAATGGGCCTGCAGCTGCAGAACACAGCCTACTCAGTGAATATCAAGGAGCGGCTGGATTTTTCCTGCGCGCTGTTTGATACCGAGGGCAACCTGATTGCCAATGCGCCACACATGCCCGTGCACCTGGGCTCCATGGGCGAGAGCATCAAGACCGTGATCCGCGAAAACGCGGGCAGGATGCAGCCGGGCGACGTCTATGTGCTGAACGATCCCTACCACGGCGGCACGCACCTGCCCGACGTGACGGTGATCACGCCCGTTTACCTGCCTACCTCCCCCGCGACGGGGGCGGGCCGGGGCGGGGATGAGCTTACGCGGCCGCCGGCCACAGAACCGACGTTTTACGTCGGCTCCAGAGGCCATCACGCCGACATCGGTGGCACCACCCCAGGCTCGATGCCGCCTTTCTCGACGCGCATCGAGGAAGAGGGCGTGCAGATCCAGAACTTCAAGCTCGTGGACCGCGGCGTGCTGCGTGAGGCCGAGATCTTGGCCCTGCTGGCCAGTGGGGAGTACCCCAGCCGCAACCCGCAACAGAACCTGGCCGATCTGAAAGCCCAGATTGCGGCCAACGAGAAAGGTGTGCAGGAGCTGCGCAAGATGGTGGCCCAGTTCGGGCAGGACGTGGTGCTGGCCTACATGCGCCATGTGCAGGACAACGCAGAGGAATCGGTGCGCCGCGTGATCACGCGTTTGAAGGATGGCGCGTTCACCCTGCCGCTGGACAATGGCGCGCGGATTCATGTGAGCATCCGCGTCGATGCGCGGCAGCGCAGCGCCGTGATCGACTTCACGGGCACGAGCCCGCAGCAGCCCAACAATTTCAATGCGCCCACCGCAGTGTGCATGGCGGCCGTGCTCTATGTTTTCCGCACCCTGGTGGACGACGACATCCCGCTCAATGCGGGCTGCCTCAAGCCGCTCAAGGTCATCATCCCGGCGGGTTCCATGCTCAATCCAAACCCGCCGGCTTCGGTGGTGGCTGGCAATGTGGAGACCTCGACCTGCATCACCAACGCACTCTTTGGCGCTTTGGGCGTGATGGCGGCGAGCCAGTGCACGATGAACAATTTCACCTTCGGCAACGCGAAGTACCAGTACTACGAGACGATTTCGGGGGGCAGTGGTGCCGGTGCCGAGATCGACCACGCTGGTTGCGTGGTCGGCGGCTTCAACGGAACTTCCGTGGTCCAGACTCACATGACCAATTCGCGCCTGACCGATCCCGAGGTGCTTGAGTTCCGCTTTCCCGTGCGTCTGCTGGGCTACGAAATCCGCCGGGGCTCTGGCGGGGCGGGGCGCTGGCACGGTGGAGACGGTGGCGTAAGGCGCGTGATGTTCCTGGAGGACATGACGGCGGGCATCCTCTCCAACGGCCGTCGGGCGGGTGCATTTGGCATGTCTGGCGGCCAGCCGGGGCAAGCCGGCGTCAATCGCGTGGTTCGCGCCGATGGCCGGGTCGAGGAACTGGGCCACATCGGCCAGGCGGCGATGGCGCCAGGGGATGTGTTCGAAATCCACACGCCGGGCGGTGGCGGCTATGGTGCGCCGGCCTAAGGGAGGTCCAGCCCACTACACTGGCGCCTTTGATTCCTGCCGCCAACCGTCCCGATGGATTTGATCGTCTTCTTTCCGCTAGCCCTGGTCCTGGGCTTCCAGTTCCTCAAGGTACAGGACCAGCGCCGCCGCATCGTCCTTCTGGGGCGCTATCTGAGCCAGTACGAGATCGAGAAGCTCATGGAGAACGTGACCGCCGGCTACATGCGCGCGCTGGACGAGAAAGACGAGGAGCGACGCGCACAGGTCTGGAGCCTGCTGGCCACGGCCGAGCAGGAGCTGGCCACGCAGTTCGGCCGGTTCACCGAGGATTTCTCGCGTGTGTGGAATGGCCAGACGCAGGTCAGCACCCTGGATTTTGCGTTCCCCTACGCTGACCGGATTTTCCCGCGCCGGACCTTCGACATGCGGCATCTGCTGGCCATCCACGCCGAGGGCATCGCGGCGACCGCTGCGAACCGGGCGCAGCGGTCGTCGCGCGACAAGGCTCACACCATGACGGCTGAGCTTCTGCTGATGCAGCACAGCTGCCATTGGTTCTGCCGCTCCCGCGCCGTGGCGACGGCGCGCGTGCTGGCGCGGCACCAGACCCATTACGCGCAGGTGGTCGAATCGGTGTCGCCGCAGACGCGCGCAGCCTACCTCAAGCTCACCGGCCGCTGAGCAGTATGCATTTTGTAACCGGGGCCGCCGGCCCGGGGCGCGACACATGCGGGACAATCGCACATGAGAGCCCCTGACTTAGGCCTCATCCTTTCCCTTGTTTTCCAGGAGTCCAAACATGTCCAAAAACATCATGTTCGTGGTCGTCGCCGCGTCTGCGCTGCTGCTCAGTGGTTGCGCCAGCAAGCTCATCGGGGAGCGCATTGGCGCCGATCAGGTGGTGCTGGCGCAGGAGAGCCAGGTTGCCAAATGCAAGCTGCTGGGGCGCACCACCTTCAGCGTGCTGGCCAACATCGGCCCGATCGCCCGCAGCAGCGAAGCAGTGGAAGACAACCTGCTGCAGATGGCACGCAATGACGCGATCGACAAGGGCGGCGATACCGTGGTGCGCGGCCCCATGCCGGCCTACGGTCAGCGCATCTATGACATCTACGAGTGCAAGTGAGGTGCGGCCTGCGGGTGCAATTCCCGCTGCGGGCTGGTCATAGCGAGCAAAGCGAAGCGCAACTGCGTGAGGGCGGCCGAGCGTGGGGAGGAAGCGTGGAACGTAAATCACGAGCCGATGAACAAGAACTGCATAGAAGGCGTTGCCAAGCGGGGCGAGCGGGCGCGAGGGTCGCAAAGCTCTTGTGACCGAGGCGAGGCGGCGTAGATGCGGCGGTTGTGCGATGAAGGTTTGCGTTCTTACCCGGGGAGATCTTGCCTTGCGCCTGAAAGGGCGACGGCCATGCCGGAGCGAGAAGTCAGCAGAGGTCGTAGTAGCTGGAGCCGGGGCCGATGAGGCCGGAAAGTGATAGCGAATAGCCAAACGAGCGTGAGTGACCGAGGACGAGGAGATGTCAAAGGCCATGCGTCAGATGCTGTAGCAATCCGGGCGGGCGTAGCACGCGGTGAAGCCGGGTGTGACCCTGTCAGCGACGAAGCCTGCGGCCCGCTTCTTGCGCACCGGGGCACAGGGTCGGCAAAGTTGGTGGCAGGTCCAGCTGGCCTGCTGGAGATGGCGCTGACGAGACAGAACCTGCAAGTGGCGTGCAAGCGGGTCAAGGCCAACAAAGGGGCGGCAGGGGTGGACGGGCTCGACATCGAGCAAACCGCCTGCATGTGCAGACCAGTTGGCCGGACATCTGCCAAGACCTGCTGATAGGACGCTACCGGCCCAGTCCGGTACGCAAGGTGATGATCCCCAAACCGGATGGGAGCCAGCGCGAGCTGGGCATCCCCACAGTGCTGGATCGACTGATCCAGCAAGCCCTGCTGCAAGTGCTGCAGCCTCATCATCGATATCGGTTTCAGCGAGCACAGCCACGGGTTTCGTCTCGGCCGGCGGGCACATGACGCGGTCAAGGCCGCGCGTGGCTACGTCCAGTCGGGCAAGCGCGTGGTCGTGGACGTGGACCTGGCCAAATTCTTTGGCCGTGTCAACCACGACATCCTGATCAACAGGTTCAAGAGGCGCATCGACGACGCTGGTGTGATCCAGCTGATTCGAGCGTACCTGAATGCCGGAATCATCGATGGCGGGGTAGTGAGTGAGCGCAACATGGGTACGCCGCAGGGCGGGCCCCTGTCACCCCTGCGGCCAACGTGCTGCTTGACGAGGTGGACAAGGTGCTGCAGGCGCGAGGCTACAGCTTTGCGCGCTACGCTGATGACCGCAACGTCTACGTGGGCAGTGTGAAGGCAGGCGAGCGGGTGATGGTGCTGCTCAGGAAGTTGTACGCTGGGCTCAAGCTTCAGATCAACGAAGCCAAGAGTGCGGTGGGCAGCGCCTTCGGGCGTAAATTCCTGGGCTATGCGTTGTGGGTGAGCAAGGGCCAAGACGTCAAATGTGCAGTGGCCAGGAAGGCGCTGGATAACTTCAAGGCCCGCATCCGGCAATTTACAGGCCGCATGGATGGGCGCAGCATGGAGCAAGTGGTGGAAAAACTGCGGCCTTATCTGCTGGGCTGGAAGGCGTACTTCGGGATGTGGCGCAAACACCCCGTGTCTGGCGCGAGCTGGGCGCGTGGCTGCGTCATCGCCTCAGGGCGATTCAGCTCAAGCACTGGAGAAGACCCCGCACGACCTATCGGGAACTCAAGGCACTGGGAGCGAAGGAAAACGTGGCGCGACAAGTGGCGGTGAACAGCTGTCGCTGGTGGCGCAATAGCGACCGGCTGCTCAAGACAGTGCTCACCATTGCGTACTTCGACCGCTTGGGTGTGCCAAGGCTGTCATGACCTCAAAGTCTCGAGCGGCCCGGTGCGGACCCGCATGCCGGGTGGCGTGGCAGGGGTGCAGCCAATAATGGCTGCCTCCTATGCCGATCCGGCAGCTCAGCCCCTTGACGCGAGCGCGCGAACGTACTCGCTGACGCCGCTTTGCACATCGGCGAAGACGTGGTCGCAGCCAGCGACGCGCAGACGGTCGAGGTTGGCTTGGGTATAGCACTGGTACCTCCCCTGTAGCGCGTCGGGGAAGGGAATGTATTCGATCAGGCCCTGCTGCACGATCTGCGCCAGCGCTAGCGCGGTCTTGCCTTCTAGGCCGCGCAGCGTGTTGACCACGGCCACCGCCACATCGTTGAAAGGCTGGGCGCGGCCGGAGCCGAGGTTGTAAACGCCCGATTTGCCCGGGTGGTCGAAGAACCAGAGGTTGACCGCTACTACGTCGTCGACGAAGACGAAGTCGCGCATCTGTTCACCAGCGCCGTAACCACCATACTCCCCAAAGAGTTTGACCTTGCCCTCCTTGCGGAACTGGTGGAACTGGTGGAAGGCTACGCTGGCCATACGGCCCTTGTGCTGCTCGCGCGGACCGTAGACGTTGAAGTATCTGAAACCCGCCACCTGCACCTTGGCCCTCTCGAAGCTCACGCCCAGTTCGCGACGCATGCGCTGGTCGAACAGCAGCTTGGAGTAGCCGTAGACATTGAGAGGAGCTTCGAACGCGGGCTCTTCGCGGAAGGTCTCGGAGCCGCCGTAGGTGGCTGCCGAGGAGGCGTACAGCAGGCGTGTGCCCTGTTGCTGGCAGGCCTGGAACAACTCGCACGAGAGCGTGTAGTTGTTGTCCATCATGTACTTGCCGTTGGACTCCATGGTGTCGCTGCAGGCCCCCTCGTGGAACACGGCCTCGACCTTGCCGTAGTAGCCTTCCTCGAAGTTGGGGTAGAAGTCGTCGAGGTCGACATAGTCAGCGATCTTCAGGTCGGCGAAGTTGCAGAACTTGTCGCCCCGTGTGAGATCGTCGACGACGATGATGTCGTCAATGCCGCGGGCATTAAGCCCTTTGACGATGTTGGCGCCGATAAACCCCGCCGCCCCGGTCACTACCACACGGGTCATGTTTCAGTCCTCAAAAGCTCATTGTGTGCCGAACAGCTCGGCGTAACTGACGGTGGCCGTCCCGAACTTGCCGACCACAATACCGCCGGCCTTGTTGGCCAGGGGCATCGCTTCGCGCAGCGGCAGGCCTGCGCCGACGAGGGCGGCCAGTGTGGCGATCACCGTGTCGCCGGCGCCGGTCACGTCAAACACCTCGCGCGCCTGGGCTGCCACGCTGCTCTCGCCGTCGGCCTCGTACAAGGTCATGCCTTCCTCGCTGCGGGTGAGCAGCAGGGCCGTGAGATCGAGCGATGCACGCAGCTTGCGTGCCTTGGCGCGCAGCTCGTCCTCGTTGCTCCAGGTGCCCACGACCTGTTGCAGCTCTGCGCGGTTGGGGGTGATGACGGTGGCGCCGCTGTAACGCGAGTAATCCGAGCCCTTGGGATCGATGAGGACCGGCTTGCCGGCAGCCCTTGCGTGCTCAATCATGTGGTGCACGTGGTCGAGCCCGCCCTTGCCGTAGTCGGAAAAGAGCACGGCATCGTGCGCGGGCAGCAGTTTCAGGAAGTCCGCAGTCTGGGAGGCGAGTACCTCGCTTTTGGGGCTGTTTTCGAAATCGAGGCGGATCAGCTGCTGCTGGCGGCCGATGACCCGCAGCTTGACGGTGGTCTGCAGGGCGGCGTCGCGCCCGAAATGGGGCGTGATGCCGGTCTGGGCTACGAGCCTCTCCAGCGTGTGGCTGGCGTCGTCGTCACCGACCACGGTCAGCAGGGTGGCCTTCGCACCCAGCGACACCACGTTGCTGGCCACGTTGGCCGCGCCGCCGATGCGCAGCTCTTCACGCGTGACGCGCACGACCGGAACAGGCGCTTCCGGGCTGATCCGGTCCACCGCGCCATACCAGTAGCGGTCGATCATGGCGTCGCCCACCACGAGCACGCGGGATGTGGCGAGTTGAGCCTGGGTGATGTTCATAACTCTTCCACTCTTCTAGCCGGATAGCTGTCCCAGGCCTGGCACCCCGGGCATTGCCAGAAATGCTGCTTGGCCTCAAAACCGCAAGCAGCGCAGCGGTAGCGCGTGAGCGGCTTGATCGCGTGGTCCAGTGCGCGCTGGACCTGGGGGTGAAACTGCTCGTGCTCCAGTTGCTCGCCCGCCAGCCACTTGGCGGCGGCTACCAGTGAGGGTTCGCGCTCGAGATGATGGGCATACCAGTCGCGCGTGCTGGTGTTGCTGCTGCCGGCTGCGGCCTGCAAGGTAACCAGAGCTTCAAGGATGTCCAGCGAGGGCCCCTGTTCGTAGATGTCCTGCAGCCGTGCCAGCATGGCCACGGTACGACCGCTGGCGATGGCGGCCTGTGCGAGCGGAGCGGCGATCAGCGGTGTGGCTGCAGGGCAGGCGCCGAGCGCCTCCTGCAGCGTGTCGCAGGCTTGCTCGGGCTGCTTGTGCTCCAGCTGCAGGCGGGCGAGGTCGATGCGCGCCCGGGCTGCGTCGGGTGCGGTCGTGATCGCCTGCCGCAGCGCCTGCTCGGCTTGCGCGATCTCCCCACGTGCCAGCAGGGCTGCGGCCTGTTCGCAGAGGTAGTGCGCCAGGCGGCTGCTGAAGCTGCCGTGTTCGCTGCGGTCGAGTTGGCGGGCGATGTCGGCCGCCTGGGCCCAGTCGCGGGAGCGCTCGTAGTTGGCCAGTCGTGCCAGGCGGGCCTGGGTCTCGAACGGCGTACCTTCAAGCTTGACCAGCGCTTCGTCAGCGCGGTCGAGCAGGCCAGCCTTGAGATAGTCCAGGGCCAGCGCGTGCTGGGCGCGCTGGCGGTCGGCTACGCTCAGGTCGGCGCGTGCCAGCAAATGTTCGTGGACCCGCACCGCGCGCTCGTACTCGCCGCGGCGGCGAAAGAGATTGCCCAGCGCAAAGTGCAGCTCCGAGGTGTCGGGGTCGTTCTGCACTGCCTCGATGAAGGCATCGATGGCCTGGTCCTGCTGTTCGTTGAGCAGAAAGTTCAGCCCGCGGAAGTAGGCTTTGGGATTGCGGCGGTTCTCGATGCGCAGTTGGCGCAGGTCCAGGCGCGAGGCCACCCAGCCCAGGATGAACGCCAGGGGCAGTCCAAGCAGGATCCAGCTCAGGTCAAGATTCATGGGGCGGCTGAGGGGTGGAGAGGGCCAGCTCGCTATGGGCAGCGGCAGCGGTCTGCTGGCGTGCCAGGCGCGCGCGGCGGCGCTGCTTGAGCCAGCGCGGCAGCATGGCTACGACGCCGGCGCTCAGCCCCAGTGTGAAGGCTATGAGCAGCACGAGCACCAGAGGAGCAGTCCAGTCTAGGCCAAAAAAGATGTGGACCGTGACAGGCAGCTGGTTGTTCAGGGCAAAGGCGAGCAGGGCAAAAAAAATGGCTGCTCTCAGTGTCCACTTCAGCAGCCAAGTCAGTTGTTTCATCGATTTTCCCCGCGTGAGGAAATTCTAGCGATCGCGGGCATCAGGATTTCGGTTCTTTGGCCTGCATTTCGCTGGTGCGCTGGTCCACCGCTTCGCGCAGGGCCTTGCCCGGCTTGAAGTGGGGGACGCGCTTTTCGGGGATGGCCACGCTTTCGCCGCTGCGGGGATTGCGCCCCATGCGCGGCGGCCGACGGTTGATGGAGAAGCTCCCGAAGCCACGAATCTCGATGCGATGCCCGCGCACCAGGGCGTCGTTCATCGCGTCCAGGATGGCCTTGACCGCGAACTCGGCGTCGCGATGGGTCAGCTGCCCGAAACGGGCCGCCAGCTCTTCAACCAGGTCGGAACGGGTCATTATGTAGGGTGAGGGTGGGGCGATGAGCGTTCAGCGCTGGCATCGGCGTGCCTGCGCACGCTCAGCTCTCAACGCCGGACGCTCAAGTGTCACTTCTCGCTGTTGTCCAGCTTGGCGCGCAGCAGGGCGCCCAGGCTGGTCGTGCCGGCGCTTTCGCGAGCGGATTGCTGGTTCAGGTTGGCCATGGCGCCCTGCTCGTCGGCCAGGTCCTTGGCCTTGATCGACAGCTGGATGTTGCGGGTCTTGCGATCCACATTGACCACCACGGCGGTGACTTCGTCACCTTCCTTGAGCACGTTGCGGGCGTCCTCCACGCGGTCACGCGAGATCTCGCTGGCGCGCAGGTAGCCGAGCACGTCCTGACCGAGGTCGATCTCGGCACCACGGGGGTCGACGGTCTTGACCTTGCCGGTCACGGTGGCGCCCTTGTCGTTCACCGACACGAAGGTCGTGAAGGGGTCCTGGTCCAGCTGCTTGATACCCAGGGAGATACGCTCGCGGTCCACGTCCACGGCCAGCACGATGGCTTCCACTTCCTGGCCCTTCTTGTAGTTGCGCACTGCGGCTTCGCCGGGCTCGTTCCAAGACAGGTCGGACAGGTGCACCAGGCCGTCGATACCGGCGGCCAGGCCGACGAACACGCCGAAGTCGGTGATGGACTTGATTGGGCCCTTGACGCGGTCGCCGCGCTTGGTGTTCTGCGCGAATTCCTGCCACGGGTTGGCCTTGCACTGCTTCATGCCGAGGGAGATGCGGCGCTTGTCTTCGTCGATCTCGAGGACCATGACTTCGATCTCGTCGCCCAGCGACACGATCTTGGACGGGGCCACGTTCTTGTTGGTCCAGTCCATCTCGGAGACATGCACCAGGCCTTCGATGCCCGGCTCGAGCTCGACGAACGCGCCGTAGTCGGGGATGTTCGTGATCTTGCCGAACAGGCGGGTACCCGTGGGGTAGCGGCGCGACACGCCCATCCACGGATCATCGCCCATCTGCTTGAGGCCCAGGGACACGCGATTCTTCTCGGTGTCGAACTTGAGGATCTTGGCGGTGATTTCCTGACCGGCCTGAACGACTTCGCTCGGATGACGGACACGACGCCAGGCCATGTCGGTGATGTGCAGCAGACCGTCGATGCCACCCAGGTCCACGAAGGCGCCATACTCGGTGATGTTCTTCACCACGCCCTGAACCACGGAACCTTCCTTGAGGTTCTGCATGAGCTTGGCGCGCTCTTCGCCCATGGAGGCTTCCACCACGGCGCGGCGGCTCAGCACCACGTTGTTGCGCTTGCGATCGAGCTTGATGACCTTGAATTCCAGGGTCTTGTTCTCGTAGGGGGTCAGGTCCTTGGTCGGACGGGTGTCCACCAGCGAGCCCGGCAGGAAGGCGCGGATGCCATTGACCAGCACGGTCAGGCCGCCCTTGACCTTGCCAGAGGTGGTGCCGGTGACGAATTCGCCGGATTCGAGGGCCTTTTCCAGGGCCATCCACGAGGCCAGGCGCTTGGCGGTATCGCGCGACAGGATGGTGTCGCCGTAGCCATTCTCGATGGCCCCGATGGCCACCGACACGAAGTCGCCGACGTTGACTTCGAGCTCGCCCTTATCATTCTTGAACTCGTCGATGGCCACATAGGCTTCGGACTTGAGGCCCGCATTGACCACGACGAAGTTGTGCTCGACGCGCACAACCTCAGCGGTGATGACTTCACCCGGGCGCATTTCGGCGCGCTTGAGGGATTCTTCGAAAAGGGCGGCAAAAGATTCAGACATGTAAGTTCCTGCGCCATCTCGGCGTCCACGACCCGCAGGCCGTGGCGTGACGGTCGCACCATTGCGACCGGGGCTTAGCTTTCGATGGCAGTTGTTGCGGAGTTTCCGCGGGTTACGTTGATGATCCAGATGGCCAGGGCGCTTGCTGCGCGATGGGAGCCGACTGGGCCGATGCAGTCGCTCAGACGGATCCAAACGGCTGTTTGCCTTGCCACCAGTCCAGCACGAGATCCACCGACTCTTCAATCGAAAGATCCGAGTTGTCCAGCAACCGGGCGTCTTCAGCCGGCTTGAGAGGCGCGACGCTGCGGTTCATGTCCCGGGCGTCACGCGCTTCGAGATCGGCGCGAAGGCTTGAAAGTGTAGCCGAAATTCCTTTTGAAATCAATTGCTTATGGCGCCGCTCGGCCCTCTTTTGGGCGCTGGCTGTCAAAAACACTTTGAGCGGGGCGGCGGGGAAGATGACCGTGCCCATGTCTCGTCCGTCGGCCACCAGGCCCGGCAGCCTCGCAAAGCTGTGCTGCAGGGCGACCAGGGCAGTCCGTACGGCCGGCAGCGCAGAAACCCTGGACGCGTTCATGCCGCCTTCCTCGCTGCGGATGGCGTCGCTGACGTCCCGGCCGTCAAGTAGCACGCGATCGCCTTCGAAGCGCACGGGCAACTGCCGCGCCAGGGCCGCGATGGCGCATTCATGTGCAGGCCCCAGCACCAGCCCGGCGTTCAGCGCCGCCAGGGCGGTGACACGGTACAGGGCGCCGGAGTCGAGCAGCTGGTAGCCCAGGCGCTCGGCCAGCCTGGCCGCCAGGGTGCCCTTGCCCGAGGCCGTGGGTCCGTCAACGCACAGGATGGGCACGGCGCCTTGGGCCGGACTGACCACGGAGAACAGAGTCTCGAAGTAGTCCGGGAAGGTCTTGGCTACGCATTTCGGATCGAGGATACGGACCGGCAGGCGCGCCGGATTGAAGGCGGCGAGCGAGAAGCACATGGCGACGCGGTGGTCGTCGTAGGTGTGGATGGCAGCGGCGCGCCATTGACCCGCCTGGGGTAGGGGCTCGATGCGGATGAAATCCGCGCCTTCCTCGACGTGGGCGCCGAGCTTGCGAAGTTCTGCGGCCATGGCTGCGATGCGGTCGGTCTCCTTGACGCGCCAGCTTGCAATATTGCGCAGGTTGCTGGGGCCGTCGGCATAAAGCGCCATGACGGCCAGCGTCATGGCTGCGTCAGGGATGTGGTTGCAGTCGAGGTCGATGGCCCTGAGGGGCCAGCTGCCGCGACTGACCTCCAGCCAATTGGGGCCGCTACTGACAAGCGCGCCCATCTGGCGGGCCGCGTCAACGAAGCGGATGTCACCCTGTATGGAGCTCTCACCCACGCCTTCGATGCGCATGGGCGCACCCTGCCGCGCCGCGATGGCGCCCAGGGCGATGAAGTAGCTGGCGGATGACGCATCGGCCTCGACATGCAGCACGCCGGGCGACTGGTAGCGGCTACCTGCGGGAATGGTGAAACTCTGCCAGCCATCGCGACGCACCTCAATACCAAAGCGCGCCAGCAGGTTCAGGGTGATCTCGATGTAGGGCTTGCTGATCAGCTCGCCCACCACCTCGATGAGGATGTCTCTCGTGGCGACCAGCGGCAGGGCCATGAGCAAGGCGGTCAGGAACTGGCTGGAGACATCGCCACGCACGCGGATGGGCTGGCCGAGCTTGAGCGCCGGCTTGCCCACGCGCAGCGGCGGGTAGCCTGGCTTGCCCAGGTAGTCGATGGAGCAGCCCAGGGGTCGCAGCGCGTCCACCAGATCGCCGATGGGCCGCTCGTGCATGCGCGGCACACCCGAAAGTTCGAAATCGCCGCCCGCAATCGCCAGCGCGGCTGTCAAGGGGCGCATGGCCGTGCCGGCATTGCCCATGAAGAAGCGGATCGGCGTCGAGGGCAGCTTCCCGGCGATGCCGTCGATCACCACGCAGGTGCCGTCCTGCTGCACGCTGCAACCCAGCTGGCGCAGAGCGGCGAGCATCACATGCGTGTCGTCAGAATCCAGCAGGTCGTGCAGCGTGGTGCGGCCACTACACAGCGCCGATAGCAGCAAGACCCGGTTGGAGATGCTCTTGGAGCCTGGCAAGACCACGCGACCGTGCGCGCCGGCCAGAGGCGGCAGGTCGAGAAACGCGGTGTCGAACATCAGCGGCGGTTCTTGTTCATGCTCCAGTTCGCCCGCGCCTGGCTGGCCTGGGCAATCAGCTCTTCGAGAGCATCGGCATTGCCGTTGGAAATCATGAGTTCCAGTGCCTGCAGATTGCGCTGGAAGAGCTTGGACTGGGTCAGCAGTTCCTCCCGGTTGGACATCAAGATGTCGCGCCAGATGTGCGGGTCGCTCGCGGCAATGCGGGTGAAATCCCGGAAGCCCGGTCCGGCGAGTGACAGGAAGTCCATGCCCTGTCCCTGTCCGACGATCGAGTTCATCAGCGAGAAGGCAATCAGGTGGGGCAGGTGACTGACGGCCGCAAAGGCCGCGTCGTGCGACTCGGGGGTCATCTTGAGCACGCTGCAGCCCAGTGCCGACCAGACATCGACCGCCTTTTGCACCTGCGGCGCGTGCGTGCGGTCCAGGGGGGTAAGGATGACCTGCTTGCCTGCGTAAAGGTCAGGGTCGGCGTGCTCGACGCCGGCCACCTCCTTGCCAGCGATGGGATGCGCTGGCACGAAGGAGCCCACCTGTTCCCGCAGGGCGCGCCGGGCTGCGTCAACCACGTCGCGTTTGGTTGAACCGACATCCATGACCAGCATCTGCGGGGTAACCAGGTGCTTGATAGCCTTGAAAGTGGCCTCGGTCGCCGAAACCGGTACTGCGATCAGGACAATGTCCGCGCCCGACACTGCGAGCAGGGCTGACGGGGCCTCCACGTCGATGACGCCCATGGCCCGGGCACGTTCGGTGGTGGAGGGGGACTTGCTGTAGCCCACAACGCGCTTGACCAGTCCGGCGCGCTTGAGTGCCAAGGCGAAGGACCCGCCCATTAGGCCACAGCCGATGAGACCCAGTTGTTCGAACATGTTCTTAATCACTCACGGGATACGCGCCCAGCACCTTGTAGAACGCGCACAGGCCTTGTAGTTCCTGCAACGCAGCCGCGACCTGGGGTTGCGAAGTGTGACCCTGTATGTCGATGTAGAAATAATATTCCCATTGCCCCGAACGCGCTGGCCGGGATTCGAAGCGGGTCATGGACACGCCGTGTTTCTTGAGCGGCACCAGCAGGTCGTGCACCGCCCCCGGTCGATTCGGCACAGAAACGATGAGGCTTACGCAGTCGTGGCCCGAGGCCTCGGGGGCTGGCAGCGTCTGTGGCAGGCACACCACGGCGAAACGCGTGCGGTTGTAGGCATCGTCCTGGATGGCGTGCGCCACCACGTGCAGGCCGAACTCGGCTCCCGCGCGCTCGCTGGCAATCCCCGCCCAGGTAGGGTGGGTGCTGGCCACGCGCGCACCCTCGGCGTTGCTGGCGGCGGCATGCCGCTCGGCATGCGGCAGATGGGTGTTGAGCCAGTTCTGGCATTGGGCCAGGGCCTGGGGATGCGCGTACACGGCTTCAATGCCCTCCAGCGAATCGGACAGGCGCAGCAGGTTGTGGCGCACAAGCAAGCTGGTCTCGCCGATCACATGCAGGGGCGAGGTCAGGAAGAGGTCGAGCGAGCGCGAGACCATACCTTCGGTGGAGTTCTCCATGGGCACCACGCCATACTGGGCGCTGCCCGCGGCCGTGGCACGGAAGACCTCGTCAATGCTGCCGCAAGGCATGCGCTCAATGCTGGAACCAAAGAACTGCAGGGCGGCCTGCTCGCTGAAGGTGCCGGCGGGGCCTAGGTAGGCCACACGTTGGGGCGCCTCCAGGGCGCGGCAGGCCGACATGATCTCGCGCCAGATGCTGGCCACGCTATCGCGCTTGAGGGGGCCGGCGTTGTCTGCCTGCAGGCCGTTGATGACCTGGGCCTCCCGCTCGGGGCGAAAGATGGGCGAACCCTCGGCTAGCTTGATCTCGCCCACCTCGTGGGCCAGTCCGGCGCGACGGTTGAGCAGGCTTAGCAGTTCCTGATCCAGGGCGTCGATCTGGATGCGCAGTTCGGGAAGGGTCTTGGCCATCGGGATCGGATAGGGCGGGCTCTGCGGTTCAGGCGTGGCTGCGCTCGAATTCTCGCATGTAGGCCACCAGCGCCTTCACCCCCTCGATCGGCATGGCGTTGTAGAGGCTAGCGCGCATGCCCCCCACCGATTTGTGCCCCTTGAGCTGCAGCAGCCCCGCTGCCTTGGCGCCGGCCAGGAAGGCCTCGTTGCGCGATTCGTCGCGCAGGAAGAAGGGCACGTTCATGCGCGAGCGGCAGTCCCGGGCCACCCGGTTCACGTAAAACTGGGACTCATCAATGCAGCCGTAAAGAAGCTCGGCCTTGGCGATATTGCGCGCCTCGATGGCTGGTATCCCGCCCAGGCGCTTGAGCCACTGGAAGATCAGGCCGGCCATGTAGATAGCGTAGGTGGGCGGCGTGTTGAACATGGACTGGTTGTCCGCCACGGTCCGGTAGTCGAACGCGCTGGGGCAGGCCGGCAAGGCGTGGCCCAGCAGGTCCTCGCGCACGATCACCAGGGTCAGGCCCGCCGGGCCGATGTTTTTCTGAGCACCCCCGAAGGCCAGGCCCACGCGCGACCAGTCCACCGCACGCGACGCGACTTGAGACGAGAAATCAATCACCAGCGGGGCGTCCGAGCCCAGGCCCGGCAGGTCGGGGAGTTCCTGGAACTCGACGCCGTGGATGGTCTCATTGGAGCAGATGTGCACGTAGCTGGCATCGCGTCTCAGCTTCCAGCTGCCAGGGGCGGGCAGGCGCGTGAACCCATTGGGCTCATCGCTGGCCGCGATGTTGACGCTTGCGTATTTGCGTGCTTCCTTGCAGGACTTCTGGCTCCAGCTGCCGGTGAGCACGAAGTCGACCGTGCCGCCGCGACAAAGGTTCAAGGGCACGATGGCGTTCTCTGCTAGCCCGCCACCTTGCATGAAGAGAATATGGAAGTGCTTCGGCACCGCCAGCAGCTCGCGCAGATCGGCCTGCGCCTGATCGTAGATACTGATGAACTCCTTGCCGCGGTGGCTCATCTCCATAACGCCCATACCGCTGCCATGCCAGTCCAGCATCTCGCTGGCGGCCTGCTGCAGCACCTCAGGGGCAATGGTCGCGGGACCGGCCGAGAAGTTGTATGGACGCTGCATCAGGAAGCGTCTTGCGCCTCACCGGACTCGCCGTCGGCACTTTCGATGCCATTTGCGTCGTTTTCCACGATGCGCTGAAGGCCGCTGAGCTGGGCGCCATCATCCAATGCGATCAGCGTCACGCCCTGGGTGGCGCGACCGAGTTCGCGGATCTCGGAAACCCGGGTGCGAACGAGCACACCCTTGTCGGTAATCAGCATGATCTCGTCATCGGCATGCACCAGCGTGGCAGCCACGACCTTGCCATTGCGCTCGCTCTGCTGGATGGCGATCATGCCCTTGGTGCCGCGGCCATGGCGCGTGTATTCGGTGATGGAGGTACGCTTGCCGTAGCCGTTCTCGGTGGCAGTCAGGACGCTTTGCTGCTCGTCTTCGGCTACCAGCATGGCGATCACGCGCTGGCCGTCTTCCAGCATCATGCCGCGCACGCCGCGCGCGTTACGTCCCATAGGGCGCACGTCATCCTCGTCGAACCGCACGGCCTTGCCGCCGTCGCTAAACAGCATCACGTCGTGCTTGCCATCGGTCAGGGCTGCACCGATGAGGAAATCACCCGGGTCCAGATCCACGGCAATGATGCCGGCCTTGCGCGGGTTGCTGAACTCATCGAGAGCCGTCTTCTTGACCGTACCCATGCTGGTTGCCATGAACACGTAGTGATCGGCCGGGAACGTGCGGTTGTCTCCCGTCAGCGGCAGAACGACGGTGATCTTCTCGCCTTCGGCCAGTGGGAACATATTGACGATGGGGCGCCCTCGCGAGCCGCGCGAGCCGGCAGGTACCTCCCAGACCTTGAGCCAGTACAGCCGTCCGCGGTTGGAGAAGCACAGGATGTAGTCATGCGTGTTGGCGATGAAGAGCTGGTCGATCCAGTCGTCTTCCTTGGTGGCCGTGGCCTGCTTGCCGCGCCCGCCGCGTTTCTGCGCGCGGTACTCGCTGAGCGGCTGGCTCTTGATGTAACCGGCGTGGCTCAGCGTCACAACCATATCGGTGGGAGTAATCAGGTCCTCGGTGGCCAGGTCCTGTGCGTTGTGCTCCACCTGGCTGCGGCGTGCGCCGACCTTGCTCTGGCCGAATTCCTGCTTGATGGCGCTGAGCTCCTCGCTGATGATGACCGAGACCCGACCCGGCTTGGCCAAGATGTCCAACAGATCCTCTATCTCCGACATCACGTCCTTGTACTCGGCGACGATTTTGTCCTGCTCCAGGCCAGTCAGGCGCTGCAGTCGCATCTGCAGGATTTCCTGGGCCTGGGTGTCGGACAGTCGGTAAAGGCCGTCGTTGCCCATGCCATAACTCTTCTCAAGGCCCTCGGGCCGGTAGTCGTCGGCATTGACCGTGCCGCCGTCAGCGCGAGTACGGGTGAGCATCTCGCGCACGAGCTTGCTATCCCAGGGTCGGGCCATGAGCTCGGCCTTGGCCACCGGTGGCGTGGGGGCATTGCGGATGATCGCGATGAAGTCGTCAATATTGGCGAGAGCCACGGCCAGGCCTTCGAGCACGTGGCCGCGGTCGCGGGCCTTGCGCAGGTTGAAGACCGTCCGGCGGGTCACCACTTCGCGGCGGTGGTCGAGAAAGACCTCGATCAGATCTTTCAGGTTGCACAACTTCGGTTGGCCGTTGACCAGGGCCACCATATTCATGCCGAATGTGTCCTGCAGCTGGGTTTGCTTGTACAGGTTATTCAGCACCACCTCGGGCACCTCCCCGCGTTTGAGTTCGATCACCACGCGCATGCCTGATTTGTCGGACTCGTCCTGGATGTGGCTGATGCCCTCGATTTTCTTCTCGTGTACCAGCTCGGCAATGCGCTCGAGCAGGTTCTTCTTGTTGACCTGGTAGGGCAGCTCGTCGACGATGATCGACTGCCGCTGGCCCTTGTCGATGTCCTCGAAGTGGCAGCGCGCGCGCATCACCACCCGACCACGCCCGGTGCGGTAGCCTTCCCTGACACCCTGCATGCCGTAGATGATGCCTGCCGTAGGGAAGTCGGGTGCAGGGACGATCTCCATCAGCTCGTCTATGGAAGCTTCGGGGCTGCGCAGCAGGTGCAGGCAGGCGTCGACCACCTCGTTGAGATTGTGTGGCGGAATGTTCGTTGCCATGCCCACCGCGATGCCGCCCGAGCCGTTGACCAGCAGATTGGGCAGGCGGCTGGGTAGGACCAGAGGCTCTTTTTCCGAGCCGTCGTAGTTGGGGCCGAAATCGACGGTTTCCTTGTCGATGTCGCCCAGCATCTCGTGCGCGATCTTGGCCAGCCGGATTTCCGTGTAGCGCATGGCCGCTGCGTTGTCCCCGTCAACCGAGCCGAAGTTACCCTGACCATCGACCAGCATGTGGCGCATGGAAAAGTCCTGCGCCATCCGCACGATGGTGTCGTAGACGGACTGGTCGCCGTGCGGGTGGTACTTACCGATCACATCACCGACGATACGAGCCGACTTCTTGTAGGCCCGATTCCAGTCGTTGCTGAGCTCATGCATCGCATAGAGCACACGACGATGCACGGGCTTGAGGCCATCGCGCGCATCAGGCAAGGCTCGACCAACGATCACGCTCATGGCGTAGTCTAGGTAGCTGCGGCGCATCTCCTCCTCGAGGCTGATGGGCAGGGTTTCCTTGGCGAACTGGGTCATGGAGCGGTGTGCGAAGGCGTGAGCAATCCGGCATTTTAAGGCGCTGCTTATGTGGCATGCCCGCAACAAGCGCATGCGATGCCCCGGCGTTCCACGGGCATGCCGTCTACCTGCCGTTGACCGCTCAAATGGCTATGGCACAATGTTATGGACCGTCGGGTGGCGCCTCGTTATGCTGGGTACCTCCTTTTTTCAGCCGTGCCGCTCAGGCCTCAATCCGCTAGAGGAGAAACATGAACAAGTTGAATTCCGTGGCAGCCTTGATGGCTGCAGCCGCGCTGGTTATGTCCGGCTGTGCGTCCACTCCCGCTCCGGCACCTACTCCTGCCCCGGCACCTGCTCCGGCACCTGCTCCTGCCCCGGCACCTGCTCCTGCTCCTGCTCCTGCTCCTGCTCCTGCTCCTGCTCCTGCTCCTGCTCCTGCTCCTGCTCCGGCTGCTCCCCCACCGGCTGCCGCCGTCAAGGTGACCTACGCCGCCGACACCTTCTTCGACTTTGACAAGGCCGTGATCAAGGCCGAAGCCAAGGCGAAGCTGGATGACCTAGCCGAGAAGGTCAAGGCCATCAATCTGGAAGTCATCATCGCTGTGGGCCACGCCGACTCGATCGGTACCGACGAGTACAACCAGAAGCTGTCGGTCAGGCGCGCAGAAGCCGTGAAGGCCTATCTGACCTCCAAGGGCATCGACAAGAACCGCGTCTACACCGAAGGCAAGGGCGAGAAGCAGCCTGTGGCTGACAACCGCACCGCCGAAGGCCGCGCCAAGAACCGCCGCGTGGAGATCGAGGTGGTCGGCACCCGTCCCAACCGCTGATCGGGTACTCCTCTCTCTGACAAACCCCGCTTCGGCGGGGTTTGTTTTTTGCAGGCATGGCCGGCCCTCGCCTCTGCCGGATAATCCAATCATGACGACTGTGAATGCTGATCCGGCCGAACTGGCCAAGTTTTCCGAACTCGCCCACCGCTGGTGGGATCCGGAAAGCGAGTTCCGTCCCCTGCACCAGATCAACCCGCTGCGGCTCGAATGGATCAACGGCCTGGCCCCGCTCGCCGGTCGCGAGGTACTTGACGTGGGCTGCGGTGGCGGCATCCTGGCGGATGCCATGGCGCGCAAGGGCGCTCGGGTGACGGGGATCGATCTCTCCACCAAGGCTCTCAAGGTTGCGCAGCTGCATGCACTGGAGGCGGGCACGCCCAACGTGACCTACCGTGAGTTGGCGGCGGAGGCGCTTGCGACTGAGCGACCCGCCAGTTTTGATGTGGTGACATGCATGGAAATGCTTGAGCACGTCCCCGAGCCGGCCTCGGTCGTTCAGGCCTGCGCGACGCTGGTCAAGCCCGGAGGCTGGGTCTTCTTCTCGACGATCAACCGTAACCCCAAGTCCTTTCTCTTCGCCATCGTGGGTGCCGAGTACGTCCTCAGGCTACTGCCGCGGGGCACGCATGAGTACGCCAAGTTGATTCGCCCCAGTGAGCTTGCACGCTACTGCCGTCAGGCCGGTCTGGAGCTTAGCGGCGCGCGGGGCATGGAGTACAACCCCCTGACCCGTCGTTACTGGCTCGGCGACGACACCAGCGTCAACTACCTCGTGGCTACGCGCAAGCCCGGAGTGTGACGATGCGCTTCCGCAGCATCGAGGCAGTTTTGTTCGATCTGGACGGCACCCTGGTTGACAGCGCTCCTGATCTGGGGGCCGCGGCCGACCGCATGCGCATGGACCGTGGCCTGCCGCCGCTGCCGCCGCAGCGCTACCGTCCCATGGCGGGCGCCGGCGCCCGAGGCATGATCGGTGTGGCCTTCGGTTTGACGCCCGAGGATCCGGGCTACAACGACCTGCGTGAGGAGTTTCTGGCGAACTACGAGCGCTGCATGACCGACCGTACCTCTGCCTTTGACGGTATCGAGGCGCTGCTTTGTGCGTTGCGGCAGCGCGATCTGGTGTGGGGCGTGGTGACCAATAAGATCGAACGCTTCACTCTTCCCCTGACAGCGGCGATCCCCCTGTTCGCCAGCGCCGCCACGATCATCGCCGGCGACACGACCCCTCATCCCAAGCCGCACCCTGCCCCCCTGCTTGAAGCCGCGCGCCGGCTGCAGATCGACCCGCAGCGCTGTCTGTACGTCGGTGATGATGAGCGGGATATCGTTGCCGGCCTGGCGGCAGGTATGCAAACGGTCGCGGCTACCTATGGCTACCTTGGCACGCGCAGCGAGGTCCAGCACTGGGGAGCCCATGCATTGATCGACGCGCCTGTCGAGCTACTGGATTTGCTGGATCGCGGTTGAACAGGCGACGCCTCGTCCCGCAGCCCAGGCGCGAAGTGCAAGCCGTGCGTAGAAGGCGGGCGCGGGGTGCTGGGACCCGCTGGATGGTTTTCGGACCCGGGTGCGCCATGACGTCGGCCCGCGGGCGAGCCGTCAGCGCCCCTGCGTCAACTCACCGGAACGGCTGTCCAGCGGTGCGACGAAGGAATCGTCCTTCCAGGTGGTGGATAACTGGATTTCGTAAGCTTCGTCGCTGTGCGGGTCGTTCGACAGGATGGCGTCGAGCCGGGCGAACTCGCTGGCGGTCAGCTGGCTGCCGCGCCGGCGAGACAGGGCGGCCTTGAGGTTGGCGCGGGCTTGGTTGAACTCGGTTTCGGTCCGGAGGCGCTCAAGCTCCTCCTTGACTACGGCTTGCTCACCCAGGAAGGCCGCTCGGATCGTGATGATGTTCGGAAGATGCTCGGGATTGAGCACCCAGTAGCGCACACTGCACTGCGACAGCAGCGTGTGCTTGAGGGTTTGGTTGCTGAGCGAGAGACCCTGCGGGCCCGGCACATCGACGCAGCCGATCACATTGCCGTCGTCGTCACAGACGGTGAAGGTGCAATATACGCCGCTTAGGAGCTTGGACCAGTGTTGCCCCTCCCCCCGGACCTTCGGCATGGTGAAACGCGTGACGGGTAGCTTGATCATCACGTGCAGGTCCGAAAAGGCGCGCATCATCCAGCGCCAGACCAGCTTTTCCCGGCTGTTGGCCAGGGCCCGAACGGACAGCGGCCACTTGCGCGGGATGCGCCGCATCTCCTGATCCTGCCGCTTGAGGTGCATGGCGTAGACGTAGGCTCCCAGAGCGCCGCTCGCCGCCATCAGTAGCGCGACTATCATCCACTCTGTGTACCCGTTCATAACCACCCATTCATAACCGTACTTCGTTATTTGCAATCAAGTGTAAGGTTGCGCGCGCCAATACTGAAGCAAGAGCCTTGAGTCGGAGCATGGCGTAGGGCCTTTAAGACGCACTCTCGCACGAAATTCGTGGCTAGTGGTCGTTGAGAGAACTCGCACCCCTGTGTTTATGGGGGGTGTCCCGTTGCATTGAACCTACACGCAAGTCACTGAATGCAGCTGCAGGACGTACTTTTTCGCGAGGGCTTTGGCACCCGGCGAGTTTGCCTGGGACTGGTCCAGCAGGGTCATGTGCACTGGCGGGACGCCTCGGGCGCATGGCATGCTGCGGCTGATGCCAGCGTCGAGTTGGAGCTGCAGGGCCTGCAATTGCGTGTGCAGGGCCTGGAATGGGTCTGCCATAAACGGGTCTGCATCATGTTGCACAAGCCGAGCGGCGTCGAATGCTCACAAAAGCCCTCGGCCTGGCCCAGTGTTTACACGCTCCTGCCCGCGCCGCTGCGCCAGCGGCCCAACAAGGGGGCTGTGCAAGGCGTGCAGGCGATCGGTCGGCTGGACCAGGACACCACGGGCCTGCTGCTGCTGACCGACGATGGCCAGCTGATCCATCGCCTCGCCTCGCCCCGGCGCGAGGTTCCCAAGGTCTACGAGATCATGCTCAAACATGCAGCGGCAGAGTCCCTGCTTGCGAAGCTGCTGCACGGCGTGGTGCTGGACGACGATCCCCGTCCTGTGTGCGCCGCAGGCGCAGAGTTGATCGATCCATTTCACTTGCGGCTCACGCTCACGGGCGGCAGGTACCACCAAGTCAAGCGCATGGTAGCCGCCGCAGGCAACCGGGTGGAGGCTTTGCACCGCTCGCAGATCGGCGGCCTGCGTCTCCCCGCCGATCTGGCGCCGGGCCATTGGCGCTGGCTGGAGAGCGCAGACCTGGCCCTCGTTGGTGCCTGAGCCCCCGTCCTGCCCCCGTATCGATGGCGCGGGCTCTCGAACCCCGATGTCGTGACGAAGAGGACGGCGGCTACACTAGCCGCAACTTTTTTGTCACTCCGTCATGTTGAAGACCCTCGTTCGCGCCATCGTGCTGTCCCTTGCCCTTTGGGGCTCTCTGGCGCTAGCGCAGCGGCCATCGGCTCCGGTCTTTGTGCTCAACTCCAAGGACGCCGACGTCAGCGTCATCGATCCGGTGAGCTGGAAGGAAATCCGCCGATTCCCCACGGGTAAGGAACCTCACCACCTCTATCTGACGCCGGACGAAAAGTCGCTCATCATCGCGAATGCGTTCGGCGATTCCCTAACCTTCGTCGATCCACGCACCGCCGAGATCCAGCGCACAATGCGCGGCATCCTTGATCCCTACCACCTGCGCTTCTCGCCCGACATGCAGTGGTTCGTAACGGCTGCCAACCGTCTCAACCATGTCGACATCTACCGCTGGGACGGCCAGGACCTGACGCTGGCCCGCCGCATCCCGACCAGCCGCACGCCCAGCCACATCTGGATCGACAGCAGGAGCACGGTGGCCTATGTGACCATGCAGGACAGCAACGAACTGGTGGCATTCGATCTGCAGCGTCAGCAGCAGCTCTGGCGCGTGAAGACCGGGCCGATGCCGGCCGACGTCTTCGGTACGCCCGATGACCGATACCTGCTGGTGGGCCTCACCGGCAGCGACAGCGTGGAGGTGTTCGACCTGGCGATGCCGGTGCCTTCCTCGGTGCAGCTTATCCCCACTGGCAAGGGGGCGCATGCCTTCCGGGCTGTCGGCGACCGGCGCCATGTGCTGGTAAGCAACCGCGTGGCCAACACCATCAGCAAGATCGACTACCGCTCCATGACCGTCGTCGACCAGTACCCTGGGCCTGGTGGTCCCGACTGCATGGACCTGACAGCCGATGGCCGCTACATCCTGCTGACCTCGCGCTGGGCCCAGCGGCTGACCGTGATCGACACTATTACCCGTCAGGTGGTACGCCAGGTAAGGGTGGGCAAGTCGCCGCACGGCGTTTGGACACTGGACCATGCGCCACGGCAGTAGGGCCTGGGCGTTCCTGCTGGCGGCCATGCTGGTCGGCTTGCCCGGCCGCGCGCAAGACTGCAGCAAGCCGGTCTATCTGACCTTCGATACCGGTCACATGGGCGTGGCCGAGCACATCGCCGCCGTGCTTCGGCGCCAGCAGGTACGGGTCACCTTTTTTGCTGCGGATGAGCGTACACAGGTGGGTGATGGCAGCCTCGGCACACACTGGGCCGCCTGGTGGCGCGCCCGCAGCGACGAGGGGCACGAGTTTGCTTCGCATACCCTGGACCACAACTACTGGCGGGCTGATCTCCCCCAGCCCGACGGCACCGTGAAGTTCCGTGTGCGGGCCTCCGCCGGGCCCCAGGCCGGCAAGGACCAGTTGTGGACGACCACGCAGTATTGCGCGGCGTTGGATGCCGCCTCAGCCCGGCTGCAGCAACACACCGGGCGCGCACCCTTGCCCCTGTTCCGCGCCCCCGGCGGCAAGACTTCGCCCGCCCTGCTGGCCGCTGCGCGCCACTGCGGCTACCTGCATGTGGGCTGGAGCCCTGCTGGCTTTCTGGGCGATGAGTTGTCCAGCGCGATGTACCCCAATGACGTCCTCCTGCGCCGGGCTTTGCGTGACATCCGCGCCGGCGATGTGCTGATGGCGCACCTGGGCATCTGGTCGCGCAGCGACCCCTGGGCCCCGGCGGTGCTGGAGCCACTGATTGAAGGGCTCAAGGCGCGCGGTTTGTGTTTCAGGACGCTGCGCGAGCATCCCGACTATCGGTCCTGGATCGCGCAAGGCGCCTCGGGCAGGAAATAATGGCGCATGGAGACGCTGACCCTCACCTTCAATGACTTGCAGCAGTGGCTCTTCGAGACATTGGTGCAGCCTGCGGTGTTTGCCTTCGGGCTGGGCAACCGGCTCGAAGACGCCTTCAGCGGCACCGGATGGCTGCTTGTAGGACTGATCCAGCTAGGAGTGATCGTGGCGGTGATCGTGCCCTTGCAGCGCTGGCACCCGGTCGAGCCGGTGACGGACCGGGCGGCCATCCGGGTCGACATACTCTACACCCTGATCCACCGCTTGGGCGTGTTCCGGCTGGTGTTGTTTCTATCGCTCACCCCGCTGCTGGACGCGCTGATTGGGCAACTGCGCGTGCTGGGCGTACCAACCTTGCATCTGGATCAGTTCTGGCCGGGCGTGAGCGACCAGGCTGTCGTCAGCTTCCTGATCTATCTGGTGGTGATGGACTTTGTCGACTACTGGCTGCACCGCGGCCAGCATCGCTTCGCGTGGTGGTGGGATCTGCATGCGCTACATCACTCGCAGCGTCAGATGACCGTCTGGAGTGATAACCGCAACCACCTGCTTGACGATCTGATCCGTGATCTGGTGTTGGTCAGCGTGGCGCAAATCATCGGGGTGGCGCCCGGCCAGTTCGTGGCCATCGTCGCCATCACCCAGCTGAGCGAGAGCTTGCAGCACGCCAATCTGCGGCTCTGGTTCGGGCGCTGGGGTGAGCGCCTGTGGGTCAGCCCGCGTTTCCACCGGCGGCACCATAGCGTCGGGATCGGGCATGAATCGCCAGGGATGGCTCTGGGCGGCTGCAACTATGGCGTCCTTTTTCCCTGGTGGGATGTGATGTTCGGCACAGCGAACTTTGAGCTGCGATACGACTCCACGGGTATCCGTGACCAGGTCGAGCAGGGGCGCGATTACGGTCGCGGCTTCTGGGCTCAGCAGTGGCTGGGTCTGTGTCGTCTTTTCGGGCGCGCCTGATACATCCTGTCAAGGGCTGCCACTGTATGCTTGCCGGCATGAGTCTGCTTCTTGATTCATTCTGGCGAGCGCTGGCTTACAGCCTGCAGCCGCGCGTCATCGCGCTCTCCCTGCTGCCGCTGTTGCTCGTTGCCGGGCTGAGTGTCGGCCTGTTCTGGCTCTTCTGGGACGATGCCCTGCTGGCACTGCGGGCCTGGCTGGGGCACTGGGCGCTGCTCGAAGGCCTGTTCCGTTGGCTGGAAAGTGTCTCGCTCGGGCATCTTCGCATGGTGCTCGAGCCCCTGTTGCTCATCATGCTGGCGCTGCCATTGGTCATCGTGCTTTCCCTGCTGGCGGTGGCCTGGATCGTCACGCCCCCCGTGGTACGGTTGGTGGCGAGAAGGCGCTTTGCCGGGCTGGTCGAGCGGCGCGGCGGCAGTTTCTGGGGTAGCGTGGGGCAGGGCCTCGGGTCCACCGCGCTGGCTCTGATCGCCCTGGTTCTGACACTGCCGCTTTGGCTGGTGCCGCCGCTGGTCGTCGTGCTGCCGCCCCTGATTTGGGGATGGCTGACATCCCGCGTCATGGTCTATGACACACTGGCCCAGCACGCCAGCCCGGCTGAGCGCGAGTTGTTGATGCGCCGGCATCGCTACCCCATGCTCGTCATCGGGGTTGTCGCGGGCTACGCGGGTGCGGCTCCCGGCCTGATCTGGGCGTTGGGCGCTATGGCCGTTTTGTGGGCGCCCGTTCTTGTGCCTCTGGCGGTCTGGATCTACACCTTTGTGTTCATTTTTTCTGCGCTCTGGTTTGCCCATTTCAACCTGGCGGCGCTCGCAGCGCTGCGGGCCGAGCCTCTGTCTGCCGAATCGGTTGAGCGGCCGGAGACCGACGGTCCTGTCTCTGTCTCCCATCATGGCTGATACCGTCCCAGACTTCGCCCTGATCGTCATCGGCGACGAGATTCTCTCGGGCAAGCGCAGCGACAAGCACCTGCCCAAGGTCATTGAGTTGCTTGCCTCGCGTGGACTGCAACTGACTCATGCTGAATACGTCGGAGATGATCCTGACCTAATCACGGCCACGCTCAAGCGCGCCTTCGGATCGGGCGAGATTGTTTTTTCCTGCGGCGGCATCGGTGCCACCCCGGATGACCACACGCGCCAATGCGCTGCGCGGGCGCTGGGCTGCGAGCTCGTCCTGCACCCGCAGGCCGAGGCATTGATCCGCGAACGCATGCAGGACGTCGCGCGCGAGCAGGGGCAGCCCTACGAACCCAACCGCGCTGATAACGTGCACCGGCTCAATATGGGGGTGTTTCCCGTCGGCGCGCGCATCATTCCCAATCCATACAACAAGATACCCGGTTTCAGCTGCACAACTCCCGGCGGCAAGGGCGTGGTGCATTTCGTACCCGGTTTTCCGGTCATGGCCTGGCCGATGATCGAGTGGGTCCTAGACACCCAGTACGCCCACCTTTTCCGCAGCGCGGCATGGCTGGAACAGTCGGTCATCGTCTTCGGCGCCATGGAGGCGACCTTGACGCCACTCATGGAAGCCATAGAGGCCGCTCACCCGGGCGTCAAGGTCTTCAGCCTGCCCAGTGTCGATCACCCGCAGCACGGTCGACATATTGAATTGGGTGTCAAAGGCGAGCCGCAACGGGTCGCCCCGGCCTACACCAGCTTGCTCGCTGGCTTGCGACAGCATGGCGTCGGTCTTGGCCCCGAGTTGGTGCGAAACCTGTAGCGCACTATATAGGTGCATGTTGATCGCACCATTTTGGGATTTTGTTGGATCAATATTTGCCCAATGACTCTCCCGGGGCGCTGAGCGCCCGTAACTGAGGGCAAAATAGCCTAGGGCCGCCCCCACCGGTGCAATCCCGATTGGCACAAAAACTGCATTCACCGGTTAGCGTAACTTTCAATAACCTTCCAACCAGGAGTATCAGATGGCCAAGACCGTCGCCGACGTGATGAAGATGGTGAAGGAGAACGAGGTCAAGTTCGTTGACTTTCGCTTCACCGACACCCGTGGCAAGGAACAGCATGTGACCGTGCCGATTTCCGCTTTCAACGAAGACAAGTTCACCGGTGGCCATGCCTTCGACGGCTCTTCGATCGCTGGCTGGAAGGGTATCGAGGCTTCGGACATGCAACTCATGCCCGACCCCAACACCGCCAACATCGATCCGTTCTTCGAAGAAACCACCCTGTTCCTGCAATGCGACGTGGTCGAGCCCAGCGACGGCAAGTCGTATGACCGCGACCCGCGCTCCATCGCCAAACGCGCTGAGGCCTACCTCAAGGCCTCTGGCATTGGCGATACCGCCTATTTCGGTCCAGAACCCGAGTTCTTCATCTTCGACGGTGTGCGCTGGTCCAACGAGCCCGGCAACGTGATGTTTGCTATCGACGAGTACGAAGCCCCCTGGAACAGCGGCAAGCAGCTCGAAGGCGGCAACCGTGGTCACCGCCCCACCATCAAGGGCGGCTACTTCCCCGTGCCCCCGGTCGACAGCACGCAAGACATGCGCGCCGAGATGGTTCTGATTCTCGAGTCCCTGGGCATCCCGGTCGAGGTATTCCACCACGAAGTGGCGGGCGCCGGCCAGAACGAAATCGGCACCAAGTTCAGCACGCTGGTTGAGCGCGCTGACTGGACTCAGGTCTTGAAGTACGTGGTCTGGAACGTGGCCAACGCCTACGGCAAGACCGCCACCTTCATGCCCAAGCCCTACGCCGGCGACAACGGCTCCGGCATGCACGTGCACCAGTCGATCTGGAAGGACGGCAAGAACCTGTTCGCCGGCGACGGATATGCCGGCCTGAGTGATTTCGCCCTGTACTATATCGGCGGGGTGATCAAGCACGCCCGGGCCCTGAACGCCATCACCAACCCAGGCACCAACAGCTACAAGCGCCTGGTGCCCGGCTTCGAAGCCCCGGTGAAGCTGGCCTACAGCTCGCGCAACCGCTCCGCGTCAGTGCGTATTCCGTTCGTGGCCAACCCGAAGGGTCGTCGTATCGAGACGCGTTTCCCAGACCCGTCTTCAAACCCCTACCTGTGTTTCTCCGCCCTGATGATGGCGGGTCTGGACGGTGTCGAGAACAAGATCCACCCGGGCGAGGCGGCGACCAAGGACCTCTACCATCTGCCGCCCGAGGAAGATGCCAAGATCCCGACGGTCTGCCACAGCCTCGACCAGGCGCTTGAGTACCTGGACAAGGACCGCGGCTTCCTCACCAAGGGCGGTGTCTTCACCGACTCCATGCTCGACGCCTATATCGAGCTGAAGATGCAGGAGGTGACCCGTTTCCGCATGGCGCCTCACCCGGTCGAGTACGACATGTACTACTCGCTGTAAGGCGACCACAGACTGTCATTCGTTACAGCCTGTCGCGAGAAAGGACGGCCCCGGCCGTCCTTTCTTGTTTCAGGACGGATTCAGGGCAGGGCAGGGCTTTGCATTCCGGCCGAAAATTGAGATACTGGCCGACCGACCCTGCATGAGAGTGCGAGGAGTTCCCCATGAGAAAGCTTGCCCTGACGACTTTGACTGCTACATTGTTCGTAGCCGCCTTGGGTTGTGCCAGCCTGTCCCAAGCCCAGAGCCGCATCTACCGTTGCGGAAATGAGTACACCAACACCGTGCCGCCCGGCCAGAAGGGTTGCAAGGCTATCGAGAGTGGAAACGTTACCGTGGTGCAGGCCCCTCGGTCCAACGATACGGTACGGCTTGCGGCGACAAGCCAGGCCATCAACCGCATCCAGAGCGAACAGCAGCGCCAGCGAGACGCGGACGCTCGCATGATCCTTGAAAGCGAGCTGCGCAGGGCCGAGAGCCGGCAGGCCGAGCTGCTCAGGGAGTACAACAACGGGGAGCCAGAGAAGATGGGCCCGGAGTTTCGCAACCATCAGCTCTACCTCGACCGCGTGGCTTCGATCAAGGCCAGTATGGATCGCAACGAGAGTGATCTGGCCGGCTTGCGGCGCGAGCTGGACCGGTTGTCCTCGTCGGCCGCCGCTTCTGAGTCAAAATAGGCGGCTTGAGGCCGTCGCATACTTCTTCCAGTCGCTTTCAGCCGTTTGATCTGCTGGCCACCCTTGTGGCCGTGGTCCATGCGGATGGCGCCGTTGTTTACGCTAACGCTGCCCTCGAGGATGCGCTAGGCACGTCGCGGCGCTCGATTGAGGGATCCGATGTATCAGTTCACTACACGGAACCGCAGGTACTTTTGCAGGCGCTGGCCGGGCTGCGTGCCAATGAATTTGCAGCCCTGCGCTATGACGCCTGGGTGAAGCGGCCCAGCCGGGATCCGATGCCGGTGCATGTGATCATCACCCAGACCGACCAGGCTGGCGACGTGCTTATCGAGATGCTTCCGCTGGAGCAGCAGGCTCGTCAGGAACGCGAGGAGCGCCTGCTGGACCAGGCGCAGGCCAACAAGGAGCTCATCCGTAATCTGGCGCACGAGATCAAGAACCCGCTGGGTGGCATCCGGGGGGCGGCGCAGTTGCTGGAGATGGAGATCGGAAGCCAGCTCGCGGAGTACACCCGGGTCATCATCCACGAGGCGGATCGCCTGCAGACTCTGGTGGACCGGTTGCTGGCGCCTCATCGGCGACCCCATGTGGTCGGCGACGTGAATGTCCACGAGGTCTGCGAACGCGTGCGCTCTCTCATTCTGGCGGAGTTCCCGCGGGGCCTGCGTGTGGTGCGCGATTACGACACGTCGATTCCCGAGTTCCGTGGCGACCGCGAGCAATTGATCCAGGCCGTCCTCAACGTCGCGCACAACGCCTGCCAGGCGCTGGCCCAGCGCATGGCGGCCGGCGATGCCCAGCTCATTTTCAGGTCCCGCATTGCGCGCCAGGTGACGTTTGGAAAGCAGCGCTACAAGCTGGCACTGGAATTGCATGTCATCGACAATGGGCCCGGCGTACCGGACTCGATCAGAGACCGCATCTTCTTCCCGCTCGTATCCGGTCGGGAAGGCGGGTCCGGGCTGGGGCTCACGCTGGCGCAGACTTTCATACAGCAGCACCATGGCCTGATCGAGTGCGAAAGCGAGCCCAACCGGACCGATTTCAAGATACTGATACCGCTGCCCTGAGAAAGGCAGCATGACCTGAGGGTTGAGCCTACATGAAGCCGATTTGGATCGCCGACGATGACCAGTCCATCCGCTTCGTGCTGGAAAAGGCACTGCAGCGCGAGCAACTGCCTGTGCGCAGTTTCACCAATCCTCGTGAGGTTCTGGCCGCGCTCGATGACGATGGCGAAGGCCCGCAGGTGCTTGTGAGCGACATCCGTATGCCTGGTGGCTCGGGCCTGGATCTGCTGGAGAAGGTCAAGGCGCGTCACCCCGGACTGCCCGTCATCATCATGACGGCCTTCTCGGACCTCGACAGTGCCGTATCCGCCTTCCAGGGTGGTGCCTTCGAATACTTGCCCAAGCCCTTTGATCTGCCCAAGGCGGTCGAACTCATCCGCCGCGCAGTGGAGGAGAGTCAGCGCGAGGAAGTGGCGCAGGAGACGATTGCCGAAACGCCCGAGATGCTTGGCCAGGCTCCGGCCATGCAGGACGTCTTTCGTGCCATCGGACGGCTGTCGCAGAGCAATGTCACGGTGCTGATCACTGGTGAGTCGGGCAGTGGCAAGGAGCTGGTCGCGCGGGCGCTGCACAAGCATTCTCCGCGCGCCCACGGCCCTTTTGTGGCGATCAACACTGCGGCAATACCGAAGGATCTGCTGGAGAGCGAACTCTTCGGTCATGAGCGGGGCGCATTCACGGGCGCGCAGACCATGCGTCGCGGGCGCTTCGAGCAGGCCGAAGGAGGCACGCTTTTTCTCGATGAGATCGGCGACATGCCCTTCGACCTGCAGACCCGCCTGTTGCGTGTGTTGTCGGATGGCCATTTCTATCGCGTGGGCGGGCACAGCGCCGTGAGGGCCAATGTGCGCGTGATTGCCGCCACCCACCAGGACCTAGAGCAGCGCGTACGGGAGGGTGTCTTCCGCGAAGACCTGTTCCATCGCCTCAACGTCATCCGACTGCGGCTACCGGCCCTGCGAGAGCGGCGCGAAGATGTGTCCATGCTCACACGCCATTTCCTGCAGCAGAGCGCGCGCCAGCTAGGGGTCGAGCCTAAGCGCATTTCCGATTCGGCGCTGGAGCGGCTGGGGCGCTTCAGTTTTCCGGGCAATGTTCGCCAGCTGGAAAACATCTGCCACTGGCTCACGGTCATGGCGCCTGCCCAGCTCATCGAGCCTAAGGATCTGCCGCCCGAGATCGTGGTTGCCGAGGCTGACGCCCAGGCCGTATCGCATTCAGCAGGTTCCGGGGGTGCTTCGGCCCCGACGCCCATGGCCGGTGGACCGGTGCAAGCCAGTGACTGGGAAAGCGGTCTGCAGGCGGAGGCGATGGGCCTGCTGCTCAGCGGCAGGTCGGACGTCTGGGACGAGTTGACCCGCCGGGTCGAGCGTAAGCTCATCCTGACAGCACTCGATACCACCCGGGGCCGCCGCATCGAGGCTGCTCACAAACTCGGCATCGGCCGCAACACCATCACTCGCAAGATCCAGGAACTCGGTCTGGATCCCACCCATTGAGCTTTCTTTGATTCACGACAACCATGGAGCGTCCCATGCGTTGTAACAATGCGCGGCACGTATTGGAGGCGAGGCATGGCGAATTTGAACGAAGTGTTGAGGCGGCGGGTCCGAGCGGGACGAATGTTTTTGAGCATCGGTCTTTGCCTCGGCGCTGCCCGGGTGTCCTGGCTGGCAACGGCCAAGGGACACTGCTGCCGCCTCGCGTCTGCCATTCGCCGCGCGCGGCGCACCGGGGCCGCCGCGCCATGCTGAACGCTGCCGTGCGCGACGCCGCCGGAAGAAGCGTCCTGTGCTGGATGGGGACCGCAGACGCTGGCGGGGAGCCGAACGTTTCGCCGAAGGAAGTCTGGCGCATCCTTGATGATCGACATGTAGTGATCGCGAACATCGCCTCACCCACGACGGCCAGCAACGTCGTTGCCACCGGCAAGGCATGTCTCGCGTTCATCGACATCTTCGTCCAGAAGGGGTTCAAGGTCTACGGGCCATGTCGCAATGTCACGCCCGACGATCCCGACTTCGTAGCGTTCGCGGCGCCGCTGTTGCCTCTTGCCGGACCGCGGTTTCCGCTGCGCAGCGTTTTCGTGCTCGAAGCGTCGCGAGTTCAGGCTGTCGTCGCACCGAGCTACAGGCTCCACCCCGATGAGGTGAGCGAGGCCTCGCAGATTGACGCTGCCATGCGAACCTACGGCGTCCGGCCAAAGACTTGAGCGCATCCGACGCAGGCCTGAGTCTGCCGTCACCATGATCTCGTCAAAGGCTCGTGTGGGGCGAAGACCACGCGGCCTCACTGGCGTGGCAAGGTCTTGACACGCGGTCGCTTTGCCGTCACCCTTGGCGCCGATGGAATGCCAGCTTCACGCAACGCAGCCTGCAGCAGGGCATCTGCCATCCATAACGCGATACGTTCGACCTCGCGGTCGGAAGCCCCCCAGATATCCTTGAAGATGATGTAGGGCTCGATCCCATAGACCAGGGACAGGGCGCGATGCAGTCGCCCATGCTCAGCGGCCGACAGTACCTGCTTGAGCGGCGCCAGCGCATGCTCGAGGATGTGCACCCGATGACCACGTCGATAGGGCGTTTCCTCCAGCAGGCCTGCGCGCTCCTGCGCCCACTGCTCAAGCGCCAGTTGCGCAGCGGCGCGCATCTGCGGTTCGTACTCCTTGAAGCGCGGGAAAGTTTCCTGAAACAGAGCACGGACACGTGCGCGTGCATCCGGCAGATTCGAAGCGTAGCTGCGCACGTTCCCCAGCGAGGCATCGATAACCGCCGTCAACAGAGCGCTGCGGCTAGAGAAGCAACGATAGGCCGTGGCGCGCGAGACGCCTGCGCGGGCTGCCGTTTCGGCCACAGATGGCACATGACCGTCCTGCTGGATGATTTTCATCGCGGTCTCCAGCAGCCTGCCAAAGGTCGCCGCTCTCGGTCCCCGCACCGGAGGGGAAGACGCGCGCGTTGGTTCGATCTTCTTCCTTGTCATAGGGTTTGTCCTCATATTAAGAACTTATCCGTAAATAGTAAACTAGCGCCCCGAGCCGCATCTTGCGCGGCGTTCGGAGGCGCCGATGGGCAAAGCGCGTGTCGAGTCGTGGGAGGTGTCGGATGAGTTTTGGGCCAGGGTAGAACCGCTCATTCCT